>NZ_JAKSYG010000202.1 GCF_022829725.1 Methylobacterium sp. E-005 | reverse complement strand
GTCCGCAGGCGGCCGACGGCCACCGCGAACCTGTCGTCCTCAATCTCCAGGTAAGGCTGCCGCGTGGCCTAGGCCCCAAGCCTGTCCGCCCAGGCGTCGGGGGAGGCCTCGCACAGCAATGAACGGATGCGGCGCCTCTCGACCGCGGCCGGGTGCCTCGACGCGGTCGTCCGGCTGTACGACGGGATCGCGTCCCAGACCAACCTGCGGGCCCTCAACGCGACCATCGAGGCGGCCCGGGCCGGCGCAGCCGGCAAGGGCTTCGCGGTCGTGGCGGGCGAGGTGAAGACCCTGGCCGATCAGACCGC
>NZ_JAKSYG010000201.1 GCF_022829725.1 Methylobacterium sp. E-005 | reverse complement strand
TCGCGATGGTCCAGGCAGGAGGCCTATTCGAGGATGACCGTCCAACCCATCCTCTCATCCTGAGGTGACCGCGCAGCGGGCCTCGAAGGAGGGCTCCAGGGATCGCTGAGCTGTCTGGAGGGCTCCTTCGAGGCCTCCGCTCCCCAGCACATGACGTCGCGAAGCGTCTTCCTGGTTCAACCTGAGCCGCTTGCGCGGCGCTTTTCATGCCGGGTCTCGGGTCGCATTCCGCTGGCGCTGCATGCGCCTTGGAAAGGAACGGTGCAGGACCGGCTTGACGTGT
>NZ_JAKSYG010000200.1 GCF_022829725.1 Methylobacterium sp. E-005 | reverse complement strand
ACACGTCAAGCCGGTCCTGCACCGTTCCTTTCCAAGGCGCATGCAGCGCCAGCGGAATGCGACCCGAGACCCGGCATGAAAAGCGCCGCGCAAGCGGCTCAGGTTGAACCAGGAAGACGCTTCGCGACGTCATGTGCTGGGTCCCCGGGTCAGATTCTGCTGGCGCTCCACCTGTCCGGGAAAACGGCGCGTGTCATGGGCCGGGGCTCCGATCCCCGCACCGCGCCCGGCCAATCTGAGCGGACCGGGCGAAGCTCCTGAAACCCGCACTTGCTACGCGCCGCGCCCGTGCGGGTCGCGCGCCGCCACGACCACCGCCAGCGCCGAGAACACCAGCCCCACCGCGCAGACCCCCGGCCAGCCGACCAGCAGAAAGGCCTGCGAGCCGGCATAGGCGCCGAGCGCCCCGAACACGAACAGGGTCGTGAACAGGACGGTGTTGATCCGCCCCCGCGCGCCCGGGACCAGGGCGTAGGCCCGGGTCTGGTTGGCGATCAGTGCCCCGTTCATGCCGATGTCGATCAGCAGCACGCCGAGCGCCACCGCGATGAGCGACCACGCGCCCCCGGCCCACAGCACCACGAAGGACAGGGCGACCATCAGGCTGCCGCCGAGCACCACGGGCTTGGCGCCCTTCCGATCGGTGAAGCGGCCCGAGAGCGGCGCCACGAAGGCCCCGCAGACGCCGATCACCCCGAACAGCCCGGCGCCCGCGGCCGTGAGCCCGAAGGGCGGGCCCTCCACCAGCAGCGCCAGCGTCGCCCAGAAGGCATTGAAGGCGGCAAACAGCAGCGCCTGCGACAGGCTCGCCGTGCGCAGAACCGGCTGGCTCCGGGCGAGGTGGAGGATCGACAGCATCAGGGCGCGGTAGCGCAGGGGGTGTGTCTGCGCCGTCTGGGGCAGGGTCGCCCGGGCGATACCCGCCATGACGAGGGCCAGCACGGACGCGACGAGGAAGACCGGCCTCCAGCCGAGATGCGCCCCCAGGACGCCGCTCGCCGTCCGGGCGAGCAGGATGCCGGTGAGCAGCCCGGTCATCACCTGCCCGACCACCCGCCCGCGGCTCGCATCCGGCGCGAGCTCGGCCGCGAACGGTACCGCCTGCTGGGCCGCGCAGGCGAGCACGCCGACGACGAGATGGGCCAGCGCGAGGCTCGCGAGGTTCGGGGCGAGGCCGACCGCGAGCAGCGCGACGGCGAGGCCGAGGCACTGCCACACGATCAGGGCGCGCCGCGGCAGCGCGTCGCCCAGCGGCACGAGTCCGACGATGCCGAGACCATAGCCGACGAGGGCCGTGGTCGGCACCCAGAGGGCTGCCCGATCGCCGAACTCGGCCACGATCAGCCCGAGCAGCGGCTGATTGTAATAGATGTTGGCCACCGCCCCGCCGGCGATCAGCGTCAGGCCGAGCCGGGCCTTCGCGTCGAGGGAGGTGGTCACGGCTGGATCGAGGGCAGGCCGGTTCGCCGCCGCGGAAGGGCCATGGTCAGATCCGTATCTTCAGGTCGGGGCAGGGCAGTCGCACGCCTGTACGAGCAGAGCGCGCCAGCTCGCAAGCTGCGGCGATGCATCCCTGCCTGGACGCGGCGGGCCCCTTCACGGGGATCGCTGCAGCACCATATGCGAACGATGCAACCGGCGCTGCCGGCCTACGGGACCGCAGCGCGCAGCACAATCCGGGTGTCGGGCGAGACAGGCTCCAGAACCGGCATACGAGTGAGCGGGCGGTTTCGTTCCGTGCGGATGCACCCGGACCCGCCGGAAACAGGGAGTACGGAATGCCGAACTACCGCATCGACTTCGCCAAGGAGATCCTCGGGGTGCCGTTCACGGTCGGCTCCGTCGAGATCGCGCGGGCCCGTGATCCCGAGCGCGCCCGCCGCGCCGCCGAGCTCCGCTTCGCCCGCCAGCACGGCGTCGGCGACTGGCGGGAACGGGCCGACCTCGCCACCGTCGCCGAACGCATCTGACCCCAGAGGCTTCGATCCGTCACACGACCTTTGCACCACTTTTGCAAGATCGCCCTTCGCACTCTGCAACCGGTCAAGCTCTGGTCGCGGCGGCCGCGCCGCCGTAAGATGTGGGGCAGGATCGGGGTGCCGGTCCGACCGCCCCGACGGGGCGGCTGCGCACGCATCCGATCGACGAGCCGGCGTCGCGGGGCGGGACGCGCGTCGTATTCGGGTCGACAGGGGTCAGTGCGAAGGTCATGGCGGCGATCTCCTTCTTCGGCGACCTGCTTCAGACCATCAGCGAGCGCGGCCGCGACCTGATCGGCATCGGCCGCGGCGACTTGGCGTCCCGGGCCAATGCGGGCGATCTCGTCAAGCTGTGTGAGGATCTGATCTCCCGGCGCGGCGAGGCCTCCGGCGTGGCTTTGGCCCGCCTGATCCTCGACCGCTACGCGAGCTTCGGGCAGGCCGAGCGCCACGCCTTCCTGCGCGCCATCGCCCTCGATTTCGACGCGGACCACGCTGCCGTCGACGAGGCGATCGCCGCCTATCGGGCCGCCCCGTCGCGGGCGCGGCTCGGCACCCTGCACGAGGCCGCCGAGCCGCGCAGCCAGGAGCTGATCCGCCGACTCAACCTCGCCCGGGGCGGGACGCTCAGCCTCGTGCGGATGCGCGAGGATCTGTTCGACCTGCGCCAGAGCCTGCGCTCCGGCGAGACGTCGGATCCCGCCCTGCTCGACGCGGTCGACAGCCTGGATTCCGACTTCGAGCACCTGTTCGCCTCGTGGTTCAACCGCGGCTTCCTGGTGCTGCGCCACATCGACTGGACCACGCCGGCCCACATCCTGGAAAAGATCATCCGCTACGAGGCGGTGCACGCCATCGCCGATTGGGACGACCTGCGCGCCCGGATCGAGCCGCCGGACCGGCGCTGCTTCGCGTTCTTCCACCCGGCGCTCGCCGACGAGCCGCTGATTTTCGTGGAGGTGGCGCTGACCGGAGAGATCGCACCCGCCATCGCGCCGATCCTGTCGCGGGAGCGCAAGCCGCTGCAGCCTCAGGCGGCGATGACCGCGATGTTCTACTCGATCTCGAACTGCCAGAAGGGGCTTGCCGGCGTCACCTTCGGCAACTTCCTGATCAAGCAGGTGGTCGAGGACCTGACCCGCGAGGTCCCGACCCTCAAGACCTTCGTGACGCTCTCGCCGGTGCCGGGCTTCGCCGCGTGGCTCGCCCGGGAGCGCCGGGCCGACAGCCCGCAGGGGCTGCTGCCCGAGGATGTCGAGACCCTGCGGGCGCTGGACGATCCCGACTGGCACACCGACAAGGCGAAGGCCGACGCGGTGCGCAAGGCGCTGATCCCGGCGGCCGCCGCCTATTTCCTGCGCGCCAAGAACGCGCGTGGGCGCCCCCTCGACCCGGTGGCCCGGTTCCACCTCGGCAACGGCGCACGGCTGGAGCGGATCAATTTCCTCGGCGACACGTCGAGGAAGGGCCTGTCCCAGGCCCATGGCCTGATGGTGAACTACCTCTACGATCTCGCTGCGATCGAGCGGAACCACGAGACCTACGCCAATCTCGGCACGGTGGTGGCATCCCCCGCGGTGAGTCGCGAGCTGCGCGCCAAGCTGCCGCCGCCGCGCGCGGTGGCGCTGGCCGAGGCGTAGCGTTCGGGCCAGCGCCACCGCAGGTCTTTGCGGTCGGCTCATGGGGCCTCCGCCGCCAGCCGGGCGAAGGCCAGGGTGATCCGCTGGGCCGTGTCCTGCGCGGCCTCGCCCTCCAGAGGCACCCGGCGGTCGAGGATCAGCGCGGCGAGCCCGTGCACCAGCGACCAAGCGGCGAGCGTCAGATCCGCGGCCGCCATCCCGGAGCCGGCCAGGGCGGCCGCCCGCCGCTCCAGGATCGCGTAGGCGCGGGACCGGTCCGGTGTGCAGCCAGCCCCCATGAACATGAGTCGGAACAGGGCTGGGTTCCGGCATGCAAAGGTCACGTAGGCCGCCCCCTGCGCGGCCAGGGCCTGGGCGCCCGCCGCCGAGGCGTCAGCCGTCTCCAGGGCGACCGCGAGCGCCTCGAAGCCGCTGGCCGCCACCGCCTCGAGAAGCTCCTCCTTGCCGGCGAAGTGGCGGTAAGGCGCCATCGCCGACACGCCGCAGGCCCGCGCCACCGCGCGCAAGGAGAGCGCCGCCGCGCCGCCGGATTCCAGCTGCTCCAGGGCCGTCGCCACCAGGGCCGCCCGCAGGTCGCCGTGGTGGTAGCTCCTGTCGGGCTCAGATGTTGACATTGTACACAATCCGCGGGATGTTTACACCGCACACAAAGCGCAGGAGACGGCGCTATGCAAGCTGCCCCGGTCCGCCACTCCGTGGATCTCTCCGCCTATCCCGACCTCGTGGTGGTCTATCTCGGCTTCCGGGTCACCCGCTGGCGCGGATTGCTCGCGCTGATGGGGCTCGGGCGGGGCATCGCCGCTTCGGTGCGGTCGCAGCCGGACGGGCTGCTGGCGCACGAAAACATGTTCTTCGGGCTGACTCATGTCGGCATGCGGCAGTATTGGCGCGATCTGAACAGCCTGGAGCGCTTCACCCGCTCCGAGCCGCACCGCACGTGGTGGCGGGATTTCTCCCGGGATTCCAGGGGCTCCGGGTTCTGGCACGAGGCCTATGGCCGGGGCGGCATGGAGGCGATCTATGTCGGCATGCCGGCGCCCACCGGCCTCGGCCTGTTCGCTCCCGAGCGGGCGCCGGACGGGGCCTTCCTGTCATCGCGGCAGCGCCTCGCCGCCTGAAAGGGCTCGCCGGGAGGCCCCTGAGGCGGCTATGGGTGCGGGAGACATGAAGGCCCGCGACAACTTAAGCCGTCCGATGACCAATCACCTCTTCTCCCTGATCCGGGACGGCGTCCCGGATCCCGCCAAGACCGTGATCGAGACACCGGAGGGCCGCCGCTACGCTTACGCGGACCTGATCGCCCGCGCCGGCGCCTACGCGGCGGCCCTGCGGGCGGCGGGCGTGGAGCCCGGCGACCGGGTGGCCGTGCAGGTCGAGAAGAGCCCGGAGGTCATTTTTCTCTACCTGGGCGTAGTCCGGGCCGGCGGCGTGTTCCTGCCGCTCAATACGGCCTACACCCCGGCCGAGATCGGCTACTTCCTGGGCGATGCCGAACCCACGGTGTTCGTCTGCGACCCGGGCCGGCGCGAGGCGCTCGCCGAGGCCGCGGCCGGTGTCCGCACGATCTGGACGCTGGACGCCACGGGCGGCGGCAGCGCCGCCGAGGCCGCGGACCGGCAGGACGGCGATGTCGCCGACGTGCCCCGGGGGCCGGAGGATCTCGCCGCGATCCTCTACACCTCGGGCACGACCGGGCGCTCCAAGGGTGCCATGCTGACCCACGACAACCTCGCCTCGAACGCCCGGACACTCGTCGACTCTTGGCGTTTTACCGCCGACGACGTGCTGATCCATGCCTTGCCGGTGTTCCACACCCACGGGCTGTTCGTGGCGACCAACACCGTGCTGGCGAGCGGCAGCTCCATGCTGTTCCTGCCGCGCCTCGATCCCAAGCTGATCCTGAGCCTGATGCCCCGGGCCACCGTGCTGATGGGCGTGCCGACCTTCTACACGCGCCTGCTCAAGGAGCCGGGCCTGACGCCGGACGTGGCGAAGGGCATGCGCCTGTTCGTGTCGGGCTCGGCGCCGCTGCTCGCCGAGACGCATCGCGAGTGGCAGGCCCGCACCGGCCACGCCATCCTCGAACGCTACGGCATGACCGAGACCAACATGAGCACCTCGAACCCCTATGACGGCGACCGGGTCGCCGGCACGGTCGGGTTCCCGCTGCCGGGCGTGTCCCTGCGGGTGGTCGAGCCGGAGGGCGGTTCGGCCCTCGGCCCCGATACGGTCGGCATGATCGAGGTGATGGGCCCGAACGTGTTCCAGGGCTACTGGCGCATGCCGGAGAAGACGGCGGCCGAGTTCCGGGCCGACGGCTTCTTCATCACAGGCGACCTCGGCAAGGTCGATCCGCGGGGCTACGTCCACATCGTCGGGCGCGGCAAGGACCTGATCATCTCGGGCGGCTTCAACGTTTATCCGAAGGAGGTCGAGACCGAGATCGACGCGCTTCCGGGCGTGGTCGAATCCGCGGTGATCGGCCTGAGCCATCCGGATTTCGGCGAGGCGGTGACGGCCGTGGTGGTGGGGGGCCCGGGCTGCCCGGACGAGGCCGGGGTGCAGGCCGCCCTGGAGGGCCGGCTCGCCCGGTTCAAATGCCCCAAGCGCGTCCTGTTCGTGGACGAGCTGCCGCGCAACACTATGGGCAAGGTGCAGAAGAACCTGCTCCGGGAGGCGCATGCGGAGCTGTATCGGAGCTGATTTCGGCTCGCGGCCGGACAAGCTCCGCGGTCGACGGAGCCTCCTTCGTCGTTGCGCGCGCAGCGAAGCAATTCAGAGTGGCACCCCGCCCTCCGACGTTGTGCGCCCCCTGAGTCACTTCGCTTCGCTCGCAATGACGATGGCCGGCGGCCCCCTGGGGCAACGCCGGCCTTAAATCAAAGATTGTGCTCTTTCCGCTCACCTTCCGGCGGCTCGTGCCCGTCCGGATCGACCACCTTGCGCGCGGCGGCGTTGAGGTTGTCCGGATCAAGGGCGGATTCGACGAACTCGCGGCCGATATTGGTCACCTCGCGGGCATAGCGCAGGCCCTGGTCGCGAACCTCGTCGGCCCAGGGTCCGATGTTCCGGTCCTCCTGGCGGGTCCGCGGCAGCAGGGCGCCGAGCAGCAGGCCGGCGGCGACGCCCACCACGCCCACGAGGAGCGGATTGTCGTCCACGAAGCGCTCGACCGCGGTCCGGCCGCGATGCAGCCCGTCGATGCCCTGGCTGGTCAGGTCGTCGAGCGCCCGCATGTTGCGCCGGTGAAGCCCCTCTGCACGACCCCGCACGTCGTCATAGGCCGCGGAGGCGCGGTCGCGGGCCTGATCGGCCGCGCCGCCCAGGCGGTTGCCGATATTGTCGGCGTAGCTGGAGACGGTCTGGCTGGCCTGACCGGCGAGGTCGGCGGCGCGGTCGCCCGCCGCGCGGACGCCGTCCTTCACGGTGGAGGCCGGATCGGAGGCATGCGAACCGCCGCCCGAGATCCCACCTGAGGAGAGCGGCGTGCCCCCCTTCGGCAGCGGGTCGTGCAGGCCGCGCGGATCGGGCCGCAGGGTGAAATCGCCTGCGGCCGTGCCGGGCGCGCCCGGATCGCCGAGGCCGGCCGGATCCGGGCGCAGGCCGGTACCGCCGGACCCGTGCGGCATGCCCGCCTCGGCGGCGATCTGCTCGGGGGTGCGGGAGGGGGTGGAGGGGGTGCCCGGCTTGTCTGTCATAGGGTTGTCCTCGGATGTCCGTCTCGGCTGCGCGGCCTCACGGGGCCGCGCCGTTCCCTCCGGCCTGCCGGCCGGCCTTATCGTTCGTGTCCGGCGCCGGCCTTCAGATCTCGGTCTTGTCCAGCGGGTCGCGCGCCGGGCGGACCGTTGGAAGGTCGGGATCGTAGCCGCGCGCCGCGCCGGTATTCAGGGCCGGCACGCGCGCGGCCGCGACCTCCGTGCGGCGACGCTGGGCATCCTTCGCCATCCGGTTGAACAGCAAGCCGACGCCGGCCGCGATCAGCAGCACCGGCACCGGGTTGCGACGCACCGCCTCCAGGGCCGAATCGTAGGTGGTGTTCAGGGCCGGCACACGCCGGGCATTGCCCAGCATCTCGTCCACGAGGTTGGGCACCGAGAGCCGCCCCTGGATGCGGTCGATCGTGTCGTCGAGCCGGGCACGGCTCTCCTCGATCTCCTTCTCGAGGTCGTTCATCGAACTCATCCGGACACGCGCTCCGACAGGGCCTGGGCATCCTGGCGGACCTGGCGCGTGGTGCGCTTCGGGGCCAGGGTGGAGAGGGAGAGGACGCTGCGTGCCCACAGGGCCATCCCGAGGGCGAGGGCCAGCAGCACGCCGCCGACGATCAGGGCCGAGAGCCACTCGGACCCCACGATCGTGGCGAGCCATTTCACGAAGGCGCCGATCAGCACCAGCAGGGCGACCACGGCGAACACCGCCGAGCCAACCATGCAGGCGAGGCCGACGACGAGCTGACGGATATTGCCCGCCATCTCGGCGCGGAACAGCGCGATCTCCTTCCGGGCGAGCTCATTGGTCTCGCGGAGCGCGTCGCCGATCAGGCTCTGGATGCTCGAAGCACCGGTGGCACCGTTCTGGCGCGGATCAGTCCCCTGGGCCATGGCGTCAGGCCCGGAAGCTGTCGCGGGCGTCGCCCTCCGGCGCCTCCGGCGGCAGGCTCGACGATTTGATGAACCGGGCGGCGATCAGGCCGGCCACGAAGGTCCCGACCGCCACCGCGACCGGCGCCCGGCGGGCGAGGGACTCGGCCTCGCTGTAGAAATCGCCGAGGCTGCGGCGCTCGATCGAGGAGCCGAGCTGCTCCAGCCCGTCGGCGGCGCTGTCGAAGAAGGCACGCACATTCGGCTTGTCGCCGAGGTCGCGGCCGGAATTGCGGATCGTCTGGGCCAAGTCGTGGACCGACTGCGCCGCGTCGCCCTTGCGCTGTTCGACATAGCTCTGCGCCTGGAGACGCGCCGCGTCGAGGAGGCCGCGGCCGCGCTCCGCCGCCACATCGGCCAGACCCTCGACATCGCCCTGAAGGGCGCGCCACTGCGCGCGCTCATCGGCCGCCGCGTGGGGGGCGCCCTGCGGCGCCTCATGTGCGGCCCCGTTAAGCGGGTCCTTGAGCGTATCCCGCGGTAACTCGTTGCCGGCCATCTCGAAAACACTCCTCGCGACGCGGGGTGGGACACCGCTCGCAGCAGCCGCGACCCCCGCGATGGCTGAGTAACCGACTCAGCTGTTGCCGGTTCCGGCGTCGCGTGCTGCGAACCCGATTCAGGTCGAACAGCCTCCCGCCCGGTGCGACGCGGCGCAGCGGTCAGTCTCCGTTCAGCCAAGGTCTGTCAGAACCGCCACGCTTCGACAACGACCCTTGCTCAGCCCTGGCCGACTCACCCGGCGCGGCGGGGCGCAAGGCCGGGACGGAGCGGCCGCCCTGTCCCGGAACGGTACGGGAACGACTTGACCCGCGCCCGGCTTCACGCTTGGGTCGTACCACCTTGGGTCGCCCCAACTTGGGGCACTCACGACCAACAAAGGATCGCGCAGGGTTCCCGCGCGTTCTGACATAGAGTTGATGTCCCGATGCAGGCGCGGCGAGATCCTCGACTCGACCTGCGCCCCTGATCCGGAGCCGACCCGCGTGGCACGCCTTGTGATCGTATCGAACCGCGTCGCCGTCCCGGAGGAGGGCGGGAAGGCGGTCGCGGCGGGCGGCTTGGCGGTCGCCGTGAAGGAGGCTTTCACCGCCTATGAAGGGCTGTGGTTCGGCTGGAGCGGCACCATCACCGAGGAGCCCTCGGAGGAGCCGACCCTGATCGACCGGGGCCGCGTCCAGTACGCGGTGGTCGACCTCTCGCCCCAGGACCACCTCGAATATTACGCCGGCTTCGCGAACCGGGCCCTGTGGCCGATCATGCATTACCGGCTCGGGCTCGGCGCCTTCTCGCGCTCGGATTACGCCGGCTACAGCCGTGTCAACCGCACCTTCGCCCGGGCGCTCGCCAAGCTGGTCGAGCCCGACGACATCATCTGGGTGCACGATTACCACCTGCTGCCGCTCGCCGCCGAGCTGCGCGGCCTCGGGCTCGACAACCCGATCGGCTATTTCCACCACATCCCCTGGCCCGCCGCCGATGTGTTCAACTCGCTGCCGGCGAGCACCGAATTGCTGCGCGCCATTGTCGATTACGACTTGATCGGCCTGCAGACCGAGGCGGATGTCCAGAATCTGCAGCGCAACCTCGTCGACACCCAGCGGGCGATCCCGCTCGGCGGCGGCTCGCTGATGGTCGATGGCCGCCGGACCCGGATCCGCGCCTTCCCGATCGGCATCGACGTCGCGGGCTTCAAGGAGGCGGCCGAGAAGGCCGGCGCCAACAAGGTGGTGCGCGAGACCATGGCGGGCCTGCGCACCCGCAAGCTGCTGATCGGCGTCGACCGGCTCGATTATTCCAAGGGCGTGCCCGAGCGGATGGAGGCGGTGGAGAGCTTCTTCGCCTCGAACCCCGACCAGCGCGGCAACGTCACCTACATCCAGATCACCCCGAAATCCCGCAGCGAGGTGCCGGAATACGAGCAGCTCGCCCGCGACGTGAACGAAAAGGTCGGCGAGATCAACGGCTCCCTCGGCGACCCGGCTTGGACGCCGATCCAGTACATCACCAAAGCCTATCCGCGGCCCGTGCTCGCCGGCCTCTATCGGGCGGCGCGGGTCGGCATCGTGACGCCGATGCGCGACGGCATGAACCTCGTCGCCAAGGAATACGTGGTCGCGCAGTCCGAGGACGATCCGGGGGTGCTGGTCCTGTCGAAATTCGCCGGCGCCGCCCGCCAGCTGCCCGAGGCGCTGCTGATCAACCCCTACGACAAGTTCGAGGTGGCGGAGGCGATCCGCGCGGCGCTCTACATGCCGAAGGCCGAGCGGCTGGCGCGCTGGAAGCCGATGGTCGAGCGCATGACCCGCGAGGATGTCGACTGGTGGGCGCGCAACTTCCTGGCGGAGCTTGAGAATTTCCGCACGATCGAGCGCGAGCCGCCCACCAAGACCGCCGCCGCGGCCGAATAACCGTCGATGTCCCGGGTTTCCAAAGGGATCATCCCTTTGGCGGGGTCTCGGGGCGGAGCCCCGATGTCGGGCGTTGCCCGGACCCAGCAGGGCGTTGCCCTGCACCCACAAAAGGTCGAAGACCTTTTGAAACCATGATGTTGCGCGGCGACTTTCTGTTCTCACAATCACAGCTGGACCCCACCCATGATCGCCGTCGATGACGGGGTGCCGGCGCCGCTCGGCGCGCATTTCGATGGACGCGGGGTCAACTTTGCCCTGTTCTCCGAGCACGCCACCGCGGTCGACATCTGCCTGTTCGAGCCCGGTGAGCGGCACGAGACCCGCACGGTGCGGCTGCCCTGCCGGACCGACGATGTCTGGCACGGCTACCTGCGCGGCGTGCTGCCGGGCCAGCTCTACGGCTACCGGGTGCACGGCCCCTGGGACCCGGCGAACGGCCACCGGTTCAACCCGTCGAAGCTGGTGCTCGACCCCTACGCCCGGGAAATCCGCGGGAAGATCCGCTGGCACGACGCGCTCTACGGGCACCGTCGCGGTGGGCGCGAGGACCGGATCGACCGGCGCGACAGCGCAGTCTACATGCCGCGCTGCGTCGTCACCGCCCCCGAGGTGCCGAACCTCGCCCTCGATCCGGTGCGCCGGCCGCTCGCCGACACGGTGGTGTACGAGGCGCACGTCAAGGCGCTGACCCGCACCCATCCCGCGATCCCCGAACCCGAGCGCGGCACCTACGCGGCGCTCGCCCATCCGGCGATCATCGAGCACCTCGTGAAGCTCGGCGTCACGGCGCTCGAACTCCTGCCGATCCAGGGCTTCGTCGATGACCGCTTCCTGGTGGACAAGGGCCTCGTCAATTTCTGGGGCTATCAGCCCCTGAGCTACTTCGCCCCAGATCCGCGCTACCTGGGGGAGGGTGGCCTGGGCAGCCTGAAGGCGGCGATCCGCGAGCTCAACGCCGCCGGGATCGAGACCTGGCTCGACGTGGTCTACAACCACACCGCGGAGGGCGATCACACCGGTCCGACGCTCGCGTTCCGCGGCATCGACAACGCCAGCTACTACAAGCTCGACCCCGCCGACCGGCACCGCAACATCGACTGCACCGGCTGCGGCAACACCTTCGACGTGAGCCATCCGCGGGTGATGCAGCTGGTGCTGGATTCCCTGCGCCACTGGGTGACCGCCTATGGGATCGCGGGCTTCCGCTTCGACCTCGCGTCGAGCCTCGGGCGGTCGCCCCTCGCCTTCAGCCCGCAGGCGGCCTTCTTCCAGGCGGTGGCGCAGGATCCGGTGCTCGCCCGGGTCAAGATGGTGGCCGAGCCCTGGGACATCGGAGAGGGGGGCTATCAGCTGGGCGGCTATCCACGTGGCTGGAGCGAGTGGAACGACCAGTTCCGCGACGCGACGCGCGGCTTCTGGAAGGGCGATTCCGGCACCCTCGCCAAGGTCACGCAGGGGCTGACCGGCTCCCGGGAGGTGTTCGCACCCTCCCGCCGCTCGCCGCTCGCCAGCGTCAACTTCATCGCCAGCCACGACGGCTTCACGCTCGCCGACACGGTGGCGTACGAGGCGAAGCACAACGCGGCCAACGGCGAGGACAACCGCGACGGCCACGGCCACAACGTCAGCCGGAATTACGGGGTCGAAGGCGACACCGACGATGCGGCCATCCTGGCGGTGCGCGCCCGGCAGAAGCGCAACATGCTGGCCACCGTGATGCTGGCCCAGGGCGTGCCGATGCTGCTGATGGGCGACGAGCGCTCGCGCAGCCAGGGCGGCAACAACAACGCCTACGCCCAGGACAACCCGACGAGCTGGATGGACTGGAGCGTCGATCCGGACCCCGCGTTGACGGGCTTCGTCGCCAACCTGCTCGCCCTGCGGCGGGCGCAACCGGCCCTGCGGCGGCGGCGCTTCTTCACCGGCGCCGTGATCGATCCGGACCAGCCCCTGCGGGACGTTCACTGGCTGGCGCCCGAGGGCACCGAGATGGGCGAAAGCCACTGGTCCGACGACGGGCTCCAGGCCTTCGGCATGCAGATCGGCAATGACGGTGAGCCGGGCGACCGCCTGCTGATGCTGTTCAACGCCGGGGAGGGGGGTTGCACGTTCCACCTCGCCCCGGTGATCGGAGGCCCGTGGCGGCCGGTCTTCGACACCGGCGAGCCGGAGGGGGCGCTTTCGCCGGATGCTGCGCCTTACGCGGCGGGCGGCGCGGTGCCGCTGGCAGGGCGAACGGTTCTGGTTCTCACCGCCCCGAGGGCAGAGACCGGGCGAGGGGCCGGGTGGGTGCCGGGACCGTAGGGGGCGAGGTCGTTCAAGAACAAGATCAGAGACGATCCCACGTCTCTCCTCCCCCCTCTGCGGGGAAGGGAGACGTGCACCCCTTGTCCCCCCATTGCCACACCCCCCGCCCGCCATAGCTGCGCTGCGGGAACCGGATCGACCCCGGGGCCTTCTCCCACGACAGCTCTTTCTGCCGCGCTTGCCCCGGCCTGCGCGGCCAATGACGAGGACGGTGGCCCGATGCGGCGCGCCCACAGCATGGATTTCGGGGCCGAGATGGTCGGGGGCGGCGTCCGCTTCGCCCTCTGGGCGCCCACTGCGCAGAGCGTCGACCTCGTCGTCGACGGCATCGATCACCCCCTGCCCGAATCCGGCGGCGGCTGGCGGCGCACCGCCCTGCCCGGCGTGAAGCCTGGCGCCCGCTACGGCTTCCGCATCGACGGCGACCTGATCGCCCCCGATCCCGCCTCGCGGTTCCAGCCCGACGACGTGTCGGGCCTCAGCGAGGTGATCGACCCGCGCGGCTTCGAATGGTCCGACGAGACCTGGACCGGGCGGCCGTTCGAGGAGGCGGTGATCTACGAGTGCCATGTCGGCACCGCGACGCCGGAGGGCACCTATGCCGGCCTTCAGGCCCGGCTGCCCGACCTCAAGGCGCTCGGCGTCACCGCCATCGAGCTGCTGCCGCTCGCCGACTTCAAGGGCTCGCGCAACTGGGGCTACGACGGCGTGCTGCCCTACGCCCCCGACGGCGCCTATGGCCGCCCCGACGACCTCAAGCGCCTGATCGACGCCGCCCATGGGCTCGGCCTGATGGTCTATCTCGACGCGGTCTACAACCATTTCGGCCCGGCCGGGAATTACCTCCACGCCTACGCCAAGACCTTCTTCACGGAGCGCCATCAGACGCCCTGGGGTGCGGGCATCAACTTCGACGGCAAGGAGAGCGGTGCCACGGTGCGCCAGTACTTCATCCAGAACGCCCTGTACTGGCTGGAGGAATACCATTTCGACGGCCTGCGCTTCGATGCCGTCCACGCAATCCTCGACGATTCGCCCCGCCACTTCCTGGCCGAGCTCGGCGAGACGATCCGGAAGTTTTTTCCGGATCGTCAGATCCACCTGATGCTGGAGAACGAGGCCAATCAGGCTCGCTGGCTGGAGCGCGACGCGGCCGGGCGCCCGAAGATGCACGACGCCCAGTGGGCCGACGACCTGCACCATTGCTGGCACGTCCTGCTCACCGGCGAGGATGCCGGCTACTATAAGAGCTTTGCCGACAAACCCGTCGCGCACCTCGCCCGCTGCCTCGCGGAGGGGTTTGCCTATCAGGGCGAGCCCTTCTCGACCCTCGACAACCACCCGCGCGGCGAGCCCTCCGGGCACCTGCCGCCCTCGGCCTTCGTAACCTTCCTCCAGAATCACGATCAGGTCGGCAACCGCGCCCTCGGCGAGCGGTTGAACCACCTCGCGGATCCCAAAAAACTCGATCTGGCCCGGGCCGGGCTCCTGCTGGCGCCGCAGATCCCGATGCTCTGGATGGGTGAGGAATGGTCGGCCTCCGCGCCGTTCCTGTTCTTCGTCGACTTCGCGCCGGACGAGGAATTGAACAAGGCGGTGCGCGACGGCCGCCGCCGCGAATTCAAGAGCTTTGCGGCGTTTGCGGACGACACCGGGAAGATCCCCGATCCCACGCAGCGCGAGACCTTCGAGGCCTCCAAGCTCGACTGGTCCGAGCGGGAGCGCGCGCCGCACCGCGAGGTGCTGGCCGAGACGACCCGGCTCCTGGGGCTGCGCCGCGACGTGGTCGTGCCGCTGGCGAAGTCCGGCTACGAGGGCGCCGCCGCCACGCTGCCGCGGGCTGACGTGGTCGACTGCACGTGGCGCTTCGGCACCGGCACCCTGCGGTTCGTCGCCAATGTCGGGACCGAGCCCTTCGCGCTGGATCCGGGCGGTGCCAAGCTGGTCTGGACCAACGCCCCGGACGGGGCCGGACGCGACCTACCCTCCTGGACCGGCGTGTTCTTGACGGAGTCCCACTCGTGAGCGCCTTGAACGTGGGGACCTTGGAACAGCTCGCCGACCTCGTCGGCGTCGCCGGCGGCTACACCGACGCCTTCGGCAAGCCCGTCGAGACGTCCTTAGAGGTGCGCCGGGGTCTGCTGGCGGCCCTGGGCTTCGCGGTGGACGACGACGATGCGGTCGCCGAAAGTCTCGCCGCAGTGGAGCGCCTGCGCCGCGGGCTGATTCCGCCGCTCCTGCCCGTGGAGGCCCGCCGGGCGGCGCGCGTTCCGGTGCGTCTGCAGGACGGCGTGCCCCACACCCTGGTCTGGCGCCTCGTGGACGAGCGCGGCACGGCCCGGGAGGGGCGTGCGAATCCGCAGGGGTCCGATCCCGGCTTCGAGCTGCCGCCGCTGACACCGGGCTATCACCGCCTCATCGTGCAGGCCGGGCAGAGCCGTACCGAGGCCTGGGTGATCGCCGCGCCGCAGCGCTGCTGGCGCCCGCGCCCCTACACGGAGGAGGGCGCCTCCGACTGGGGTCTGGCCGCCCAGCTCTACGGCCTGCGCTCGGCCACCAATATCGGCATCGGCACCTACGCGGATGCCGGCGAGGCCGCCCGCGAGGCGGCCCTGCGCGGGGCGGCCTTCCTGGGCCTCAGCCCGGTCCACGCCCTGTTCGCCTCCGACCGGACCAAGATCTCACCCTATTCGCCCTCGTCGCGCCTGTTCCTGGAGACCCTGTTCATCGCCCCGCGCAGCCTGCCGGGCCTCGCCGGGTCCCCGGCCGAGGCGCTGCTCGCCGAGCGGGAGGGCGCGATTACGGCGCTCCGGGAGGCCGCCCTCGTCGACCACCAGGGCGTGCACGACGTGCTGGATCCGGTGCTTCGCGCCCTTTGGGCGGACTCGCCGGCCCGCGCCGGCACCGATGCCGGCTTCGAGCGCTTCCGCCAGGAGGGCGGCGCGGATCTGGAATCCCACGCGATCTTCGAGGCCCTGTCGGAGCATTTCCGGGGGCAGGGGGCGCACTGGCTGGGCGACTGGCCGGAGGACTACCGCCGGGCCGGCACGGAGGCCGTGACGGCCTTCGCGGCGGAGAACGCGGAACGCGTCGGCTACCACGCGTGGCTGCAATACCTCGCCGATCAGCAACTGGAGGCCGCCTCCGCGGCGGCGCTCGGTGCGGGCATGCGGGTCGGGCTCTACCGGGACCTCGCGGTCGGCGCCGACCGGGGCGGCTCCGAGATCTGGTCCCATCCCGAGCGCTTCGCCGACAAGGTCTCGATCGGCGCGCCGCCGGACCTGCTGGCGCCCAAGGGCCAGAACTGGGGCCTGCCGGCCTTCGACCCGCTGGCGATGGAGCGCGACGGGCTCGCGGCCTTCCGCGCCCTGGTCCAGGCCAACATGCGCCACGCCGGCGCGATCCGGATCGACCACGCCTTCCAGCTCGCCCGGCTCTACCTGATCCCGCTCGGACAGGGCGCTCAGGCCGGCGCCTACGTGGCCATGCCGTTCGAGCCGATGCTGGCCGTGCTGCAGCTGGAGAGCCACCGCAACAAGTGCCTCGTCATCGCGGAAGACCTCGGCACCGCACCGGAGGGTTTCTCCGACGCGCTGATGCGGGCCGGCGTGCTGAGCTACCGGATCCTGGCCTTCGAGCGCGAGGCCGACGGACGGTTCAAGCCGCCCTCGGCCTATCCGCGCGACGCGCTGACCGCCATCACCACCCACGACCTGCCGACCTTCGTCGGCTGGTGGCGCGGGGTCGACACCGACACCCGCCAATCGCTCGGCCTCTACGATCAGGACCGGGCCGAGGCCGAGCGGGCCGAGCGGGTGGTGGAACGCCGCCGCCTCGCCGAGGCGCTGGCGTCCGAGCAGCTGATCCCCTCCGCCGAGCCGCCGGACGCCGCCCCCTTCGAGGCGGCCGCCCGCTACCTCGCCCGGGCGCCCTCGATGCTCACGGCCGTCCAGTACGAGGACGTGGTCTCGGAACTCGCCCAGGCCAACGTGCCGGGCTCGACCGAGGGCTATCCGAACTGGCGGCGCAAGCTCGACCGGGACCTCGCCGACATCGCCGCCCCGGGCGGCCCGCTGGCGAAGCTCGCCGCCGCCCTGTCGTCCGAGGCGCGGGGCCCGCGCTCGGGCACGGCCCGGCTCGCCGCGCCCCCGCCCCGCTCGACCTACCGGCTGCAGTTCCACAAGGACTTCACCTTCAAGGATGCCGGCCGGATCGTCCCGTATCTCAAAAACCTCGGGATCAGCCACGTCTACGCCTCGCCGCTCCAGAAGGCGCGGCCGGGCTCGACCCACGGCTACGACATCGTCGACCACGGCGCGATCAACCCGGAACTCGGCGGCGAAGAGGGCTTCATCCAACTCTCCGAGACGCTGCACGCCCACGGGATCAAGCTCCTCCTCGACATCGTCCCGAACCACATGGGCGTCGGCGGGTCCGACAATCCGTGGTGGCTCTCCGTCTTGGAGTGGGGCTCCCTGTCTCCGTTCGCCGACGCCTTCGACATCGACTGGCAGCGGCTCGGGGCCGGGCGCAACCTCGTGATCCCGTTCCTCGGCGACCGCTACGGCGAGGCCCTGGAGAAGGGCACGCTGGAGCTGAAGTTCGACCCCGAGAAGGGCGCCTTCAGCGTCTGGCACTACGAGCACCAGCTGCCGATCCGGCCGTTGAGCTACCCGACCATCCTCAACCGGGTGATCGCCGCCATCGGGGCCGTGGACGACGACACCACCGCGGAACTGCTCGCCATCTCCGAGCGGCTGCGGGCGATGTCGATCGACACCGACGAGGCGCGCCGAAAAACCTTCCCCGAGGAGGCCGAGGGGCTGAAGCGCCGGCTCGCCGAGATCTACGGGGTCTCGCCGCTGATCCAGGAGGCCACCGCCAGCACGCTGGCGCTGCTCAACGGCTTCAAGGGCCGCCCGGACAGTTTCGGGCCGCTGCACCGGCTGCTGGAGGCCCAGGCCTATCGGTTGGCCCATTGGCGGGTGGCGTCGAGCGACATCAACTACCGCCGCTTCTTCGACGTGAACTCGCTGGCCGGCCTGCGGGTGGAGCTGTCCGACATCTTCCACCGCTCGCACGAGACGGTGTTCCGGCACGTCCGCGAGGGCCGGATCGACGGCCTGCGCATCGACCATATCGACGGGCTCGCCGATCCGCTGGGCTACGCACGGGCGCTCCAGGCGGCGGTCGGGCCGGGCTTCTACGTGGTGGTGGAAAAAATCCTGGAGCCGGGGGAGCGGCTGCGGCCCTGGCCGGTGGCCGGGACCACGGGCTACGACGTGCTCAACCAGCTCGACGGGATCCTGGTCGACAAGTCCCGGCGGGGTAAGGTCGAGCGGCTCTACACCTGGGCCACGGGCTTCGACGAACCCTACGGTTTCCAGCTCCGCGCCGCCAAGGCCGAGATCCTGGAGATCAGCTTCGCGAGCGAATTGGAGGTGCTGACCTCCGACCTCAAGGAGGTCGCCGATGCCGACCGGCGGACCCGCGACTTCACCGTCAACGCCCTGCGCCGGGCGCTGATCGAGATCATCGCGCGCTTCCCGACCTACCGGAGCTACCTGCCGTCGGATCTGGAGGAGGGCGAGGTCGAGCCGGAGGATGTCCGCCTGATCGAGGGGGCGGTCGCCAAGGCCAAGCGTTGGTCGAGCCTGCCCGACCGCTCGGTCCACGACTTCGCCGCCGCGGTGCTGCTCGGGCGGATCGAGACGGCGGGCCCCGGCCGGCCGGATCCGCGGGTGGTGCTGCGCTTCCGCCGCCGGTTCCAGCAGCTCACCGGCCCGGTCATGGCCAAGAGCCTGGAGGACACGCTGTTCTACCGCTACGCGTGCCTGCTGGGCCTCAACGAGGTCGGCGGCGATCCGGGCGAGTACGGGATCGACTCGGAGCATTTCCACGACCTGCAGGTCGCCCGCGCCCGGGACTGGCCGAACGCCATGATCACCACGGCGACCCACGACACCAAGCGCGGCGAAGATGCCCGCACCCGGCTGCTGGCCCTCTCGGAGATCCCCGAGGAATGGGCCAAGGCCTGGGACCTGTGGCAGAAGACCGCCGGTCCGCACCTCGCCCGGATCGACGGCGAGCCGGCCCCCGACGCCAACGACCAGTGGATGTTCTTCCAGGCCATCCTGGGCGCTTGGCCCCTGGAGCTGCTGGAGCAGGATGAGGCGGGCGCGATCGAGGATTTCCGCGATCGGCTGATCGCCTACGGCGAGAAGGCCATGCGCGAGGGCAAGCGCCGGTCGAGCTGGGTCAATGTCGACGAGGTCTACGAAGGCGCGGTCCGGAAGCTGTTCACGGCGCTGATCGCCCCCGGCTCGGATTTCTTGGCACAACTCCGGCCCTTCGCCCGGCGTCTCGCCCATCTCGGCATGCTGGCGAGCCTCGGCCGGACGGTCCTGAAATGCACCCTGCCGGGCCTGCCCGACACTTATCAGGGCACGGAGATCTGGGACTTTTCGTTCGTTGATCCCGACAACCGGCGCCCGGTGGACTACCCGGCTCTGGAGCGGATGCTGGAGCAGGGTGGGGCACCTACGGAGTTGCTCGGACACTGGCCGGACGGGCGGGTCAAGCAAGCGACCCTCACGCGGCTCCTCGCCGAGCGGGCCGAGCGGCCCGACTTCTACGCCAGCGCCGCCCACGAGCCCGTCGACGCGACGGGTCCGCGGGCCGACCACGTCATTGCCTACCGGCGGACCGATCCCGGCCAGGAGGGCGGCGACCTGTTCGTGGCGGTGCCGCGGCTCTTCGCGGGCCTGGTCGGAGAGACCGGCTGGTCGGGCGAGGCCTTTGCCGGCACCCGGGTCGATCTCGGAGCGGGGACCCGCTGGCGGGATCTCGTGTCGGAGCGGATCGTTGAGAGTGGCGGGGAGGGGGCCGATCTCGGCGATCTCCTGCGCGATCTGCCCTACGCGGTGCTGCGGCGGGAGCCGTGAGGGGAGCCGACACATCCGCCACTCCCTCCCCCCTCTGCGGGGGGGGGTGGGGCCGCCGTCAGGGCCGGTCGGGAGAGGGGAGCGACGGAGCAGAATTGAACACGGGCCTTCATGCAGATCGCGCCCCGTCCTGTAGCCGGGTTCCCCTCTCCCGACCCCCTTCGGGGGCCACCCTCCCCCGCAGAGGGGGGAGGGAGTGCGCGGGTGGCAAACGCCTCCGCAGCCCTGTCACGCAAGTCTGCTGAGAGAACACAGGCGGGATCGCGCGGCACGCTGGTGCGGTTCGAGCGTTACGACACAGTGAACGGGAGCCGAAGGGCCGCATGAACGCACCGACCAAAGCCGCCGCAACGTCCGGAGCCGAGGCCGTCCTGCCGGCCTCGCTTGCGCCCCGGGCCGAGGGGCCGCGGATCTACAACCTGTTCCCGCTCCTGGTCGGGCGCGTCTCGGACTGGACCGCCGAGTTGCCGCGGATCGCGAGCCTCGGCTTCGACTGGGTCTACCTCAACCCGTTCCACCAGACCGGCGGCTCGCGCAGCCTCTACGCGGTGGCCGATCCCGAGCGCCTCGACGAGCGGTTCCGCGACCAGGATGGCACGCCCGACGACGAGCAGATCCGCCGCTTCTGCACCGCCGCGGAGGCTTTGGGCCTGTCGGTGATGACCGACCTCGTGATCAACCACACCGCCGACAACGCCCGGCTCGCCACTGAGCGGCCCGACCTGTTCATGAAGGAGCCGGACGGCTCGATCATGCACCCGGCCGCCGTCGATCCGGACGATCCGTCGATCCGCACCGTCTGGGGCGATCTGGCGGAGCTCGACTACCACACGCCGGCCGCCCGGGACGAGCTGACCCGGATCTGGGGTGCCTACGTGGCGCATCTCCAGGGGCTCGGCGTCGCGGGCTTCCGGTGCGACGCCGCCTACAAGGTGCCGCCGGAGACGTGGCGCGTCCTGATCGGGCAGGCCAAGGAGCGCGACCAGGCCTGCCTGTTCGCCGCCGAGACCCTGGGCTGCACCTTCGAGGAGGCCAAGGCCACGGCGGGCGCCGGCTTCGACTACCTGTTCAACTCCTTCGCGTGGTGGGACCTGAAGAAGCCCTGGGCGCTGGAGCAGTACGAGCGCCTGCGGGTGCTGGCGCCCTCCATCGCCTTCCCCGAGAACCACGACATGAAGCGGCTGGCCGCCGAGATCGGCGGCGGCCCGGAGGCGGTGGCGGCGCATCTGCGCACCCGCTACGCGCTCGCCGCCTTCTTCTCGGCCGGCGTGCTGATGCCGATCGGCTACGAATGGGGCTACCGGCGGGCGCTGCACGTGGTCGACACCACCCCGCGCGACCGCGAGAACGAGACCGGGATCGACATCTCCGGTTCCATCCGGGCGATCAACGCCCTGCGGGCGGAGCTGCCGGCCGCCAATGTCGAGGGCGCACAGATCCGGATCTCGGCGCCCGACAGCGATCTCGTGGCGCTCGCCCGCTTCGACACCGGCCACCCGGCCTCGGCGCAGCACGGGCTGATCGTGCTCTACAACCCGACCGACAAGCCCGTGCCGGTGGAGGCCGGGTCGCTCATCACCCGCACCGGCGGCATGCTCGGCACCTTCGTCGATCGGACGCCGGAGGCCGAGCCGATCGCCTTTCACCCCGGCAGCGCCATCGATCTGATGCCGGGCGAGCTGCGCATCCTCGCCGCCAGCGCGCAGGCGGTCGCCCGGCAGCCGACGCGCGGCACCCCGGACGGGGAGGGTCGCGTGGTGATCGAGGCGGTGACGCCCGAACTCGACGGCGGCCGCTCGGCGGTGAAGCGGGTGGTCGGTGAATCCCTGCGGGTCGAGGCCGACATCTTCTCCGACGGCCACGAGATCATCGACGCCGCGATCCTGTCGCGGGTCGCCGGCACCGAGGCGTGGCGTGAGGACCCGATGGTCTTCGTCGACAACGACCGCTGGGCCGGGCAATTCCCCCTGGAGCAGAACGCCCGCTACGAGTTCACCCTGATCGCGTGGCGCGACGCCTTCTCGTCCTGGGTGCGCGATACCCTGAAGAAGCGCGCCGCCGGCGTCGATGTCCGCCTGGAGACGATCGAGGGCGTGGCGCTCGTCGGGACCGCCGCCTCGCTCGCCCGTACCCGGGGCGGTCGTGACGCCGACCGGCTCGCCGCGCTCGTGGCCGCGCTCGTCGCCGAGGCGACGGGCTCGGCCGCCCAGCTCGACCGGATCCTCGCCCCCGACGCCGCGAGCCTCGTGCGCCGGAACGCCGAGCGGGTGAACCTGACCCGCTATCCCGTGACCCTGCCGGTGATCGCCGACCGCCTCGCGGCCCGGTTCTCGGCCTGGTACGAGATCTTCCCGCGGTCCCAGTCGATGGACGTGAACCGCCACGGCACCTTCGACGACGTGATCCGGCGCCTGCCCGAGATTCGCGAACTCGGCTTCGACGTCCTCTACTTCACGCCGATCCACCCCGTGGGCCGCACCAACCGCAAGGGCAAGAACAACACCCTGAAGGCCGAGCCCGGCGATGTCGGCTCGGTCTACGCGGTGGGCGCGGAGGAGGGCGGCCACGAGGCCGTGCATCCCGACCTCGGCACCCTTCAGGATTTCGAGCGGCTGGTCGCGGCGAGCCACGCCTACGGCATGGAGATCGCCCTCGACTTCGCGATCCAATGCTCGCCGGACCATCCCTGGATCAAGAACCACCCGGAATGGTTCGAGTGGCGCCCCGACGGCACGCTCAAATTCGCCGAGAACCCGCCCAAGAAGTACGAGGACATCTCGAACGTCCACTTCTACGGGGGCGCCCTGCCCTCGCTCTGGATCGAGCTGCGCGACATTTTGCTCGGCTGGTGCGCCCGGGGCGTGCGCATCTTCCGGGTCGACAACCCGCACACCAAGCCGATCCCGTTCTGGGAATGGGTGATCGGCGAAGTCAACGGCCAGTATCCGGATGCGATCTTCCTCGCCGAGGCCTTCACCCGGCCGAAGATGATGATGAAGCTCGCCAAAGCCGGCTACCAGCAGAGCTACACCTACTTCACGTGGCGCAACACGAAGCAGGAGCTCACCGACTACGCCCTGGAGCTGGCCGGCGAGATGGGCGAGTACTACCGCCCGAACTTCTTCGCGAACACGCCCGACATCAACCCGTATTTCCTCCAGACCAGCGGGCGCGCCGGCTTCATCATCCGGGGCACGCTCGCCGCGACGCTGTCGTCGGTCTACGGCATCTACAACGGCTTCGAGCTGTGCGAGGCCGCGCCGTACCCCGGCAAGGAGGAGTATCTCAACTCCGAAAAATACGAGTTGAAGGCCTGGGACTACGACCGGCCCGGCAATATCCGCGAGCACATCATCAAGCTCAACACCATCCGGCGCGAGAACCCTGCCCTCTGGGATTTCCGCAACGTCACCTTTACGGGGGCCTGGAACGACACCATCATCGCCTACGTCAAGGCGACGCCGGAGCGCGACAACTGCATCTTCACGATGGTCAACCTCGACCCGAAGAGCCGCCAGGAATGCACCTACGAGGTGCCGCTCTGGCTGTTCGGTCTGCCGGATGACGGGGCCGTGGAGGTCGAGGACCTGCTCCAGGGCTACACGTTCGAGTTGCGCGGCAAGACCCACCGGATCGCCCTCGATCCGGCCGAGCGATCCTGCATCATCTGGCGTCTTCGGGCGCCGCGGCGGGTTGCGGGTTGAGGCTGCCCGTGGCACTCGCTCATGACAGTTGAGGCTGGCGGCGGGCATCCCCGTCACCGGCCCTGGTACCCGCGCGACGGCCGCCAGCCCGCGCCCCGGCTGGTTCCCCCGCCGGTCCCGTCCGATTTGACCGATGAGGCAGCGACGCGATGATCGATCGCAGCGACCCGCAATGGTACCGTGACGCCATCATCTACCAGATCCACGTCAAGTCGTTCTTCGACTCGAACAACGATGGGATCGGGGATTTCGAGGGCCTGACCCAGCGCCTCGACTACGTGCGCGATCTCGGCGTCACGGCGATCTGGCTGATGCCGTTCTACCCCTCGCCGCTCCGCGACGATGGGTACGACATCGCCGATTACGAGGGCATCAATCCGTCCTACGGGACCATGGAGGATTTCAAGGCCTTCGTGGCGGCGGCGCACGAGCGCGGCCTGCGGGTGATCACCGAGCTCGTCATCAACCACACCTCGGACCAGCACCCCTGGTTCCAGGCCGCCCGGGAGGCGCCCCCCGGCTCACCCGAGCGCGACTTCTACGTCTGGTCGGATACCGACGAGCCGTACCGGGACACCCGGATCATCTTCCTCGACACCGAGGCGTCGAACTGGACCTGGGACCCGGTCGCCAAGCAGTATTTCTGGCACCGGTTCTACAGCCACCAGCCCGACCTGAACTTCGACAACCCGAAGGTGCTGGAAGCGGTCATCGCGACCATGCGCTACTGGCTCGACATGGGCGTCGACGGGCTGCGCCTCGACGCGATCCCCTACCTGATCGAGCGGGACGGCACGAACTGCGAGAACTTGGCCGAAACGCATGATGTGATCAAGAAAATCCGGGCGGCGCTGGATGCCAGCTACCCGGACCGGATGCTGCTGGCCGAAGCCAACCAGTGGCCGGAGGAGACCGCCCAGTATTTCGGCGACGGCGACGAATGCCACATGGCGTTCCACTTCCCGCTGATGCCGCGGATGTACATGGCGATCGCCCGGGAGGACCGGCACCCGATCACCGACATCATGCGCCAGACCCCGGAGATCCCCGAGGGCTGCCAGTGGGCGATCTTTCTGCGCAACCACGACGAGCTGACGCTCGAAATGGTCACCGCGGAGGAGCGTGACTACCTCTGGTCGTTCTACGCCGCCGAGCGGCGCGCCCGGATCAACCTCGGCATCCGCCGCCGCCTCGCGCCGCTGCTCGAGAACGACCGGCGCAAGATCGAGTTGATGAAGTCCCTCGTCCTGTCGATGCCCGGTACGCCGGTGCTCTACTACGGCGACGAGATCGGCATGGGCGACAACATCTATCTCGGCGACCGCGACGGCGTGCGCACGCCGATGCAATGGTCGCCCGACCGCAACGGCGGCTTCTCGCGCGCCAACCCGCAGCGCCTGTTCCTGCCGGCGATCCAGGACCCGATCTACGGCTTCGATGCGATCAACGTCGAGGCGCAGACCCAGGCCCAGACGAGCCTCCTGAACTGGACGCGGCGCATGATCGCGATCCGCAACAACAGCGTCGCCCTCGGGCGCGGCACGATCCAGTTCCTGTACCCGTCGAACCGCAAGGTGCTGGCCTGGATCCGCGAGCACGAGGACGAGCGGATCCTGTGCGTGGCGAACCTGTCGCGCGCGCCCCAGGCCGTGCAGCTCGACCTGTCGGAGCTGCGCACCGCGGTGCCGATCGAGCTGACCGGCGGCACCGAGTTCCCGCCGATCGGCGACCTGCCCTACCTGCTGACCCTGCCGTCCTACGGCTTCTACTGGTTCAGCCTGAGCGCCGCCCGGTCGGGGGTGATCGGCCCGCAGCAGGAGCCGCCGGAGCTGTTCACCCTGGTGCTCACCGGCGGCATCGAGACCCTGATGTCGGGCCGCGAGCGCGTCGCCTTCGAGCGCACCGTGGTGCCGCCCTTCCTGATGAGCCGGCGCTGGTTCGGCGCCAAGGGCTCGCGGATCAAGGGCGTGAAGGTGATCGACTGCGCCGCCGTCAAGGATGTCGACGGGAGCGCGCGCTTCCTGCTGCCGCGCCTCGACGTGCTGCTCGCCAACGGCGAGACCCACCAGTACTTCGTGCCGGTGGGCGTCGAGGAGGGCCGCGAGGACGAGACGCTGCTGCCCTTCGCGGTGGCGCGGGTGCGCCGGGGGCCGCGCACCGGCCTGCTCTACGGGGCGGCCGGCTCCAACGACTTCGCGGCCGGCCTGATCGACGCCATGCGCCAGGGCACCGAGCTGCCCACGGAGAGCGGGCGGCTCGTCTTCGCCACCACCTCGGCCTTCGATCCGGAGGTCACGGTCGACGTGGCCGACATCCGCCGGCTCTCGGCCGAGCAGAGCAACACCTCGATCGCCATCGGCTCGAAGATGATGCTCAAGCTGCTGCGCCGCCTGCAGCCGGGCACGCATCCCGAGATCGAGGTCGGGCGCTTCCTCACCGAGCAGGCGGGCTTTTCCAACACCCCCGCCCTGCTGGGCACCCTGGAGCACGTCGCCGAGGACGGCACCCGGACGGCGCTGGCGGTCCTGCAAAAGTTCGTCATGAACCAGGGCGACGCCTGGACGCTGATGCTGGAGGGGCTGCGCCGGGACTTCGAGACCGTGGTGCTCACCCCGGAGAGCGAGGCGGCCACCCCCGCGGAGGCGTTCCAGGCCCATGGGCCCTGGGCGGACCTGCTCGGCCGGCGCACGGCCGAGCTGCACGCGGCCCTCGCCATCGAGACCGACGATCCGGCCTTCGCGGCCGAGCCGTTCGAGGAAGGTGACCTCGCGGTGCTGGCACGCGACGCCCGCCATCAGGCCGAGCGCGCCTTCCGGGCGCTCAAGGGGCAGGCCGACCGCGGCCTCGATGCCGGCAAGCCGGCCTGCACCGAGCTGGCCCAGCGCCGCCGGGAGGTCGAGGCGCTGATCGAGCGGCTCTCCGCCGAGCCGCCGCGCGGCGCCCACAAGACCCGCATCCACGGCGATTACCACCTGGGTCAGGTGCTGGTCGCCGAGAACGATCTGATCATCGTCGATTTCGAGGGCGAGCCCTCGCGGCCGGCCGATGAGCGGCGGGCCAAGTCGATGCCCCTGCGGGACGTGGCCGGGCTGATGCGCTCCTTCGCGTACGGCGCCGAGACGGTGATCCGGGAGATCACCGCCCGGTTCGCCGATTCCGAGGAGCGGGCGCGCAATGCCGCCACGGCGTGGCGCGGCATGATCGAGGCGGCGTTCCTCGCTGGCTACGAGACCGCGATCGCGGAGTCGCGGGCGGCGGTCACCGACCCGGACACGCGGGACCGGCTGCTGCGCCTCTGCCTGCTGACAAAGGCGCTCTACGAAGTCGATTACGAGGCCAACAACCGGCCGGACTGGATCGAAATCCCCGCCCGTGGGGTTCTCACCATTCTGGACACGGACCGAAACGAGCCCGGAGCAACCGAATGACGGCGATCGACGAGACCTTCGCAGGACGGGCCGACCCGGAGGTTGGGACGGCGCGGAACGCGGATGTCCCGGGCTCCGGCGCCAGCGCGGCGGCCCCGAGCGTCCACCCGGACGCGATCGCGGCCCTGATGGGCGCGAGCCACGGCGACCCGTTCTCGGTGCTCGGCCCCCACCGGGTCGGGCCGGAGGCTTGGGAAGTCCGCGCCGTGCTGCCCGAGGCCCGGGCCGCCACCCTGGTGATGGACGGCCGCACCGCGCCGTTCGAGAAGCGCCATCCGGACGGGTTCTGGGTGGCGAGGGTCGAGGGCGAGGGCCGGCCGCTCTACGAGATCGAGGTCGAATCCTGGGATGGATCGAAGCGCCGCCGCTACGACCCCTACGGCTTCGGCTCGTCGATCGAGCAATACGACGTGGCGACTCTTCGCGAGGTCGGCACCAACCTGGTCTACCGGATCCTCGGCGCCCAATCGGGCCAGCTGGACGGGATCGACGGGTTCCGCTTCGCCGTCTGGGCGCCCAATGCCCGCAAGGTCAGTGTCGTCGGCGACTTCAACGACTGGGACGGGCGGCGCCACCCGATGCGCCTCTGGCAGGATGGCGGCGTCTGGGAGCTGTTCGTGCCGGGCCTGACGGCCGGGGTGCGCTACAAGTTCGAGATCCGCGGGCCCGACGGCTCCCTGATCCCGCTCAAGGCCGATCCGGTCGCCTTCGCGGCCCAGCACCCGCCGGAGACCGCCTCGATCACCTATGGGGCGAGCGAGTTCGAGTGGCGCGATTCCGGCTGGATGAGCACCCGTGGTGCCAAGGACCCGCGCCACACGGCGATCTCGATCTACGAGGTCCATCTCGGCTCCTGGGCGCGGGTGCCCGAGGAGGGCAACCGCTACCTCACCTACCGGGAGCTCGCCGAGCGGCTGATCCCCTACGTCAAGGATATGGGCTTCACCCATATCGAGATGCTGCCGATCACCGAATTCCCGTTTGACGGGTCCTGGGGCTACCAGCCGGTCTCGCTGTTCGCGCCGACCAGCCGCTTCGGCACACCGGACGATTTCGCGGCCTTCGTCGAGGCCGCCCACGAGGCCGGCATCGGCATCCTGCTCGACTGGGTGCCGGGCCACTTCCCCCTGGACGCCCACGGGCTCGGCCTGTTCGACGGCACGCATCTCTACGAGCACGCCGACCCGCGCCAGGGCTTCCACCAGGATTGGGGCACCTACATCTACAATTTCGGGCGCACCGAAGTGGCGACGTTCCTCGCCGCCAACGCCCGGTTCTGGCTGGAGCACTACCACCTCGACGGCCTGCGCGTGGATGCCGTCGCCTCGATGCTCTACCTCGACTATTCCCGCCGGCAGGGCGAGTGGATCCCGAACCGCTACGGCGGCAACGAGAACCTCGACGCCATCGAGTTCCTGCGCAAGACCAATGAGGCAACCTACAGCCACGCGCCGGGCACCATCACGGTGGCGGAGGAATCGACCTCCTGGCCGGGGGTCTCACACCCGACCTATACCGGGGGCCTGGGCTTCGGCTTCAAGTGGAACATGGGCTGGATGCACGACACCCTGCATTTCATGCAGGAGAACCCGATCCACCGCCGCTACCACCACCACAACCTGACCTTCGGGTTGCTCTACGCCTTCTCGGAGAATTTCATCCTGCCCCTGTCACACGACGAGGTGGTACACGGGAAGGGCTCGCTCCTCGGCAAGATGCCGGGCGACCGCTGGCAGAAATTCGCGAATCTCCGGGCCTATTTCGGCTTCATGTGGGGGCATCCCGGCAAGAAGCTGCTGTTCATGGGCGGCGAGTTCGGCCAGGAGCGCGAGTGGAACCACGACACCAGTCTGGACTGGCACCACCTCGACGACCCGCTGCACAAGGGCGTCAAGGACGTGGTCCGCGACCTCAACCGGCTCTACGTCTCGACGCCGGCCCTCTACAGCCGCGACGTGGAGCACACGGGCTTCCAGTGGCTGGTGGCGGATGATCAGGACAACAGCGTCATCGCCTGGGCCCGCAAGGGCGCCAAGCCCGGCGAGGTGGCGATCGTGGTGTCGAACTTCACGCCGGTGCCGCGGGAGGGCTACCGGATCGGCGTGCCGCAGGCGGGGTTCTACCGCGAGGCGTTCAACTCGGATGCCGGGATCTACGGCGGCTCGAACGTCGGCAACCAGGGCGGTTGCCACACGGACGATCAGGCGAGCCACGGCCAGGGGCAGAGTCTGTCGCTCACCCTGCCGCCGCTGGCGACGATGATCTTCCTGCTGGAGGGGTGAGACTCACGGGCGCCGCGCGTTTCCCTCCCCCCTTTGCGGGGGAGGGTGGCCCGCGAGGCGGGTGGGAGAGGGGAGCGACGATGCAGGACGGAGCGCCCGGCCTTCAGGTCTGCTGAGACGCATTCTGAACCCGGGTTCCCCTCTCCCGCCCCCTGCTGACGCAGGGGCCTCCCTCCCCCGCAGAGTGGAGAGGGCCGGATCCGCGGAACCGTCGTGCGCCCCTACGCCATCCGCCAGCGCAGCCCGACGCTGTTGCCGATCGCCCGGCCGTAGAGCCCGGCATAATTGTCGGCGGCCTGATCCCAGCCGAAGCGGGCTGACATCGCCCGCCGCCGCATGGCGTTCAGGCGCTTCTTCTGACCGAAGGCCTCCAGCGCCCGCCGGACCGCCGCCCCGAAGGACGAGGCCGAAGGCTCCGCGAAGGTGAAGCCCGTCACCCCGTCCTCGACCGTGTCGGCCAGGCCTCCGGTGCGCCGCACGATCGGCAGGGAGCCGAAGCGCTGCGCGTACATCTGGGCCAGCCCGCAGGGCTCGAAGCGCGAGGGCATCAGCAGGAAGTCGCTGCCCGCGAACATCCGCCGGGCCTGCGCCTCCTCGAAGCCGACATGGACGCCGACCGCGTCCGGGTGGCGCTTGGCCAGCCCCTGCAGCGCCTGCTCGAACCGGCCCTCGCCCTGGCCGATCACCACGAGCTGGCCGCCCCCGGCCACGATGGACTCGGCCGCCTGGAGGCTCAGGTCGATGCCCTTCTGGTGCACGAGACGCGACACGATCGCGAAGAGCGGGCCGCGGGAAACCGCCAGACCGAATTGCTGCCGCACCGCCTCGGCATTGGCGCGCTTGCCCTTCCAGTCGTCGACCTCGAACCGCGTGGCAAGGTGCGGATCGGTGCTCGGATCCCAGGTCTCGTCGATGCCGTTGAGGATGCCGGCGAGCCGGCCCTGCCCGGCGCGGGTGCGCAGCAGCCCGTCGAGGCCGCAGCCCATCTCGGGGGTCTGGATCTCCCGTGCGTAGGTCTCGCTCACTGTGGTGACCTGCGAGGCGTAGAAGATCCCGGCCTTCAGGAAGGAGAGCTGGCCGTAGAACTCGGCGCCGTCCACCTGGAAGGCGGAATCCGGCACGCCGAGCCGGGGCAGGGTGTCCCGGGGAAACAGGCCCTGGTAGGCGAGATTGTGGATCGTCAGCACGCTCGGCACCCGCCGGCCGCGCCACGCGAGATAGGCCGGGGCGAGCGCCGCCTGCCAGTCGTTGAGATGCAGGAGGTCGGCCGCCCAGTCGGGATCGGCGCCGGCCGCGAGGTCCGCCGCCGCGAGGCTGAGGCGGGCGAAGCGCAGATCGTTGTCGCCGAAATCCCCGTGCTGGTCGCCGTAGGGCGTGCCATCGCGCTCGTAGAGGTCGGGGCTCAGGAGGACGTAGATGCGCAGGCCGTCGGCCGCCTCGACGAGGCCCAGATCGCAGGCCGGCACGCCCGCGAAGCCCTCGAGGCGCGCCACGACCGGAATTTCGGGAAACGCCGCCCGCACCTGCCGGTAGCCGGGGATCAGCACGCGGATGTCGTAATGCGGCACCAGGGCCCGGGGCAGGGCGGCCGAGACCTCGCCGAGACCACCGGTCTTCACGAAATCGGCCATCTCGGGGGTGGCGTAGAGGATGCGGCGGCGCAGTGAGGCCGGTCGGGCCGCCTGGGTGAAGGGTCGCGCGTCATCGCCCCCGCCGGACGACCACTCCGCGAGGGATCCACCGCCGCGCGCATCGAGCATCGATCTTGATCCTGGCCGGGCGGGATGCCCCAGTCTGGCAGTCGATCGGGCAGACACGGCTGTCACGATCTCAACCACAGTCAATGCTCCTCCGCCGCGACGGTTCCGCTGCGACGCACAAAATAGGCCACCGGCACCCTTAAACTTTGGTTACGGCATAGTGCAATGCGGCATGAGTCGCACGCGGAAGGCGTCTTTTCGGATCACAAAGCTTCTATTCGGATCGCCGCGGGCGTTCAGGCGCGGCGCAGGATCAAGCCCTCGGCCGGCTCCAGAGCCAGGCTTGCGCGGACCGACTCGCCCGCGCGGCCCGCCCGCGTCGAGAGCAGCAGAATCCAGTCGCCCTCCGGCAGCGGCAGGGTCTGCGGCGTTGCAGCGAAATTCAGCACCACGCGCAGAACCTCATCACCCGCGAACCGCTCGTAGGCAAACACCTCCGCGACCCCGAGCGGCACGCCGCGGTAATCGCCGACGGCCAGCGCCGCATGGTCGCGGCGCAAAGCAAGCAGGCGCCGGTGCAGGGTGAGCATCGAGGCCGGGTCCGAGCGCTGGCCCTCGACATTGCGGGTCGGCCAATCCTCCGACAGGGGCAGCCAGGGCTCGGCCGCGGAGAAGCCGGCGTTCGGGCCATCGTCCCACTGCATGGGCGTGCGCTCCGGGTCGCGGCCGTGCCCGGGCTCGTTGCGCTCCCAGGGGTCCTGCGCGCGGCCCGGCGGGATCGGCACGTGGCCGAGGCCGATCTCGTCGCCGTAATAGAGGGTCGGTGTGCCCCGCAGGGTCAGGAGCAGCATCGCGGCGATGCGGGCCTGATCCGCGCCGACCCGGGCGGCGATGCGCGGCTGGTCGTGGTTGCCCAGCACCCAGTTCGGCCAGCCGCCCGGGGGCAGGGCCGCCTCGTAGCGCGCCACGAGGTCGGACACCGCCTCGGCGTGCCACGGCGTCTGGATCAGCTGGAAGTTGAAGGGCAGGTCGGCACCGGTGAGGTCCGGTCCGTAATAGGCGACCAGCCGCTCCACCGGCAGGTAGATCTCGCCGATCAGCACCCGCTCGCCGTAGGCCCGCAGGACATCCCGCATCCCGGCGATGACATCAAAAATTTCCGGCCGGTCGGCGGAGTAGACCTGCTGGAAGCGGGTGATCTCCGGCGCGCCCGGGGCGTAATCGGGGTTGGCCGGATTGTCGCGGAATCCCGCATCCTTCATCAGGTGCCAGATCACGTCGACCCGGAACCCGTCGACCCCGCGCTCCAGCCAGAAGCGGAGCACGTCGTGCATCGCCTCCCGCACCGCGGGATTGCGCCAGTTCAAGTCCGGCTGCTCGCGCAGGAAGGCGTGGTAGTAATACTGGCCGGTGGCCTCATCGAGCGTCCAGGCCGGGCCGCCGAAATTCGACACCCAGTTGTTGGGCGGCCCGCCCTCGGGGCCGGGATCGCGCCAGATATACCAGTCCCGCTTCGGATTCGTGCGCGACGACCGGCTCTCCGCGAACCAGGGATGCACGATCGACGAGTGGTTGGGCACGAAATCGAGGATCACCTTCAGCTTGCGCCGATGGGCCTCGGCGATCAGCGCGTCGAACTCGGCCAGCGTGCCGAACAGCGGATCGATCCCGCAGTAATCGGCCACGTCGTAGCCGAAATCCGCCATGGGGGAGGGGTAGACCGGCGAGATCCACACCGCGTCCACCCCGAGCCACGCGAGGTAATCGAGCCGCGCGGTGATGCCCGGCAGGTCGCCGACCCCGTCGCCGTTCGTGTCCTGAAAGGAGCGGGGATAGATCTGATAGACGGTCCCGCGCTTCCACCAGACGGTGTCGGTCATGCTGCGCCCCTCGCGTTGCCGCCTCGGACTTAGCGGCGAACCGCTCCGCTGGCGACCGGTGATCCGATCGCCCTATCGGGCCGGTGTGACTGGAATGTCACGAGCGCGCGCTATATCTCTCGTGTCGGGCCTGCCCGCCCTAGTGGAGCGGCGCTGCCACGACTTCGCCGGAAGCTGTCCGCACAGTCGGATGCTTCGGGGCCGGACTGCCTGACCGTTCATGCGGCGGCAATCCATCACAAGAGATAATCGGCCCACGATATCCCCGGCAACGATCCGGGACACAGACTTTGGGGGACCCGCACGTGTTGAATGACGTTCTGATCCGGCATGCGCCGCAGGATGCCGCCCGCGAGGAGCGCCCATCTGAGGTTTCGGCGCCCGCGTCTTGGACCGTCCCGACGCTCTCCGCAAGCGGAGACGCGGTGGTGGATCTGCGGGAATCGATCCGAGCCAAGCTCACCTTCGGGTTGGGGCGTTCCCCCGAGACGGCTCGGCCGCGCGACTGGTTCGCGGCGACCGCGCTGGCCCTACGCGACCGGATCATGGCGGCCTGCCTGGAGGCCCAGCGCGGCGTGCCGAACAAGCGCGTCTACTACCTGTCGTTGGAATTCCTGATCGGCCGGCTGATGTCGGACGCGCTGAACAATCTCGGCCTGACCGAGACCGCCCGGGCGGCGCTCAAGGAACTGGGGATCGATCTCGGCGCCGTGGAGGAGGCCGAGCCCGATGCGGCGCTCGGCAATGGCGGCCTTGGGCGGCTCGCCGCCTGCTTCATGGAGAGCATGGCCAGCATCGGCATCCCGGCGATGGGCTACGGCATCCGCTACGACCACGGCCTGTTCCGCCAATCCTTCGAGGATGGCTGGCAGCGCGAGGCGCCGGAGACGTGGCTCGCCGAGGGCAATCCCTGGGAGTTCGCCCGGCCCGAGGCGGTCTACGCAATCGGCTTCGGCGGTGCCGTCACGATGTCGTCCTCGGAGGAGGGGGTGATCCGGCGTCACTGGCAGCCGGCCGAGATCGTGCGGGCGGTGGCCCATGACGTGCCGGTGCCCGGCTGGCGCGGGCGCCACGTCAATGCGCTCCGCCTGTGGAAGGCCGAGGCCGGCGAGCCGCTCGACCTCGCCCGGTTCAACGGCGGCGACCATGTCGGGGCGGTCGCGGCGCGGATGCGCGCCGAGGCGATCTCCCGGGTGCTCTACCCGAGCGACAGCTCGGCCGAGGGCCAGGAGCTGCGCCTGCGCCAGGAATACTTCTTCACCTCGGCCTCGCTCCAGGATCTGCTCGCCCGCCACGTGGCCGAGCGCGGCGACGTCCGCTCGCTGCCGGATCACGCGGCGATCCAGCTCAACGACACGCACCCGGCCATCGCGGTGCCGGAGCTGATGCGCCTCCTCATCGACGAGCACGGCCTCTCCTGGGAGGATGCGTGGCACGTCACCACCAACACGCTGCACTACACCAACCACACCCTCCTGCCCGAGGCGCTGGAGACCTGGCCGGTGGAGCTGATGGAGCGGCTGCTGCCGCGCCACATGCAGATCATCTACCTGATCAACTGGATGCACCTGGAGGAGCAGTCGAAGCACGGCCGCCAGGGATCGTCGGATGATGCCGCCTACCTCGCCTCGATCTCGCTGATCGACGAGTCGAACGGCCGTCGGGTCCGCATGGGGCACCTCGCCTTCCACGGCGCCCGCCGGGTCAACGGCGTCTCGGCCCTGCACACCGACCTGATGCGCTCCACGGTCTTCTCCGACCTGCACGCGCTCGACACGGACAAGATCGTCAACAAGACCAACGGCATCACCTTCCGCCGCTGGTTCCACAACGCCAATCCGGGCCTCACCCGGCTCGCCGTCGAGACGGTGGGGGCGGGCGTCCTCGACGATCCGGAGCTGCTGCGCGGCCTGGAGGCCCATGCCGAGGATCCGGCCTTCGTGGCGCGCTACGCGGCGGTGCGCCGGGAGCGCAAGGAGGCCCTGGCCAAGATCGTGGCCGAGCGCACCGGCATCGCCATCGATCCGGCCGCCCTGTTCGACGTGCAGGTAAAGCGCATCCACGAGTACAAGCGCCAGCTGCTCAACGTGGTCGAGACGGTGGCGCTCTATCAGGCGATCAAGGCCGAGCCGCACCGGGACTGGACGCCCCGGGTGAAGATCTTCGCCGGCAAGGCGGCGCCGAGTTACGTGCGGGCCAAGCTGATCATCAAGCTCGCCTGTGACATCGCCAAGACGGTCAACGACGACCCCGAGGTCGCCGACCGGCTGAAGGTGGTGTTCCTGCCGAATTACTCGGTGAGCCTCGCCGAGGCGATCATCCCGGCCGCCGACCTGTCGGAGCAGATCTCCACCGCCGGCCTGGAGGCCTCGGGCACCGGCAACATGAAGTTCGCCCTCAACGGCGCGCTCACGGTGGGGACGCTCGACGGCGCCAACATCGAGATCCGCGACCATGTCGGGGCGGAGAACATCTTCATCTTCGGCCTGGAAGCCGACGGGGTCCGCGCCCGGCAGGCCGAGCCGGACTACGCGGCCCGGGCGATCCAGGCCTCGCCGCGGCTCGCGGCGGCGCTCGACATGATCGCCTCGGGGCGGTTCTCGCCGGAGGAGCCGGGCCGGTTCCGGCCGCTGACCGACGACCTGCGCCGGCGCGACCAGTACCTGCTCACCGCCGATTTCGACGATTACTGGCGGGTGCAGCGGTCGATCGACGCCGCGTGGCGCGATCCCCGCGGCTGGTGGGCCAAGGCGATCCGCAACACCGCCCGGATGGCGTGGTTCTCGTCGGATCGGGCGATGCGGGAATATGCCGAGGAGATCTGGCGGGTGCGCCTGGGCTGACCGCATCGGGGCGCGGCGCGCTTAAAGCCGGATTTCCGGTTTGCGCGCAGGGTTCTCCCTCCCCCCTCCGCGGGGGAGGGCGAGAAGCGGCGGCACCTGCGCCCACTCTCCAGCCAAAGCCTAAACCCCGGCGGCGCCGTAGATCGCCCCCGCCAGACCCTCGAGCTTCACGCGGTCGACCACCGTGATCCGCCCCCGCCGCGCCCGGATCATGCCGGCCCCCTCCAGCGTGTGGGTCGCCATCGTCACGGTGGGTCGGCGCACGCCGAGCATCTTCGAGAGCACCTCGTGCGTCAGGGGCAGTTCGTCCTGGTCCAGGCGGTCATGGGTCATGAGGATCCACCGGGCGAGCCGTGCTTCGACCGTGAGGTCGGCATTGGCGTAGACGGTCTGGCCCACCTGCACGATCAGGCTCTGCACGTAGCGCCCCAGCACCCGGCGCAGGTCGGCGCTCGCGTCCAGGGCCTCGTGCAGGGCGTCCGCCGAAATGCGCAAAGCCTCGCCGCCAGCCTGCACGATCGCCGTGTGGGGCGTAGTCTCGGCCCCGAGCACCAGTGGCACGCCGACGAAGCCCTCGCGGCCCGTGAGGCCGATCTCGATCCGCCCCTCGCGGGTATCGGCCACCAGGGAGACGATCCCCTCCTCGACGAAATAGGCCTGCGTGATCGGCTCCTGCGGGGCGATCAGCACCGCATGCAGGGCGAGCGGCACCGGCTCCAGGGCCGGCGCGAGGCGGCTGAACGCCTCCGGCTCCAGCGCGGTGAGCAGGCGGTTTCGAATGGCGGATTGCAGCAGCACCATGAGGATCCTCCGGATCCGGGCAGGAGCACGGGCCATCTCCCGTCACCCGCGACCCGGGACCCCGGCGGATGATCGCCACTGTCTCACACCGCACCGCGGCGCAGTATCGACCAGGTTAGTTTTCGCGGGCGAATTTGTTCAGATCCGTACACAGGGTTCACCTGCGCGCGATTCGCGCGGCCAGCGCCGTGTGGACAGGCAGGCATAGCCCGGGAAACGGCCACGCGACAGCCGTTGCCTAAATATGTGGCACATGATTTGCGAGCCTTCGCGCCGTCTCAACGAAGACGACGAAGGGGACCGCCGTGAAAGCATTTGGAAGCTGGGCCTCAGCCGCCGCACTGGCCGCCGGGCTCGCGATCAGCGCCGTGGGCGCGGGGGCCGCCCGGGCGCAGGAGACCATCAAGGTCGGCATCCTGCACTCGCTCTCGGGCACGATGGCGATCTCCGAGACCACCCTCAAGGACGTGATGCTGATGCTCATCGCCGAGCAGAACGCCAAGGGCGGTGTGCTCGGTAAGAAGCTGGAGCCGGTGGTGGTCGATCCGGCCTCGAACTGGCCGCTCTTCGCCGAGAAGGCCCGGGAGCTGATCAGCAAGGACAAGGTCGCGGCCGTATTCGGCTGCTGGACCAGCGTCTCGCGCAAATCCGTGCTGCCGGTGTTCAAGGAACTCGACAACATCCTGTTCTACCCCGTCCAGTACGAGGGCGAGGAGAGCGAGCGGAACGTGTTCTATACCGGCGCCGCCCCGAACCAGCAGGCGATCCCGGCGGTCGATTACCTGATGTCGGAGGATGGCGGCGGTGCCAAGCGCTGGGTGCTGGAGGGGACCGACTACGTCTACCCGCGCACCACCAACAAGATCCTCGAAGCCTATCTGAAGTCCAAGGGCGTCAAGGACGAGGACATCCTGATCAACTACACGCCGTTCGGCTTCTCGGACTGGCAGACCGAGGTGTCGAAGATCAAGGCGTTCGGCTCGGCCGGCAAGAAGACCGCCGTGGTCTCGACCATCAACGGCGATGCCAACGTGCCGTTCTACAAGGAGCTCGGCAACCAGGGCATCAAGGCCACCGATATCCCGGTCGTGGCCTTCTCGGTGGGCGAGGAGGAACTCGCCGGCATCGACACCAAGCCGCTCACCGGCCACCTCGCCGCCTGGAACTACTTCGAGTCGATCAAGACGCCGGAGAACGAGGCCTTCATCAAGAAGTGGCAGGCCTTCAAGAAGAACCCGAAGGCCGTCACCAACGACCCGATGGAGGCCAGCTATATCGGCTTCAACATGTGGGTGAAGGCGGTCGAGAAGGCCGGCACCACCGACCCCGACAAGGTGATCGACGCGCTGCCGGGCATCGAGCAGAAGAACCTCACGGGCGGCACCGCCACGATGCTGCCGAACCACCACATCACCAAGCCGGTCTTCATCGGCGAGATCGAGGCGAACGGCCAGTTCGACGTGGTGTGGAAGACCGACAAGCTGATCCCCGGCGAGGCGTGGTCGAAGCAGCTCGAGGGCTCGAAGGACCTCGAGGCCGACTGGGTCAAGCTCAAGTGCGGCAACTACAACACCAAGACCAAGAGCTGTGGCGGCGCGTAAGCCCTGCCCCCTCTTCCCGCCCGCGAGGAGAGGGCTTCCTGCCCCCATGTCGGGGTAGGAATCGAGGCGGCAGCCGAAAGTGAGGGGGCTTCGACGGATGAGACGCATCCGGAACCGCCCCCTCACCTTCGCTCCGGCTTCGCCTCCGCTCCCCGCACGCGGGGAGAGGGGATACGCGCCTCACACGTGATGAACGCACCGCTCTCGGCTCGCAGAACGGCCCCGATGCTCCGTCTCCTCTGCCTCCTCTTCCTGCTCCTCGCCGCCCCGGCGCTGGCGCAGACCGCCGACCCCTACGGCCAGCTCGCCGGCGACGGCTATGCCGAGATCGAAGCCGGCGTCTCCGGCCTTGCCGCCTCGGGCGACCCGCGCGCCGACGCGATTCTCGCGGCCCTGTCGGACGGCCGGCTGCTGGCGAGCCCGGACAAGACCCTGCTGATCCGGCAGGGCAACGCCGTCGTGGATGCGAAGACCGGTGCCCCGGCCGCCGACAGCCCGGACCTCAAGCCCGTGCGCGCCAACAACCGGGTCCGCCGGGCGATCGAGGCCGCCCGCGGGCAGCTCGACCTCGCAAACGCCGATCCGGCCAAGCGCCGCGCCGCGGCCGACGCGGTATTCAAGGCCCGCGACGCGGCGGCGCTGCCGGCCCTCGACGCGGCTTTGGCCCGCGAGACCAATCCGGGCGTCCGGCAGGCGCTGACCGAAGCTCGCGCCGCCGTGCTGCTCGCCAAGCCCGGGACCGCGGAGGCCGACCGGATTGCCGCCATTCCCGCCATCCAGGCCCGGGGCGATGGCGACGCGATGGGCATCCTGCGCGGTCTCGCGGCGGATCCGAGCGACGCGGTCCGCGCAGCGTCCGCCCGGGGCATCGCGGCGATCGAGACGCGGCTCGCGATCCTCGGTGCCCTCCAGAACGTCTGGTACGGCATCTCGCTCGGCTCGGTCCTGCTGCTCGCCGCCATCGGGCTCGCCATCACCTTCGGGGTGATGGGCGTGATCAACATGGCGCACGGCGAGATGGTGATGCTCGGCGCCTACACGACATACCTCGTGCAGGAGCTGATCCGCACAAAGGCACCGGCCCTGTTCGGCTGGTCGCTCGCGATCAGCATCCCCTGCGCGTTCCTGGTGGCGGGGCTGATGGGCGTGCTGATCGAGCGGTTCATCATCCGCTTCCTGTACGGGCGCCCGCTGGAGACGCTGCTCGCCACCTTCGGGGTCAGCCTCGCGCTGCAGCAGGGCGTGCGCTCGATCTTCGGCCCGACCAACCGCGAGGTCGGCGCGCCGGCCTTCATGAGCGGTGCCTTCGATTTCTACGGCCTGTCGATCACCTGGGGCCGGATGTGGATCATCGCGTTCGCGATGGCGGTGTTCCTGGGCCTCCTCTTCGTGCTCAGAAAGACGTCGTTCGGCCTGAAGACCCGGGCGGTCACCCAGAACCGGCGCATGGCCGCCGCCATGGGCATCCGCACGCCCTACGTCGACGCCCTGACCTTCGGGCTCGGCTCCGGCATCGCGGGGATCGCCGGAGTGGCGCTGTCGCAGATCGACAACGTCTCGCCCAATCTCGGCCAGGGCTACATCATCGACTCGTTCCTCGTGGTGGTGTTCGGCGGCGTCGGCAACCTCTGGGGGACGCTGGTGGCGGCGCTGACGCTCGGCATCGTGAACAAGCTCGCCGAGCCGTATATCGGCGCGGTTCTGGCCAAGATCGGGCTCCTGATCTTCATCATCCTGTTCATCCAGAAGCGCCCGCGCGGCCTGTTCGCGCTCAAGGGCCGGGCGGTGGAATCGTGAGGGACTGGCGTCCGTCCCTCCCCCTTGCGGGGAGGGACCGAGGGTGGGGGTGGTGCAGAAGGCACCGCCGCGCTCGAGCCGGAACCACCCCCACCCCTCCCCGCAAGGGGGAGGGGACACGCGTTGCGTCCTCGGGATCCGCCGCATGACCCCCCGCACCCCCCTGATCGACCTGAAGGGCTGGATCTTCCTCGCCGTCCTGGCCGCCTTCTGCCTCGCCGTGCCGGTGCTGAACCTCGCGGTGCCGGAGGGCTCCGGCCTGCACGTGCCGACCTACCTCGTCTCCCTGTTCGGCAAATACCTCGCCTACGCGCTGCTCGCGGTCAGCCTCGACCTCGTCTGGGGCTATTGCGGCATCCTCTCGCTCGGCCACGGGGCGTTCTTCGCGCTCGGCGGCTACGCGATGGGCCTATACCTGATGCGCCAGATCGGATCCCGGGGCGTCTACGGCAACCCGGTCCTGCCCGACTTCATGGTGTTCCTGAACTACAAGGCCCTGCCCTGGTACTGGTACGGCTTCGACCACTTCGCCTTCGCGGCCCTGATGGTGCTGCTGGTGCCGGGGCTGCTGGCCTTCGTGTTCGGCTGGCTCGCCTTCCGGTCGCGGGTTACGGGCGTCTACCTGTCGATCATCACCCAGGCGCTGACCTACGCGCTGATGCTCGCCTTCTTCCGCAACGACATGGGGCTCGGCGGCAACAACGGGCTGACCGACTTCAAGGACCTTCTGGGATTTTCCGTCCAGGCCCAGGGTTTTCGCGTCGGCATCTTCGTGGCGACCGGCGTGGCGCTGGCGCTCGGCTACCTGATCGCCCGGATCATGACCGTGTCGGCCTATGGAAAGATCCTGATCGCCGTGCGCGATGCCGAGAGCCGCACGCGCTTCCTCGGCTACCGGCCGGAGCACTTCAAGACGCTGGCCTTCACGGTCTCGGCCATGATGGCGGGCGTGGCCGGCGCCCTCTACGTGCCGCAGGTCGGCATCATCAACCCGGGGGAGTTCGCCCCCACCAACTCCATCGAGACGGTGATCTGGGTGGCGGTGGGCGGCCGCGGCACCCTGGTCGGCGCGGCGCTGGGCGCCGTGCTGGTCAACTACGCCAAGACCGTGCTCACCGGCGCGATGCCCGACGCGTGGCTGTTCGCGCTCGGCGCCCTGTTCGTGGTCGTGACGCTGTTCCTGCCGCGCGGCCTCGTCGGCACCGCGATCGAGCGCCTCGGCTCCCGGCGCGCCGCCGCCAAGCTGCCGCCGGAGCCCGAGATCGCCCCGGAACGCGTCGAACAAGGGCAGGGCGCATGACCACCGACCTCCTCGAACGCCCGGATGCCAGCGGCCCCGCCAACCGGAAGCGCGAGACGGGCGCGCTCCTCTACCTCGACGACCTGCGGGTGACCTTCGACGGCTACAAGGCCCTGCGCGGCCTGTCGCTGACGCTGGCCCGCGGCGAGCTGCGGGCGATCATCGGCCCGAACGGCGCCGGCAAGACCACCATGATGGATTGCATCACCGGCAAGACCCGGCCGGACAGCGGCATCGCCGTGTTCGACGGCACCCATGACCTGCTCAGGAGCGACGAGCCGGCGATCGCCGACCTCGGCATCGGCCGCAAGTTCCAGAAGCCGACCGTGTTCGAGAGCCACACGGTCGCCGACAACATCCTGCTGGCGCTCAAAGGTCCGCGGGCCGCCTTCGCGTCCCTGTTCGGCTGGCGCAACGGGGTGGAGGCCGCGCGGATCGACACCCTCTTGGAGACCGTCGGCCTGCTGGCCCACCGGAACCGTCCGGCGGCCGATCTGAGCCACGGCCAGAAGCAATGGCTGGAGATCGGCATGCTGCTCGCCCAGGACCCCAAGCTCCTGCTGGTCGACGAGCCGGTGGCCGGCATGACCGACGCCGAGACCGCGCAGACCGCCCGCCTGCTCCGGCGGATCGCGGGCGAGCACGCCGTGCTGGTGGTCGAGCACGACATGCACTTCGTCCGCGACCTCGGCTGCCGGGTCACCTGCCTGCACGAGGGCGCGGTGCTGGCCGAGGGCTCGATCGACGCAGTCTCGGCCGACCCGCGGGTGGTCGAGGTCTATCTGGGACGATGACCACAATCATGGTTTCAAAAGGTCGAGACCTTTTGCGGGTGCAGGGCAGAGCCCTGCAAAACAGCTCTCCGGCCCCGGAAGGGACCGGAGAGCTGTTGGCCGGGGTTTCACCCCGACACCCCACCAAAGGGCTGAGCCCTTTGGAATCCCTGTGTTTGCCCGCGCAATCCGATGGTGAATCCCCATGCTGAGCGTCGAGGGGATCGATCTCTATTACGGCGCCGCCCAGGCGCTCCGCGGCGTCTCCCTCACGGCCGAGGCCGGGCGGGTGACGACGGTTCTGGGCCGCAACGGCGTCGGCAAGACCTCGCTGCTGCGGGCGATCGTCGGCCAGCAGCCGGTGCGCTCCGGCGCGATCCGCCTCGACGGCCGCCCGCTCCAGGGGCTTGCCCCCTACGACCGGGCGCGCGCCGGGATCGCCTTCGTGCCCCAGGGCCGCGAGATCTTTCCGCTGCTCACCGTCAAGGAGAACCTGGAGACCGGCTTCGCTCCATTGAAGCGCCGCGATCGCCACATCCCGGGGGAGATCTACGACCTGTTCCCGGTGCTCAAGGACATGCTGCACCGGCGCGGCGGCGATCTCTCGGGCGGCCAGCAGCAGCAGCTCGCCATCGCCCGGGCGCTGGTGACCCGGCCCAAGCTCCTCGTGCTCGATGAGCCCACCGAAGGCATCCAGCCCTCGATCATCAAGGATATCGGCCGGGCGATCGCCTACCTGCGCGGCAAGGGCGAGATGGGAATCGTGCTGGTGGAGCAGTATTTCGAATGGGCCCGCGACCTCTGCGATTCCTACGCGGTGATGGATCGCGGGCAGGTGGTCCTGGCCGGGGCCCGGGCCGACATGGTCGAGGCCGACGTGCTCCGGTGGATGTCGGTCTAGGCGGCGATCGCCCCGCGAGGCGCTCGGCCACCGCGCGCAGCGTCTCGCCGGCGATGTCGGGCTAACCCAGCACCGGCGTGTCGGGCCGTCCGTCGGCGAGGCAGGCCCCGACGAGGCCGGCGCTCCGGGCACCGTGCACGTCCCAGGGATGCGTGGCGACCAGGGCCATCGCGCCGGGTGCCACGCCGCTCGCCTCGGCCGCGGAGCGGGTGACCTCCGGACGCCGCTTGGCGAGCCCGATATCCTCGATTGGCAGGACCCGGGCCGCGAACCTCTCGAGCCCCGCCTTGGCGAGCAGTGCCTGCGTGGCCTGCGCCCCGCCATTGTCGAAGGCAACGATCCGGATCCCGGCTTGGGCCCGGATCCGGAAGGCCGCCCCGGCATCATGGTGCGGCGGCAGATCGGCCATCGATCCCAGGACGGCCGGCCTCCGGTCCGGATCGGCCTCGACGCCCTGCAGGGCCAGAAGCTCGTCGAGACAACCTCCCAGAACGGCCTCGAGCGGTGCGAAGCGCCGGTCGCGGCGCGCGAACGTGTCCCGCAGGGTGGCGGTGTAGAGCCAGTCGAGGGCCATCGCGGGAAGCCCGAGCCGTGTCAGCGCGGGCCGCAGGGGTTCGAGGCTGGAGGCCGTACCGATGATGTCGAAGGCAACGACCGTCGGGCGCGGCGCCATGCGATCCCCGGGGCGAAGGGGGTGACCGCCCGAACCCGGGGCCAGCATCCTGTTCCCCGCGACTGGAGCGGAACGCGCAGACGGAGACGCCGGCAGGGCCTCGTCCAGCCCGTTCGATCGCGCCTGAATAGGAGTCTAAAGACGCCTATTCAGAATTCGCAGACCGTCTCTCAGCTACATATGCCGTGAAAACTGTGAATACGCCCCCCGGCTGGCCAAGGTTAAACCACAATTCGGGCCTGCCATAGCGGACTGCCGCAGGAGCGCCCCATGACGATCCTCGATCCAACGACCGGCGAGCTGGTCACGATCCCCGTGCCAAGGCCCCGTCCCCAGCCCGGTCCCCGCTGACGTGCGCGGCCGCCTCATGACGACCGCGGTCGGACCGGGGAGGGGCCGACGGAAGGCGCGCGACGAGCGGCCTCGGATCCGGACGTCCCCGCCCGGCCTCTGGCTGGTGAGGGACGACCCGGCGTCGAACGACGCGCCGCTGGCCCCCGACCATCTGATCGCCATGGCCCGGGCGGCGCGCCTTCGGAGCAGCCTTGAATCGGCTCCGGATGTGAGGGACCGGTAGGGTTTCGCAGGTCCGGAGGGGGATCGCCTCGGGCTGCTGAGCGCCGTGTTTCAACCCGTTCCTTGCGCCGAACCGGCATCCGCTTCGGCGGAGAACGCTCTAGCAGCCCGAGCAGATCGGCTTGCCGGCGCGGCGGCCTTCCTTCTCCAGGCGCGCCATCATCGCCGCGCGGTCGTACGAAGACGTCTCGACCTTCGCGGGAGGCTCGCCGGCACCGATCGCCCCCGTTTCATCGATGGAATGCGCGAAGGCGTCTCTGCGCCCCCCGAAGGCCGGCCGCATCAGCTCTGTCGGATGCAGGGTCTGCCAAGCCAGCCGCGCGCGCGCCGAGGCCGCCAGGACGTCCGTGGGGTTCACCCGCGGTCCCTGGGGCTCGGCCGGGCTCTCGGCGCCGTGCGCCAGGGCCGTGCCCGGGATGCGGATCACCGGCAGGGCGGCCACCGGGACGGCCGGCGCCACCGGGCTCGGGACGGCCTTCAGGACGGCATCATGCCCGGGCGTGAGGGCCGGCAGGGAGCTGTACGCGGTGGGCACGTTCGGCAGCCGCGAACAGGCGCTTGTCGTGAGCAGGAGGAGCCCGAGAACCGCGATCCGCGACACCATATTGCCACCAGAAACCAATACTCGGCCGTTCTGGCCAAGCTTGTTCGTAGTGATATAGGACCGCATCGGCAGTGTCCAATGGCCGAAATCGCTGTCCCCTGTCCTACGCGGCTCGCGCTCCGGATGTGGCTTTCGGGCCGGGCTGTCGATCGTGGTCCGGCTGCCGGAGGATCGCGGGCGCCCCATGCGGACGATCCCCATGCGCCCTTCGGCCATCAGCCATCAGCCATCAGCCATGCAAAGCTCAAGTTGGGTCGTCCCGGCAGGTGATGACGCATCAACACCTCTAATACATCGAGACGATCACAGCCTAGAGATCAGTGAAATCCACCATAATTCGAATCATAAACAGACACCATCGGAAGGTTACCTGCGCTTAAACCATCAGATTGCCAACGAAATTCGCACGCTTCACCGTGCCGAATTTAGCACATCGCTCATCACGGAATCGTGTAGTCTGCCCGGAAGCTATGCGACTGGCAGATCGATGGACGAAAAAGCTGACACCGCGGACAACCGCAACCTGACTTGGCAGACGTTGCAACCGCGTGAGAAGCGGTGGCGCATTCTCGGACAGCGCCCGGTGATCGCTTGGTTCACGGGCCTGTCCGGGGCCGGCAAGTCGAGCATTGCCAATGCCGTTGACCGCGCGCTGATCGAGGCCGGGCGCCACACCGTGGTCCTCGACGGCGACAACCTGCGTCACGGCCTCAGCAGCGACCTAGGCTTCACCGACGCTGACCGCGTCGAGAACATTCGTCGGGCGGCCGAGACCGCTCGCCTCATGGCTGACGCCGGCTTGATCGTCATCGTCTCGCTGATTTCTCCCTTCCGCAAGGAGCGCGCCATGGCGCGCCGCATTGCAGGCGACACGACGTTCCTCGAAACCTTCATCGATACGCCACTCCAAGTTTGCGAGAGGCGCGATCCGAAAGGACTTTATCTCAAAGCCCGAGCCGGAAAGATTCCACACTTCACCGGCATCTCAGCACCCTACGAGGCTCCTGAAGCCCCTGATCTGGTGGTTTCGACCGAAGGATGCACGATCGAACAATCGGCAACATCAATCATCTCCCAGTTGATGAAGCGTTCAGCGGCGATGGCATCGCCTCAATTCAGAGCCGCGCCCGGTCGTGTTGCAATCGCGCGCAGCGCTTAGCCTTTGTTGTGGCGCGCTTTCGTGTGCAGAAGCGGCATCACCTTCGGCGAAGAACGCTCGCCATGCCCACTCACGAAACCTTGGTCGCGATCCAGCTTCGGAGGCTGCTCGACTCTGAAGGACGACCGTCGTGGAGACATCAGGATAGATTGAAGCGTTGCCTGGACCGCGCGGACACGCGCCGCATCAGGCAACACCGATGAAGTCCGTGCGGAAACACCGCGAGGCCGGGCAGGATTATCGCTCAGATGACAGCAGCATCGCGGGCGTCGTCATTCAGCTCTTGCCGGGCGAGACCAGCTCGGAAGCCTTGATCCCACTGCATTCCACCTCCGACATTGTGCGCCTGTTGATCCCTGGCGAGGATCATCCCTAGAGGCGATAAATCGCGACGTCGCACACGTGCCCCATACCGATCTGCCCATGGGCCAGATCCAACCACCGTGCGGACCGCGTCGATCGGCAGCGCAGCGCGAAAACAGAACGCACTCCCAGAGGGCCGTACTCGACCGCGTTGCAATCGTGCGGCCCGGAGCCTTCGTTGTGACGCACTCCCCGCCGAACCGGTACCCACGTCGGCGGAGAGCGCCCCGGCGGCGGGGAAATCAGCCGCCGCCCGATTTTACGCAGACATCTCGAAGCCTCTCCCGATGCAACGCAAGCGGCAGGGTTGAGCCCGCTCTCAGTAGCGTCCCGCCTGAATGTCAGAGAACAGACACCTCGTGTAGTTTGAATCCAAGCTCTCTGTTGTCGCCCGTGGCCTCATATCGCGCCGGCACGAAGATCTTATCAATCGATATCGTCACATGGTACAAAGGCGACGATATGTGCCCGACCGGAATGCTCAGCAAGAACCTTCCTGCAGCGTCGAGCGCGACAAATCGATCGTCGGTTTTCAGCTGCGGAACTCTTATAGCCGTGTTCGAATGAACGACATGCGTCCGATGCGCGAATTTCTCATTCAGGGTAACGGTAATATTTTTGACCGGCGCCCTGTCCTGTCGCGGAACTTCGATTTCCAAAACAATCAGATTTGCATCCCCACTATGGGACAAGATCAATGCCGCGGTTGTCCCTTTCGACCACACCCCATCTTCGACATCGTGCCACCCGTCATACAAGATACTTGAGAACGACTCGACGACACCCTTGAATTTGAATTTGCGCCCGACTTCAGCGCGGGGGAAATCACCAAGGCCATAATTTGGCGAACCCAGTCTTCCGTCAAAACCACGCGCTCGAATATTCCGATATAGCGCCACATCATCCAAATTAAGATCCATAATTTTTGCCGAAAGAGATTTAATCTCTTCATCGTCGGCAGATTTTCCTTGTCCTTCTAGAATGTATTGAATACTTTTCTCTCTGTATATTTTTCTCGGTCGGCTCAACCCTAGAAATTTTATCAAATTTATGATGGACGATTCAAAATCTTCCTGGAATCCGAAAAAATCGATTTTGTTAATGACAGACCAAGCTTTCTCTGTGAACGACCCCTCTTCGGAGAAGACGTCGCTCCGGACATAGTCGCGCCCAAAAAAGTTTTTGCAATAACAGTTCGAAACGTCATACAAAATATCCTGATCCGTGCTGTCCAAGCATGCTTCGAGCGTCAATGGGTGCATGCCGATCGCTCCAGCATCGCCGTTGCGGATTAATTCCTCCTTCGAGAACGTCTGTACGTAATTATAGAGTGAAATGAACCGCTCGACGGGATCACGCAGGAAGCATATCTTCACGGCATCGATGCTGATTATATCTTGAAATTCATAGTGTCCGCCAATAACGCTATAATGCTTGGCCTGATCAAATTCCAAGCTCCAGCTTGCGCACAACTCTGGCCTGACCGCGTCCCGAAGATGCCGGTATACAGATGTTCCAGCCGTCTTTTTCAGATGAAAAAACGCAATTTTGTTATACACAGCCCCGAAACCTTGTATCTTGGTATTTGCGACGACCAACGGACGATACGCAAAACTATCTGAAGTTGATAAATTGCCCGCACCCTTGTGCGAAGCACAGGGAAGAGGCCGGCGGCAGTCGAGGATCCCCAGGCCGCCTTCGAGGACGCTTATATCCAAACCGTGGCCGTCATGACTAGGCTGTCGCAGATCAAGCGCATGGTCATGACCGGTGTCATATCGCTTCGGATCTCCATTTTGTATTTTTATATTAGCTAAATATACAAATAACGTAACTTCAATTCCCGGAAGCAACGCGATGATCGGCTTTAACAGCCAAATACTGCGCACGATAACAGCCTTTGGCCATCCGTTATGCTGCGACGGTCAGCGCTGAACCTTCGGCTTTCGGAGACCAGGGCGTTTGGCTCGACCCCTGCTCTTATCGACAGCTTGGACGCGGGCAGCACCCGAAAGCAGCGACGGCACCGATCAACGCCCGGCACCGGGCAACGCCCGGCGCCAGGGCGCTCCCCTGGACCCGCAGAAGGGCTCGCCCTTTTGAAACCATGGCCTTCGCTGGGTCGGTCAAGCCCGCAGCTGCGCCACGAAGGCCCGGATGAAGGGCGGCAGCCCGTCGAGGTCCCGCAGGCACAGGGTGAGGTCGCGCCGTGCCCACGTGTCGGCCAGCGGCACCACCGCCAGGGCAAGGCCCTGGGCGGCCCGGGCGGCCGCGCTCTCCGGCAGGACGGCGAGACCGACCCGGGCCTCGACCAGCCGACAGACGGCGTCGAAGCCGCGCAGCTGCGCCCGCAGGCGCATCGGACGCCCCTCCCGCGCCGCCTGGGCGACGAGGAACCGGCTGATGGCGCTGCGCCTGTCGAGGCCGACGAGGTCGTGGCCGAGAACCTCGGCGAAGGGAATCGCCCCCCGCCCCGCCAGGGGATGATCCCGGGCGGCGACGAGCACGAACCGGTCCTCCCGGAACGGGAAGGTCTGGAGCGAGCCGGTATCCACCGTGCCGGACAGGATGCCGAGATCGGCCGCCCCCTCGGCCACCAGCCCGACAATCTCCTCGGAGGTGCGCTCGTCGATCTCGACGCCGATCCCGGGATGGTCGGCCAGGAAGGCCGAGAGTGCCTCCGGCAGGAATTCGGTGAGGGCGTTGGTGTTGGCCAGCACCCGGATCTGGCCGAAGGCGCCCCCCGAATAGGCCGACATCTCCTCGCGCAGGCGCTCGACCGCGGCCAGAACCTCCCGGGCATGGACGAGGAGCGCGCGCCCGGCCGGGGTCGGGCTGATGCCCTGGCGCCCCCGGGTCAGCAGCGCCGCCCCGAGGGATTCCTCCATCAGCCGGATTCGTGTGGAGGCCGCCGCGAGGGCGAGGTTCGCCCGCGCCGCCCCATGGGTGATCGAGCCGGCCTCGACCACATGCCGGAACAGGCCGAGATCCGTGAGATCGAACCGCATCATCGTCCCGGCTTCTCCCGACGGGCCTCCGGTGCCGGCCTGCCGGACACGATGTCCGCAGGCGCGCGACGGTAGCCGCGGCCCGGTCCCGTGTCAGCGCTTCCGATCGGCGCCCCCACAGGGAGAAGCCGGTCCGCGCCACGCGCGATCCTGTTCATGACCGCCGTTCAGGGCTGTGCCTCGGCAAAAGTGCAATGTGTACTATCGTTCGAAGTTTCAATTTCTGATCTCCTTAGGTCAACTGATCGATACGCCTCTGTCCTTCTCATCGTTTCAAGATTTCGTACGGATACAGAGTTATTTCTACTCGGCTCAGCAGAATAATTATTTACCTACTTTTAACGCGTTGCGATCCAAATCTATCATACAGCCGCCGTCCCGAGCGCATCAATGATAGATCTCCCGCCCGTGCCCGCCCCGGAACTGAGTCCGATACGTCCGCGGCAGCAGAGGTTCGGACCGGGGCAGGCGACGAAGTTCCGGATGAACCACCCTCGCCCCTATCCGGCGGGCGTCGCCGCGCCGGTCGCACCGACACCGCCGCCCGGGAGCCCCTGATGGACGCACTCCTGGTTGACGACAGCGCCACCATGCGCCAGCGGCTGCGCCGGCTGCTGGAGGCCAAGCCCGATGTGAGCGTGACCGACTACGCCGATCCGGCCACCGCGCTCATCGAGGCGCAGATCCGGGCCTTCGACCTCATCCTGGTCGATTGCCACCTGCGCGCCATGGACGGGATCGCCTTCATCCGGTGCATGCGGACCATCCCGCACTATGCCCAGGTGCCGATCGTGATGCTGGCCGACGACATCTCGGACGCGGTGCGGCTCTCCGCCCTGGAGGCCGGGGCGACCGACTTTCTCGACACCTCCATGCAGGGCGTCGAGCTGACCGTACGGCTGCGCAACGTGATCCGCCTCGCCAAGGCCGTGCGGCGGCTGGCCGAGCAGGCGGCCTGGCTCGACGGCGAGGTCGAGGCTGCCCTGCGCCACATGCGCGAGCGCGAGGAGGAGATCATCTTCCGCCTCGCCCTCGCGGTCGAGTACCGCGACAACGACACGGGCGACCATACCTGGCGGGTCGCCCGTTACAGCCAGATCATCGCCGAGGGGCTCGGGCTCGGCGCCGATTTCTGCCGCAACCTCTACCTCGCGGCACCGCTGCACGATGTCGGCAAGGTCGGCGTCCCGGACGGCATCCTGCTGAAGCCCGGGCGGCTGGATCTGGACGAGTTCGCCGTGGTCCAGACCCATACCACCATCGGCCAGCGCATCCTGGGCGGGAGCGAATCCGAGCTGATCCGTCTCGCGGCCGAGATCGCCGAAGCCCATCACGAGCGCTGGGACGGCAGCGGCTACCCGAACGGGCTCGCCGGGACCGCGATCCCGCTCGCCGCCCGGATCGTCGCGGTGGCGGACGTGTTCGACGCCCTGACCACGCAGCGCCCCTACAAGGCGGCGATGCCCTTCGCGGCGGCCCTGGACAGCCTGCGCGCCGAGAGCGGGCGCCATTTCGACCCGGATTGCGTCGCGGCCTTCTGTGCCCGCTGGGCCGATATCCGCATCGCCGGCGGGCAGGAGCGGGCCGCGATCCGGCCGGTCACCGAGCCCTGGGCGCGGGTCCCGACCCTGCTGCGCGAGATCGCCGCCGCGCCGCCGGCGCCGTCCGGCTGGCTCGTGGGCAACCCGCAGGACCTCATCGCCCCGGACGACGCGCCCGTGAACCCGCCGCCGGCTCTGCCGTTGACCCGGGATCCGCACAAACTACGGAGGGAGCCTCGCCATGAATGCGCGCTGGATGACGTTGCCGGAGATCGCCCAGGCCCGCCACATCTCCCTGGACGCGGCCCGGCGCCTGGTCGACGCGACGGACTGCCCCAAGGTGTTCCGCACCGACGGAACGGTCTACCTCATCTGATCACCGTGCGGCCGGACGATCCATCGCTCGGGCGGTCGTGAGACGGCGCATTCCGGTTTTCGGGCTCATGCCCTAACCTCCCGGGATGCGCGTCTTCCACAGCCCCGACTCACCCCGGCACGACCCCGAACGCTACTGGCGGCGCGGTACGCCGATCCCGCATCCCGAGCAGGCCACGCGCTACGCGATCCTGCGCGATGCGGCCGTACAGGGCGGCCACGCCCTCGCGGAGCCCGGCGATCACGGCCTGGACCCGGTCCGGGCGGTGCACGACCCCGCCTACGTGGCGTTCCTGGCCGGGGCCTGGGATCGAAGGGGGGAGATGCCGGGCCTCGGCGACGAGATCCTCAGCGGCGTCTTCGCCCGGCCGCACATGCACCGGAGGCCCACCGGCCTCCTCGGTCTCGCCGGCCTCTACATGGCCGACACCTCGACGCCGATCCGCGCCGGAACATGGCCTGCCATCTACGGTGCGGCGCAATGCGCCGTCGCGGCCGCCGACGCCGCGCTGGCGGAGGGCCACGCCTACGCCCTCTGCCGGCCGCCCGGCCACCACGCCTACGCGGATTCGGCCGGCGGCTTCTGCTTCCTCAACAACAGCGCGATCGCTGCCGCCCGGATGCTGGCCGCCACCGGCGGCCCGGTGGCGATCCTCGACATCGACGTCCACCACGGCAATGGCACGCAGGGGATTTTCTACGCCCGCGCGGATGTCCTGACCGTCTCGGTCCATGCCGATCCGTCGGATTACTTCCCGTTCTACGCGGGCTATGCCGACGAGACCGGCGTGGGGGAGGGGGTTGGCTGCAACCGCAACCTGGCGCTGCCGCCGGGCGCGAGCGACGCCCCCTGGCTCGAAGTCGTGGAGGCGGGGCTGGCGGCGATCGCCGCGCATCACCCGCGGGGGCTGGTGGTGGCTTTGGGCCTCGACGCTTCGGCGGACGATCCGATCGGCGCCCTCACGGTGACCCGGGCGGGCTTCGCCGGGGCGGCGGAGCGGATCGCCCGGGCCGGGCTGCCCACCGCCCTCGTCCAGGAGGGCGGCTATCTCTGCGCCGCCCTGCCGGAGAACCTGACGGCGTTCCTAGCCGCCTTCGACGCGGCCCGGTGAGGCCTACTCCTCGTCGTCCTCATCCTGGTGCCGGCCCTTGAGCTTGGCGAAGACCGAATCCGCGTCGAGCCGCTCCTCGCGGCCGCCATGCTCGTCCTCCTGCCCACCCTCGTGCCCATCCTGAGCCGTGGAGATCTCGGCCGGGAGCAGCGAGGCGCCGGATTCGGCCGCCACCGCGGCCGGGCGGTCGGCCGCGGCGCGCTGAACCTCGAAATCGAGGTTGATCTGGGTGGTCAGACCCAGGGTCACCGGGTCCATCGGCTGGAGCGAGCCCGAATTCCAGTGGGTGCGCTCGCGGATCTGCTGGATCGTCGACTTGGTGGTGCCCACCAGACGGATGATCTGCGAATCCTTCAGCTCCGGGTGGTTGCGCAGCAGCCACAGGATGGCGTTCGGCCGGTCCTGGCGACGGGAGAGGGGGGTGTAGCGCGGGCCCTTGGTGGTGCGCTTCACCTCCGGCAGCTTCACCTTGGAGACGGCGGGCTTCAGCTTGTAGTGCGGCGCCTTCTGGGCCTTCTCGATCTCGTCCCGGGTGAGCTGGCCGGTGGAGACCGGATCGAGCCCCTTGATGCCGGCCGCGACCTCGCCGTCGGCGATGCCCTTCACCTCCAGCGGGTGCAGCTTGCAGAAATCGGCGATCTGCTCGAAGGCGAGCGAGGTGTTCTCGACCAGCCAGACGGCGGTCGCCTTGGGCATCAGCGGACCCTGGGACATGCTTTTCGTGCTCCGGCCTGGCGGGACGGGGGCCGGGCATCGGGCCGCGGGCTCCGGATGGTCGATCCGGATGTCCCGTCTCACGCTGTTGAATGGGGGATGTCTGTATATAGGCCGGTGCCGAGGGGGGCGCAATCGCGGGTTCGCGGTGCCGGAGGCGGATTCTTCAAGTCCCGGGGATACGGCTAAGCTTGTGCCGTGAGCCCGACCGACTCACCCGCGAAGGCCGCACGCGGCCGGTTGCGGCCGGGAGTGTGGAGAGATGGTCTTCTCTCTGGCATGGTCCGAAAAAGCGAATGGCGAGTGGAGGTTCACGCTCCGCCTCGCCATTCCTCTCTGGAAGCGGCAACACCTGAGAAGGTGAATGCCAGGGACCGGCGGTAGCCGCCGCCGGTCCCACTCCCGAACATATCGCAGCTTCAGCCACCCAACAATCTTCCGGCCGCCCCTCAGCGCGGGCGCACGCCATCCAGGAACAGCCGCACCGCCGCCTGCCGGCGCCGTTCCTGCGCCTCCGGGTCGGTGGCGATGCCGTAGAGGCTCGCCTGCGACGACCGGCCGAGCACGAGGCTGAGGAACAGATCGGCCGCGATCTCGGGGTCGGAGACCGTGATCCGGCCACGCCGGGCCAGCGCGTCGAGCAGTTGCGCCACGGCGCGCACGCCCCGCAGCCATCCCTCCTCGTGGGCGAGGCGGGCGAGTTCCGGGAATTGCAGCGCCTGGGCTACGAGGTTGCGCTTGAGCATCGCGGCCCCCGGCGATTGCCCATGGGCCAGCAGGGTGCGGCTCAGGTCGTGCAGGGTCGCCTCGACGTCGTCGGTCCCGGCCTGCGCGGCCTGCGCCTCCGCGGCGGCCGAGAGCGGGGCCAGCCATGCCGCGATCCGCTCGCGCAGGACCGCCTCGAACAGCGCCCGCTTGTCCCGGTAGCGGGCGTAGACGGTCGGCTTGCTCATCCCGGCGGCCTCGGCCACCGCGTCGATGGAAGTCGCATCGAAGCCACGTTCCAGGAACAGGCTCGTCGCGACGGCGATCAGGTGCGCCTCGCGCCGGACCGCCTCGGCGCGGGTCGGCCGACCGCCGCGCCGCGGCCCCGCCTCCACCGCATCGATCTCCGTGCCCGCCACGCGCGATCCTCCTTGCTCAAAACCGCCATTCGGATTATCAAAACGATACCGTACCGTTTTGATTTTGGCCAGACACCATGGACGCACGTCGCAGCGACAGCTTCAAGAGCGCCGAGCCCGTCGTAGGTGGAACGGCAGGCGCCGCACCGCCGGCCCCCGGGGCGAAGCCGCGCCGCGGCCGGGCGCGCATCGTCCTGCCGCTCGTCGGGCTCCTCGCGCTCGGCGGGGCCGGGACCTATGGCTGGCACTGGTGGACGATCGGGCGCTTCCTTGAGGTCACCGACGACGCCTATCTCCAGTCCGACAAGGTGACGGTGGCGCCACGCATCGCCGGCATCGTCGCGGAGGTGAGGGTCGGCGACAACCAGCCGGTGAAGGCCGGCGCCGTGATCGCCCGCCTCGACGACCGGTCCTACCGGGTCCAGCTCAAGCAGGCCGAGGCCGAGGTCGACAAGGACAAGGCGCAGATCCTCGGCGTCGCCGCCGCGATCGTCCAGCAGCAGGCGCAGGTCGCCTCGGCGCGGGCCGACCTCGCCAATGCCGAGGCCGCGCTCACGTTCTCGCAGCAGGAATACACCCGCTACCAGAACCTGCTGCAGACCGGCTCGGGCACGGTGCAGCGCCAGCAGCAGGCGGATGCCGACCTGCGCCAGCGCCATGCCGCCCGCGACAAGTCCGCCGCCTCACTGGACGCGGCCCAGAAGCAGATCGACAGCCTGAAGGCCCTCGAAGCCAGCACCCGGGCAAGCCTGGAGGGGGCGCAGGCCAAGGTCGAGGGCGCGAAGCTCGATCTCAGCTACACCACCATCCTGGCGCCGATCGACGGCGTGGCGGGCGACCGGGCGCTGCGGGTCGGCCAGGTGGTCGCGCCCGGCACCGGGCTCCTGACCCTCGTGCCGATGGGCCGCGACATCTACCTGGTGGCGAACTTCAAGGAGACCCAGACCGGCCACATGATCGAGGGCCAGCACGTCACCTTCACGGTGGACGCCTTCGGTGACCACGCATTCCAGGGCCGGATCGAGAGCTTCTCGCCGGGTACGGGCTCGCAATTCGCGCTGCTGCCGCCGGAGAACGCCACCGGCAACTTCACCAAGGTGGTGCAGCGCGTGCCCGTGCGCGTCGCCCTCGATCCGGCGGACCCGCTGGTCGCCCGCCTGCGCCCCGGCCTGTCGGTGGAGGCGACCGTCCACACCCAGGATCCGGTGGAGCCGGTGCGCCCCGCCCGGCCGAAGCCCGCCCCGGCCCTCGTCAGCGAGGCCCTGCCCCGATGAGCCCCGTGCCGGCCGTGCCCAAGGCCGCCGTGCCTTTGCCCGCAAAGGCGAGCGCCCGGGACTGGCTCGCCGTGTTCGGCGCGATCCTCGGCGCCTTCACGGCGATCCTCGACATCCAGATCACCAACGCCTCGCTCGCCGACATCCAGGGGGCGCTCGGCGCCTCCACCGAGGAGGGGAGCTGGATCTCGACCGCCTATCTGATGGCCGAGATCATCGTGATCCCGCTCACCGGCTGGCTCGCCTCGGTGATCGGCCTGCGCCGCTACCTCGCGGTGAACACGATGCTGTTCACCGCCTTCTCGCTGGCCTGCGCGCTCTCGACGTCGCTCACCCAGATGATCCTGTTCCGCGCCGGCCAGGGCTTTACCGGCGGCGTGCTGATCCCCACCGCGATCGTCATCGTGCGCACGCGGCTGCCGAAGAGTCAGCAGCCGGTCGGCATCGCGCTGTTCGGGCTCACCGCGACCTTCGCGCCGGCAATCGGGCCCACGGTCGGCGGCTGGCTCACCGACAACCTGTCCTGGCACTACATCTTCTACCTGAACCTGATCTTCGGTCCGATCGCGGCCGCGATCCAGCTCGGCGCCTTCGAGAAGGCCCCCGCGCGCTGGGGCGAACTGTTGAAGGGTGACTGGATCGGGATCGGCCTGATGGCGACCGGCCTGCCGGCCCTGACCTTCGTGCTGGAGGAGGGGCAGCGCAAGGACTGGTTCGGCTCCCCCGTGATCGTCGAGGCGAGCTGGCTGGCGGCCGCCGGCATCGCCGGGTTCATCGTGCGGGAACTGACCGCTGCCAAGCCCTTCATCAACCTGCGGGTGCTGGCCAACCGCTCGGTCGGCGGCGCCTGCGTGCTGATGACCGTGCTCGGCGCGGTCTCGTACGGGTCGATCTACATCATCCCGGTCTATTGCGCGCAGATCCAGGGCTACAACGCCGAGCAGATCGGCACCGTGGTGATGTGGTCGGGCCTGCCGCAACTGCTGCTGTTCCCGATGATGCCGTTCATCATGCGCGCCGTGGACGCGCGGCTGCTCGTGGTCACCGGCACGCTGTTCTTCATCGCGAGTTGCTGGATCAATGTCGGCCTGACCCACGATGTCGGCACCGACCAGCTGATCCTGCCGCAGATCATGCGGGCGATCGGCCAGCCGCTGTTCACCATCCCGCTCTCGCAGCTCTCCACCGTGGGCCTGAACCCGCGCGACACCGCCGACGCCTCGGCGCTGTCGAACATGATGCGCAACCTCGGCGGCTCGATCGGCATCGCGCTCCTGTCGACCATGATCGACCGGCGGGAGCATTTCCACTTCTCGGTGCTGGCCGAGGCGATCACCGTCAACGCGACACGCACCCAGGAGCGGCTCGCCGCGCTGGCGGCCGGGATGCACGCCCATATCGCCGACCCCATCGCCGCCAAGGGCGTGGCACTCGGGATGCTGGCCGCCCAGGTCCGCCGGGAGGCCACCGTGATGGCCTACGCGGACGGATTCTGGCTGGTGGGCGCGAGCCTCGTGGCGAGCCTCGCCGTGGTGGCGATCCTCAAGAAGCCCCAGCGCGGGGCCGGACCCGTCGAGGCGCACTGAGCGTTCGCTCGCGTCGGCCGAGCCCGAAGGCGACGGGGGCGCGGCAGCCCCGGCGGCATGGCGTTCCGCCGAAGGCCCAGCCACCGCCGTCCCCCCGCGAAGCGGTTGAGATCCTCCAACGGTGATCGCCCGGTTTCCCGCGGCACCGGATCTGATCGGCGAGGAACGCGTCGGACCGCATCGACGTGAACGCCGCCAGATCATGGGCGACCGCGCCAAGCACTCTGTTGCTGCCGCCAAATGATCGCCCGTGCCCGATCACCCCATTCACCGTGCTCCTAAGACGAGCCAAGGTTCAGCGCTGACTCATGCGCGCGCAATCTGCATGAATGACCCCGAACGCTGGGGCGCATTCTTTCGGGATCCGCCTTGATTAGGCGCGCAAATTCCCTAAATCACACATCAGATACTTCCATCATGAAGTTCGATAAATCATATTTCAGAGATATACTCAAACCCTATGCAGGATACGTCGAGCAATCCGCACAGAGGCTGCGAACACTCCTCGACACGGACGAACCCACGCCTTCGGTCAGCCGAAAAATCCTGGTCGATGGTCCGGTAGCCGGGACATACAGCCTCGCCCTGGTCAATCGCCATTTTGCACTGGCGCTGATGCGACTGGGCTTTGATGTCTATCTCACGCAACGCGAGGGCCCCGATCCCAAGACGGATGTTTATTTTCAGTCCCATCCGGAACTTTCGGAAAAATACATCGACCGCGATGAGGTGCTTTCGCTTTCTTTCGACGTCCATACGAAAAACGATTGGCCCATTCAGGAGAGTCCGCGCCTCGCCCCTATCCTGACGGCGCATTGCTACGCCTGGGAGGAAAGCGTATTTCCGGTATCGGTTACTTCGGAATTGGCGAAATTTGACGCCATCTTCTGCACTTCTCAATATGCAATCGATGCGTTGCGCTGCAGCGGCTACATAGGCCCAACATACTACATGGGAAACGGGGTCGAACACATCGAACCCGAACGCACCGGCGCGGACAGAAAGAAGCCCCGCGCTAGCCGTGGGGTCCACTTCGTCCATGTCTCCTCGGGCATGCCGAGAAAGGGCATGCGCGAGGGCCTCGCTGCCTTTTTCGAAGAATTCCGCGACGATAAGGATGTCCATCTCACAATCAAGACACATTACAGTTTCGACAATGAGCTTTATGAACTCGTCCGAAATCTGGGACCGGAAGAACGCAGCAAGATTACCTTCGACGACAGTTACATGTCCCCTGGGGCGATCCGGGATCTGATTGCGTCCGCGGATTGCTGCTTCCTTCCGAGCCACGGGGAGGGCTTCTGCCTGCCCGCCGCTGAAGCGATGCGCCTGAGAACCTTGGTGTGTACGACCGATTCAGGCGGGAACAGGGAGTTCTGCACACCGGATACCTGCATCCTGATACCGACCCGTTTTGCGCCTTCGAAGACGGCGATCGGGCAGGGCAGATCCGCTTGGCTGCAGGCGAGCCGCAGCGACCTCCGGGCCGGTCTCCGGAGGGCGTACACAGTGTGCAAGAGCTCAGATCAGAGCCTGCAGCGCAGGGCCTATCACCGCATTCGAAAATTCACTTGGACGCGGGCGACGCAAAATTTCATCGCGGGCATCGATACCCTCCTGATGGAACGTCCGCCTGTAACGGACCAGACCTCCAAGAAGCGCATCTGCCTCATCAGCACGTTCAATCAACGCTGCGGTATCGCCGCTTATTCTGAAGATCTCTACGCGACCATGAAGAAGGCGGACGTGGCGTCAACCCTTATTATTTCGGAAAACATCGCTCAGGAACTCATAACCAAGCCTGATGACAGCAATGTGTTACGATTGTGGGAACGAACGGGCGAAGGCATCGACCGGTTGGTGAACTACACGTCCAACAACGAAATGGGCTCGCACTTTATTATCCAGCACCACCCGGCGATTTTCAGCTGGCGGGAACTGACGAGATTGTGCGAAGGGCTCAAATCCGGCTCAGGTATCGTGGTGGTCGAGCTTCATTCGACCGACGGCGACGCCCACCAATTGTCCGAGTTCATCGAAAAAACGTCCCGCTATGCTCGGATTATTGTGCATAGCGGCATCGATTAGGCAAAAATTTCCACCGGGCTGTCGGATGTAAAAAACATTTATTTCCTGCCCCTCTCAACGTCGATCCAGCCAAGCCATCCCATCAAGCCGAAGCACGATTTCTCCCTCTTCACGTTCGGGTTTTGTTGCGAACACAAACGATTCGAACACGCCTTTGCAATTACGCGCGAACTTAAAATGAGAAATCGCGACGTCAAGCTCAAACTGTTTTCCGCAATTGACGGACTGTCGCAAAACAGGATCGAATATAGCAACTTTCTCTACATGCTGCGGGACCAACTGGGACTCCGCGAGGAAATTGATCTGCAATTCGGCTTCAAGCCGATGTCTGAAATTCTCTCCGCGGTGCGCGAGTCGAATGTGGCCTTGTTTTGCTACGCCGATCTGACGGAAGGCGGCAGCAGTGCCGTCCGCATTCCACTGAGCTGTGGTGTACCGACGATCACATCATTTTCCTCGATATTTTCAGATCTAGCCAACATTTGCCATCAGATCGATACACAGGACGCGGCGCGCGCAGCCGACCTTATCGAAGAGTTGGTCCTCGATCCTGACAAAATGGAAACGGCGATCCTGAAGCAGACCAGCTATCTGGATTTTTCCACGTGGAGCAAACACTTCTCGAGGCTGGATCGCATGACTGACGCCTCTTCAGATAGAACCAAATCAGGCCCTCACTCTTATCTTGAAAAAGTCCTCAGTCATCATTGAACAGGATTAGGCGATGGCCACCGATGATCTGAAGTCAATCTCCCTGTCATCTTTTGATGGCGGGATCGATTACATTTCCTGGACCAGACAGCACGTCTTCCCGAAGATCGGCGCAGATTGGATCGCTCGCAGAGTGCAAGAATACAAATTGCACACACCCCGCAAGTTGTTCGAGCATTTATCACGTATCTGGCCGGGGACGATCTTCCTGGGGAAGCCGGCGCGCATCATCAATCGGCGTCATACGAGCCGCGACTATCTCAAGACGATTCCCGAGGAGATGTTCATCAACGCATTGTACGTAACCTTGTTAGGGAGAATGCCGGACAAAACCGGGCGGACTCATTACGAGAATGAGCTTCGCCGGGGAGAGGCCCGCGATGTTCTGATCGATAGCATTTTGCAATCCAAAGAATTCAAACTGCTCGGCAAGCAGCATCTCGTGTCGCCCCACGAAGCGGATCTAATAAATTTTCAACGCTTTATTCAAGACGATTCCATGATCTACAGGACGAGGACCGAGACAGGCGGCTTCTTCGATCGTCCGAACACGGTCATCAACGGCTTGTCGGGTTCGGCCTGGAGCTCACTCCTGCATGTGACCGGCGACGATACGAGACCGTTCCTGTTTCCAGGCCTGATCCTCAACGGAAATTATGATTCCCATAACAATTTCAAGGGCGACAAAGATTGGATCGTTTACGGCCCCAAGATCAGCATGCCCGCTGGGGTCTATGATGTGCTGATCGATGTCGAGGCACCGCAGGATTTTTGCTACAGCTTCGATGTTTGCATCAATGACGGCTCGGAAATTTTATTCTCAACCTTCCTGACCGGGAATGTACGAGCGAGTTTCCGTATCGTTGTTCCAGAAAATGCCAACGGTTTTGAGACTCGGTTTCTGAATGTCCATCACCACGAGGCCGTGTTGAAGTTCAAGAATATCGGGCTGCGGCTCAGTCGATGAGCTCACCGGCCCGCGCTGACCGTGGCGGGCCCGATGGTCGGTCTGGCGCAATGCCGAAACTGTCAGCAGCGTGATCGACTGACGGCACTGGTTGTCGTGGGGCCCGCCTGGACTGCCGATCCCCTGGCCCCCAAGGGTGCTGCGCTCGGGAGGCCGGGCAGCCGGATGCGCCGGAAGGCTGCTGGCCGGGAGCGCCCTTCGCCACAATGAACACCGGTCCGGCGCGCGGGCGCGCCAATACAAAGGCCGAGTGCCGTGCCCGGCCGCAACGCCCGTTGAGACGGCCTGACCGATACGGACGCGCTCTGGCCGGTCGGGACCCCGCTGCGGGCACACCGGGATGGATAGTCTCCCGTGAGGCTGCGGCGCGCCACGGCCCCGGGACCCGCTGACGAAGCGGCCGGTCACCCCGATGCGTGCGCAGGCCGTGCCCGAGCGCGGTGCCATCGTGCCCGGCCTGGAATCTTTGCGACGCGTTCTGCGCCGAACCGGTATCCGTGGCGGCGAGCGCGCTAATCGATGATCTCGTCGGCCCGGGCCAGGAGGGCCGGCGTGACGGTGAGGCCGAGCGCGTCCGCGGTCTTCGCGTTCAGCACGAAGGACAGGCGGTTCGGCCCCTGGATCGGAAGGTCCCCGGGCTTGGCACCCCGCAGGATGCGGTCGACGTAGTCGCCGGCCAGCTGGAACCAGACGGTCTCGTCGGTCCCATAGGAGGCCAGACCGCCGGCCATCACGAAGTATCGGAACGGGTACAGGGCCGGGATCCGCCCGCGCGCCGCCAGGGCTGTGATCAGGACACGGTTCTCCAGGGTGAAGGCCCCCGGGGAGACGAGAAGCCCGACCCGGTCCAGGGCAGCCAGGCGCGCGAAGGTCGGCTCCAGATCGGCGGGCGCGTGCAGGGGCATGATCAGGGTCTCCAGCCCGAGGGACGGACCGACCTGCGCGATCGAATCCGCCAGGGCTGTGGAGATCGGGCTGCTCGCTTTGTGCTGCAGGAAGGCGATGCGCTTCAGATCCGGGACGATCTCCCGGAGCAGCCCCACCCACTTCCCGCCCATGGACGGCTCCATCACGGTGAAGCCGGTCATGGTATCCCCGGGCCTCTGCATCGTGGCGACGATGCCCTGGCCGACGGGGTCGCTCACCTGCGTGAAGACCACCGGCGTCCGCTGCGTCCGGCGATGCAGGGCGAGCGCCACCGCGGTCGAGCGGCTGATGATGACATCCGGTTCCGGCGTCAGGATCTCGGGCAGTCGGCGGCCGATCGCGTCCGGATCGCTGCCGACGGAGGCGAAGGTCAGCGTCAGGTTCTTCCCCTCCACCCAGCCGTACTTGAGCAGCGCGCTCCGCAGCACGCGCGCGTTCTCGGCGAAGTTCGGGTCGTCCTTCGAGACGGGCAGGAGGACCGTCACGTGGCGGACCCGATCGGATGCAGCATAGGGGGCTGCCTGACCCGATGTCAGGATGAGACCGGCCGCAAGACCGAGGATGTTCCGCCGCCGCATGGCCCGCCCCTGCTTGTCGGCTGTTTGCCGCCAAGTGCAGATGATCTGAGACGGGTCTGCTTCGATTGCAACATGCGGCCGCGGACAGCCGGGATCGACCTTCGGAGTTCTGTCGAATCCCGGCGGGGCTTCGACCCCAGCAGCCTCACCGGCCCGGCAGGGTGTGGACGATCGGGAAGAACGTATCCTTCCAGTCCTTGGGCTCGGCCTTGATGGTCTTCATCGCGTAGAAGTGCCGGGCCTGAAGCATGATGCCGTAGGGCGTGGTCGAGAAGTTGGTCCCGGGCTCCTTCATGATCGCCACCAGGGTCTCGGGCGGGGTCTTGTCGTTGGTGGCCGCCACGTAGTCCTTGGCGGCCTGGAGCGGGTCCTTGGCGATCTCGCCATTGGCCTCGTCGATGGCGGCCACGATCGCGGCGGCGAGCTTGGGGTTGCGGGTGTACCAGCCGGTCCGGGCGTAGAAGATCGCGTTGCTCACCGGCTCGCCGACCAGCTCGTAGGAGTTGAGCACCACGTGGATCGCCGGGTCCTGCAGCTCGCGCTGCTGGAACGGCGGCAGCGAGAAGTGGCTGTTGACCTCGTTGTGGGGGCTCGCCAGCGCCGCCACCGCGTCCGGGTGGCCGAGCTGCACGGTGAGCGGGTCGAGCTTGGTCGCGTTCTCGGGTCCGAACGCCTTCTTGGCGGCGATCTGGAGCAGCACCGCCTGGGACGAGACCTTCACGGAGGGCAGGGCGATCTTGTCCTTGCCGGAAAAATCCTTGAGCGTCTTCACGTCCGGGTTGCGGGTCAGCAGCATCATCGGCGTGGTGCCGACCCCGCACAGGCCCTTCACGTCGCCCCGGGTGCGGTCGTTGAGCAGCAGCATGTTGGTCGAGCCGCTGTCGACGATGTCGATGTTGCCCGACAGCAGGGCGTCGTTGCCGGCCGCACCGCTCGTCAGGTTGACCCATTCCACCGTCACGTCCCCGAGGCCCGCGGCCTTGGCGTGCTTCTCGATCAGCTTGTGCTGCTCGGCGAGCACGGCGGGGAGGTAGACGAAGCCCGGCTGCCGGCTGATCCGGACTTTGGCGTCGTCGGCCCGGGCAGGGACGACGAGGGTGGGGACGACGAGGGCCAGCCCGGCCAGCAGGAGGACGGCCGGCGGCGCCCGAAAGACACGGCCCAGCCGCGACGAACCCGTCCGCACGATACGCACCATGACGCTTCTCTCCCGATTACCCGGCAGATTCTGTGTGTCTGTGCCGAGCTTTGTGTTGGGTGCGAGTGGACAGGTTCGCGCCAGCAAGCGCAAGGCCCCGGACGCGCCCTGAGGATCCGCTCACGCTGAAGCGTCATCCTCGATGACTTGAACGACGATCGCGCAGGCACGGGGATGAGGATCGGTATCGGGGCGGGGCGCCACACCCTCCCGGCCGCCGCGCTGGACGGCGTCTCGCGGTCTCGGGCTTGTCGGCCTGAAGACGCAGGTCGAGCAGGACCGCATGGCCAAGACCCGCAACCCCGTGGACACGGCCTACAGGGTCGCGGCCGCCAGGGCGGAGCAGAACGCGGCGATCCAGAAGATCGGCCGCGGGGTATCGAGCGCCGCCACCGGGGCGCAGGGCGTCATCGAGAATGCCGGCATGTGGCGGGGGCGCCGCGAGACCGCGGCGGCGTCCGACGCGGTGCGCGGGCTCGCCCGGGATCCGGGGGCGCCCGACCGGACGGTCCGGGGGTTTCTCGCGGCGGTGACGGCGGCCTGAGCGCGGCCGCCGCGCGCGGCGGTCTCATCCCGGCGGCCCAGACGTCGGCGCGTTCGATCGTCGGCAAACGCGACGCGCGTCGCCACCCCTGGGGCGGAGCACCCGGCCGGCGTCAGCCCCCCGGGCCTCAGCCCTCCGAAAAGCCCCGCACCGCCGCCCGCACCAGGGCATCGACCATCGGCCGGACATCGCCGGGCCCGACCGGCCCGAGGCTGCCGAGATCGGCCAAGTAGGTCATGCCGTGGACGCTCGACCAGAGCGCCCGCGCCATCACGGGGATCTCCGCCTCGGCGAGTCGACCACCGTCCCGCAGCACGCCCTCCAGGATCCCGAACAGGGCCGCGATATCGGCCTGCACCGGGTCGGGTGCCGGCCCGGTGCGGCGCTCGAACATCGCCGCCCAGGCCGCATGATGGCCGGCCGCGAAGGCCAGATACGCGTCGGCGAGGCACAGGAGCCGCGCCTCCGTCTCCCGGGACGGGCAGGCCGACAGCGCCGCCGTCAGCACGTCCCGCAGGCGGCGCATGGTGAGGGCGTTGGCTTCGAGCCGGAGGAGCTCCAGGCTGTCGAACTGCGTGTAGACCGAGCCAACCGCGGTGCCGGCCCGCTCCGCGACGCTGCGGGCCGTGAGCGCCCCGGCGCCCCCCTCGTTCAGGATCGCCACGGCGGCCGCGATCAGCCCCCGCCGATCCGCCTCCCGATCGACCGGCGCCTTGCGCGGCCGGCCGCGCATTCTTTTTTGAACATCGTTCATTTAATCGCTTGCGGAATGCGGAAGCCCGTGCTTAGTTCTTTTTCGAACGACGTTCAATAAATTCTGGATCTGGTCCGGGCGCCGTTCCTGCGAGGTGAACCGTGATGAGGACCCTCTCCTGCCTGATGCGCGGCGTGGTCGCCGACAACGCCCAGGCGATCCACGACGCCCATGCCGTGACCATCCTGCGCCAGCAGATCCGGGAGGCCGCCGGAGCCCTGGCGACGGCCCGGCGGGAACTCGCCGGGGCCATGGCCTATCAAGCCGCCGAGATGCGGGCCCTCGACGCGATCGGCGCCCGCATCGACACCCTGTCGGACGGGGCGCGGCGGGCGCTCGGCGACGGCCGCGCGGATCTCGGAACCGGGGCGGCGATCCACATCGCCGCCCTGGAGGACGAGCGGGCCGACCGCCGGGCCGCCGCCGACCGCTTCGGCGCCGAGATCGAACGGCTGAAGCGCTCGGTCGCGCGGGGCGGCGAGCGGCTGCGGGACCTCGACAGCGGTCTCCGGGCGGCGCGGACCACCGAGGCCCTGCGCCGGGCCGGGCTCGAGGGCCGCCGGGTCACGACCCTGTCGGCGGGCGCCCTCGGGGAGGCCGAGCGGACGCTGGCGCGCCTGCGCGAGCGGCAGGCGGCCGAGGCGGATGTCGCCGCCGCGCTCACCGACCTGGAGGCGGAGGCCGCGGGCGGGATCGAGGCCGATCTCGCGGCGGCCGGCTACGGCCGTCCCCGCACGGATCCGCGGGCGGTGCTCGACCGCCTCAGGGCTGAAGCCTGACCAACCCCGATCGCCGACCGAACCGCCCTGGAGATCCAAGCCATGACACCGCAGATGCCCCACACCGCCGCCTGGAAGACCTTCACGCTGGTGAGCTTCGCCGCCGCCGCCGCGATGCTGACGATCGGGATCTTCTTCCTGCCCGCCGATATCTGGATCAAGGGCTACCTCGCCATGGCGGCGCTGTTCCTCACCGGCACGACCTTCACGCTCGCCAAGACCCTGCGCGACGAGCACGAGGCGAACCGGCTGATCAACAAGATCGAGGACGCCGCCGCCGAGCGCGTACTGCGCGAGGCGGTGCCGGGCCGGCTCTGACGCGCGTTCAGGACCGGTCCTTCAGGAACCCGGCCACGCGTTGGGAGAATTCCGGCGTGCGCAGGTAGCCGTAGGATTTGTGCCGGTTCTCGCTGCCGTCCGGCCGCCGGTAGGCGTTGACCACCGGCACGTCCCGGACCTGCACGCCGGCGGCGTTGGGCGCGAAGATCTCCGCGAAATCGTCGCCCACCGTGGCGATGTCCTGGCGGTCCATCAGGTTCGTCCAGGCGGAGAGCGCCGCCGGCACGCGCAGGGCGCCGTGCTCGTCGGCGAGCTTCAGCTTCAGCTCGGCGAGGCCTAAGGGCGAGCCGAGGGTGACCAGGGTGCAGCGGGGCAGGGGGGTCCCGTCCGCCTCGGCGGCGCGCAGCACGTCGTAGGCGATCAGGCCGCCCATCGAGTGCGCGGCGATCAGCACGTCATCATCGCCGGCCGCCTCGGCGAGCACCGCGCGCAGGCGCTCCCGGGCGGCGGCCCGGAATCCCGCATCCGCGTAGTAGCCCCAGAGGTCGTCGAGGCGGTATTCCAGGATCAGGTCGTCCAGCGGGGTCAGCCCGGCGGCCTCCTCCAGGTAGGACAGGCCGCGATAGATCCGGTCGGTCAGCGTCGGCGCGGCCTTCTCGGGTTGCCCCGCCGGAGAGGGGAACGGGCCGAGGCCGTAATCCGGGGCGTAGGGCTCGCGGTTGCGATCACCGGAGAGCGGCTGCGGGTAGCGCAGATCCGCCCAGTAGACGAAGGTGAAGGGCAGGCCGCCCTCCGGCACCCGCAGCCCGCAATTGCGGTCGAGTCCCTCGCGGATCGCGGCCTGCCACCAGGCCGACTTCTCGTCGCGCGGCGGCTTGTTGGCGAGCCCGTGGATGCCGATGATGTGTGCCCGACCCAGTGTTCGCTCCCAGACCAACACTCCTGTCGGCTGAGCCAGATAGGGCCGTCGCGCGCGGGGTGTACTGCGGCCCAGTCTCCTGGGCTTCCAAAGGGCTGAAGCCCTTCGGTGGGTCGTCAGGGCAAAGCCTTGACCGTCCCGGGCGCAGCCCGACACCGGACAACCTCCGGCACCCGGGCTCCGCCCGGGACCCGCGAAAGGGCTCGCCCTTTCGAAACCCCGCCTGTTTGTCCGCCCCCGGCGCTCAGTCGAACAGGCTGGAGACGCTCGATTCCGTCGCGGTCCGGCCGATCGCCTCGCCAAGCAGCGGCGCGATGGTCGCCACCCGGATGTTGCGGGCGAGCTTGACGGCTTGCGTCGGCTGGATCGAATCGGTGATCACCAATTCCTTCATCCGCGAGGCGGCGATGCGCGAGACCGCGCCGCCCGACAGCACCCCGTGGGTGATGTAGGCCGAGACGTCCTTGGCGCCGGCATTGAGCAGCGCCTCGGCGGCGTTGACCAGGGTGCCGCCCGAATCGACGATGTCGTCCACGAGGATGCAGGAGCGGCCCTCGACCTCGCCGATGATGTTCATCACCTCGGACTCGCCCGGGCGCTCCCGGCGCTTGTCGACGATGGCCAGCGGGCAGTCGATCCGCTTGGCGATGGCCCGCGCCCGGACCACGCCGCCGACATCCGGCGAGACCACCATGCGGTCCCCGCTCGGCAGCCGCTCCTTGATGTCGCGCACCATCACGGGCGCGGCGAACAGGTTGTCGGTCGGGATGTCGAAGAAGCCCTGGATCTGCCCGGCATGGAGGTCGAGGGTCAGCACCCGGTCGGCGCCCGCCCGGGTGATCAGGTTCGCCACCAGCTTGGCCGAGATCGGCGTGCGGCCCGAGGTGCGCCGGTCCTGCCTTGCATAGCCGAAATACGGGATCACCGCCGTGATGCGCCGGGCCGAGGACCGGCGCGCGGCGTCGATCATGATCAGCAGTTCCATCAGGTGGTCGTTCGCCGGGAACGAGGTCGACTGGACGATGAACACGTCCTCGCCGCGCACGTTCTCCTGGAGCTCGACGAAGATCTCCATGTCGGCGAAGCGCCGGACCATGCATTTGGCGAGCGGCAGCTCGAGATAGGCCGCGATCGCCTCGGCCAGGGGCCGGCTGGCATTCCCGGCGATGATCTTGATCGAGGACTTCATGCGAAGGACTTCATGGGCGGCCGCTCATGCGCGGCCGGGCTGCCCGCCGCGCTCCGATGACCGGTCCGCGACGGACCGGCGCAATCCGATGACGGGCGAGGCTCTTAGCAGCGGGTCGGAAGTGTCACAATGCCTTCACGCTTTCCGCATGGGTGCCGCGCACAGGCCGGTCGTGTCGCCGGTCCCGATCGGCCATGGCGCCAGGCCTCTGTTTTGACGCGCTCTCCGACGCCGGACGCGCGTTCAGGCGACCGGCGGCTCCAGCAGCCGGTGCAGGTGAACCACGAAGTAGCGGGTCTGGGCGCTGTCCACGGTGGCCTGCGCCTTGGCCCGCCACGCGGCCTGCGCGGAGGCGTAGTCCGGGAAGATGCCGACGATGTCGAGATTCGCGATGTCCCGGAACCGGATGCCGTCGAGATCCTGCAATTCGCCGCCGAAGACCAAGTGCAGCTTCTGGTCGCTGTCGATCGCCGTCGCCATGGCACGCTTCCCCTCGCCCTCGATACGCCCATGGGCGCCCGTGAATGGGGCGCTCGCAAATGGCGCGCCCGTGGTCAAGCCTGAACGCCGCATCCGAGCCCTGCCGCCGCCGCAGATCCGGAATCGCCGGATCCCGGCGCGGATCGCCGCGACGCGCGAACCACCCGCCCGGCGTGGTACGGGCGGAGCATGACACGCGCATTTCTCCTCTCCGTCGTGGCGCTCGGCCTCGCGACGGCGCCCGCCCTGAGCCAGCAGGGGGGCCGGCCGCCGGGGCGGGGCGCCCCCGACAAGGCCGCCGCGGACCGGCGGGGCGGGCCGCCGGTGATCGGCTGCCCGTCGCTGGCCAATTACCGGATGCTGATGCGGGGCGGCGCGCAGGCCGCGGCGGCGCAACTGGCCGATCCGAAGGCGGATCATCTCGGCTGCAGCGTCCTGCCGCGGGCGGACATCACGGGCATCGCCGACCGGGTCTCGCTCGGCGGACAGAGCTACGATTGCGCCAGCCTCCGGAACACGACGGCCTGCCACTGGGTCGAGGCCGGAGCGGTCGACCGCCCCGGGCCGGCCGGGCGCTGACGGTCTTACCGCAAATGGCCGCTGGCGCGCAGGTCGCGCTCCACCGCCTCGTGGACGGCCTGGAGCGGATTGTCGTTCGTGGCGGCCGGCGGCGCGACGACCGGCATCGGTGCGAGCCTCGGGTCGAGGCCCGGCAGGAGGGGCGAAGCCGCCTGTACCCGGTCGGCGGGCCGCCGCGTCACCAGGGTGCGCAACGCCTCGCGAAAGCCCGGGGGGAAGAGCGCGACGAGCGTGTCCAGCATGACCGCCTCAGGGTTCGCGGCCGGCGGCCGGCAGGATCGGGACGATGGGGGCGGACTGGTTCGTCACGGGAATACCGGCACGGGGTCGATCCATCGCGGCGACGGCAGGAGATCCGCCGTTCCGGCGGACCAGGATTGCCGATTTTACTGCGCATGTCGCCTCTCAACCAATAAAGACTTGGTTATCGGCCCGGGCAATCAGGGGCTTGGCGGCATCGGACGCCGACCACAGCGGGATTTCGAGGGATGCGTTCCGGCGCGTCGTGTACGGCGCCATTGCATGCGACGCCACGTTGGAACAAACTAGCAACGAGCTGCCGTCTGCAGCAGGCGCCTTCGCGGTCAGCGACATGTCTTCTCCGAGTTCCGGCCGCACGCTGTTCTTCTTCGAGAAGCCCTCGGCGATGCGCCAGCTGCAGCGCTTCTTCCGCTCGCCGAACACGGTCTGCGTGGCCGCCGAGGGACACCTGCTGTCGGCCGAGGAGCCGGGCACCATCCGGCCCGAGTGGAAGCCCTGGCGCTTCGACGCCCTGCCGATCAAGCTCGCCACGATCCCGGTCGGCTACGGGACGAACCGGTCCGGCCAGTCGCACGCGCCGAAGATCGCCGCCATCCGGCAGGCGCTGAGCGGCGTCGAGCGCGTGATCATCGCCACCGATCCCGGACGCGAAGGGTCGATGATCGCCTGGGAGGTGCTGGAGCATCTCGGCTGGCGCGGCCGGGTCGACCGGCTCAAGCTGGGCGCGCTCGACGAGGTCTCGATCCGCCGCGCCTTCGCGGCCCTGGCCCAGGAGCCGGGTTCGGGCGAGCGCGACTACGCCGCCTACCTCGAAGCTTTGTGCAGGCAGTACGAGGATTACCACCTCGGCCTGAACGGCACGCGGGCCATCTCGCTGCGCCTGCGCCCGCCCGCCTTCCGGGAACCCTGGCGCTTCGGTGGCGTGCAGACGCCGACCCTCGCCATCCTGGCCGATCTGGAAGACCGCATCCGCGCCTTCGTGCCGCAGGACTTCTTCAAGGTGGCCCTGCATCTCGAGACCCAGTCCGGTGCCGCGCTGACCCTGTGGCATGCGCCGAGGGAGCGGATCTTCGACGCGGCGGTCGCCGAGACGATCCGAACGGCCGCCGCAGCGTGGTCGGGCCCGCTGGCGGTCGAGCACAAGGACGTGCGCCGTTCACCCCCGCGGCTGTTCTCGAAGGACACCCTGGCGCGGCGCTGCGCCAAACGATTCGGCTGGGATCCGCAGCATACGGCCGGTCTCGCCCAGGAGCTGTACGATCAGGGCTATCTCAGCTACCCGCGCACCGAGTCCGAGCACCTGCCGGACGGGCAGGCGGGTGATGCCGCGGCGATCATCACCGCCATCGCGACCGTGCTCACCGACCTGCGCACCGTCATTCCGGCGGGCGTGCCACCGCAGATCCGCCGGGGCGTGAAGGGGCATTACGTCAAGGATCCGGGCGAGCACCACGCAATCGTGCCCCTGCGCAAGGTGCCCGAGCGCGGCCGCCTCTCGGCGGACCAGTTCCGCCTGTGGGACCTCGTCGCGAAGGCCTTTCTCGCCGCCCACCTGCCCGACGGCATCGATGCGCGCACGAGCGTCACGGCCGAGGTCGGGACGCCGCTGGGCGCGAAGCCGTTTTCCGTCACCGGCAGCGTCATCCGTGCTCCCGGGTGGCGCGCCGTCTACGGCGGCGAGGCTGAGCTGGAAGCCGATACCGTGCCCGGCAAGGCCCGGCGCGAGGGGGAGGCCACGGCCGCGCGTCTGCCCCCCGTGAACGACCGGGAAGGCGCATCGGCGGCCGGGGCGGAGGTCGCGACCGCGACGACCGAGCCGCCGCGGCGGATCACCCGGGGCGAGCTGCCGGTGGTGATGGGCCGGCTGATCGACCAAGTCGACGATCCGACGGTCAAGCGTGCCCTGGAGAACCCGGTCAACCCGAACGAGCCCAAGGGTCTCGGCACGGCCGCCACCCGCGACACGATCCTGCCCAAGCTCCTGAAGAGCCGGTACATCACCCTGGCCACCGGCAAGGATCCGGCCATCGCGGTCACCGAGGTCGGCCTGGCCTTCATGACGGCGGTGCGACGCGTGTTCCCGACCTATGGCGACCCGGTCGGGCGCGCCCTGTTCGAGGCGGAGCTGGCCGAGATCGGTCGCGCAGCCACGCGGGCCGAGGCCGTCGATCGTGCGAACGCCTTCCGTGAGCGCACGCGCGCGCGCCTCGACGAGCTGATCGCCGCGATCGCGAACTCGCCGGTCATCAGCCTCGACCCGAGCCTGATCCCGCCCGGTCCGGCGGACGATCGGCCGCCGACGCCGGCCATGGTGTCGTTCGCGGTGAGCTTGGCCGAGCGACGGGGCATGAAGCTGCCACGGGGTTGCAAGAGCAGCATCCGGGTCTGCCGGGCCTTTCTGGACGCCCATGCCGGGCCGCGTGCGCCCCAGGAGGACGGCTTGGGCCGCGCCCGCGACCGGACGATTCCGAGCGCGGCGATGGTCAGATACGCCCACAGCCTGGCCGAGCAGCGCGGCATCCCCTGTCCGCCGGAGGCTGAGACCGATTTCGACGCGTGCCGGGGCTTCCTCGACGCGCACGCCCCCCAGACGCAGCGCGGATCGGAGACGGGGAGTACCGGCACAGCCAAGGCCAGAGGGCCGGCCGGGCGCGGGAAGCGGCGGGGCAGGGCGGCACCGGCGTCGCGACCGGCCGCACCACGACGTCGCGCCTGAGGCGATCGGAAGGCCGGTGTCCCAGCACCGTGAGGAGCCGTGAGCGCCGCCTGCGGCGCGGGCGTCGATTCAGCCGGGCGCGCCCGGCGCGTAGCGGCGGACCATGGCGGCGCAGAACGCCGCGTATTCCGACCGGACCAGCGGCGCGCTGGTGTGGTGGGGCGAGATCCCCCGGTGCTCCGGGGTGAAGCAGAAGGTGACGGTCACGTCGAAATCCTGCAGCGCCGCCATCTGCCGGTCGAACCCGTCGAGCGCCCCCGGGCGGAAGCTGTCGGCCCAGGACAGGCCGGTGCGCAGGTGGCGCACGCCCGGACGCTTCATCCAGGCCACCGCCGCGTCGAGCCGGCGATCCTCGAAAGGGAACCACTGGCAGGCCGATCTCGGGTGTGTGGCGGGCAAAACTCTCCAGGGCGATCTTGGGCGTGCCGTCCTGGCGCAGCAGGCCCCTGTGGAAGTGCCGGTCGTAGGAGGAGCCCTCGGCCTCCTTGTGGCGGATGAAGACCGGATCGATCGGCGAGAGGCCGCCGAGCACGCGGATCAGGTGCGGGTTGACGTCCCGGATCGCGTGACCCGCCGCCTTGGCCATCTCGGCAAAGAGCAGCCAGTCGGGGTCGATCTCGGGATCCCCGTGCGACTCGTCGTTGGGCTCGTTCCAGAGCATCACCGAGTCGATCCTCGCGTTCCCCCGCGCTCTTCCAAGCGCGAGGCCGCGCGCGCATCCCCTCACCGCCGCTCCGGCTACGCCCCCGCTTCCCGCAAGCGGGGAGCAGCGCACCGCGTCGATCACGATCCCGGCCGAGTTCGGCGAATCCCAGACTTCGAGCTTCAGCTCGACAGTGAGCGGGGCGCCGCCGAAGGCCGTGCCCTCCAGCCGGATATGGGCCCATGTCCGGTCGGTCAGCCACGGAACGTGGTCGCTCGGGCCGACCTGGACGTCGCCCGGCGCCAGCGGTGCGTCGAGCTGGCTCGCCGCCGCCCGGGTCTTCGAGAGCGTCTTGGATTCCAGCCGCTCGCGCTCCAGCATGTTCAGGAAGTCGGCATTGCCGCCGAAATGAGCCGGTAGGTCCGGTCGAGCCGCACCCCGCGCTCGCGCATCGGGTTGGCCGGCACCCGGTGCACGATGGTGGCGCCGACCTGGCTCTTGATGTCGGCGCCGATGATCGGCAGCCCCTTCGCGGCGAAGCGCTCCGCCCAGTCCGGATTCGACGCGATGAAGACCGGGATGCAGGTCACGAAGGCGCAGCCGGCCTCAAGCGCGCAGGCCGCGTCGAACTCGGTCGCCGCCTGGGCGCCCACCGGCCGGTAGGAGACCAGCACCTGCGTGCCGGCGCGCCGCAATTCGGCCGCCACGTCGGCCACCGGCTCGGAGGACTCCGTGACTACGTCCTCGAGATAGCGGCCGATTCCGTCGAGCGTCCGCCCGCGCCGGACCGTGACGCCGGTCTCCGGCACGGTGGCGAAGCGCAGGGTGTTGTTGGGCTCGGCCAGGATCGCGTCGGCGACGTCGCGCCCGACCTTGGCGCGCTCACGTCGAAGGCGGCGCCCACGGTGATGTCCCCCACCCGGTAGCCGCCGAGATCCGGCGACATCAGGCCCGGCACGGGTTCGCCCGGGGTGGCGTCGCGGTGATGGTGCAGCCCCTGCACGAAGGACGATGCGCAATTGCCGAGCCCGACTTGGATGGGGGCGGCGTCCATCAGCGCCTCGGCCGCCCGGGGCGTGGATCAGCCGGCGACAACGGCGTGCTCCTCGATCGCCGGACGCGTTTGGCGCGGGGTGATCTCGCGGGAGAACCACGCGATCGTCGCCTCCAACCCCGCTTCGAGCGGCACCTTGGGCGACCAGCCCAGCAGGGTCTCGGCCCGGGTGATGTCAGGGCGGCGGCGCTGCGGATCGTCCACCGGCAGCGGCCGCCGCACGATCCGGGACGGCGTCCCGGTCATCCGCACCACGCGGTCGACCAACTCGCCGACGGTCATCTCGTGAGGGTTGCCGAGATTGACCGGCCCGTCGAGGGGGGTCTCGGCCGCCATCAGCCCGAGAAGGCCGTCCACCAAGTCGCTGACGTAGCAGAAGGAACGGGTCTGCGCGCCGTTGCCGTAGACCGTGATGTCGTCGCCCGCGAGCGCTTGGCAGATCACGTTGGAGACGACGCGGCCGTCATCGGCGCGCATCCGGGGGCCGTAGGTGTTGAAGATCCGGGCGACGCGGATATCGAGGCCGTGCCGGCGCTCGAAATCGAAGGTCAGGGTCTCGGCGGAGCGCTTGCCCTCGTCGTAGCAGGCCCGTGGCCCCGTGGGATTGACGTTGCCCCAGTAGGATTCCGCCTGCGGATGCTGCTCCGGATCGCCGTAGACCTCGCTGGTCGAGGCCTGGAGGAACCGCGCGCCCGTATCGCGGGCGATCTCCAGGAGCCGGCTGGTGCCCAGCACGCTGGTCATCATCGTGTGGACCGGGTCGGCCTGATAGTGCGGCGGCGAGGCCGCACAGGCGAGATTGAACACCCAGGCGGCCTTCGGCAGGGCCGGCAGCGGCTCGGTCACGTCCGCCTCCACGAGATCGAAGCGCGGCTCGCGGGCGAGATGGGCGAGGTTTGCCCGCCGCCCGGTCAGCAGGCTGTCCACGCAGGTGACACGGGCCCCCTCGGCGAGGAGCGCGTCGATCAGATGCGAGCCGATGAACCCGGCGCCGCCGGCGACGAGAACCCGGATACCGCTCCTGCTTCCCACCATCATTCTCCCGAGTGCCTGAAGTGCCCTGATGCCGGACCGGATACCGGCCCGGCGTCGAAGCCCGCGTCACGACAACGACGTCGCGGCGTGACCGGTGCGTGACCGGTGCGTGCGCGATCGGGCGCGCGCCGCGCGGGCACCTCCCCGAGATAGCGCTCAAGTTCAGCGGCGCGGGCAGCGGCGGTGTGCCGCGCGAGGATCGCCGCGCGGGCCGCCATGCCGAGCCGCCGCCGCTCCGCCTCGGATTGCCCACCCAGGATGGCGAGGACGGCGTCCGGACCGTCAGGCAGCAGGATCTCGCGCCCCGGCACGAGCAGCGTGTCGAGCCCGTCCCAGGCGTCGGAGAGCACCGGTGTGCCGGAGCCGCCCGGATCGCGATGCGCGATGGTGCAGGCCCAGGGTGCAGACTGGTGCGGCGGGCCCTGCACCGAAGGTAGCTCGGTGACGCGCTGGGACGATCGCGGAGCAGAAACAGGTCGGCCCAATTCCCGAGCGATAGATTTTGCCATTGCTCATAATAATAGCGCGGCGGTACCCATCGGGATGAAGCGGATTTCCGGTGGGATCGACGATCTGCACGGCTTCATAGCCAGCATCGATCCATTTCTTCGCAAGCACCACAGCGCTCGCCGCTTTCGTTCTCGTCTGCTGGACGATGCCGTCTCGCGACGTGGCAGTGACGACATACTGGGCTGCGCCGATACTCGTCCGTGTCATGGCTGCAGCGGTACGCAGGCCCGTGATCACGACGACAAAGTAGGTTAAACAGCCAAACTGGACGGCGGCATTTCGGCCGTTGTTGGCTGACACTTCGGATGCCGCTGGCGCCATCCGCGGCGCGGCCATTCAGCAGCGGCTGCGCACATGACAGACGCCAGCATGAAACCCTGGCCGCCGGAAAGCCGACGAACGGGGGCCCTTGGACAGCGCAGATGGCCTTCGGCACCGCCGGTATGGGATCGTCCGCTTGTCCGCCGGACCTGGTCCGGAGCGAGAACCGGCACAGCGTGACCGGTCCCGGCGGCATCGACGCCGGCCTGTGCGTGATCTGGCGGAAGCGGATGGGAATCGAACCCACCGTACGCTGTTGGCGTACCGCTGGTTTTGAAGACCAGGAGGGCCACCAGACCCCGTTCGCCTCCGGGATCGGGGTTACGGGCCGCCCTTCATGGGGTCAAGGGCTCCGCGGCAGGCTGCGCCTGGGGATGCCGGGGCGTGCGCAAAGGTCGCGCCCGCTCAGGTCCCCCGCTCGTCCGGCGCGAGCGGCAGGCCGAACGAGGCCCCCGTCCGGGCCGACGTGAAGGCGGCCTCCAGACAGGCCATCACGCGGATGGCCTCCCGCGTCGATGCGTCGTCGACCGTGCCCCGGGCGATCAGCTCGGCCACGCCCTGGTAGAAGCGACGCTGATCCCCGGTGATCGACGGTCGACGCGTCACCCGCCCGGTCCCGTCGTGGATCTCGAGATCGTCCGGATCCGCGCCCCATCCCGGCGCGCCGGGGGCGAGACCCGCCAGCAACTGCTGCTCCTGACGATCGGCGCCATGCTTGATCAGGCTGCCGGCCTCGCCATGCGCCAGGAAGCGGGGCGATCCGCCGGCGACCAGCATGCTGGCCTGCAGCAGCACCCGGCGGTCCGGATAATCCAGCACCACGTGGGCCCAATCATCCGCCCGTGCGCCGGGGCGGAGCTGCGCGAGGCTGGCGGTCACGCGTTCGGGCAGGCCGAACAGCAGGAGCGCCTGATCGAGGAGGTGCGGCCCGAGATCGTACCAGATCCCGCTGCCGGGGCCGGCGCCCTCACGCCACCGGTCGCGGACCTGGGGGCGGAACCGGTCGAAATGCGATTCGAAATGCCGGACCGGACCGATGACGCCCTCGCCGATGGCCGCCCGGACGGTCAGGAAGTCGCTGTCCCAGCGCCGGTTGTGAAACACCGTGAGCAGCCGGTCCCGGCCCCTGGCCCCGGCGCGGAGCGTGCGGGCCTCCGCGAGGTCCAGGGTGAAGGGCTTGTCGACCACGACATGCTTGCCGGCCGCGAGCGCAGCCTGCGCCAGGGGGGCGTGGGTGTCGTTGGGGGTGGCGATCACCACGAGGTCGACGGCGTCCGCGGTGGCGACCGCGTATGGATCGGCGACGACCGCCACACCGGGCAGGTCGGCCGCGACCCGGGCGGGATCGCTGGAGCCGATCAGCCGCAGGTCGAGCCCCGGGACGGCGCGGATCAGGGGCGCGTGGAAGGTCCGGCCGGCATAGCCGTAGCCGATCAGGCCGACCCGGATCGCAGGCGCGGCCTTCATCGCCGCGTCGTCCCTGGGCCGCGAGGAAGGCGCAGGGTCGCGCGCTCAGAACACCGGATCGCCATGCCCGACCTCGCCGCCACGGTACACGACACGAATTCGGATGCTTTGGGTCGGTTGTCCAACCCACCCCCTCATCCTGAGGTGCCGCAGCGGAGCGAAGGCCTCGAAGGAGCCCTCCAGATGGACCTGCGATCCCTGGAGCCCTTCTTCGAGGCCCGCTTCGCGGTCACCTCAGGCTGAGGGGATTGGATGGGATCGCCCGGGCGCGATGCGCTGTCGTGTCCTGTGCCTCGCCGCTGCGGGACGGCTCCAAATCTTTGTTTTGACGCGCCCTCTTGCACCGAACCGGTGTCCGCTTCGGCGGAGCGCGCCCTAAGGCCGACGCTCCGGAGCGTCGTGCCGATCCTGCCGACCTGTGAACCAGTAGACGAAGCCCGCCGCGACCATCAGCATCAGTGGGGCGATGATGGCAGCGGACAGGAAACTGCCCGTCATTCCTCGATCCTCCGCAAGACACGCCGCCCCACGAGATGTAGGCCCACGCTCAGGGATAACCAAGTCATCACCAGACCATTCAAGCCCGTGAGCGCGATCGAAGCTGTTGACGTGATGGATGTCACGATCGGAGCAAAGCATCCGACCGCGCGGGCAGCCACGGCCGCACCATTCAACCCCGTCGCAGTCAGCTTGATGCGTTCGTTCCGAGCGGCTTTGTTCATGGCGACCTTCCGGCCCAGCTTCCGCATCGCCCGTCGCCGCGCCAAGGATGCCTGCGAGACCGAGACAATTCGGTGCGTGACTCGAGGCCGCAACGCTCCGTGCGGTGGCAGACCTGCGAGGAATTCAACCTGTGGGCACCGCAACCGGGGCGATTCGTATTAATTCCGCCACACTGTTGTGGCCCTGCACCACCCATGCCGTTCCTGCAGCGCTCACCGACAGAGGAAGGCCCCGTGCCGGACCCGGAAGGGCCGGGCGAGGGAACCAATCCGGACGCGGCCTTGGCCGAGTCGCTGCGGCCGGGCCCCCGCGGCCCGGGCTGGATCGGCGCGGCCGTGGTGGTCACCGCCCTGATCTCGGCGCTCGCGACCTTCCTGATCCTGGCCGGCGTGATCCGGGTGACGCCGACGCCGGCCTACGGCGTGACGCTGCTGGCCATCAACGCCGTCCTGGTGCTCAGCCTCGTCTTCATCATCGCCTGGGAGGCGCGGGTCTTCCTGCATGCCCGCAAGGCCAACGCCGCGGTGGCGCGGCTGCACACCCGCATCGTCGGCCTGTTCAGCCTGATCGCGATCCTGCCGACCATCCTGCTCGCCGTGGTCGCCTCCGTGACCATCGACCGCGGCCTGTCGCTCGGCTTCACCGACCGGGTCCGCGACGTGGTGCTAAAATCCGTGGAGGTGGCCGACGCCTACCAGGAGAACCAGTGCCAGAGCCTCGCCCGGGAGATCCGGATCCTCGCCGACGACCTGACCCGGGCCCGTCCGAATTTCGACGTCAACCGGGACTGGTTCCAGAACTTCCTGACGACCCGGGCGAGCAATCTCGGCCTGCCGGTCGCCCAGATCATGCGGGGCCCCACCGAGGTGGTGGCCCGGGCCAAGATCGACGTCCTGAAGACCAACCGCCTGCCCTCGGCGGCGGCCTTCGAGGACGCGGCGTCCTCCGCCGATCCGATCTGCCTGCTGCCCACCGAGGGGCGGGTCTTCGCCGCGCTGATGCGGATGCCCGCTTACGACGACGCGGTGCTGATGGTGCAGCGGGAGGTGAGCCAGCTCGCCATCGACTTCCCCGGCGTGTCCCGGGCGGCGGCGGCCGAGTACCTCACCTACGATTCGCTGCGCCGCTCGATCCAGATCACCTTCGCGTCGGTGTTCCTGCTGATCGCGCTGATCGCGCTGCTCTCGGCGGTGTGGTTCGGCATGAACTTCGCCAACCGGTTCGTGGCGCCGATCCGGCGCCTGATCAACGCCGCCGATCAGGTCGCCTCGGGCAATTTCTACGCCCAGGTGCCGACCAAGAAGACCAGCGGCGACCTCGCCCATCTGGGCGAGAGCTTCAACAAGATGACCCAGGAGCTGCGCCGCCAGCATGCGGGCCTGCTCGCGGCGAGCGACCTGATCGACACCCGCCGTCGGTTCACGGAAGCCGTGCTCTCAGGCGTGTCGCCCGGGGTGATCGGCCTCGACGCGGCGGGCTTCGTCACCATCGCCAATCCGGCCGCCGAGCGGATCCTCGATCTCGACAGCGAGGCCCTGGTCGGCCAGCCGCTGGCCCGGGCGGTGCCGGAACTCGCCCCCGTTCTGGCCGAGAGCGAGGCCCGCCCGCGCAGCCTGCAGCAGCAGCAGATCCAGCTCACCCGGTCGCGGGGCGAGCGGACCATCACGGTGCGGGTCACGAGCGAGCAGGCGCAGGGGTCGTCCCGCGGCTGGGTGGTGACGCTCGACGACATCACCGACCTCGTCCAGGCGCAGCGCAGCTCGGCCTGGGGCGATGTGGCGCGCCGGATCGCCCACGAGATCAAGAACCCGCTGACCCCGATCCAGCTCTCGGCCGAGCGGATCCGGCGCAAGTACGGGAAGGTCATCACCACCGACAAGGAGGTGTTCGACCAGTGCACCGCCACGATCGTGCGTCAGGTGGACGAGATCAAGCGCATGGTCGACGAGTTCTCGGCCTTCGCGCGGATGCCCAAGCCGGCCATCGCCCCCAACGACCTGACCGAGATCGCCAAGCAGAACCTGTTCATGATGCGGGTCGCGCACCCCGACATCGACTTCGCGTTCTCGGCGCAAGGGGGCGCGGGGAGTGCGGAAAAGATCGTGGCGGCCTTCGACATCAGGCTGCTCAGCCAGGTGATCACCAACATCCTCAAGAACGCCGTCGAGGCGGTGGCCGAGGTGCCCGAGGCCGAGCTCGGCAAGGGCAAGATCAGCGTGAGCCTCGCCGTCGAGGACGGGTTCGCGGTGATCGCCGTCACCGACAACGGCAAGGGTTTCCCGGCCGAGGGACGCCAGCGCCTGCTCGAGCCCTACATGACCACCCGCGAGGGTGGGACCGGGCTGGGGCTTGCTATCGTCAGCAAGGTGCTTGAGGAGCACGGCGGCGGGATCGAGCTGAACGACAATCCCGCCGGCCGCGGCGGCCAGGTGCGGATGCGGATCCCGCGCGAGCAGGGGTCCGAGCCGGCGGCGGCGCCGTCTGGAACCCGCCCCGTCACGACAGAGGAGAAGGGCGCCGCACCGACGGCCCCCCGGATCGCGGAGATGCACGCATGAGCGCCGATATCCTGATCGTCGACGACGAGGCCGACATCCGCGACCTCGTGGCCGGGATCCTGGACGACGAAGGCCACCGCTGCCGCACGGCCGGCGGCTCGGACGAGGCGTTGGCCGCCATCGAGGCGCGCCGGCCGCACCTCGTCTTCCTCGACATCTGGCTGCAGGGCTCCCGGCTCGACGGGCTGCAGGTGCTCGACCTGATCAAGGCCGCGAACCCCGACCTGCCGGTGGTGATGATCTCGGGCCACGGCAACATCGAGACCGCGGTCTCGGCCATCAAGGCAGGCGCCTACGACTTCATCGAGAAGCCGTTCAAGGCCGACCGGCTGATCCTGGTGGCCGAGCGGGCCCTTGAAGCCTCGTGGCTCCGGCGCGAGGTCCGCGACCTGACGGCGCGCTCCGGCAACGCCAACCGCATCGTCGGCGGCTCGCTCGCGATCAACCAGCTCCGCCAGACCCTCGACCGGGTGGCGCCGACCAACGCCCGGGTGATGATCACCGGGGCGCTCGGCGCCGGCAAGGAACTCGCCGCCCGCAGCCTGCACAAGGCCTCGGCCCGGTCGAACGGCCCGTTCGTGCTCCTGAACGCCGCCGCGATCCTGCCCGAGACCATGGAGGCCGAGCTGTTCGGCGTCGAGGGCGAGAGCGGCCGGCGGGTCGGCGCCCTGGAGGAGGCCCATGGCGGCACCCTCTACCTCGACGAGGTCGCCGACATGCCGCGGGAGACCCAGAACCGGATCCTGCGCGTCCTGGTCGATCAGAATTTCCAGCGTGTCGGCGGCACGACGCGGGTCCATGTCGACGTGCGGATCATCTCCTCGTCCTCCCGGGACCTGCAGGAGGAGATCGCGGCGGGCCGGTTCCGCGAGGACCTGTTCCACCGCCTCTCGGTGGTGCCGATCCGGGTGCCGTCGCTGGCCGAGCGCCGGGAGGACGTGCCGGAGCTGATCCAGTTCTTCATGGACAACATCTCGTCCCAGACCGGCCTTCCGAAGCGCCGGATCGCCGAGGACGCGATGGCGGTGCTGCAGTCGCACAACTGGCCCGGCAACGTCCGCCAGCTGAAGAACAACGTCGAGCGGCTGATGATCCTGACCCAGGCCGATCCGGAGCAGGAGGTCACCTCCGAGATGCTGCCCTCCGAGATCGGTGCCCTGGTGCCGACGACGCCGGGCGGGGCGGGCGGCGAGAAGCTGATGAGCCTCGCGCTCCGGGAGGCCCGCGAGATCTTCGAGCGCGAGTACCTCGTGGCGCAGATCGCCCGGTTCTCGGGCAACATCTCGCGCACCGCCGAGTTCATCGGCATGGAGCGCTCGGCCCTGCACCGTAAGTTGAAGTCCCTCGGCATCGGCCCGTAGGCCGGAGGCGCGGAGCGTCGTTCCGGGCGAGGGGCGCGGTCGCCGAGACACGGCACTGGACAACCGGAGACTTGGAGCCTCGCCCCGATTCCAATGTCCGGGGTGATGCTCTAGGGCAAATGGACGCGTTGAGAGCGGCGCCGATCCGTCACGGGTCGGCCGGGTACGGGGGTTGCTTGCGCCCACGCTTTGACGACGTCATGTTGTATACACGGCTGCGGACAGGGTGACCGGACGATCCGGCCCGCGGCATACCCATCCCGGGCCGAGTGCACCGGGACAACAAGAAGGCCAAGAAGATGGCGGGCGAACGCGCACAGAACCTTCAGGACACTTTTCTCAACCATGTCCGCAAGAACAAGATTCCGCTGACGATCTTCCTGGTCAACGGCGTCAAGCTGCAGGGCGTGGTGACCTGGTTCGACAACTTCTGCGTGCTGCTACGGCGGGATGGCCATTCGCAGCTCGTATACAAGCACGCGATCTCCACGATCATGCCGGGCCACCCGGTGCAGCTGTTCGAGCCGGACGAGACCGCCGAGAAGGCGTAGTTTTATGCACTAGGGCATCCGCTTCTCTCCCCTCTGTGTGGGGGAGGGAGAACCGTGGATCCGCTTGCGCCCTCGCGGATATCCGCCGCCCCGCCGGTCCGGCATCTTGGCCCGGCCCGTCCGAATCCCCATTCTGACGAGTCCGAGTTCTCGAACGAAGCCGCCGGCGATCCGGCGGCGCCAAAGGCCGTATGACCGAAACGCTGACGTCCGGCGAAGCCCGCCTCCAGGCGCACGCCGCCCCCGAGGGCGAAATCGCCGCGGCGACCCATACCCTGGTGATCGGCCCGTATCTGGCGCGCAACGCCTACGGGGCCGGGCCGGGGCAGGCCGCGCCCACCCGCTCCGTGGAGGCCCGCCTCGACGAGGCGACCGGGCTCGCCGCCGCGATCGAGCTCGACGTGGTCGAGAGCCTCGCGATCAGCCTGCCGCGGATCCGCCCCTCGACCTATCTCGGCAAGGGTCGCGTCGAAGAAATCGCCGGCCTGATCCGCGCCCGGGAGATCGGCCTCGTGGTGATGGATTGCGCCCTCTCGCCGGTGCAGCAGCGCAACCTCGAAAAGGCCTGGGGCGCCAAGGTCATCGACCGCACCGGCCTGATCCTGGAGATCTTCGGGCGCCGCGCCTCGACCCGCGAGGGCACGCTCCAGGTCGAGCACGCCCACCTCGCCTACCAGAAATCCCGACTCGTCCGGTCCTGGACCCACCTGGAGCGCCAGCGCGGCGGCTTCGGCTTCCTGGGCGGCCCCGGCGAGACCCAGATCGAGGCCGACCGGCGCATGATCCAGGAGCGCATGACCCGGATCGAGCGCGACCTCGACGCGGTGGTCCGCACCCGTGGCCTGCACCGCCAGAGCCGGGCGCGGGTGCCGTACCCGATCGTGGCGCTGGTCGGCTACACGAACGCCGGCAAGTCGAGCCTGTTCAACACGCTGACCCGGGCCGAGGTCACCGCCAAGGACATGCTGTTCGCCACCCTCGACCCCACCGCCCGGGCGACCAAGCTGCCCCACGGTGAGACCGTGATCCTGTCCGACACGGTGGGCTTCATCTCCGACCTGCCGACCCCGCTGATCGCCGCCTTCCGGGCGACCCTGGAGGACGCCATCGAGGCCGACGTGCTGCTGCACGTGCGCGACGTCTCCCACGTGGATTCCGAGGCCCAGGCCGAGGATGTCGGCGAGGTGCTGCGCGAGCTCGGCATCGAGACCAGCGCCGACCGGATCATCGAGGTCTGGAACAAGGCCGACCTGCTCGACGACGACGAGCGCACCCGGCTCCTGAACCTCAGCGGCCAGGCCAGGACCCGCAACGACCGCGACAGCGCCGCGCCGGTGCTGGTCTCGGCGCTGACCGGGGAGGGGCTTTCCGCCCTCACCAGCCGGATCGAGGCGCGGATCGGGCGCAACCGCGCGAGCTTCGCGGTGGCCCTGCCGCCGGAGGACGGGGCGTCCCTGAACTGGCTCTACGAGAATGCCGAGATCCTGGACCGCCGGTCGGAGGCCGACGGCACCCTGCATCTGGCGGTGCGGATCGCCCCCGAGAAGGAGCCGCGCTTCCTCAACCGGTTCACGGCGGCCCGGCGCCTCGGCCGGGGCGGTTGATGGCCTCAGGCCGCGCCGGCACCCCGCCGCTCCCCGGCCTGCGAACCGCCCGGGCGCCGGTGGAGCGCCGCGCGGTGCCCCCGGATCAGGACGAGGATGCGGTGCTGCGGGCCATGCAGGCCGGCGGGGGCCTGCGCCTGCTCGGTTTGCGCATCGTGATCGTGCTGGTGCTGCTGATGGCGGCCCAGGCCTATGACGGCTCGCTGCACGCCCTGAGCCACTGGTTCATCCTGGCCCTCTACGGCCTTGGTACGGTCTGGTTCGGGCTGCGCGAGCGGGGCGGCGGGCCGGCGGCTTCGGCCTATAGCTGGGCCGGCACCGGGCTCAATGCCGGGCTCGCCGTCTACGTGCTGATCGAGCACATGCTGGCGGGCGGCGGGGCGGGCCTCGGCGCCGACACGGTGAGCCGCCTGCCGGCCTTCCTGCTCCTGCTCCAGACCGGCCTGAGCATGCGGGTGGCCCAGACCGTGGTGTTCTGCGGCGTCGTCCTCGCCTGCTGGAGCGTGACCTTCGGGATCGGGCTGGGGCATCCGGAGCTGTTTCCGAACGCGGACACCTTCCCGACCGCGCAGCTCACGGGACTCGCCACCTTCGCGGCGGCGGGTCTGCTGGTGGTGGACGGGGTGGTCCGCCTGCGGGGGGCGGTGGCGCGGGCCCTGCGCATGGAGCACGAACGGACCCTGCTCGCCCGCTTCGTGCCCGACGCGGTCGCCCTCGATCTCTCGGCCGAGGACGGGGATTCGGCGCTCGGCGTCCACCGGCGCCACGCCTGCCTGATGATCCTCGACATCCGGGGCTTCTCCCGGCTCTCGGGCGAGCACCCACCGGAGGCCATGGTGGCGGCCCTGCTCGCCGTGCGGGCGACCGCGCAGGCGGCGGTGGACGAGGCGGGCGGCCTCGTGGACAAGTATATCGGCGACGCGGTGCTGGTGCAGTTCGTGGTCGACCGGCCGGACGCGCAGGCGCGGGCAGCGCTCGCCTGCGCCCTCTCGCTCCGCCGCCGGATCGCCGCCCTCAACGCGGCGCGGGACGCGGAGGGGCTGTTCACCCTGCGGGTCGTGGTCGCCCTGCATGCGGGCGACCTGCTGGTCGGGGTGTTCGACGACGGGGTCCGGGCCGAATACACGGTGCTGGGCCCGGCCATGAACGCCCTGTCGCGGATCGAGGCTCAGGCCAAGGCGGCCGAGATCGAACTCGCCGCCTCGGGGGATTTTCTGGATCTGCTCGGCGGCGCGCTGCCGGAGGGCATCCGGGCGGTCCAGGTGCCGGGGGCGGTGCTGCCGGGATCGTTGACCCTGTTCGCCGTGGTGGCCCAGCAGGATCCCGATCCGACCCTCCCCATCCGCCCGGGCGTGCGGATTCCCGCATCGGGTGCGGCCGCACCGGCTCAGGGCTGAGCGCGGGTCCCCGCTGCCAGGGGGGCCCCGGCGCCGTTCCCACACCGGCTTCAGCACGGCGCGACCTGCCCCCCCCTCCCGTGCGGGAGAGGGTCGGGGTGAGGGACGAGACGGTTCAGGATTGGGTGCGCCCTCAACGCACGGTCAGGGCGAGCCCCCTCCGGAAAGATCCGATCCCTCGCCCGGCTTTCTGCGAAGGCAGATTTCTCCCGCACGGGGAGGGGGTCCTGTCGCGCTCTGCCGCCAGCGCATCGATCCGCTGGCGCGATGGGGATGTCACAGAGCCCGGCCCGAGCGCGCCGAAGCCGGTCCCCGGTGCCGGACCTTGAGGCGCCCTGCGGTGCGACGCCCGGTGCCGGAACCGGGAGGATTTCAATCCGTTCGGTCGTCGCGGCGCAGCGTCGCGGAGAACGGTCAGATTATGAACAAGCTCATCCTCGGCGCGACGCTCGCGCTCGGCCTCGTCGTCGGCGCCGCCAGCCCGACCCTGGCAGCCCCCGGCGACGGCCTCGACCGGAACGCCGTCGCCACGGGCAACAGCAATATGGGCGGCATGCACCGCACCGCCCGGATGCAGTCGCGGATGATGCGCCACCGCATGATGCACCGGCACCACCACCGTCACCACATGATGCGCCGTCATATGCGCTAAGAGGGGCATCCCGGTTCGAACAGGCTTGAAGGCTGTTCGAACCGGGGATCTTGGGTTTCCAAAGGACCATGCCCCTGGGCGGTCTCTCACGGCAGGGCCCTGAGTTTTCCGGCCGGAAAATATTCACCAAGTCTCTGCCTGGGTCTGCGAAACGTCTCGACCCAGCCCTGTCACGGTGTTGTGCGCTCGACGGGGCCGCCAGGGCTCTCCGTCATCGCGAGCGTGGGCGAAGCGACCCAGGGCAGCGCGACCTGGATCAGCGTGGCGCTGCTGGATTGCTTCGCCCACGCTCGCAAAGACGGTGGCCTTGCCCATCGTGCGCTCAGCCACTGAGCGATCCGAGGAAACCATCACCCGAAAGGGTCTCGGAAACATCTCGAAAGGGCCGGGTCGAGACCTTTCGAAACTGGGACTGGAACCGTCCGCACGATGCGCGCCCGTCAATGCGGGTGCCGACCAGCGCGGCTTCTGCGACGCCCCCGGTCTCATGCCCCCGCCAAATCGGGTGCCGCACCACGAGGACGGGATTCTGGGATCGGGACGGTTGATGCGCTTCGCCCTGGGATGCCTCGCAGCGCCCGCCGCCATCGCCCCCGCGCAGGCCCAGACCCAGCCGGTCCCACCCCTGGTCTTCACCGGCATCCCCGATCAGGACGCGAGCCGCCTCGTCGAGCGCTTCGGCAAGGTCGCCCCCGGCCTTGAGTCCAGGCCCGGCGTGAGGGTGCGCCACCTCCCGGTGAAGAGCTACCCGGCGGCGGTCACCGGGGTCCAGGCCCGCCGGGCGGTGCCGGGCGCCCAGGCGATCGCGCGGGCGCCGAGGACGCGGCGTTCCAGACCGACCTCATCGCCAATGCCGCCACCGGGCTGAAGCCGGAGACGGAGTTTCCGAGGGCCGTCGCGGACAAAATCTTCACGTTCGGCGCCGCGCCTCGACCTCCGGGCGGCTGTTGCCGGACTACGTCATCCGGCACGCCTTTCCGGAAACGTGCGGGCGGCGCTCACCGGCATCACCGATCCGGCGATCCTGGAGCCGTTCGCGCGCTCGAAGTTCATCCCGGTGACCAATGCCGCCTACGCGCCCCTGGTCGAGGTCGGCCGGTCCACCGGCCTGCTGGACTGAACCGCGTGCCGGAGATCGTGCGGGCCGGGGCGGCCATCGTCCTCGGGAACGCCGCCGCGGCCTCTGACGGGCGCCCGGTCCTGCCCGGCATCACCCTGACCGTGCGGGCCGGCGAGCGCATCGCCCTGATGGGCCGCTCCGGCGCCGGCGAGTCGACCCTGATCGGCCTGTTCCACGGGCAGGCCCCCGACCGGATGGCCCTGGTGCCCCAGGCCGCCCGGGTGCGGCCGCCCCCAGTGTTCCACAACGTCCATATGGGCCGCCGCGACCGGCGCTCGCCCCTTTACAACCTGCGCAGGCGCATCCGCCCGGCGCGGGCCGACATCGCCGCCGTCGAGGCGGTCCTCGACCGGGTCGGGCTGGCGAACCGGCTCCGGGCGAAGGCCGGGGAACTGTCCGGCGGCCAGCGGCAGCGCGTCTCGGTGGCCCGCGCCCTCTACAACGGACGGCCGGTCCTGGTCGGCGACGAAGCCGGTCTCCGCGCTCGACCGCCAGCAGGGCGGCCGGATCCCCACCGGGCGGGCCCGCAGCCCTGAGACCCTGATCCTGGCGCGCCACGACGTCGCCCTGGCGCTGGCCCAGGCCGACCGGATCGTGGTGCTGGAGGCGGGCCGGACCGTCCCCGATGCGCCGGCACAGGATCTCGATGCGGCGCGGCTCCAGCCGTTCTCCGCGATCGCGTCGGCCGGATGCTTCGGCATCGCGTCAGGTCCGGGCGCCGCCGCGCTCGCGCACCTGCTCGGCCTGGAGGGCGTTGAGATAGCCGGTCAGGCGCCCGCTCACCGCCGGATCGGCGCATTGCACCCACAAAGGCGCCGGCAGGGTCCGGACGGGCAGGCGCAGCAGGAAGGCCTCGGCCGACAGGGCCGCCTCCCGCTCGGAGCCGGCCGCCAGCAGGCGGGCCCCCGCCTGCGTGCCGATCAGGATCGCGATCGTGGCCATGATGACGATCCACGGTGATGAGTCACCCCGGGACGATAACGATGCGCAGGCGCGAAGCGTTGCGCCGGCTCTATCAGCGCGTCGGGGGGCGGCAGAGCGGCTCCCGGGCCAGCGCGCGGCTGAACGACCACAGGCTCCGCCCGGGCGGACCGGTCAGCACCGCCCCGGTCAGGAGCATGCCGGCGGCCTTGCGGCAGAGGTCCCGGGCCCCGTGGATCGCCGCCTCCGCGTCGTCCGCCTCCGGCGGTCGCTGGCGAAGGCGAGGCCGCAGCGGCCGTCCGCGCGCTCCATCGTGCGGCGGAGATGATAGGCCGGCACCGCTCTGACCTCCCCGCGACGAACCACCATCGGCCCGCGGCACCACCATCGTCATCGCCTGCGGCCCGGCCCGGCTGATCCAGGTCGGGACACGGTGCGTTTCCCGGTCCCCGTCCGCCCGCCGGCCGACCCAGGATGTCGCAGACGGCTGCTCCGGGAGGTGCGCGCCAGACCGTGCTGGGTCTTGTTCCAGCGCTCCGGGGCGCGGACCAGTTCGACCAGCGCCAGCCACGCGGCGAGGCTGACCATCAGGAAGTAGACCGGCATCCCCAGGGCGCAGGGGGCGAGATCGCTCCAGCCGCGGCGGACGCTGCCGATCAGGGCGGGGAGGATGAGGGCGCCGAGCCCCGTCCCGAACAGGGTGATGGCGAGCCCCAGGCTGAGATTGTCCAGGAAGACGGGGGCGGCCGGGATCTCAATGACCAGGAAGGACCAGATCGCCGCGGCGAGGCAGGCCGGATAGGCCAGTGCCGAGACCACCGTGCCGGGGACCAGAGCCAGGGCGCTGAGCGCCTCCAGCCCGCCGAGGCGTCGCGCGTTGAACAGAGGCCTGCGCCCGTGGGTGAGGCTCGTCTGAACAAGCCCCTTGAGCCAGCGGATCCGCTGGCCGAGCCACGGCCGGAACCGGCTGGGTGCCTCCTCGTGGGTGGCGCTCGGCAGATCGCCCACCGTGTAGCCCGCGAGCGCGAGCCGCATCCCGAGATCGGCATCCTCGGTGACGTTGTAGGAATCCCAGCCGCCCAGGGCCCGGAGCACCCGGACGCGCAGGTGCGACCTTATGGAGCAAATGCACCAGAATGCGGCCTAGGTCAAGGCATACGCCATCGTCTATGATGGCAAAATGCGTGACGAAGCCCTCATCGCCGGATTGCTCGCCAAGCGCGAGGAACTGAACCGAGAGAACGCCGAACTGCGGGAACGCATGGCGATCCTAGCCAACGATATAGAGGCCATAGACAGGGTTCTCGACACCTGCGGCTTCAAGGGTGAACTAGAGGGGAAGACGCCCCGTGCGGCCCGTATCGTGCTGTTCTACCGCAACGAGCTACGGGACTATCTGTTGGCCGAGCTACGGAAGTCGCCCGAACCTCTGACGGCCCGGCAACTGGCCTGCCTCGTCTGCCAGACGGAGGGCAAGGACAGCAGCGACCGGCGCCTCATCACGGACGTGACTCGCCGCGTCGGCTCCGCGCTCAGGAAGATGCGTGCGAGCCGGATGATTGAGGGGGAGCGGACGCAGGCGGGGCAAGTGTGGCAGCCGCGAGTGTCCACGGATACGTAAGCGCGACAAATATGCGCGATTGTCGCCGCCGACTCCTGCATGATAACCCGTGTAGGGCAAGTGCGCTATATACCGCTCAACCCATGTGATAAAACTGCATAAATTCTCTGCAAACTGGACCGCAACTGAACCAAATTCATGACAAAATGATTATAAACAGAGAGCGCGAAAAGTTGATCAACGCGATCATATTTTTCGTCGGAAACACAAGGAACCTGGCCAAAATAAAGCTGTTCAAGCTGCTGTATTTTCTCGACTTTGAACATTATAAGCAAACTGGTCGAAGCGTTACTGGGCTTGACTATAGTGCGTGGAAAATGGGTCCTGTCCCAAAGGATCTTTTTGACGAAATCGAGTGCCCGAGCGACGATCTCGCCGCGGCAATCAAGTTTGGCGAAAAATATATCAGCTTCGATAGGCCGCCAATGCTTGTCATCACACCGTTAAAGGAGTTTTCTAGCGAACATTTTACGAAACGTGAAATGCGACTGCTCAGAGACTTATCAAAAGAATATTATAATGCGCGCGCGGACGAAATGATCGAGGCGACGCATCTGGAAAATATGCCGTGGGACCAGGTTTACAATAAGCAAAATAAGCCTTTGCATGGAATACCTTATTCGCTTGCCATAAGAAAAGATGAGGCAGACAGGATGTCTAAGGTTGCAGAGGAGCGAGATGAACTTATGAGGGCACTTGGATGACTCCAGGGTCTGTTTTCTTTGACAGGCTCTTTAAATTCAAGGATGAAGAAACTGGAAGAAAACTTTTCGTAGCGCTTGGCTCAGTTGACGGTGTTTACGTTGTCGCGAAAACTACATCTCAGCAGCATGGTAGAGGCCGTGTTTTTGGATGTCAGCCCACCGACCGATTTCATAATTTCTACCTTCCGCCTTCAAGCTGCGGCTTGGACGGCGAAACTTGGGTATGCTTGGACGAGTTTTACGAATTCGATGCTGCGACCGTACTAAGGAAAAAATTTGGCGGCGTCATAGATGCCATTTGCGATTTGCCTGCCGCTATTATGAAAGACTTACAGGCTTGCGCTTTAGGCAGCGATGATCTTAGTGAATTGCATGAACGCGCGATTAGGGCGTCTTTAGTTTGATATTCTTGTTTTGGCAGCGGCATCTACTGATGTCGCTGCCAGTAGCCCTTCCAAGTCCGGCTCACGCCTGATGCCATCACCAGTCGGATCACGTGGTTGAAGGCGCGGCCGTTGTCGAGACGGCGGAAATCCTCCTTCCAAGCCGCTTCGGCCGCGTACTGGTGGAGGTAGCGAGCGGTCACGAAGTGGTGCTGGCCGCTCACCATGCGACGGAGGCGGGCGAAGTAGCTCTCGGCTTGGTTGGTGTTGGCGCCATCGGCTGAGTACGCCTCGGTGTGATTGATGCGGCCAGCGTCGGGGAAGCGGGCCTCAAGCTCATCCCAATGCGTCGCCTCGTCGGCGTAAACCTTGGTGCCCTTGGCGACGTGCGTCTCGGCCAGCTTCACGCCTTCGGCCTCTCGCTTGGCGACGAACGTGAGGGTGCGGCCAAGGCGCTCGCGCATGACGATGACGACGCGGCGCTCCGTGCTCAGGTGCTCCTTGCGGCGGCGGTCCTTGCGGTCCTCCTTGCGGTTCTCAGGACGCACGGTGCCGCCGAAGTAGGCGCCGTCGATCTCGACTTCGCCCGCTAGCGTGGCGTCCCTGTGCTCAGCCGACAGCGCCTCGCGCAGCTTGTGCGCCAGGACGAAGGCCGTCTTGTAGGACACGTCAAGATCGCGGCCGAGTTGGAGCGCGGACAGGCCCTTCACCGCGTTCACGAAGATCGCGATGCCGGCGCACAGGTCCATGAAGGACAGCTTGCGCGAGGCGAAGATGGTCCCGCTCGTGACGCTGAACTGCGTGCCGCAACCGGCGCACTTGAAGCGACGGCGCGTGCTGATGTCGTAGTGGTCTAGGCAGCCGCACTTCGGGCAAACGGGCTCACCGTCCGTCTCGGGCCAACGAAGGCGCCGGAAGGTGTCATAGGCCGCGTCCTCGCCGGCCTTGTAGATGGCCTTGAGGGAGAGGGTACGGGCCTGGGCCGAGAGGAGGAAGTGGGAAGGCATTGCCATCGCGTCCGGTGCTTATGCATCGCATATGATGGCATGGCTGCACCGTAGTCAAGGGCAAAAGCATCGCGTATGATGGCATGAGCCATTGCATAGGATGCATCATGTCTGAGGGAACTGAAGAGGCTTGGGATGCGCGGGTGAAAGGCATCCTCAAGGCCGAGCTAAAGCGGAAAGGCGTGACTTACGCGCAGCTCGTAGACAAGCTGGCCGCCGTTGGCGTGAAAGAGACAGAGCCCAACATTCGCAATAAAATGGCCCGCGGCAAGTTTACCGCCGTGTTTTTTGTTCAATGTCTCGCTGCAATAGGTGTTGACCAACTGTCTATCAAATAACTCCGGCGGGATCCCTCCGTTGAAAGACCGGAATGTGCTCAGAAAACGACCGGTAGATTTCTCTGTAGGATTTTTGCGGAACGATCAGTTGTACACGTTTGAATGCTACACTTTGAAACGTGCAGTTGATAAAGACCGGGGCTCCTACAATCGCATCTTGTGGTCTTAGCTCAAGGGGATGCCCCACATCTTCAAGCTTGAAATTGCCTATGAAGTTAGTATCTCCATCCATCACCATGCATGCGGGCCCAATGAACTTGCATTCTGTGAACAGCTTGCCGTCAACGGCAATCATTTTGCCATTGGTGGACAGCTGAGAGAGAAGTCTCTGCAAGTCAATTTCAATGCCGTGGAAGACTGATTTGGATAGGTCTATGGCCTGGTCGCGGCGCGTGGCTTCGCGTCGTCGCCACGCGAAGGCCATCTCTACAAGGAACATGAGCGCGAAAGCAGAACCTGCGCCTAACCAGAAGGGGCCAATCCACTCAAGCATGGTGGCACTCCACGGCCCAACATGCTCGCGTAGAAACGGCGTAGCGGTGTCCTTCCAGAAATCTTGAACCGTAACATCGAAGATCGCCTTGAGGGCGGCGGCCAGAAGTGCGCCCAAGAACCCCAACAGGACGCTGACAAGAAATGGGGTGCGCGGCTTGAGCATGAGTCCAACATGCCGCGTAAACGTTCATGCGGCGAGAGCCTTGATGCCTTCGTGGGGTATCCAAATCCCGTTCTCCTACTTGGCCTTGAGGTAAGCACCACAAACGGTGGCAGAAGCCATCACGAGTGGTGCATTTGCTCCATAAGGCCGCGCAGGTGCATCGAGGTGCCGCCGAGCGGGACTGGCAGCCGGCACTGGGCCAGCGCCGGGTTCAGGACATCGAACAGGCCGGCATATTCCAGGGCATAGGCGCGGGTGAGCCAGGAATCATCGGCGTTGTCGATCACGAGCCGGCCCTGCAGACAGGCGGTCCGCTCGGGCAGGCGCGCGAACAGCGCGGCGGCCAGCCGCAACTGCCCGGGGTCGGGATCGTCCTCGGCGTCGAAGACCGTGAGCAGGTTCCCGCGGGCCAGCGGCAGCCCGGCATTGAGCGCCCGCGGCTTGGTGCGTGGGGTACCTGGCGGCACCGTGATCACCTCGAACCGGGCGGGCAGGGGGATCGGCGCGAGCACCGCCGCTGTCTCCGGATCACCGGCCTCGATCAGCAGCTTGATGTCGAGCTTGGCCGGGGGATAGTCGAGGGCCGCCAGGGCCCGCAGCAGGGCCGGAACCACCGCGGCCTCCCGGTAGAGCGGGACCAGGATGGTATAGACGGGCAGGGCCGCATCGGTGAGCGGCGGCACCTCGACGGTGACCGGGGCCGCGATCGCCACGGCTGCGAGGCGGACGGTCGTCATGGCCAGGAACAGGCTTTGCGCGGCGAGCACCACCGCGCCGGCGATCGGCGCCGGGAGCGCCGCGCAGAGGCAGAGCCCCGCGATCGAAACGAGGGCCAGGACCAGAAGCCTCCAGACGGCCGGCTCACGCGCGGTCGCCCGCTCCGGCGCGCACCGTGCGCGGTCGTGCGCCGCATAATCCGCCACCTGCGCCGGGATCGCGGCGAACACGGCCTCGCGTAGGTGGGTTGGGCTGGTGATGGCCGCCGGACCGGCCGGACGCCGGCCGTCCAGCAGTGCGGCGATCACCCGGCCGCGGGGGGCCAGCACCCAGGGCGCCACCGATCCCGGCGCCAGCATCGCGAGACCCGAGACTACGGTCCCGGGGAAGCACAGGCCCGGACCGAACGGGATCGACCCGTCCAGATAGGGGGCGCCAAGCGCCCGGGCGAGGGCGCGGTAATACGCCGCCTCCTCCATCAGGCCGGCATTCAGCAGCGCGGTCGCGGCGTCCGTGCCGGCCTGAGCCGCATCGGCGGCGGTTCGGATCAGCAGCCGCTCCGCGACCCCCTCGGTGCGAAGGAAGGCGATCTCCGGCGGCAGGGCCGCCGACGCGCGCTGGAACGGCACGCCGCGCTCCCCCGCTGACCTCAGGACGTGGTAGGGACCGGAGGTGAGCCAGTCCCCGCCCCCGCGCTCCAGCAGGAGCACCGCCCCCACCTCGGAGCCGTCTCTGAACGCATTGCAATCAGAGACGGCCCCAAGCCCTTGTTTATGCCCGCTCTCTTGCGCCGACCTTGTGTCCGCTCCGGACCGGGTTCGCGCGGCGGGGGCGGGCCGGCGGCGCGCACCCGTCTGGCTCCCAGCGGCCGTGATCGCCGTCGCCCTGTGCGGCGTGTGGGGTGGGCCGCGCAGGGCCGCTGCGGCGGAGACGCAGGCCGCGCCGCCCGCCGTGACGGTCCCGGATTTCTGGAACCCGCGCAGCCGCGGCGAGCGGGTGGAGGCCCCCCAGACCGGCCGGGCGGTCCGCTTCCTCACGGACGACGAGTTCCCGCCGCTGCACTTCGCCGGCCCCGACGGCAACCCGACCGGCTTCGTGGTCGAGCTCGCCCGCGCGGTCTGCGAGAAGCTCGCCATCACCTGCACCGTGCAGGCGCGCCGCTTCGACACCCTGCTGGACGCGCTGGACAGCAAGCAGGGCGACGTGGTCGCCGCCGCGATCCCCCTGACGGCGAAGCTGCGCGAGAAGTTTCTGGCGACGCGGCCGTATTTCCGCTGGCCGGCGCGCTTCGCGGCACGGACCGACAAGGGTCTGCCGGTCCCCTCGGCGGCGGCGCTCGCGGGCCGCAGCGTCGGGGTGCTCGGCAACAGCGCGCATGCGGCCTACCTGAAAGCCTTCTTCCCGAAGGCCGTCCCGAGGGACTTCACCGATCTGACGGCGGCCGAGAGTGCGCTGAAGCGCGGCGAGATCGACTACCTGTTCGCCGACGGCCTGAACCTCGCCCTCTATGTCGGCGGGCAGGACGCGGAAAATTGCTGCGCGCTCATCGGCGGCGATTATCTGGAGAACCGCTATTTCGGGGAGGGGATCGGCCTGATCACCCGCCCGGAGGACGCCGCCCTCTCCCGGGCGCTGGACGACGCGCTCCAGCGGGTCTGGGACGACGGGAAGTATACGGAGCTGTACCTGCGGTTCTTCCCCGTCAGCCCGTTCTGAGGGGGCGAGAGGCTTCCACCGGATTCGCGAATCGGGGATCCTGCACGGCATTGGGTCTCCATGGATCAGGAGCGGCGCATGACCGATCTGCTCGAAAAGGCCGTGGCGAAGGCACGGGTTCTCGCACCGGAGATGCAGGACGAGATCGCCCGCCTGATGCTGGCCTTCGTGGATGACGGGGCCTCCCTCTATCGGTTCACGCCGGAGGAAGAGGCGGAACTCGACGAAGCCGAAGCGGCGGCTGCACGGGGCGACTACGCTACGGATGCGGAGGTGCGCGCCATTTGGGCCAAGCATGGGCTGTGAGACTGCGGCTGACCCGCCCCGCGGCCGACCAGCTCGATAGCCTGCTCACCTACATCGCCCAGCGAAACCCGCACGGCGCGCGTTGTGTGCAGAAGCGTCTGCAGGCGCTCATGGACCTTCTGCTGCACCATCCGTTCGTGGGTTCGATGACGGCCCGCGGCGGCGTCAGGCGCGTCGTGGCGCGTCCCTATCCCTATGCCATCACCTATCGCGTTGCGGATGACGAGATCCTCGTCCTCGGGATTCGCCACACCGCTCGGCAGCCACAGGCTTGAACGCCGGCGCGGGCGCCGCGTCGCCCCTCTCACACAGCCCTGGAACCCCGGATTGCGCCCCCGGGCGTTCCGCTCCGGCGCGAACCGCTCTAGGGTGCGCGCTTCGCATTTTCCTCACATCCCGAAGACATGTCCGCCGCACCCCCAGCCCTGACCCTCGACCCCGACACCATCGAGGCCGCCGCCAACGCCGCCGCCTGGCCCTTCGAGGAGGCGCGCAAGCTCGTGGCGCGGCTGGAGAAATCCGGCAAGCGCGAGGTGCTGTTCGAGACCGGCTACGGCCCCTCGGGACTGCCGCATATCGGCACGTTCGGGGAGGTCGCCCGCACCTCCATGGTGCGCCACGCCTTCCGGGTGCTCACCCGCGATGCGGTGCCGACCCGGCTGATCGCCTTCTCGGACGACATGGACGGGCTGCGCAAGGTGCCCGACAACGTCCCGAACCGGGAGATGCTGGCCGCCCATCTCAACCAGCCGCTCACCCGCGTGCCGGACCCGTTCGGCACCCATGACAGCTTCGGGGCGCACAACAACGCCGAGTTGCGCCGCTTCCTCGACGCCTTCGGGTTCAGTTACGAGTTCCGCTCGGCCACCGAGTGCTACCGCGCGGGCGTGTTCGACACGGTGCTGCTGCGCGTGCTCGAACACTACGACGCCGTGATGGAGATCATGCTGCCGTCGCTGCGCGCCGAGCGCTCGGCGAGTTACTCGCCGTTCCTGCCGCTCCACCCGGTCACCGGCCACGTGATGCAGGTGCCGATCGACGAGGTGAAGGCCGAGAGCGGCACCATCGTGTGGCGCGATCCCGAGACCGGCGAGCGCTACGAGACGCCGGTGACCGGCGGCCACGCCAAGCTGCAATGGAAGCCCGATTGGGCGATGCGCTGGGTGGCGCTCGGCGTCGATTACGAGATGGCCGGCAAGGACCTGATCGACTCGGTCAAGCTCTCGGGCAAAATCGCCCGGGCGCTCGGCGGTGAGCCGCCGGAGGGCTTCAACTACGAGCTGTTCCTTGACGAGAAGGGCCAGAAGATTTCGAAGTCGAAGGGCAACGGCCTGACGATCGACGACTGGCTCAAGTACGGCACGCCGGATTCGCTGGCCCTGTTCATGTACAACAAGCCGCGCGAGGCCAAGCGTCTGTTCTTCGACGTGATCCCCCGGCACGTGGACGAGTATATCGGCTTCCTCGACCGCTATGCCGGCCAGGACGCGAAGCTGCGGCTGGGCAACCCGGTCTGGCACCTCCACGCCGGCAACCCACCCGAGCCCGAGCGGGTGGAGGGCGCGAGCCTGACCTTCGCGATGCTGCTCAACCTCGCCGCGGTCGCCAACACCGAGGATCCGGCGGTGCTGTGGGGCTTCATCCGCCGCTACGCGCCACAGACCGGGCCGGAGACCCATCCGGGCCTCGACCGGCTGGTGAAGCACGCGCTGACGTATTTTTCGGATTTCGTGCGGCCCGCCAAGACCTACCGGGCGCCGACTCCCGAGGAGCGGGCGGCGCTGGAGGACCTGTCGGAGACGCTGGGCGAGCATGCGGGCTCCACCGATCCGGAGGCCCTGCAGGCGGCTGTCTACGAGGTCGGGCGGCGCCACTTCCCCGATACGTCCGGCAAGGCCAAGAGCCCGGACGGGCGGCCCGGCGTGTCGCAGGCGTGGTTCACGAGCCTCTACAACGTGCTGTTCGGCGAGGCGCGCGGACCCCGGCTCGGCTCCTTCGTGGCACTTTACGGAGTGGAGGAGACGCGGGGGCTGATCCAGTCTGCCCTGTCGGGGGCGCTGGTGGCCGAGCACGAAGCCTTCGCGGCCGGCAAGACGGCGGCGTGAGCGCGCAATGATCGTCGACAGTCTCGCCGCCCTGGAGGCGATCTACCACGCGCCCCTGGCGGCCGCGTCCACGGTCAAGGTGGCGGCCTCGGTCACGCCGGATTACGCGGCGCTGATCGACGCCTCGCCCTTCGCGGTGCTGGCGACGAGCGGTCCGGAAGGGCTCGATTGCAGCCCGCGCGGGGACCGGCCGGGCTTCGTGCGGGTCGCCGACCCGCGCACGCTGATCCTGCCGGACCGGCGGGGCAACAACCGGATCGACTCGCTGCGCAACATCGTGCGCGATCCCCGGGTGGCGCTGCTGTTCCTGATCCCGGGCTCGGGCACCACGCTCCGGGTGAACGGGCGGGCGGTGATCTCGGCCGATCCGGATCTGCTGGCCTCCTTCAGCGTCGACGGCCACGCGCCGCGCACCGCGCTCGTGATCACCGTGGAGGCGATCTACTTCCAGTGCGCACGGGCGATCATCCGGGCGGGGCTGTGGGATCCGGAGTCCCGCATCGATCCGGCCAGCCTGCCGAGCCCGGGGGCGATCCTGGGGGCGCTCACCGCGGGCGAGGTCGGCGGCCCGCGCTACGATGCGGAGTGGCCGGAGCGGGCCGCGAAGACGATGTGGTGAGGGACGGCTCGTCGAGATCGGCGAGGGCGGCATCGAGGAAGGCGCCCAACGCCTCATCGGCCGCATCGGCTTGCGCGACCAGCAGCGACTGGCGGCGGCATTCCGCGACAAAGCCCGGCTGGCTCGTGTCCTCAGGGTCCCACGTTACCTGCGCGACCATCGGCGTCCCGCTCTTTATCATGGGTCAGGGTGCGGCAAGCGGGCGACGGCCGTCAAGACGGGCGGGGACCCCGGCCGTCACCGTCCGGCCTCACCCCACCAGCGCCAGATCCTGCGTCTCGGTATCGGGAATCACATCCACCTCGACCTTGAGGCGCTGCTTGCCCGAGCCGCTGACGATGCCGTCGACCGGCGCCACGTCGCCGTAATCCCGGCCGCGGGTCACCACGATGTGGTCGTCCCGCACCGCCACGCCGTTGGTCGGGTCGAGGCCGAGCCAGCCCGCGCCGCACCAGACCGCCACCCAGGCGTGACTCGCATCCGCCCCGCGCAGGCGCGGGCGGCCGGGCGGCGGCACCGTGCGCAGGTAGCCGCTGACATAGGCGGCCGGCAGGCCCATCCCGCGCAAGGCGGCGATCATCACGTGGGCGAAATCCTGGCAGACCCCAGCCCGCAGCGCGAAGGATTCGGACAGCGGCGTGTAGACGTTGGTGGCCCGGGCATCGAAGCGGAAATTCCGGCCGATCCGCAGCATCAGGTCGTGGGCCGCCCCGTAGGCGCTGCGGCCGGCGGCAAAGCTCGGCCGCGCGTAGTCGGTCACCTCGGGCAGCAGCGGCACCCGGCCGCTCGGAAACAGGAAATGCACCGGCGCCCGGCCGCCGAGGTCGCGCCCCGCCACCACCGCATCGCGGACCTGCTCCCAGGCCATCCCGGATTCCGGCGGCGGCGGCTCGGGGCGCTCGACCCGCACGGTAGAGAGCGCCTCGACGCTGAAGGTGGTGTGGGGCGTCTCCAGGGTGATCGCCAGGGCGTCGATCCCGAAATAATCGTGCCGCGTCATCGCGGTGGCAGGGCTCGGGTCGATCGTGACGGCGCTCGCCAGCACGCTCTGGCCCTCGCCATCCTGCGGCTTGAGCCGCAGGGTGCAGCGGGCGAAGCGCACCGGCCGGCCGTAGCGGTAGGTGGTGCGGTGGCGCAGCGTATAGATCACGCCAGCCCCATCAGCTTCTCTGGGCGCAGGGCGTTCGGCCCCGTCGGGAAGTAGCGCGCCGCGATGCCGTCGGCGAGGCGCTCGAGGTCGGACTCCAGGGCGGTGAGGCGCACGGCGTCGAAATCGGCCGCCTCGCCGCTGCGCAGATCCGCCAGGATGCGGATCGCGAGGCGGTGATGCGGCTCCGGGATGCCGTCGGCGGCCAGCGCCGGCAGGTCGGCGAGGTGCCGGGTGATCGCCTCCGCCTGGAAGGCGATCGAACGCGGGTTGTAGGGGTCGAGCAGCACCATGTCGCGCACGGGGTCGAGGGCCGCCCCCTGCAGGTAGCGGCGCCCGTAGCTGATCTGCGAATCGCAGAGCGACAGCATCACCCCGAGGCAGCCCGGCGTCGCCTCGTCGTTGGCGAAGGCCAGCGCGAAGGTGCAGGTGTTGATCGCCCGCTCGACCCGCCGACCGAGCTCGACGAAGTGCCAGCCCTCCGCCCGGCTCATGTTCTCGTGGGTGAGGCCCGAGAGCGCCGCGAGCTGGCTCAGCGCCCGCTCGGCCCGGCCCGTGAGCTGGGATTCGGCCAAGGCCCGCTCGGTGTCGAGGGAGAGGGATTCGCCGAGATCGGCCAGCACCCGCCAGACCTCGCCGGAGAGGCGGGCGCGCAGGGCGGCGGCGTTGCGACGGGCCGACCCGATATGCGCCCAGGCCGAGCCCGACCGCTCGCGCCCGGAGAGTGCCTCCTGGGCGAGGCGGGCGGTGGGCAGGTCGGGCGCACCGATGGCGGCCCATTCGTGCAGGAGGCCGCGCAACGCCAGGGCGGCCGGCGTGTCGAGGGCCCCCGAGATGTCGGTGCCGACCGCGTCGCCGACGCTGCGCAGATGGGCCAGCACCAGCCGGATCACCGCCTCGCTGCGCTCCAGGTAGCGGCCGAGCCAGAACAGGCCGTCGGCCGCCCGGGCGGGGAGGTGGCCGCCGACCCGCCGCACCCGCGGGGCCGCGTGCGAGCCGATCAGGGGCGCGGCGATCGGTTTCTCCGAGAGGATCCAGACATCCGCCGAGCGGATGCCGAGCCGCAATTCGATCGGATCGACATCCTCGCGCTCGGCGAACCGGCAGAAGCCCCCGGGCATGACCTGCCAGCCGAGCGGGGTCCGCGTGGCGAAGACGCGGACCACGAAGGGGCGGGGCACCAGAGAAAGCCCCTCCGGGCCGCGCTCCCAGCCCGGCATGGTCGAGAGCGGCGCGGCCTCCTGGGCGACGTAGTCGAACGGCCGGTCGCGCAGGGCCGCCACCACCCGCTCGCGCTCCGCCGCCAGGACCGGACCCGCCAGGATCGCGTCGCGCCCGGCCCCGCGCTGGGGTGTGGCGACCGGGCGCAGGGTCAGGCTGTCGAGGTTGGCCTGGGCATGGCCCAAGCCCTCGAGGTCGCCGCACCACCATGTCTGCGGATGGCCGAGGCGCAGGGGCTCGCCCAGCACCCGGCGGGCGATGCCGTCGAGATAGGGGGCGAGCGCCGCCGACTCCACGAGCCCCGAGCCCGGCATGTTGGTCACCACCAGGGAGCCGTTGCGCAGGGCCTCCAGGATGCCGGGGACGCCGAGCCGCGAGGCCGGGTTCAGTTCCAGGGGATCGAGGAAGTCGGCGTCGATCCGGCGCCACAGGGCGTCGGCCCGCTTCAGGCCCGAGACGGTGCGCACGTGCAGGCGCCCGTCCTGCATGACGAGGTCGTCGCCCTCCACCAGCATCAGGCCGAGATAGCGGGCGAGCGCCGCCTGCTCGACATAGGTGCTGCTGTAGGGGCCGGAGGTCAGGAGGCAGATCCGCGGGTCGATCCGCTCCGCGCCCAGCGCCAGCCCGTCGCGAAACGCCTGGAAGAAGGCCGGCAGGCGCTCGACATGGAGGTCCTGGAAGAAATCCGGGAAGGTCCGCGCCAGGACCATCCGGTTTTCCAGCGCCCAGCCGAGGCCCGAGGGGGCCTGCGTCCGGTCGGCGAGCACCTGCCAGCGCCCGTCCGGCCCCCGGCCGAGATCGGCGGCGTAGAGCTTCAGGTAATGGCCACCGGGGGGCATGACCCGGTGGAGCGGGTGCAGGAATTCCGGCGTGCCGGCCACGATCGCGGCGGGGAGCAGCCCCTCCGCGACCAGCCGTCCATCCCCGTAGACGTCAGCGAGGATCGCCTCCATCAGCTCCGCGCGCTGGACGATGCCGGCGCTCAGCGTCTCCCACTCGGGCCCCTCGATCACCAGGGGCAGGCAGCCGAGCGGCCAGGGATGCTCGCGCTGGTCGCCGGCGATCCGGAACGAGATGCCCGCGTCGCGGATGTGCCGCTCCGCCGCGACGAAGCGGGCCAGGATCTCCGTCTCGGTGAGGCCGCCGAGATGGTCGAGGAGGCGCGGCCAGGCCCCGCGGGGCTGGCCGTCGGGACCCAGGAACTCGTCCGGCCGGCCGGGGGCAGGGCGGTAATCCGCGGCCCACCGGGCGACGCGTGCCCGCGGGTCCTCCGCCGGCTCGGCTCGGGCGAGACTCTCCGCGAGCGCCGCCTCCATCACGGCCCTCCGGTCATTGCGGGGCCGGCGTGCGCAGGTCGAGGGTCAGCGGGAATTCCGCGCTCGATTCCGGCCGGGGCATCACGATCTGGCCCGGTGTGTGGCCGTGCGGCTGGAACCGGGCGAGGCGCCGACCCTCGGCCTCGTAGGCGTTGACCGGGTGGGTCTCGTAGTTGCGGCCGCCCGGATGGGCGACGTGGTAGCGGCAGCCGCCGAGGGAGCGTCCGCTCCAGGCATCGAGGATGTCGAAGGTCAGCGGTGCGTGGGCGGGGATGGTCGGATGCAGCGAGGAGGCCGGCTGCCACGCCTTGAAGCGCAGCCCCGCCACGGCCTCGCCGCCGCGGCCGGTGGAGGTCATGGGCAGCCGCCGGCCGTTGCAGGCGATGACGTGCCGCTCGGGCACGAAGCCCTCGACCTTGACCTGCAACCGCTCGACCGAGCTGTCGACGAAGCGCACGGTGCCCCCGCTGGTCCCTTCCTCGCCCATGACGTGCCAGGGCTCCAGCGCCTGACGCAGCTCCATCCGGACCCCGCCCTGCTCGATCGTGCCGAACACGGGGAACCGGAACAGGGCCTGCGCCTCGAAGGCGACCGGATCGAAAGCGTAGCCTGCCGCCCGCAGATCCTCCAGCACCCCGAGGAAGTCGGACCAGAGGAAATGCGGGAGCATGAACCGATCGTGGAGGTTCGTGCCCCAGCGGACACAACTCCCGGTCTGCGGCTCGCGCCACAGCCACGCCACGAGGGCACGCAGCAGCAATTGCTGGGCGAGGCTCATCCGGGCGTCCGGCGGCATCTCGAAGGCGCGGAACTCCAGGAGGCCGAGGCGTCCGGTCGGCCCGTCCGGCGAGTAGAGCTTGTCGATGCAGATCTCGGCCCGGTGGGTGTTGCCGGTGACGTCCACGAGGATGTTGCGGAAAACCCGGTCGACCAGCCAGCGCGGGATGTTGGGCGCGTCGGGGGCGGGGATCTGGGCCAGCGCGATCTCCAGCTCGTAGAGCCCGTCGTGACGGGCCTCGTCCATGCGCGGGGCCTGGCTGGTCGGGCCGATATAGAGGCCCGAGAACAGGTAGGAGAGCGACGGGTGGCGCTGCCAGTAGAGCACGAGGCTCTTGAGCAGGTCGGGCCGGCGCAGGAACGGGGAATCGTCCGGCGTGACCCCGCCCATCACCACGTGGTTGCCGCCGCCGGTGCCGGTGTGGCGCCCGTCGGTCATGAATTTTTCCGCGCCGAGCCGGGTCTGGCGGGCCTCGGCGTAGAGGTCGGTGGTGATCGCCACCGCCTCCCGCCAGGAGGCGGCCGGGTGGACGTTCACCTCGATCACGCCGGGATCGGGCGTCACCTTGATCACGCCGATCCGCGGGTCGTAGGGCGGCTCGTAGCCCTCGATCTGGATCGGCAGGTTCAGCGCGGCCGCCGCCGCTTCGAGGTGTCCGGCGAGTTCGAGATACTCGTCGACGCGCTGCACCGGCGGCATGAACACCCGCACCACCCCGTCCCGGGGCTCGATCGACAGGGCCGTGCGCACCGCGACGCCTGTGATCCCCGCGCCGTTGGCGGTTGTCTCGCCGGGATGCCCGTCGGGTAGGGCCGCGCGGGGCTCCAGGGGGTCCTGCGGCTGGTAGTAGGGGTAGTGCTCCGGGGGCACGTAGGGCAGGGACGACAGGGGTAGGCGGAAGCCCACCGGCGAATCCCCCGGCACCAGGAAGGCGCCGCCGCGCCGGAATTCCCACTTCTCCGAGATCCAGACCCGGTCGGCATCGCCGTCCTGGCCGGTGGGGAGGCTGGCGAGCGGCAGGACGTAGCCGGCCGCCTCGCCCAGGCCGCGGGCGTAGACGCGCTTGATCCGGGCGTCGAACTCCACCGAGCCGGACCGGGCCTCGGCGGGCGTGACGTTGACCGGCAGCGCCGCGACCTTCTTCTCCCAGAGGTCGCCGTCCTCGAAGGCCGGGAAGACGTAGTCGGGCAGGCCGAGGCGGCGGGCCACCCCGTCGGCCAGCGCCTTGGCCTGCGCGATGGTGGCCTGACCTCCCTCTCCGGCGATCACCTCCGGGGCGATCAGGGCCGGATCCTGCCAGATCGGCTTGCCGTCCTTGCGCCAGTAGAGCGCGAAGGCCCAGCGGGGCAGGCTCTCGCCGGGATACCACTTGCCCTGGCCGTAATGCAGCAGGCCGCCCGGCCCGAACCGGTCGCGCAGGCGCCGGATCAGCTGGTCGGCGCGGCTGCGCTTGGTCGGGCCGACCGCGGCGATGTTCCACTCGGGCGACTCGAAATCGTCCACCGACACGAAGGTCGGCTCGCCGCCCATGGTCAGCCGCACGTCCTGCGCCAGGAGGTCAGCGTCAACCCGCTCGCCCAGCGCGTCCATGTCGGCCCAGACCGCCTCCGAGAACGGCTTGGTAATCCGCGGCGTCTCGGCGACCCGGGTGATCGCCATCCGGAAGTCGAAGTCCGTCTTGGCCGGCTCCATCGCCCCCGAGATCGGCGCCGCCGAATGGTAGTGCGGCGTCGCGGCCAGCGGGATATGGCCCTCGCCGGTGAGCAGCCCCGAGGTCGCGTCCATGCCGACCCAGCCGGCGCCCGGCAGGTAGACCTCGGCCCAGGCGTGCAGATCCGTAAAGTCGGCGGACGCCCCGGTCGGGCCGTCGACCGCGGTCGTGTCGGGCACGAGCTGGATCAGGTAGCCGGAGACGAACCGGGCCGCGAAGCCGATCCGGCGCAGCACCTGCACGAGCAGCCACGCGGAATCCCGGCACGACCCGCTCTTGAGCCGCAGGGTCTCGGCGGGCGTCTGGACGCCGGGCTCCATGCGGACGCCGTAGGCGGTCTCTCGGGCGATCTGGGCGTTCAGCGCCACCAGGAACTGGACGGTGCTGGGCTCCTCGGGCAGCCGGGCGAGCAGCGCCTCCATCTCGGGGCACTCTGCATCGACCGGAGTGCGGTAGGGGGCCAGCTCCTCGGCGAGATCCGGGTCGTACGTGAAGGGCCGGGTTTGCGCGTAATCCTCCACGAAGAAGTCGAACGGGTTGATCACCGCCATGTCGGCGGTGAGATCGACCTCGATCTTCAACTCGTCGGTCTTCTCCCGGAAGACGAGGCGGGCGAGCCAGTTGCCGCTCGGATCCTGCTGCCAGTTCAGGAAGTGGTTGGCGGGCGTCACCGTCAGCGCGTAGGCCGGGATCTTGGTGCGCGCGTGCGGAGCCGGGCGCAGGCGGATCACCTGGGGACCCAGGCTGATCGGCCGGTCGTAGCGGTAATGGGTGACGTGGTGCAGGGCGGCTTTGATCGACACGATGGCTCCGTCGAAAGGATCGAACGCGGTTCTCGATGCCGGTCCCGGGCGCCGGACCCCACCGCGCCGTTATGCGCTACAGACGTGCCGACAAGCAATTTCCGTGCGGTGGCTTGCGCGCCGGCCCGGGCGTCTGGCAGGAACTTTGCCCCGCGGCTCCGCTTGACCGGCAGGTGGGCCGGATGCCGGCCCGGGACGGCCCGATGAAGATCTTCCAGTGCCAGGCCTGCGACCAGCCGGTCACCTTCGAGGCGACCGCCTGCGAGAGCTGCGCCCGGCGCCTGGGCTACGTCTGCGCGGTCCACGAGGTCTCGGCCCTGGAGCCGCAGGGGCTCTCGGCGCACCCGCTGATGGGCGGCGCGCAGGTCTTCCACGCCTACGCGGATCCCGGCGGACGCTACCGCCTGTGCAACAACGCCCTCTCGGAGGCCTGCAACTGGCTGGTGCCGGAGGACAGCCCGGACATCTTCTGCACCGCCTGCCGCCACAACCGGGTGGTGCCGGACCTCTCGCGGGGCTGGAACCTCACCCGCTGGCGCCAGATCGAAGCCGCCAAGCGCCGGCTGTTCTACTCGCTGCTGCGCCTGGAACTGCCGCTCGCCACCCGCGCCCAGTACACGGACGGGCTGGCCTTCGACTTCCTGGTCGACCCGAGCGAGAGCTTTGCCGGCGGGCCGCCGGTGCTGACCGGGCACATCAACGGCCTGATCACCATGAACATCGCCGAGGCCGACGATGTCGAGCGGGAGCGCCGCCGGATCCTGTTCGGCGAGCATTACCGCACCCTGCTCGGCCATTTCCGGCACGAGATCGGGCATTATTTCTGGTATCTGCTGGTGCTGAACAGCCCGACCTGGGAGCCCTTCCGGGCTTTGTTCGGCGATGAGCGCGCGAACTACGTCCAGGCCCTGCAGGACCATTACGCGAAGGGCGCGCCGGCCGACTGGGACGAATCCTACGTCTCGGCCTACGCCACCGCCCACCCGTGGGAGGATTTCGCCGAGACCTTCGCGCATTACCTGCACATCGTCGACACGGTGGAGACCGCCTCGACCTTCGAGCTGCACGTGCGTCCGCGCCTGCGCCACGGGACCCAGGCGCCCACCGTGATCGACTTCGACCCCTACAACACCCTCGACCTCGACCGGCTGATCGCCGCGTGGCTGCCGCTGACCTACGCGATCAACTCGCTGTCCCACAGCATGGGCCAGCCGGCGCTCTACCCGTTCAAGCTGACGCCGACGGTGATCGCCAAGCTCGCCTTCGTGCATGAGCGGGTCTACGCGTCGCGCACCGGCACCCTGCCGGATGCCGGCGAGGCGGGGGCCGAGATGCTGCGCGCGGTGATCCTGGGGCTGCGCCAGAGGGTGGCGGCGGCGACGGGGTGAAGATAGTTTCACCGGCGCGGGAGCGGCTTCAGGGTGATGAATCGCGCCGTCCGCGACGGATCGCCGTCATCGATCTGCCAGACGGTCCTGACCTGTGGGTCCAGTCCGATCAACGCTGCGAGCGGTCCCTCGAAGTAGAGCTTGATGGCCTCATAGCCGGGACGGACGCCCCGGAAATTCGCCCGGCAACGATGCCTGTGTAGCGCGTCCCTGAGGTCATCCGGGTTGCGCGGCGTGAAGCCGAACACCGCGAGGAAGCGGCATTTCGCGGCGCCGTCCTTGTGATCCAGGTTGAGCAGATAAGCCGCTATCTTGGCGGGGGCGATGTGAAAGCGGGAGGGCCAGTCCGCTTCACCGAGGGTCACCTGACCGCCCGTTCGACGAGGCGCACCGCGGCGGCCTCGACCGTCGCCAGCGTGTCGACGGGCTCCGTGAACTCGACCTCGAACGCCGCACCGTCGGCGTAGACCGCGACCACGGTCCCCGTCGCGCCGACCGGCACCATCAGGTCGTCGTCGCCCGTCACGGCCTGAAGAACCCGCACCCGATCGAGTTCGCGGACCGGACCGTCCGTCTCAGCCCCGGCGGGCGGCACCGACGTTTTCGAAAGCTGGGCTCGCATGGCGCACACGATAATCCTCCCTCTCTCGATCGCAACGCAGACTCTTGCCCCTCACGGCCCCCCATGCCGCGCCGCGAAGGCACGGAACGCCTCCAGCGTCTCGGCGCTGACATGGTGCTCGATCCCCTCGGCGTCCCGCCGGGCGGTCTCGGAACTCACCCCCAGCGCGCAGAGGAAGCGCTCGACGATCCGGTGGCGCTCCCGGGCCTGGGCGGCGAGCCGCCGGCCGGCCTCGGTCAGGAACACGCCGCGATAGGGCCGCTGCTGGACGAGCCCGTCCTCGCACAGGCGCTTGAGCATCTTGGCGACGGTCGGCTGCGCAACGCCGAGGCGCGCCGCGATGTCCACCTGCCGCGCCTCGCCGCCGTCGCCGATCAGGTCGTCGATCAGCTCGACGTAATCCTCGACCAGTTCCGAGCGCCGCGCCTCGCGGGCTTGGCGAAAACTTTCCACATGGCGCTCGGGATCGACCAAAGCGGTCTCGGGCGCGCCCTGCTCGGACGGTTCCTGCATGGGCTCTCCCTCTCGGCACGCACGCGCCGCCCCGCGCCTGTCTAGCAAAAACCCGCACCGGCAGGGGAGTCCCGCACACGCGATACGAGCCCCTTGAATCTCACGGCCGCAGCCCTGAATATAGCCTGCGCTATATTTTTGAGGAGAGGGTCTGAGCATGGTGGCGCCGAACGCCGCGACCGCCCCGGTTCGCGCCGCGCCGGGGGCGATGAGCCGGCGGACCGAGGGCGCGATCCGCGACGTGCTCGACGGGCGCAGGAGCGGCCGCGGCCGGTTCCTGCTGTTCGTGGGGCCGGCCGTGACGGCCTCGATCGCCTACATGGACCCCGGCAACTTCGCCACCAACATCCAGGCCGGCGCCCGCTACGGCTACGGCCTGCTCTGGGTGGTGCTGCTCGCGAACCTGACCGCGATGCTGTTCCAGGCGCTCTCGGCCAAGCTCGGGATCGTCACCGGAAAGAATCTCGCCGAGCATTGCCGGGACGCCACGAGCCGCCCGGTGCGCCTTGCCCTCTGGGGCATCAGCGAGGTCGCCGCCATGGCCACCGACCTCGCGGAGTTCCTCGGCGGCGCCATCGGCCTGTCGCTGCTCACCGGCATGCCGCTGATGGCCGGCATGGCGGTCACGGCGGTGGTCACCTACGCGTTCCTGCTCCTGGAGCACGAGGGGTTCCGGCCGCTGGAGATCGCCATCGGCGTCATGGTCGGCACGATCGGCCTCTGCTACGCGGTCGAGCTGCTGGTGGCCCCGGTGGCCTGGGGCGCGGCGGCCAAAGGTCTCGTCACCCCACGCATTCCGGACGCAGAGGCGCTGACCATCGCGGTGGGCATCATCGGCGCCACCGTGATGCCGCACGCGCTGTTCCTGCATTCGGGCCTGACCCAGGGGCGGGGCAATCCCCGCACCGAGGCCGACCGGCGGTTGCTGGTCCGCTACTCGAACCGCGAGGTGGTGGTTGCGCTGATGCTGGCGGGCCTCGTCAACATCGCGATGGTGATCATGGCGGCGGCGGCCTTCCATCTCGGCCACAGCGAGATCGCCGAGATCGGCGAGGCCTACCGGACCCTGACGCCGCTGCTCGGGCCCGCCGCGGGGGCGGCCTTCCTGGTGTCGCTGCTCGCCTCCGGGATCTCCTCCTCGGTGGTCGGCACGCTCGCCGGGCAGATGGTGATGCAGGGCTTCACCGGATGGCGGATCCCGCTCCTCGTCCGCCGGCTCGCGACCATGCTGCCGGCCTTCGTGGTGGTGGCGATCGGGATCGACCCGACCCGGGCGCTGGTCCTGTCGCAGGTGGTGCTGTCGCTCGCCCTGCCGGTGCCGATGGTGGCTTTGGTGGTGTTCACCCGGCGCCGGAGCGTGATGGGGCCCTTTGCCAACGGGCCGCTGACCCAGGCGGCGGCCGTGGCGGGGGCCGCGGTGGTGCTCGGGCTCAACATGGTGCTGCTGGCGGCGGCCTTCGGGGTTCCGGTGCCGGGATTGGGGTGAGAGCCCCCCTCATGTCGCCCGCACCACCACCTCCACCAGATTGGCGCCCCCCGACCGGATCCCCGCCTCGATCGCCGGGGCGATATCGGCGGCGGCGGTTACCTGCCGGGCCGGCACGCCCATCGAGGCGGCGAGCGCCGGAAAATCGATCCGCGGATCGGTGAGGTCCATGGCGATGAAGCGGTTGGCGCGCACCGAGGCGTAGTGCGCCTGGCCCTTCATGAAGGTCTTGAGGATGTTGTACTCGGCGTTGTTGATCACCACGAAGGTGACCGGCAGCTTCTCGTGCGCGGCCGTCCAGAGGGCTTGCGGCGAGTACATGGCCGCCCCGTCGCCCACGACGCAGACCACGGGCGCGCGGTCGAGACCCAGCGAGAAGCCCACCGCGGCCGGCATGCCCCAGCCGAGCACGCCGCCGCGCATCGCTGCGTATTGGTGGGCCGAGGGGCTGTCGAGGAAGGTACGCAGGTGGGTCAGCGTCGCGGGGGCCTCGTCCACGATGGTGGTCTCGGCCCCGACCGCGCGGGCCACCTCCCGGGCGGCGACCAGCGGCGCGATCACCGGATCCTCGAAGGCGGCATCGGCGGCGGCGGCGAGCTTCGCCCGGCGCTCGGCCCGGGCGGTCACCGCCTGGGTGCGCAGCTCCGCGAACATCTCGGCCCGGTCGGCGAGGCGAGGGCTCAGCAGCGGCAGCAGGGCGTCGAGCGAGGCGCGGATGTCGCCCACCGTCGACAGGGATGTGGCGTAGGTCCGCCCGAGGTCGCGCACGTCGGCCGAGAGCTGAAACACCTGAACCCCCGGCGGCACCGCCGAGACCTCCGAGTAGAGCACGGTGATCAGCGACTTGCCGCCGAGCGCGAACACCGCGTCGTAGCGCCCGAGGATCTCCGCGATGGCGTCCGCCCGGGTCGGCAGGTTGCCGGCCCAGAGCGGGTGTGCGGTCGGGAACGGGATGTGGGCCGGCCAGGACGAGCCGTAGACTGGCGCCGCCAGCAGGTCGGCGAGCGCCACCATCTGCGCGGAAGCGTCCGAGGCGTCGATCTCGTCGCCCGCGATCAGGGCGAGCCGGCCCGGGGCGATCGCGGCGAGCTTTTCGGCCAAGCGATCGAGGGAGCCCGCCACCGCCCGCTGGTCGATGGTCGAGGTCTCGCCCGCGGGGACCGTGCTCATTGCCTCCATCACGTCCATGGGCAGGGACAGGAAGACCGGGCCGGAGGGGGCCGCCCCCGCATCGTGGAAGGCGCGGCGCAGCAGAATCGGGATCTGGTCGGGGCTCGTCACCTCGCGGGCCCATTTCATCACCGGGTCGGCGATGGCCACGAGGTCGCCCATCAGGAGCGGGTCGGTCAGCGCGTGGCGGAGATCCTGCTGCCCCGCGGTGACCACGAGCGGCGTGCCCGAGACCTGGGAATTCACCAGCCCGCCCATGGCGTGGCCGAGGCCCCCCGCCGTGTGCAGGTTGAGGAAGGCGGGCCGCCGCGCCCCCTGCGCGTAGCCGTCCGCCATCGCCACGGCGGTCGCCTCCTGCAGGGCGAGGATGTAGGCGATGTCGGGCGCCTCGGTGAGCGCGTCGATGAGCGGCAATTCGGTCGTGCCGGGATTGCCGAAGATGTAGCGCACGCCCTCCGAGCGCAGCACCTCCACCAGGAGGTCGGCGCCCCGACGGCGGCCTGCCGCGTCCACCGATTCGATCCCCATGCCCACCCCCACAGAAGCGGATGCGAGGCTAGACGATGGGCGCTCCAGGGCAAGACCAAGCCGCCTGCCGAGGGTGGACCGGCCTTCGATCGGGCCATCGCCGGTCCCATCAAGCCGATAGAGGCGCGGCGCATGGTCGACTTGCGGACGCTCCGGTCGCATGGTGCAACGGCTCACGAGCCCGTGAACGGGGATCGCCCTGCGGCCGGAAAGGCGGCTGGAGGATCCGGCTACGCGACGTCGCCCGTTGGAAGGACACCATGGACCAGCGGACGCCGCCCGATCTGAGCCGCGACGCCGAAGCCGCCGCGCGCGCGGTGTCCCTGTCGGCGGCGCACCGCGCTGGCGGCCAGGATCGCGACGATGGATTCCCTGGCGACGATGTCGCCGACCTGGCTCGGCTGGGCCTGCTCGCCGCGCCGATCCCGACCGCGCTGGGCGGGGCAGGCCTCGGCGAGGAGCCCGGCGCCGGCATACTGGCCGAGGTTTTGCGCCTCATCGGCTACGGCAGCCTCGCCCTCGGACGGCTCTACGAGGGCCATGTCAACGCGCTTCAGCTCGTCGGCCAGTACGGCGACACCGGGCAGCGCGCGCGCCTGTTCGCCGATGCCCGTGCGGGCCACCTGTTCGGCGTCTGGAACACCGAGCCCTCGGGGGCGGGCCTCGCCCTGGCTGCGGATGGGGACGGCCTGTCCTTGAGCGGTGCCAAATCCTTTGCCTCGGGCGCGGGCTTCGTGACCCGCGCTCTGGTGACGGGGCAATGTCCGCGCGGCGGCGGGACCCTCATGCTGGTGGTGCCCCTGGAGCCGGGCACCCGGGCCGACCTGTCGGCGTGGCGGGCGCAGGGCATGCGGGCCTCGGCGACCGGAACCCTCGATTTCGGCGGGATCGCCCTCTCGGACGGGGACATCCTCGGCCAGCCGGGCGACTATTTCCGCCAGCCGGCCTTCTCGGGGGGCGCGTGGCGGTTCACGGCGGTGCAGCTCGGCGGCATCGAGGCGGTGTTCGACGCGTGGCGGGCGCATCTCGTGCGCCTCGGGCGCGGGGCCGATCCGCATCAGCTCGCGCGCCTCGGGGAGGGCGCCATCGCGGTCGAGGGGGCGCGGCACTGGGTGGCGCGGGCGGCCGCCCTGGCCACCGGCGGGACGCTGCCGGCCGCACGCGTCGTCGCCTTCGTCAACCTCGCCCGGCTCGCGGTGGAGAAAGCCGGGCTCGACGTGCTGCAGCTCGCCCAGCGCTCCGTCGGCCTGCCGGGCTTCCTGCGCGGGCACCCGCTGGAGCAGCTCTCACGCGACCTCGCCACCTATCTGCGCCAGCCGGGACCCGACCAGGCGCTCACCGGCGCAGCGGCGGAGATCCTGGCGGCCGGGGAGGGGATGGCCGAGCTGTGGGACGGGGGCGTCCCATGACGGGGATCCCGGCCGCCGGGATAGTTCCCGACCGCCCCGAGCCGGCGCAGGCCGTCTGGCGCGACGCGCCGCGGCGCTACGGCCGCGTCAGCCGCGTCTTCCACTGGCTGATGGCGGCCTTGTTCGCGTGGCAGTTCGCGGGGGCGCTGCTCTATGTCGGCCTCGGCGATACGGCACTGACGCGCTTCGTCGGCGGGAGCCACTTCACCCTGGGGGCGACGTTGTTCGCGCTCGTGCTGCTGCGCGGCGCCTGGGGGCTCGCCAATCTCCCGCGACGCCCGTCGCATCGGGGCCGCCTGGGCCGCGCCGCGGTGGCGGGCCATGCCGTGATCTACGCCCTGATGATCGTGGTGCCGGGACTCGCGCTGCTGCGCCAGTACGGATCGGGCAAGCCGTTCACGCCCTACGGAATCCCGCTCATGCCGGGCCGGGACAGCAAGATCGACTGGATGGTGGCCCCGGGCGACCTGCTCCACCATTGGCTGGCCTTCCTCCTGCTGGCGGTGCTGATCGGTCACGTCGCCATGGCCCTGCTGCACCGGGCGCTCTGGAAGGACGACGTGCTGGCGCGGATGACCTGACGGGCCCCGGGACGAGGCGGCGCAGATTGGCCCTGTCCGATCTGGATCTCTGGTTCGGATCTGACGGGCCGATCGTTTGGAACAAGGCCGTCCGGCGCCCTGCGCGCGGCTACCGTCCCTGCGAGCGCGAGCGAAACGATTCAGTCAGCGCTGCGGCGAGCCAGGCCGCGCCGCAGCGCTCGCGCTCGCGATGACGGGGAGCGCTGGCGGCGAAGTCGAGCGCCAAACATCGTGAAGGGCGAGGCGCAGAGCCATGCCCGATCGCGGCGGCAACGTTGCCAGATTATCCTAGATTGTATTGCCTCTTGCTCCCGTAAAACCCTGATTTCATTGAGGATTTGTGATATCGGAGCCACGGTGCCCACCGATTGCGCGGGTGAACGACCTCAGGGGTCGAACAACGACGGCCCGCATCTTGTGGCCAAGCTGCGATCACGTATCAGTGACCGAACGCAATCGTGAAGCGACGCGTGGCTTAAAAAAGGTCGGGGGAAATATGCGGGCCCTTCGTGGCAGTCTCATCGCGTCGGTAGCAATGCTGCCGGGCATCGCGCATGCACAGCAAGCCGTAACACTTGGTGAAATCAGTGTTGTCTCGACGTCGCCGGTCGGGGCCGGCGGCGGCAATTCGAGCGGCGCCCAGAACCTGAACACCCTCGGCCAGATCGTGCCGACCGCCCCCGCCGGGCCGGTCCGCCTGCGCGGCTCCGAGCAGCCG
>NZ_JAKSYG010000183.1 GCF_022829725.1 Methylobacterium sp. E-005 | reverse complement strand
CAGGGCATGAGCGCCAGCACGACCTCGGAGATGTAGCTCGCGATGACGAGGTTGACCTTGTCCTCCGAGACCGCCCGCTGGAAGGCGCGGACCGCATCCGAGGCTGACGACTTGTCGTCGTAGGTGACGACCTGGATCTGGCGGCCGTCGACGCCACCCTTGGCGTTGATCTCGTCGGCGGCGAGTTGCACCGCCTGCGGGATCGAGGCGCCGACCACCGACTGCGCCTCGGCGATCACCCCGATCCTGATCGGGTCCGCGGCATGCGCCGGTCCCGCTCCCATCAGTCCGGCCACTGCGAGCAGGGCCAGGGCCCGGCTCGAAACGCTGCGTTCCATCGGCATGGGCTTCCTCCTATGGCCCGCGCGGCTTTTGCCGCCGCGTCGGGATCACAGTCGGAGTGTGCAACACTCGCTCGCCTGAATTCAATGTACAGTTTTGCGAATGGGTGACGAAGTGCCCGTCAACTGGCGGCGCTGCGGAATATCAGGCTCAGGTTATTGGCCGGCATCGTCACGCGCTCGACGGCGATCAGCCCATGCCGCGCAGCCTCCGCGGTGACGGCCTCCCGATCGCGCACGCCCCAGGCCGGGTCTCGGGCACGCAGGGAGGCATCGAACGCGACATTGCTGTCAGCGCTGTGTCGGCCGCCCTCGCGGAATGGCCCGTACAGGAACAGGATTCCGCCCTCGGTCAGGGTACGACCAGCGCTGGCCAGGAGCCCCTCTGTCGCGCTCCACGGGGCGATATGGATCATGTTGATGCAGACGACTGCCTCTACACGGCCGACCGGCCAGGCCTCCTCCCGCACGTCGAGGGCGAGCGGGGGCAGGATGTTGGTCAGCCCAGCCCGTCTTGTATGAGCCGCGACGCTCCGCCGAGCCTGCGGCTCGGGATCGCTCGGAAGCCACGTGAGGTCGGGCAGCGCCGCAGCGACGTGTATCGCGTGCTCGCCGGATCCGCTTGCAATCTCCAGCACAACCCCCCGGGCCGGCAGCACCCGACGGAGAACGTCGAGGATTGCGTCCCGATTGCGTGCGACAGCCGGTGCCGTCATGGCGTCCCGGTCGATTTCCCAGCCCAGCATGACACCGATCTCCGTACTGCGGGGATGCCGCGTGGCTCAACCGCACGGTGTCACCGGCCGGTCCCATGTTGCGCTGCGCGCAGCGTTGCCATACCGCGTCCGTGCCAAACCTCTGCCTGGCAAGCGGGGCGCCGACGATGGCCGATACGCTTCCGGGTTGCAAAACCCGGCAATCGCCAGCAGGCCCTGCATCTGCGCGGGCGTTCCAGTGACTATTCCGCCCGAGACGTCCAGGACAGCCCGAATCGTGCCCGACCAACGCGCCGCCCCGACGCTGCCCAAAGCGCCCACGGGTATCGAAGGCTTCGACGACCTGACCTATGGCGGTCTCCCGGCCGGGCGTCCGTCCCTGATCTGCGGCGCGGCTGGTTGCGGGAAAACCCTGTTCGCCACCACCTTCCTGGTCAATGGCGCGACCCGCTATGGCGAGCCCGGCGTTTTCATGAGCTTCGAGGAGCGGGCCGAGGATCTGTCCGCGAACGTTGCCTCCCTCGGCTTCGACCTCGACGGACTTGTCGCGGCGGGCCAGCTCGCCATCGATCATGTCCGCGTGGAGCGCAGCGAGATCGAGGAAACCGGCGAGTACGACCTCGAAGGCCTGTTCATCCGGCTCGGCTTCGCCGTCGACAGCATCGGAGCGAAGCGCGTCGTCCTCGACACGATCGAGACGCTGTTTGCCGGCTTCACGGATTCGTCGCTGCTGCGCGCGGAACTTCGCCGCCTGTTCGGCTGGATCAAGGATCGGGGCCTGACCGCGATCATCACCGGCGAGCGTGGCGAGGGCCAGCTCACCCGTCAGGGGCTGGAGGAATATGTCTCCGATTGCGTCGTCCTGCTGGATAACCGGGTCGACGATCAGATCACCACGCGGCGCCTGCGCGTGGTCAAATACCGGGGCTCGGCACACGGCACCAACGAGTACCCGTTCCTGATCGATCACGCGGGGATCAGCGTCCTCCCGGTGACCTCGGCGGAGCTCGACTATGCGAACCCGAGCGGCGTAATCTCGAGCGGCATCGCCGGCCTCGATGCCATGCTGAGTCCGGGGGGCTTCCATCGCGGCTCCAGCATCCTTGTCTCCGGGGGGGCGGGCACCGGCAAGACCATGCTGACGGCCTCGATGGTCGAGGCTGCCTGTCGGCGCGGCGAACGCTGCCTCGTCTTCGCCTTTGAGGAGAGCGGGGCGCAGATCACGCGCAACGCCGCCTCGATCGGGCTCGCCCTTGATGCGCATGCCAGGAGCGGTCTGCTCCGCTTCGAAGCCGCGCGGCCGAGCCTCTACGGGCTCGAAACGCACCTTGCCCGGATGCACCGCGACCTCGATCGGTTCCGGCCGGACCTCGTGGTGATCGACCCGATTTCCGCGCTGCGCGGACCGTCCAATGAATTGCAGGGCGCGCTTCTGCGGATCATCGACTTGATCAAGACCCGCGGCATCACGGCGATCTTCACGACCCTGCGGAGCGACGGCTCGCTCATCGGCGATGGCGACCTCGGCGCGTCCTCTCTGATGGATGCCTGGATCAAGCTTCAGAACATGGAGGCGAACGGAGAGCGGACGCGGACGCTTTACGTCATCAAGGCGCGTGGCATGAATCACTCCAATCAGATCCGCGAATTTCTCATGTCGCCCAACGGAATCCGGCTGGTCGACGCCTATATCGGCACGGCGGGGGTGCTCACCGGCACGGCTCGGGTGGTTCAGTAGGCCCGCGAGAAGGCGGAGGCGTAGCGGCGCCACCATGAGAAGGACCGGCTGCTGCGCGACGTGGTTCGGCGACGGGCGGCCCTCGATCGTCAGTTCGAGGAGCTTCGCGCCAGCATGGAGGCTGCCGAAGACGAGGAGGCGCGCCTGCGTGCGGATGACGAATGGCGCATGGCGGCGGATGAAGTTGAGCGGCGGGAGCTGATCGCACGGCGGAGGGCTGCGGAATGAGCGAGGCGACCTCGGAAGGCCCGTCACCCGACACGGATCCCGACCGCGATCCGGGCCACTACCACCTGCGCCTCTACGTCGCCGGGCAGACCGCGAAGTCCGTGACCGCGTTGTCCAATCTCAAGCGCTTCTGCGAGGAGCATCTCGCGGGCCGCTACGACATCGAAGTCATCGATCTCATCAAGAACCCGCAGCTCGCCGCCGGCGATCAGATCCTGGCCATCCCGACCCTGGTTCGCCGGCTCCCCTCCCCCCTGAAGCGGATCATCGGCGACCTGTCGAACACCGACAAGGTTCTGGTCGGTCTCGACATCCGTCGAAGGGCGGACGAATCTTGAGCGGATCGCCCGGACTGGCAGACACCGCGGAGCACTATCGTTTCAGGTTGTTCGTGGCGGGGACTGCGTTGCGCTCGCTGCGTGCGGTCGAATCCGTGCGTTGGATCTGTGAGGCGCATTTTGCCGGCCGGTACGAGTTGGAGATCGTCGATATCTACCAGCAGCCCGAACTGGCCGAGCGCGACGGCATCGTGGCCGCCCCGATCCTGTTGAAGATCGCACCGCTTCCGGAGCGGCGCATCGCGGGCGACTTGCTCGACGCGGATCGGATCCTGCGCGGCCTCAACATCCCCCCCGCCACCGAGGCGCAGCGATGAGCGTCGACGCGTTGCGGCCCGGCGGCGAGCCAAGCCCGGAAGCGTATCGCGCCCATATCCGGGAACTCGAAGCACGCCTGGAGGAGAGCGAGGAGACGCTCGCCGCCATACGGCGCGGTGATTTCGACGCGGTGGTGGTCGAGGGCCCCAACCACGAGCGCCTCATCTATACGCTGGAGAATGCCGACCGTCCGTACCGGGTCCTGATCGAGCAGATCCAAGAGGGGGCCTTCACCCTCGGAATCGACGGCACGCTGCTCTATTGCAACCGGCGCTTGGCCGACATGCTCGGCGAAGCGCAGGAGCGGCTCGTCGGGCGCTCCCTGCGCAGCTTCATCCGGGAAGACACCGACCTCGACCGACTGGTGCAGCGGGCCATGACGGCGCCCGTGCGTGAGGAGATCGATCTCAAGAAGGCGGCCGGAGCCGAGCGTGCGACGTTCCTCTCCCTGAGCCGTTTCGAGCGCCAGGGCGATGAGCCCCTGCTCTGCGGGATCCTGACCGATCTGACCGAACAGCGGCGCAACATGAGCGCCCTCGCCGAGGCGCATGCCCGTCTCCAGTCCGAAAGCACGGAACGCGAGCGCGTCGAAGAGGCGCTGCGTCAGTCCCAGAAGCTCGAGGCCGTCGGTCAGCTGACCGGCGGCGTCGCCCACGACTTCAACAATCTCCTCACCGTCATCAAGTCGTCCACCGACCTGCTCAAGCGCCCGGATCTCCCGGAGGAGCGGCGCCGACGCTATGTCGAGGCGATCTCCGATACGGTGGATCGTGCCGCGAAGCTCACCGGTCAGCTCCTGGCCTTTGCGCGCCGTCAGGCTCTCCGCCCGGAGGTCTTCGACGTCGGCACGTCGCTGCGCGCCGTCGCCGAAATGCTCGATTCGGTCACCGGCGCGCGCATCACCGTCGATGCCCAGATCCCAGACGAACCCTGCTTCATCCGGGCCGATCTCAGTCAGTTCGAGACGGCCCTGATCAACATGGCGGTGAACGCCCGCGACGCGATGGGCGGACAGGGTGTCCTGACCCTCCGGTTGGTCGGTGGACATCCGATGCCGGCGATCCGCGGGCACGCGGGGTCGCGCTGCACCTTCGCGGCCGTATCGCTCTCCGATACGGGAATCGGCATCGCCCCTGAGGTGCTGCCGCGGATCTTCGAGCCGTTCTATACCACCAAGGAAATCGGCAAGGGCACCGGCCTCGGGCTGTCGCAGGTGTTCGGCTTCGCCAAGCAATCCGGCGGTGACGTCGACGTGGTGAGCCAGCCGGGCGCGGGGACGACATTCACCCTCTACCTGCCGCAGGTCAGGGAAGAGGCTGGGACGATCGGGAAGCCGCCCCGCGAGGAGCGCGACCTCGAAGGTACCAGCCTGTGCATCCTCGTCGTCGAGGACAACCTGGAGGTCGGCCGCTTCGCCACGCAGATCCTGGAGGATCTGGGTCATAGGACCGTCTGGGCGACGAACGCCGAGGAAGCCCTCGTGGAGATCGAGAGGATCCCGTTCCGGTTCGACGCCGTGTTCTCGGACGTCGTCATGCCCGGCATGGGCGGCGTCGCCCTCGCCCGGGAGCTGGAACGACGCCTGCCCGAGCTGCCCGTGGTGCTCACCTCTGGCTACAGCCATGTGCTCGCCCAGGAGGGCGCACACGGCTTCAACCTGATTCAGAAACCCTACTCGGTGGAGCAACTCTCACGGGCGCTCGCCAAGGTGGTCCAGCGGGGGCGTATCGAGGCCCGGCGGCGATAGCGCCGTCCGCCGCAGCCGGATCCGCTTCAGGGCGGACGCGCAAGGGGACGCTACCGCGTGCCGTACATTCGGTCGCCGGCGTCGCCAAGGCCCGGGACGATATAGCCGTGGTCGTTCAGATGACTGTCGATCGCCGCCGTCCAGATCGGCACCTCGGGATGTGCCACCTGGAACTTGGCCAGCCCCTCCGGGGCCGCGAGAAGGCAGACGAAGCGGAGGTCGGACGCTCCCCGCGCCTTCAACAGGTCAAGGGCCGCAATCGCCGAGTTGGCCGTGGCCAGCATCGGATCGAGGACGAGCACGGTCCGGTCGGCCAGATCCGACGGTGCTTTGAAGTAGTATTCCACGGCCTCCAGCGTTTCGGGATCGCGGTACAATCCGACATGGGCGACACGTGCCGAGGGGACGAGGGACAACATCCCGTCGAGAAAGCCGACGCCCGCGCGCAAAATCGGCGCGAGGACGAGCTTCTTGCCCTGGATCTGCCGCCCTTCCATCGGCTGCAGCGGAGTCTCAATGGTCACCGATTCCAGCGGCAGATCCCGGGTCACCTCATAGGCGAGTAGCATGCCGATCTCGTTCAGGATCTGTCGAAACCCTTTGGTCGAGCGGTTCTTGTCGCGCAGGTAAGTGAGCTTATGCTGCACGAGTGGGTGATCGACGACGGTAATCCGACCCATCGGCATGGCCCTCCCCTCCGCTTCCGTTCTCGATAACCGGAGGACCTAGAGCGGTATCCACCGAAGGGGATGCTTATCGAGAACAAGCGAGTGGGTCGCAACGCGGGCTTCGAGCCCGGCCCCTGCATAATGCGCGAGCCCCGGCCTCATAGTCGGGATCCGCCGTGCCGCACCTACCGGGCCGCATCACGTCATCATCGCGGGAACCGACGGTCTCTTCAGACCGGTGTCAGCCTGCAACCCTCTGCCCGGTACGATGGCCCGCGCAATGCGGACACCGGACGAGCGGACCATGCGCCGTCTGCTCAAGCTACTTCCGGCTGCTGTCAATATTGCACGACCCGTCGTCAATTATCATCCGCATTGATCAGCTTTGGGCCACATAATGTAAGTCATTAAAACGTGTGTTCGCTTTTATAACAATTTGATATCCGAGACGCAAAATTTTACATGCTGTCTTGCGATATGTAATCGGTGCCTGTGAACTTGTTTGTTCGACGCATATTCCTATGATCTCATAAAATCATGAGCAAAATCAAAAAATCTTTCGCTCCAAGCTATGTATAATGGCTTTCTATCGAGATAGTAAAATCACGCAGCACTCGTTGCCTCGGCTTGCTGCCGGTGTTTTTCGGACTAACTGAGCGAACCGCATTGTCTAGCTTTTCTCAGCTTTCCTACGGCAGACAAACCAGAACGCGCCATGAAACTGAACCTATCGCTCAAAGCAACGTTGACGATCCTTTTCAGCCTGCTGGCGCTGATCTCGGCAGGACAAGGGGGCCTGTCGCTTCGTGATGCGGCGGCGATCCGCAAATCGACGACGGCCCTGGCGACCAATTGGCTGCCCTCCGTCGAGAAGATCAGCACGATCGAAGTGGCGGTTTCCGAAGTTCGTATCAAGCAATACCGGCTGATTCTGTTGTCGGACACGCCGGAGAAACGGATTCAAAACGAAGCCAACCTTGCGGCGACACACGCGCGGCTGCTAGAGGCGCGCAAAGACTACGAGGCATTCATCGCCACGCCCGAGGAGCGAACATTCTCCGATGCCTTCGCGGCATCCTGGACCAAGTTCGAGCAGGTGGATGGCGACGCGCGTCGGCTCATGGAGGCCGGCCGGTCGCAAGAGGCGATGGCGCTGCTGGTCAAACCCGAGAGTGTCGCCCTCTATGACGATGCCCGGAAGACGCTCACACGCCTCGTCGCGCATGACGAGGAGGTTGCCTCGCACGATGCGAACGACGCGATGGCGGGTGCGAACTCGGCATCCGTCACGGCCCTGGTCGGGATCGGACTCGCCGTCGCATCGGCCCTGGGCGCAGCCATGTTCGGTTTCCACCACATCTCGCAGCCGATCCAGCGCATGACCGCCTCGATGTCGACGCTCGCGACTGGTGAGACCAACGTCGCGGTGCCGCATATCGGACGCCGCGACGAGATCGGCGCGATGGCGGCTGCCGTTCAGGTGTTCAAGGAGAACTTGCTGCGGACCCGCGCGCTGGAAGCCGAGGCCGCCCGCGCCCGTTTGGCGGCAGAGGAGCAACGCAAGGCCGGCATGCATGAGATGGCCGACAGCTTCGAACGGGCTATCGGCGGCATCGTCGGGCAGGTATCGGCCTCAGCTGCGGAATTGCAGGCCACCGCCGGGTCCATGTCGGCCATGGCCGGACACACCTCCGCCCAGTCCACCGCGGTCGCCGCCGCCGCCGAGGAAGCCGGCACCAACGTCAACACCGTGGCGGCCGCCGCCGAGGAGCTGGGCTCCTCCGTCCGGGAGATCGGACGTCAGGTCCAAGGTTCGGCTGAACTCGCCCAGACGGCGGTCGGCGAGGCCGATCAAACCGGCGCGCTCGTGCAGGAACTGAGCACCGCAGTGGGGCGGATCGGCGATGTGGTTCAGCTGATCACATCGATCGCCGGCCAGACCAACCTTCTCGCGCTGAACGCAACCATCGAAGCTGCCCGGGCCGGCGCCGCGGGCCGCGGCTTCGCCGTGGTGGCCAGCGAAGTGAAGGCGCTGGCCGAGCAGACCGCCAAAGCCACCGACGACATCGCCAGCCAGATCGGCCGGGTCCAGGGCGTGACCGGTCAGGCCGTGAGTGCGATCGGCTCAATCACGGCGCGGATCCGCGAGATCAACGGGGTCGCGACATCGATCGCGGCGGCGGTGGAGCAGCAGGGGGCCGCGACACAGGAGATCGTCCGCAACGTCGGGCAGGCGGCGCAGGGAACCGGTGAGGTGACCGGCAACATCGTAGGCGTCGCCGAAGCCGCAGAGGAGACCGGGCGGGCCGCGACCCAAGTTCTGGGCGCGGCCTCCGACTTGTCGCGCCAGTCCGAGCACCTCACCATCGAGGTTGGGCGCTTCCTGACCGGCATCCGGGCAGTCTGATCGACGCGGCCGCCCGGCCCGTCATGAGCCCGGCGGCTGGTGGGGAGGGGCGGATCCGCCCCACTCTGTGCCGGTCTGGCGGAGGTGGTGGCGTCAGGCGGTATAGCCCTCGCCGCCATTGGCCCGGCGCTTCGCCATGAAGGCGTCGAACTGCTCGCGGTCCTTGGCCTGCTTCAGCTCATCGAGGAACGACGCGAAGGCGCGGCCTTCCTCTTCCAAAGCACGCCGCTGGGCCTCCAAGCGGTCGAGTTCGGCCCGGCGGTAAGCATCGAAGGCTGCGTTGCCGGTTCCCGTGGGACGGCTCGCCGCCTCGAAGGCACGGGCGAAGCGAGATGCCGGACGCGCAACCCCTGCGTCCGAGAAGGTCCGCTGGGCTGCGTCGCGCATCTCGGCGAAGGCCGGGTAGCCGGTAAGCTTCCAAGCCAGCAAGCCGAGGCCGACCGGCCACCAGTAGATGAAGCCGACCACGATGGCACCGATCTCGAGGGAGCGGCGCGGAAATGGGCCGGACCGGCAGAGCCTGCCCGTCGCCCAGGGAGAGGAAGTTTGAGAGGTCACGGCAAAGCTCCGCTGTTCATGTGAACGCGGTTAACATGCGGGCGCCTGAGGCGGCTTTCAAGACCGCCCCGGGCCGGTCCCGTAGGTTGCCCCATGCGCGGCCCCATGTGCTGCCCCATGTGCTGCCCCATGGACGAGGGCCAGGACGCCCGCCCGCAACAGCTCGTACTTGTCGGGAAAGCCCGGACCGCGCGGCAGGTGCCCGGCGGCCGAAAGCGTCGCGAGACCATGGGCGAGGGCCCAGACCTCCAGGGCGATGAAGCGGGGCGCGACGCCACCGAACCCATCCGCGAACGTCGCCTGAAGAGCTTCGACCAGCAGATCAAAGGGGCTCGGCCGCGCCGCGACGGTCTGAACGCCGGGGGCCTCGTCGTGCTCGGCGGAGACCGGCAGACCACGCGTCTCGAAGATCGCGGCGTAGTAGGCCGGCTCCTCCTCGGCGAACGCGAGGTAGGTCTCACCCATGCGGGTGAACCGTTCCAAGGGGGTGCCACGCGAAGTCAGCGCCCGCGCCAGACGGGCGGCCAGTTCGGCGAAGCCCCGCCCGGCCAGTTCCTCGAGCAGGGCCTCGCGGCCGCGGAAATGCCGGTACAGGGCAGCCGGTGTCACGCCCACGAGGCGCGCGGCGTCCACCAGGGTAAATCCGCCGATCCCGCGCTCGGCGATGAAGCGGCGCGCCGCCTCGATCAGCGCCTCCTTCAAATTGCCGTGATGGTAATTCCGCCGGTCGTTCGGTCCGTCCCGCCAGGGTCGCACGTTACCACATCCTCTGCGCGCGCGTGTTACCTCACAGACGGTCCGCGGTGCTGTCGAGTCGAAGACCGCCGGACCGGATCGATTTCGCGAGGCGCCGCCAAGCACTACCACCGAGTGCAGCGTTTGTTGCAGGCGATGGCCCGGCCGCCGCACTTGACCGCTGTTTGTACGTACTCCACGCTTCCTGCGCGCCCGATTTCGGGCCCACCTGAGGACGCGCAGCGCACATGGCTTTCGTCAGCCTCAAGGCTTGGCGTGTCCGTTCCGCGGAGCGCGCCGCCATCGCGGCGCAACTGAAGCGGGACCTGATCACCGCACTCCAACTCGGCGATGCCGATAGCCTCGCGGTCAACGAGATCGCCTGCGCCGATCCGGGCTGCCCCGATATGGAGACGGTCGTCCTGGTGATGCGCGCCGGCTTGCCGACCCGAGCCCTGCGCATCCGATGCCCGATGGAAGCCGTCGGCCCGGCCGACATCGACGCCCTGGTGGCGGACGACCGCGCCGCGCCATCCCGATGATGTGATCAGCAAAGCTCGTCAATGAGTTGCCGGCATAACGGACCTGCGCAATTCCACATCCAGGAAAGCCTGGTGTTCGCCAATAAGCCGGGTTGAATTTGGCAGTCCGGGAGGGACGCGCGATGAAGACCCGCCGCACCATCATCGCGCTGGCCCGTCTTGCCGCAATCAGTGCGATCCTGGCAGGACCAGCCGCCGCGGGCGAGAGCATGCCGTTCTCCGAACCCGCCTTCGAGGCCGCGCAGAAAAGTGGCAAGCCGATCCTGATCGAGGTCAGCGCGCCCTGGTGCCCGATCTGCAAGACGCAGAAGCCGATCCTCGCCAAGCTCGCGGAGCAGCCGCGCTTCAGAGATCTTCAGGTCTTCGACGTCGACTTCGACAGTCAGAAGCCTCTGCTCAAGCGGCTGAATGTGCGGTTGCAGAGCACGCTGATCGCCTACAAAGGCACGGTGGAGGTCGGACGTTCGGTGGGTGAGACCCAGCCGGAATGGATCGAGGGCTTGGTCGAGAAGACCCTCTGAAGCGGCACGCCCGGTTACCGGGCGCGACCCCGTCGGACGGAGCGTTCGGATCGGATCCCGACGCCGGCCGGACGCGCTTCCGCATTCGTTCACCTGACGTCCTGCATAGCACCGAAGACCCCAACCGGCTCGAATGAGCCCGACGGAGACGATCGGTGACGTGCGTGCAAGTCCCAACCGCGTTTGGCCCACAAGCGGTCATCGCGGTGCCGGTGCGTAACGAGGAAGACCGCATCGCCGCCTGCCTCCGGGCCATCGACGCTCAATCGGGCCTCGCCCCGGGATATCTTGGGCTGGTGCTGTTCCTGAACAATTGCACGGATCGAACGAACGAGATCGTGACCGCGCTGGTGCCGACCCTGTCGATTCCGGTCCGGGTGCTGACCGAATCTTACGTGGGTGCTCATGCCGGCTGGGCTCGGCGCCGGGCCATGGATGCCGCCGCCGCTTGGCTGGGGGACGGCCGCGATGCCGGATTTATCCTGTCCACCGATGCTGACAGCCGGGTGCCGCCCGACTGGGTCGCGCGCAATCAGGAGGCCATCGGCGCGGGAGCCGACGCGGTCGCCGGCCGGGTGGAACTCGACGCGGCCGAGGCGGCGCTCCTGCCGCCATCCCTGCCCGCCCGCGGCCGGCTGGAAGATCGGTATGATGCGCTCATCACCGAGGCTGAGGCGCGGATTGATCCCGACCCGCACGATCCATGGCCGTGCCACCGGACGGCGATCGGCGCGACGCTCGCGGTGACACGGGCCGCCTACCACGCGGTCGGGGGCATGCCCGAGATCCCGTTGGGCGAGGACGGTGCCTTCATCGCGCGCCTGATCGAGCACGGCCTGCGGGTCCGTCACGCGCCCGACGTGTGCGTCACGATCTCGGCCCGTCTCGCCGGACGCGCGCCGGGCGGCGTCGCCGATACGATCCGGGCCCGCTGCGAGGAGCCGGACGCGCTGTGCGACGCCCGCATGGAGTCCTTCCTGCGGGCGGTACGCCGCTACGTATGGCGCCGCCGGTTTCGTCGACAACACGGCCAGGGTACGCTCGCACGGGATCGCGCCTGGGCGCGAAAACTCGGGATCGGCCCTGTTGAAGCTGGCCGGATCGCAGCCCTGCCGCTCGGTCAGGCTGTCGCGGAAGCCGAGCGGGCGAGCCCCCGCCTCGCCTACCGCCCGATCGGTCCGCGCCAGTTGCCGCGTGAGATCGTCATCGCGCGGATCGGTGTAGCGGCGATCCGAATCTACCTGGCCCTGTCCCACGGGTTGAGGAGACGCTTGGCCCCGCTGCAGCAGCGCGCCTTCATCGACGCTGACAGCAGAAACCCGTAAACGGAGTCAGGCCTCGCCGTGATTGACAAGATCCCGCGGCGAGAGACCGAAACGCTGGCGGAATGCACGGCTGAAGGCGGCGGGGTCGGTGAATCCGCAACCGGCCATGATCGATGCGACCTTGCACCCCGATCTCCGCAAACGCAGAATCCGGTCGTGCGCCCGATCGAGGCGCGCGTCGCGGATCACCGCCGCAATCCCGTTGCTTCCGGCAAACGCCGCATAAAGGCGGCTGCGGGAGACGCAGAGATCCGCCGCCAGGGTCGTCGCTCGAAATTCCGGGTCGTGCAGACAATGCTCGATCCGCGCGAGTGCCAGCGAGCGTAACGCACTAGCTGAAAGTTCTTCCTCGGCAGGTGGCGTATGCCCCTGCACGATACCGCGCAGCAGATGGAGCGCGCTCTCGATCGCGATCCCGGTCTCGGCTTGCGACATGGTATGCACCGACGCCGCGAAGGTCGTCACGTAGGCAAAGAAGAGCTCGTTCAGCGGGCCTGCTGGGATCCTGCTCCCGGCGAACTCATGAACGTCGCCGATTTTCGATTGGAATGTCGCGCGGGGTATCGTGAGGCGGATTTCCTCGAAATCGGTCAGCCCGCCGCCGGAACCCTGTTGGCCCCACGTTTGAAAGGCGAGGTCACCGATACTGAGGAGGGTCCCGTTGCGGCCGTTCTCGACGTAGCCGCGGCCCTTGAGCACCAGCATGACACCGACCTCGTCGCGGCCATCCCGGCGGACATGATGTGGCGTACGTTCGAGGCTATAGGGCCGGCTGACCGTGTGAAAGATACCACCAAACTTCGATTGCGCGACCATGCGGCTGGCCGAAAACGGTCTGTCGAGATCGAGTCGCTCCAAGTCGACGGTCGGCATGACCGTGTGGCGCCAGTAATCGAAAGCCCGCTTTTCCTCCACGGAGTCAGTCGTCCCGAAAAAAACCGGAACCGTACTCTCGGCGCTCACAGCGGATCAGCCCCCGAAATACGCGAACATCCGGCACGCACATCGTCATGGGCGTGCCGGCCAGCTCAGATTTTCAGACTCCGTGGCGGCGGGCAACAGAAACATGTGCCAGATTTAAATCTTAGGTTATGCCGTTTCCTGCTCTTGAGGCTGCTCGCCGCTTTGCGAATACCAGCAAACAATTGGCAGCTGCGTTATCTCTTCAAGTCGAAGCGACAACGCCGTAACTGGCTTTCGCGGTGCGACAATTTCGCATCATACATTCCGTAAAATCGCGCCCCCGCGAATCTGGCGTTGAGAGTCGGCGCAACCGGTTCGGGTTTGCGCCCCCTCGCGTGTCCTGGGACCGGATCTGGACAGCAGGACGTACGCGCTTGGGTCCGCTGCGGCTTGTAGCGACCCGGGCCATCATCCGCGGAGCACCAGCCCCTGTTTCGTTTGCGATGCGGAAGCGCCGCGCTATCGAGTCGTATTTAAATGCGCCGTCGATTTATTACCTTTTCACGCACGGCATTCTGACCGATCTGGTTCAATTCTCGGCGGTTCCGAGCTTCGTTTCCCCACGCGAAGAATCCGCAGTGGCGAAATGCAGCACGATGGCGCGTCCGTCCGCAGGGGGGCTCGCCAGAACGCCGCGAAACCGGGAAGCCTCGGCATGGCCCAGCATCGCTCGGGGTGCTGGAACCGAGAACGTCTGGATCACACGGCCGCCGGCGTCGCGAATCTCGGCCTTGAGTGGTGCCACGGGTACGTCAGCGCGTGCCACGCCCACCAGATCACCTTCCACCACCAGTTCCGCGGACCTGCCGTCTTGGGCGGGGCTGCTGAACGCCACCACGTCGCGGATCTCGACGCCGCGGAGATTCACCGGCAGGCCAATCCTGGCGAACAGAGCAGCGGTCGCGGGGACCGCCCGGACCACGCTCGTGCGGCTGAGGCATACGACGGGCAATGCCGCCACGAGCGCGAGCCCAACCGCCAGGGAGGGCGAAAGGCTGATGCCGCGCCGGACCTTGCTGCTCCGGAATGACGATCGGGGTGCAGCGGGGATCGGCAGATCGGCAGCCTGCCGCACCGCGGCGCTCGCCTCTTCCCAGGCGGATTCGGCAATCGGATCCGCGGGACCCTCGGCGGCGAGTTCGGCCTCGTGCCCGGCAAGAACGTCCGCCGGCGAGATGAACCACGTCTCGCGGCAGGCTGCGCATCGAACAGAGCGGCCCTCCATACCGACCTTGCCGGCCTCGATTCGATAGGCGCTCGCGCAGCTCGGGCAGACGATCAACATACGCGCCATACTCGCATCGATCGGCCGCAACGGGGCCGGACAGTGAATTCGCTTGCTAAAGTGTCTCCGAACAGGGTTAAGCGGCCGTGAAATCCCATAGGCCTTGAAAACGCCCGCCGGTCCGGCGATTCCCGAAAGCGGGATCGGCGAGACATGGCACGGCCTTGAACCTACAGGCGAACATGAAGAGCCTGCTGCCCGGCGCTGAGCGACCGGTGGTGCAGTTCGAAAATGTCGGCATGCGCTACGGCCTCGGGCCGGAGGTGCTGTCCGACGTGAGCTTCCGGATCGCCCCGCGTTCGTTCCAGTTCCTCACGGGTCCGTCGGGTGCCGGCAAGACCACGCTGCTTCGCCTGATCCTGCTCTCGGTTCGGCCGACCCGGGGCCTGGTCTCGATCTTCGGCGAAGAGGTGAGCGGCATCTCGGCCAAGGCGCTGACCGGGCTGCGGCGACGGATGGGCGTGGTCTTTCAGGATTTCCGCCTGCTCGATCACCTCACGACCTACGAGAACGTGGCGTTGCCCTTGCGGGTGCAGGGCCGAACGGAGGCGAGCTACCGGTCCGAGGTCGTCGAGTTGCTGCGCTGGGTCGGACTCGGCGAGCGGATGCACGCTTTGCCGCCACTCCTGTCGGGCGGCGAGAAGCAGCGCGCCGCCATCGCCCGGGCACTGATCGCCCGGCCGGACCTCTTGCTGGCCGATGAGCCGACTGGCAACGTCGATCCCGGGCTGGGGCGGCGGCTGCTGCGGTTGTTCCTCGAACTGAACAAGCTCGGGACATCGGTCATCATCGCAACCCACGATTTCGGCATCATGGACGCGGTCGACGCGCGGCGGATGGTGCTGAACGACGGCCGGCTGCGGATCGAGGAATGAGCGCACAGGCCGTCCCGCGGACGCGACCCGGACCGGTTGCAGGGGCTCCGTCCGTCCCGGCGAATCTGCGCCGCAACGCACCTCTGGTGCCCACCGATACCGCGGCCGGGCGCTCCCTCGCGGCGGTCATTGCCATCCTGACCTTTTTGGCGGGGCTCTGCGCCGGCGCGGCCGAGATGGTGGCGACGAATGCCGCGCAATGGCAGGGCGACGTCGCCCAGGAGGTCACCATCCAGATCCGGCCGAATCCCGGCCGCGACGTCGAGGCCGACGTCGCTCGCGCCGCCGGTCTCGCCAAGGCGGAGCCGGGTATCGCCGAGACACGGATCTTCTCGAAGGCCGAGGCGGAGCGGCTGCTGGAACCGTGGCTCGGGACCGGACTCGACCTCTCGGACCTGCCGGTCCCCCGGCTGATCGCTTTGAAGCTCAACAGAAACCAGGGCGCCGATCTCAAGCGCCTGCGCGCGCGGCTCCTCGAAGCGCTGCCCGGCGTTGCCAGCCTTGACGATCACGCGCTCTGGCTCCAGCGGCTGTCGAGTGCGGCCAATGCTTTCGTGGGGATCGGGATCGGGCTCGTGATCCTCGTCCTGGTCGCCACGGGCCTCGCGGTCACCTTCGCAACGCGCGGTGCCATGGCGAGCAATCGGGAGGTGGTCGAGGTGCTGCATTTCGTGGGCGCCGACGACGATTATATCGCCCGCGCCTTCCAGCGGCGATTCTTCGGCCTGGGCCTGCGGGGCGGCGCGATCGGCGCGGGTTGCGCCATCCTGGCTTTCGTCATTGGGGGGCTCCTCGCCCGGGCGGCGCGGTCCGGACCGGCAGGGCAGGAAGTCGAAGCCCTGTTCGGAGCGTTCCAGATCGGGCTGCGCGGCTATGCCAGCGTCGTCCTCATCGGCGTGATCGCCTCGATCGTGACGGGCGTGGTCTCGCGGATCACGGTGCGCCGGTTCCTGGCGTGACGGACTGCGGGTTGCGACCCGCATGCATACCGGGGATCTCGGGGGGCGCGTTTACGATCCGGAAACGTTATGGTCGCGGTGTAGGTGCTGGCGTCCGGACCGCCTCCGGGCCGCCGCAATCGAAGTCGATCCTCCGGAGGATGACCACGCGTATGCTGCGCGCATCGGATCCGCGCCTGACCGACACCCTCGGCTGGGCTTGGCACGAGTGGAGCCTCCCGCGCCGGGCGGACGAGCTGCCTCTGCCGCGCGAGCGTGTCACGACCGCCTTTCGCGTGCTCGGCATCGGGGCAGCGTTCGCGGTTGTCGCGCTGTTCGCCGGCTTCCTGATCTTCGTCAGCGCCTTGGCCCGTCATGAACGGGCGCCGGCCGACCGGGCGGACGGGATCGTGGCGCTGACCGGCGGGGCGCAACGCATCGGCGACGCCATCGACCTGTTGGCCGGCGGCTACGGACGGCGCCTGCTCATCACCGGTGTCAACGAACGCACCAGCCGCGATGAGATCGCCCGGTTGAACCCGACACAACGCGCGCTGATCGCCTGCTGCGTCGATCTCGATTACCGCGCCCGCAACACGATCGGGAACGCGATCGAAACCCGACGCTGGATGCGAGCCCATCGCTTCAGCACCGTGGCAGTGGTCACGTCGAACTATCACATGCCGCGCACGCTGATCGAACTGGTTCACGCCCTGCAGGACAGCGATCGCGTTCTGCCACACCCGGTGGTGACGGACGCGTTTGATGCCGACCGCTGGTGGCGGAGTCCGCCAGCCGCGAGGCTCGTCGCGTCCGAATACGTGAAGTTCCTCGCGAGTTGGGTGCGCACCCGGTTCGAGGCCGACCCCGAACAGTCCCGGGCGGCGATCCTGATCGGTCGTGGCAAGCCCGTGAAGATAGTCGCCGAGCCCTTCTCCCCGCGCAGCCTCGACTGACCTTCTGGGTGAGTGGCGGGGAGCCTAATTCCCGCGACAGCGTGCCTTGATGGCCGCAGAAAATTCCCGGTCCGAGCCCTGGACCTGTGCGAGACGCTCGCCCCGCTCGGACCCGGACAGGCAGCGCCCGTAAACCCCCGCGACCCGGCGCATCGTCTCGACGTGCCGCCGCCAGATCCGGCAATTCTTGGTCTCGTCGCCGTCAGCCTGCTCGAGCTGATCGATCGCCTGCCTCTGCATCGATTGTGCAACCAGGAGATCCCGCGGGCAGGTCGTCTCGCCCTGCGCCAGGACCGGGCCGGTGGTGAGACCCGCAGCCAGCGCGAGGGCCGGCACGATTCGCGACGGCATCATCAGGCGGCCTGCGGCGCCGTGGAACGGGTCAGCAGCGCGTAGAGCGCCCCGGCGTCCCGGGCGGCCCGGATTCGGGCGAGCATGCCGGGTTCGCGCAGGACCCGGGCGACCTGGGCAAGCGCCTTAAGATGGTCCGCCCCCGCACCCTCCGGGGCCAGCAGCAGGAAGGCGATATCGACGGGCTGACCGTCCAACGCCTCGAAATCGACCGGCCGGTCGAATCGCGCGAACAGGCCGAACAGCCGGTCGAGCCCCGGCAATTTGCCGTGCGGGATCGCCACGCCATCGCCGATGCCCGTCGATCCGAGCCGTTCCCTTTGAAGCAGCGTGTCGAAGACCGGCCACTCGCCGAGGGCCGGCAGCCGTCGCGCCGCCTGAACGGCGAGGTCCTGAAGCACCTGCTTCTTGGCCCGCGCGCGCAGCGACGGCACGACCGACTCAAGGTCGAGGAATTCCAGAACTGGCATCGAACGACCGTTGCCCTGTCGCCCGTCCGGTCAGGAACGGGCCTCTCGGGGGCCTCGCCAGCCGGCTTGGCCGCGCCCCCGCTCATCAATCGACCGGGAAACAAGCCGGTTCCGGCTCCGTTCCCCCGACCCGCCGGGTCACTCGCCGGCGTTCGGGGGGTCCACCCACCCGATTGCGCCGTCGCTGCGCCGATATACGACGTTGACGCGCCCGGTGCCAGCGTGGACGAAGACGAGAACGGGGGAACCCGTCAGATCCAGGGCTGTGACCGCCTCGCCGATGGTGCGGCGCTGCAGGGTTCGCGTGCTTTCAGCCACGATTGGGGGATGGGCATCCCCGTCGAGGGGCTCGTCCTCGTCCTCCTCGGGGGCGGCCAGCACCGCGTAGGCCGCCTCGATCGCCGCGCCGTCGGTCGGCCCGGGGGCGTGCTGCTTGAGCCGGTGCTTGTAGCGACGCAACCGCGTCTCCAGCCGCTCGGCCGTCTGCTCGAAGCTCGACCGAGCATCGTGGGCGAATCCGTTCGCCTCGATGGTCAGGCCGGACGTGAGATGCAGCACGCAATCCGTTCGGAAGGCGGTTCCATCGCGCCGCAGCGTGACGTGGCCGGTGCAGGCGTCACTCATGTGCGAATCCAGGTATTTGCCCCGTATCGCGGCCATGCGCTCTTCGACGCGACCGCGCAGGCTTTCGCCGAGATCCACACCGTGGCCCGTGACTCGCAACGACCCCATGCTGCCTCCCCCGTTTCGATGCAGTCGGCCGAATTAGAGAGCCGGCTCGGCTTAAGTCAACGGAGCAGCTTGCAGTTCGACGGCGCGCTTAACCCTGGGTTCAGCCGGATTGTCCGTATAGACACTTCGGAGAGCGTCCCACCCCAACGGCCCCCGACCCACCAACGGTCGGATGCGGCCCGATTGCTGGAATGCCGCTCCGGCAGCATCCCCGCTGGGACGGCTTGAGATACGAGAGACCGACGGCCGCATGACGAGATACCTCCGCCAGTCCATAGCTCCAACCCGCCGCGTCGTGCTGGCCGGGGCTCTGGCCGCGGCCTCAGGAGCGCTGCCGGATTTGTCGCTGGCGGCCGAGACCGACAAGGCACCGGACTTTCCGCGCGCCGGCGAGGCCTTCGACGGGAGCACGCTCACCGAGCTCGCGCGCGCGCGCTCCAAGATCCCCTATGTCGGCCCCAAGACCGGCGATCTGCCGGCCACACTGAAAACGCTATCCCGGGAGGCCTACGAGGCGATCCGCCCGTCCGAGGGCAGCGCGATCTGGGCTGACCAGGGGATTGGCTACAGCCTTGAGCCGCTGTTGCGGGGCTCGATCTTCGAAACGCCGGTCTCGCTGTTCCTCGTGGAAAACGGTCTCGTTCGCCCGGTCGCCTACGACAAGGCGTCGTTCTCGGCTCCGGGCATCGACCTTCCGGATCTGGCGAGCGATGCAGCGTTTTCAGGCTTCCGGCTGCGCGCGCGCTTCGTCGATGGGGGCGCACTGTCGGATTTCGCGCTGTTCCAGGGCGGCTCTTTCTTCCACCTCGTAGCGGAAGGACAGAAGTTCGGGATCAACGCGCGGGCGCTGGCCCTCCGACCGGCGGATGCCCGCGGAGAGGAATTCCCTCTCTTCCGCGCGCTGTTCATCGAGACGCCGGCGCCCGGTCAGCCGGTGATTGTCCACGCGCTCGCCGAATCGGAATCCGCGACGGCGGCGTTCAAGCTCACCCTCACCCCGGGCCGGGAAGCCTCGATGGCGGGGATCGACGGCACGGTCTTCGCCCGCGCCGACCTTGATCATATCGGACTCGGCGGCATGCAGGGCAGCTACCTGTTCGGAGCGCTCGACCGGCGCCGGGTCGACGATCTGCGCGCCGCGGCCTTCTCGGTGGAGGGCTTGGCGATCCACAACGGTCAGGGTGAGCCGATCTGGCGCCCGGTGCACAACCCCGAAACCCTGCAAGTGTCCGCCTTCGTCGATCGTGGCCCTAAGGGGTTCGGCTTGATGCAGCGTGCCCGCGCCTACGCTGACTTCGACGACGACAACCGGCATTGGGAACAGCGGCCCTCCCTCTGGCTGGAGCCGCTGGACGATTGGAACGAGGGCGCCGTGACGCTCCTCGAGATCCCGAGCGATTCCGAACTGAACGAGAACGTCTTCGCCTATTGGCGCCCCAAGGCGAAGCTCGCCAAGGGCGGGGAGATGCGCTTCCTGTGCCGCCAGCACTGGTCCAAGGGCTGGCCCGACCCGCTGCCGCCCGAGGTCGCGCGGGTCATCGACAGCCGCTGCGGCCACGGTAGCTCCGGCAACCGGCGCCTGTTCGCGGTCGACTTCCAGGGCGACACGCTGTTCGAGCCCGGCGACATCGATGTCGATCTCAGCGCCTCAGCCGGAACGCTCATCCGGCAGGACCGCTATCGCTATCCCGAGCGCAAGACTGTGCGGATCCTGTTCGAGCTTGATCCGGGCGGCGAGAAGGCCAGCGAGCTGCGACTCGCCTTGCGGCGCGGGCAAGCCCGGGCCAGCGAGACATGGCTTTACCGCTGGACGCCATAACCGCCGCTGCCCACCGAAAGAGGATCAACCCCCGGCCGTGCGAATGGACGACACGATTACCCTGCCTCAGCCCGCGGTCGAGTCCGGCCCAGCCGCTGCTCCGGACGCCGTGCCTGCGCTGCCGCCCGAGGCGCCACTGGCGATGCCGGTTCAGGACCTGTCGCGTTGGGATCCTGCGATGGGCCACAGGCCTTCGCGCCCGGTGCGCAGCCCCTGGCTCGCGCGGGCCTGGGTGTTCGGCGGGGCACTGGCGCTCACCGCTTACGGCGGCTGGCAGATGGTCGAGACGGTCTCGGTCTCCGGTAATCCGACCGCGCTCCAGCTCGCCCTGGTCGTCCTGTTCTGCTTGACCTTCTCGTGGATCGCGCTCGCCTTCACCAGCGCGCTGCTCGGCTTTGCAATGTTGCTGCAACGCGAGCGTGCTCCGGCGATTCCGGCTAAGCTGACCACCCGGACGGCGATCCTGATGCCGGTCTACAACGAGGCCACGGCCCGCACCTTCGCGGGCATCGAGGCCATGCGGGAGGCCGTCGAGGCGACCGGCTTCGGCGCGCATTTCGACTGGTTCGTCCTGTCCGACTCGACGCAGGCCGATGCCTGGATCGCCGAGGAACGGGCGTTCCTCGACCTGCGCGCTCGGCTCGGTCCTGAGGCACGGCTCTACTATCGGCATCGGCCGAAGAATCATCACCGCAAAGCCGGCAATATCGGCGACTTCGTCACGCGCTGGGGCGGGCGGTACGACCATATGCTGGTGCTCGACGCCGACAGCCTGATGAGCGGGCCGGCCATTGTGGCGCTCGCCGCCGCCATGGAGGCCGATCTCGATGCCGGCATCATCCAGACGCTGCCGCTGATCATCAACCGCAACACCCTGTTCGCCCGTCTCCAGCAGTTCGCCGCGCGGATCTATGGCCCGGTGATCGCGGCGGGCCTCGCCGCCTGGTCGGGCCGGGACGGCAATTACTGGGGCCACAACGCCATCATCCGGACCCGGGCCTTCGCGGAATCCTGCGGCCTGCCGGATCTGCCGGGCAAACCGCCCTTCGGCGGCCACATCCTGTCCCACGATTTCGTGGAGGCCGCGCTGATCCGCCGGGCCGGCTGGGCGGTCTACATGCTGCACCGCCTGGAGGGATCCTACGAGGAGAGCCCCCCGTCACTGATCGACGTTGCGGTCCGCGACCGGCGCTGGGCGCAGGGAAACCTCCAGCACGCCCGGGTGTTCGGCGCCGCGGGCCTGCATCCCGCGACCCGGCAGCATTTCGCCACCGGAATTGCCGGCTACCTCGCTTCCCCGCTCTGGCTGATGCAGCTGGTGGTCGGTATCCTGCTGGTCCTGCAAACCGCCACGGAACGGCCGGACTATTTTGGCGGCGCCGGATTCTCGCCGGTCTTTCCCCGCTTCGACCCGGTCCGCGCGCTTCAGCTGTTCGGGCTGACCATGGCGGTGCTGCTGGCGCCGAAGGTTCTCGGCCTGATCCTGGCGCTTCTCGATCGATCGGTGCGGCGCGCCAGTGGCGGCGGCGGCCGGCTCGTTCTCTCAGGCCTCGTCGAGATCCTGCTGTCCGCCCTCGTGGCACCCGTGGCGATGGTGATCCAATCCGGCTCCGTCATGGGCATTCTGCTCGGCCGCGACACCGGCTGGAATCCGCAACGGCGCGACGACGGCACGATCCCCCTGCGCGACATCGTCTCCCGGCACAGCTGGCACACGGTGCTGGGCATCGTCGCGGGCATCGCGGCCTTCGCCATCGCGACCTCGCTGTTCCTCTGGATGAGCCCCACCATTCTGGGCTTGGTGCTGGCCATCCCGATCTCCTGGGCGAGCGGGCAACTCGCATTCGGGCTGGCACTCAAACGCCGACGCCTGCTCGCCACGCCGGAGGAAGCCACGCCCCCCGCGATCGCGCTTCGCGCCGGCACGCTGGCCGCGCGTAACGCCGGCACGGCCTTCGACGAGGCCGACGCCCTTGCGGCGCTCCGCAACGATCCCGGTCTTGCGGAGGCCCATATCCGGATGCTGCCGGCCCGTCGCGAACGGCCTCGCGGCGCGATCGACCCCGAGCGGACGCTCGCCGCCGCCAAAATCGAAGAGGCTGAAACGCTCGCGGAAGCACAGGCTTGGTTGACGCCGCGGGAGCGCATGGCCCTGCTGAATGATCGTGCGCTGGTTGAACAGCTCATCCGGCTCGCTTGAGCGAAGGCTCCGGCCTGTCCGGATCGCGGGTTGGTCGAGCCATGACGATCACGGCACGGACAGGCTGACCTCACGGCACTCAGCGATGTGACCCGACGGCCCCCGCGCCAGCGGCCGAACCGGAGGTCAGAGGCGATTAACCAATCGGCCGCTAGACTCGCCCCGGCACTCACTAGCCCAAGACCGGAAGGCGCCATGGCCCTGCTGCTCGGTTTCCTGCTCGTCCCTCTGGCGGCCGCGATCGTCCTGGCCCGCGGTGAGCCCGTCCGCACCATCAGCTGCCTGGGTGCCATGGGAGTCGGATGCGCCATCGCTTGCTTGAGCGTGATCAGCCTGATCCGCCACCGCACCTGAGGACGCAGCTACAGGAACCCAATCTGACGCGGACCGCCGGACAACGTGCGGCCGGCCCGGGCGACCAATTGCGAGAAGGTCAAAGCCGCCGCCGCAGCTTGTGCCCGGGACGGGAAATGGCGGCGTGACTCGATGACCGGTTCGGCCGTCTCGTTCAGCAGAACCCAAGACCAGAGCGACCGGCTGTTCTCGCGGATCTCGAACTGCACAGGGCGCCTGCCTTTCGCAGCATGCGACGGGGAAGAGGCTTGCATTCAGCCGTGACATTCGAATGACATGACCCGCGTTACGTCAAGGTCTGCGCCGTTTCATGGATCTTTGCCCCCAGCCATAGATTGAGACGGCAAAGCATTCGCTAGAGGTCTATTGGATGCGTGCCGCGCTATAGGCCGATCTATTGCCGACCATCGACGCCACCGATACGGTTATCACCCCGGCGCGATGATGCACGGCTTATCCACAAACAGAGTGCGAATCCGCCCCCACAACGCCGCTTCGATCCCCATTGAAGCGAGGATCCCACCAGCGTCATGTCTCCGGCGCCATGTTTCCGGCGGCTTGGCGCGGCAGGCAGCTCCCGTCCCGCCATCGACCTGCCAGCCGGAGATTGCATGAAAGCCGTGAACGCGCTCATCGCCGAGGAACTTGGCGTCGGGGAAGCGCAGGTGGCGGCCACAGTGGCCCTGCTCGACGGCGGGGCGACCGTCCCTTTCATCGCCCGCTATCGCAAGGAGCAGACGGGCGGCCTCGACGACACGCAGCTGCGCAGGCTGGACGAGCGCTTGTCCTACCTGCGGGACCTGAACGACCGCCGCCGGGCCATCATGGCGAGCATCGAAGCTCAGGGCCGCATGAGCCCGGCACTTGCCGCGGCCCTGGCGGCCGCCGACACGAAGGCGCGCCTCGAAGACCTCTACATGCCCTTCCGGCCGAAGCGCCGCACCAAGGCGCAGACCGCCCGCGAAGCCGGCCTGGAGCCGCTGGCCGAGCGGCTCCTGACCCAACCCGATCGTGTTCCCGAACAGGCAGCGGCGGCCTTCGTGTCCGCCGAGTGCGGCGTCGCCGATGCGGGCGCGGCACTGGAGGGCGCGCGGGCGATCCTGATCGAGCGTTTCGCCGAAGATGCCGATCTGATCGGTCGGCTGCGGGCCGATTACTGGCGCGGCGGTCAGCTCGTCTCGCAGGTCCGCAAGGGCAAGACGAATGACGGGGCGAAGTTCTCGGATTACTTCGCCTGGAGCGAGCGGCTGGAGCGGATGCCATCGCATCGCATCCTGGCGATCTTCCGCGGTGAGCGCGAGGAGGTTCTGGAGATCGCCTTCGCGGCGGAGGGCGACGAGGGCCAACCCGGTATCCCCAGTCCGTTCGAGGTGGCTATCTGCCGGCGGTTCGGCATCGCGGCCCAGGGACGTTCGGGCGATGCGTGGCTGTTCGAGAGCGTCCGGGCCGCATGGCGCACCAAGATCCGGACCGGGATCCGACAGGACATGCGGACGCGCCTGTTCGAGCGGGCGGAGGACGAGGCGGTCCGGGTCTTCGCCGGAAATCTGAAGGATCTGATCCTGGCAGCCCCCGCCGGCGGACGGCCGACGCTGGGGCTCGATCCAGGCTATCGGAACGGCGTGAAGGTCGCGGTGGCGGACCGGACCGGCCGGATCGTCGCGGTCGAGACAACCTATCCGCATGAACCGCAGCGGCGCTGGCACGAAGCCGTGGAGACCCTCGGGCGGCTCTGCCGTCAGCACAAGGTCGAGCTGCTCGCCATCGGCAACGGCACGGCGTCCCGCGAGACCGAACGGCTCGCCGGCGCAGTCATGGCCGCGAATTCCGATTTGAAGCTCATCAAGGTGATGGTCTCGGAGGCCGGTGCCTCGGTCTATTCAGCCTCCGAAGTGGCGTCCCGAGAATTGCCCGACCTCGACGTGTCCCACCGCGGCGCGGCTTCGATCGCCCGCCGGCTGCAGGATCCCCTCGCCGAACTGGTGAAGATCGAACCGAAGTCCATCGGAGTCGGCCAGTATCAGCACGACGTGAGCGAGACGAAGCTGTCGCGGTCGCTGTCCGCCGTGGTGGAGGATGCCGTGAACGCGGTCGGTGTCGACGTGAACACGGCCTCCCCCGCCCTGCTGGCGCAGGTGTCGGGCCTCGGCGCCGCCATGGCCGACCGGATCGTCACGCATCGGAACGCCAACGGCCCGTTCCGCTCGCGCGCGGCGCTCAAGGCCGTGCCCGGGCTGGGGCCGAAGACCTTCGAGTTGGCCGCCGGCTTCCTGCGGATCCGGAACGGCGACGATCCGCTCGACGCGTCAGGCGTTCATCCGGAAGCCTATCCGGTGGTCCGGCGAATCCTGCAGGCGACGAAAAGCGACATCCATGTCCTGTTGGGTAATTCGGCAACGCTCTCCGGACTGAAGCCCGAGGCGTTCGCCGATGCGCGCTTCGGCCTGCCGACCGTGCGCGACATCATCGCCGAATTGGAGAAGCCGGGCCGCGATCCGCGTCCGGCCTTCAAGACCGCGCATTTCGAAGAGGGTGTCGAGACGATCGGTGACCTGCGGCCGGGCATGCAGCTCGAGGGCGTCGTCACCAACGTGGCGGCCTTCGGCGCCTTCGTGGATATCGGCGTCCATCAGGACGGGCTCGTCCATATCTCGGCGATGGCCCGCCGCCGAATCGCATCACCCGCGGAGGTCGTCCGGATCGGCGAGGTAATTCGCGTTCTGGTGCTCAGCGTCGATGGTCCACGCAAGCGGATCGCGCTATCGATGCGGCTCGACGATCCGGTCGAGCCGATGGCGTCGGCACCGCGGTCCGGGCCGGCGCGTCCAGAAGCGCGTACGCCGAGAACGCCTTCGACGCCTCAGGGTGCACCGGACGGCGCGCTCGCGGACGCGCTGCGGCGGGCGGCCACGCAGACGCCGCGACGGTGAACGCGACGGCACAGCTGTGCCGGGGCTTCGACCGAGACGAGCAGGCCGCCGGGTGGAGTGATCTGATGGCGTCGTCAGTGAGCCGTGAGGCCGTTCCCAGCCCGATGATCGGGCCCGCGCGGCTGATTCGGGCGGCTTTCGAGGGCACCGACATGGGTGCCTGGGCTAACGATATCCTGTCCCGTGCCGGCGACGGGGATCTCGAAGCCGGCACAGCGCTCGATCTGGCGACGATCCTGTTGCTGATGCACCGTTCCGACACGGCGCTGCAGCTTCAGAACGAAGTTCTCGGGCATTGCCGACACTTCCAGCTCCAATCCAACACACCCGAAGCGGCGACGCGCGTCCTGGTCATCGTCACGGCAGGCGACCTGATGGCGAATACGCCGGTCGATTTCCTGCTCGATGACCCGGGCTTCCGGCTCGAATATCTGTTCGTGCTGCCGGGCGACAATGTCCCCGATCCTCTGCCGGCCCACGACGTCTGCATTATCGGCGTAGCCTACTCCACTGCGAATGAGCCGGTGCTCGAAGCCTTGGCATCGGCGGCTTCGCGCTGGGACCGTCCCGTAATCAACCACCCGCGCAACGTCCTGAAGACGTCACGCCATGGGATCGCCGAGGCCCTCGACGGCGCAGAAGGTATCGTGGTCCCCTCCGTCATCCGCGTCCCCCAGGCCGCCATCGCGACCGCCACTGGCGTCTTGCCGGACGGATGGAGCTACCCCGTCCTCATCCGGCCGATCGATACCCATGCCGGCAATGCGCTGCGGAAGATCGCGGGCAGCGACGATCTCACCGCCTATCTCGACCGATCCGATGCCGAGACGTATTACGTCACCCAGTTCTACGACTACAGCGGATCGGACGGGCTCTTTCGAAAGCTCAGGATTGTCCTTGTCGATGGTGTCCCGTTCCTCTGCCATATGGCCATCCGCGATCATTGGATGATCCACTACCTCAATGCCGGCATGAGCGAAGATTCGGCGAAGCGTAACGCGGAGGCCGAAGCGATGGCCACGTTCGACGATCAGTTCGCACCTCGGCACCGCACGGCCTTCGCCGCGATCCACAACCGAACCGGGCTCGACTATCTGATCCTCGATTGCGCCGAAACCCGTGACGGCCGCTTGCTGGTCTTCGAGGCGGATACCGGCATGGTCATCCACGACATGGATCCGGTGAATCTGTATCCCTACAAACGACCGCAGATGCACAGGGTCTTCGCGGCTTTTCAGAACGCCATCCGGATGAGAGCGACTCACACGGCGTAAGCCAGCTCGAACCCGTGCAACCCGCCAAAAGTCGAGCGTCGCGCCGCCGAACGCATTACTTGAACCGCAAAACTATAGGGCGAATTCAGCAATCGAAGGTGAACGCTTGGCAATTTGTGCGGTAGCGTGGGCCGTCGTTCATATAATATATCAGAATTACTTCTAGCGCTTCAAGTATAAGCAGCTTAAAGATCGCGGCTTAGGGAGCATTAATTATCTGTTATCCTATTCCAACCCGAGAAACTCATATCTTCCGAGCAATAATCCATTAAGGATCGAGAGACGTACTGCTGAAGAACTGCCCGCATTAACGCGGAGGAAACTTCTGCGGTGCCATGACTGATGCACCCGAGAAACGGGTATCACTCATCAGAAAGATCGATCCATGTCCTCCATCACCCTGTCGGCCGCCACGCGTCAGAACCTGCTCTCGCTGCAGGACACGGCGGCTCTGACCGCGACCACCCAGAACCGTCTTGCTACCGGCAAGAAGGTCAACTCGGCCCTCGACGATCCGCTGAGCTTCTTCACCGCTCAGGGCCTCGACAACCGGTCCAACGACCTGAACAGCCTGCTCAACGGCGTCAGCAACGGCGTGCAGGTCATCCAGGCCGCCAACCAGGGCATCACCAGCATCCAGAAGCTGATCGACAGCGCCAAGTCGCTCGCCAACCAGGCTCTGGCCAGCAAGAACTACACAACTCCGGCTGTATCGGGGTTCACCACCTCGACGACGGGCGCAACCTACGCGGCCGCGACGACCGGCACGACGACTGTGAACTTCACGGTTGATGGTGTTGCGAAGTCCGCGACGTTGGCCGCCGGAACCGGCTCCAGCGGTGCGACGACCGCCAGCGACGTGACGGCGGCTGTGGCCGCCCTCAACACCGCCGCCGGCACGACCGCATTCGCCGTCGACTCGGGAGGCACGAAGATCGTCGCTGCCTCGACCACCAGTGATGTCACCTTCGACTCCACCGAAGGGGCGAAGATCGGCTTTTCCTCCGGTATCACCGGTACGGCGGCTGTGCCGGCCTCCGGCGACGCGACCCGCACCAGCCTCACGTCGCAGTTCAACAACCTGCTGACCCAGATCGACCAGTTGGCCTCCGATGCGAGCTACAACGGCGTCAACCTCCTGGGCGGCGGCGGGTCCAATCAGCTCAAGATCCAGTTCAACGAGAACGGGAAGTCGAGCCTCGTGGTCCAGGGCGTCGACTTCTCCTCGACGGGCCTGGGTCTGAGCCCGGTCGCCACGTCGGGCGCCAACTCCAACTTCCAGGCCGATACCGACATCAATACGGTCCTGACCCAGCTCAACGCCGCGTCTTCGACGCTGCGCGCGCAGTCGGGTGCCTTCGGTTCCAACCTGACGGTGGTGCAGAACCGTCAGGACTTCACCAAGCAGCTGATCAACATCCTCGGCACGGGCTCGGCGAACCTCACGAACGCCGATCTCAACGAGGAGGCCGCGAACTCGCAGGCGCTGTCGACCCGTCAGTCGATGGGCATCTCGGCCCTGTCGCTGGCCAACTCGGCGCAGCAGGGCATCCTGCAGCTCCTGCGCTAAGACGGGTCTCGATCAACAAAGCAGCCGGCCGGGTCATGCCCGGCCGGCTTTTCGTTTGCGCTGTCCTCCGCAGTGGATCTGTCGGGGTGGCGCTGGAAGACTTTCGCCAAAGCGCGAATACGCCATCGGATGGCCACCAGCACGTTACGCAGCTTCTCGATCATGCCGCCCGTCAGATATCGCGGCTTGGCGGTGCTGGACTGGTGCCGTGAAATGCCAACGGCCTGCCCCGGGGAAGCTATTCTGCCGCTTCGGGTGCGGACATGCGTCCCCCGGCTTGGCACCGTACGAAGTCCAGGATGCGTTGCCGAACTTGCGACTGACGGATCGTGCTCCACAACGTCAGCAGTTCTTCCGTCTCCAAGAGGTCGAGCACCCCGTCAGGCGCCGCCAGGAACGTTTCGACCGGGCAGCCAAACCGGGCTGCGATCTCGGCCAAGCGCGCAGAGGCGACATCCCCGACGGCCATCTCAGACTCGATCTTCGGAATGGGGCGTCAGACTATAGCAGGTATCATCCAGGACAAGTCGTTGGACAAACAGGTCCTGGTCTTTTCCCCTCAGGCCTTGCGCTGTCCATGCATGGGGCACAGCCAGGAATAAGCCCGAGGGCTCTCTGGCGGTCAGCGCTTGAACGATGGCCCAGTCGGTTCCAATGAAGCCATCCCGGCGAGACCGTGTTGGATGGGACAGAGATTCGCGATGGAAGGGCGGCGGTCAGATGTATTCGTGACGGAGCTTCGCCTGGGTTGAGCGTACGTCGAACGAAAAGACCACCTCGGGACAGAACCCAGTCAGATCTGTTGGGGCCGGAACGCATTCGTTGCATCCGCGCCCATCGGTCTCACGCGTCGGACTGGCGAAGGGTCAGAGGCCACCCTCGGTCGATTCTACGGCCAGTTCGGAAAACCCTCAACGGGTCGATCGCAGCATGAATTGGTCAGAGAGAGCGTCTACGGCGTGGGCATAATTGTTACCGTTGACCCTCGATTAACACGGAACGCATATGCACATGGGAGCTTGCCGCTGTAGCGGTCTCTGCATGTGGGCGAGGCTCCGATGATCGTCCTGTTAATCGTCGCCATTGCCGCCGGGTTGCTGGCCGCGAGTGCCCTGTGGTCGGTTGGCTGGTTGGCAGTGTTGATCGGATCGCCTTTCGTCGCGAGCTTTGCGGCGATCCTCGCGGGTTGCTTGATGGCGTGGCAGACCACGCGGCGGGACCGGCAAAAGCGCGCCCTCGACGCGCAGACGGGCCTCATGGTGGCAGCCCTCCGCGACGTCACGCGCAAGGCGGAACCTCAATCGCCCGCTCCAAAGGTCTCGCGGCGGAGGTTGGGCGCCTGAGCGATTGACCCGGATCGGCGCGTCTTGAACAGAAAGCCGATTCACCGTCGGTGCTCCGCGCTGGGGCCCTACCCCGTGGGATGAACGGAGTTGCCGCGACGGTTGTTGTCGTTTCGATGCCCTACCTGACGATGCCGTTGATCTCGACCACCGTCTTCATCGGCGTGAGTTGGCTCATCATCCACGCCGGGCACCAATACCACGACGCGATCGGGCATACGTTGAAGGTTTGTGCCCTGGTGCTCGGCCTGCTGGTCATCGCCGGCGTGACGGCGAAACTCCGTGCCGGGCTCGGCGTCGGTCGTCTGACGCATCGAGTCGAGGCTCGTTCGCAGGTCGCGCCAGCCGATGCGAACCGTACCGGAACAAGAGCTCGAGCGGCTCCATAAGGCCGTCCAGAAAATCAGTCGGTGTTGTCCACGATACCGCTTTGGATACCGACGTACCCTCCGCATCCGCGCATTCTGACACGTCGCACGATCGACGCTCAAGCGCGATCCCCTTATCACTGGCTGCACAGCCGATCATGCGACCTGCGACGGGAACGGCCGCATATCGCGCAACAAACCGCCGATGCCTGATCAAACCGTGCGGAAGCGGCGTTGCAATAGAACAGTGACCGGCGAGCTTCCACATTGTCGCCGACGCCCGCATTGCCTCGTTCAGAGCACGGATCTGTCGATCGGCATTGACACGTCTCGCGATACAAACGGCTCCTCGCCGTCGTATCAGTATCACGTGATGATGACGCCGGCAGACCGTAGCGGATGCGGTCCGTGCATCGATACAGGCGAAGGGCAATCCATCGAACGGGTTGCAGTTTTCGCGGCCAAGTGATCCGATCCGGACGGCCTGCCCAGAGAAGGTGGTGCCGAAACCGGAGGAGACCCCTATGCTGTCACGCAGACAGACGCTGGCGCTTGCCGTCGCCCAAGGCCTTACTCTGACCGGTACGACGGCGCGCGCCGCCCGGAATGAGGATGCGCCAACCGTGAAGTCGCCCGTCGCGTTCGAGGTCCCCGCGGGGGCCTGTGACAGTCACGTCCACGTCATCCCCGATCCTGCCAAGTTTCCCTTCTGGAGCGGGCGCGCCTACACGCCCCCGGTGGACCCGGCCGAGAGCCTGCTCACACTTCAGCATACGCTCGGGCTCGACCGCGTCGTGATCGTAACGCCAAGCGTTTATGGCACCGACAACGCCGCCACCCTGGATGGCCTTCGCGTCCTTGGCCCGCAACGTGCCCGGGGGGTCGCCGTGATCGGGCCGGACACCGAGGCGTCACACCGGGATGCACTGGTCAGGGCGGGGATTCGCGGTATCCGGGTCAACCTCGAGCAGGCCGGTGTCTTCGACCCCGAAGCCTCCGCGAAGGCGCTCGATAGCGCCGTTCAACAGATCGGGTCGCGCCCCTGGCATCTGCAGATCTACAGCCGCCTCTCCGTCATCGGCCCGCTGAAACAGCAATTGGCGGCGCTGCCCGTTCCTGTGGTGTTCGATCATTTCGCGGGTGCGCAGGCTGCGCTCGGACCCGATCAACCGGGCTTCGCGGATGTGCTCGATCTGGTGCGCGATGGAAAAGCCTGGGTGAAGCTCTCGGGCGCCTACCGCGCCTCCACCCGAGGCCCCGACTATCCGGATGTGCAACCGCTGGCCCGCGCCCTCGTCGCGGCAAATCCGGATCGCCTCGTTTGGGGTAGCGACTGGCCACACCCGGACAGCACGCCGCGACCGGATCGTAAGCCGACGGAGCTGGCGCCTGCGCAGAACGTGGATGATGGACGCCTGCTCAACCTGCTCGCGGAATGGGTGCCCGACCGGGCCGTGCGCGACAGGATCCTGGTCGACAATCCCAAGCGGCTCTACGATTTCTGAACGCCGTCGCTGACTGGCCTTGGGGCGGTCTCTTCGCGGAGGACGCGGCTTGGCGGACGGTTGGCGGAAGGGGTGTCCGCCGCGCCACCGTCCACCCCGGTCCAGACCCGTCCGACGCCGTCCGCAAAACCCTCTTGCGTCACCGCCACTTGCCAGCCGATCTAGGCGGATCGGTCCGAGATGGTCCGACGTGATCCAGCCCGATCTTGGTGGGGTTGGTGGGGTAAATGGTGGGGTAGATGGCGCGCGCGATCAACCGACTGTCGGCGCGGACCGTCCAGACGCTCACCGAGCCGGGCCGACACGCCGACGGGGATGGGCTTTACCTCGTCGTGGACGAGGGCGGCGGGAAGCGTTGGGTCTACCTCTACCGGCTTGCCGGGCGGCGCCGTGAGATGGGTCTCGGGCCGCTGCGTACCGTGTCGCTGGCGCAGGCCCGGGAGCAGGCGGGCCGGGCCCGGGCACTGGCCGCGCAAGGGCAGGATCCGGTCGAGGCACGCCAAGCCGCGGCCCCCTTGCCCGAGTCGGAGCCGGCGCGGACCGCCCCGACCTTCGGTCAGGTGGCCGATACTTTCATGGATTCGCGCGCTGCCGACTGGCGCAACGCCAAGCATCGTCAGCAGTGGCGCAACACCCTGACGACCTACGCGGCTGATCTATGGGTCAAGCCCGTTTCCGAGATCGAAACGCCCGACGTACTCGCCGCGCTGCGCCCGATCTGGCGCGAGAAGCCGGAGACCGCGACGCGGGTGCGGGGGCGGATCGAGCGCATCCTGGATGCAGCGAAGGTCGAGGGTCATCGCGAGGGCGAGAACCCGGCGCGCTGGCGCGGCCATCTGGAGCACACGCTGCCGAAGCCGGGCAAGCTCTCCCGAGGCCATCACACCGCCATGCCCTACGCCGAGGTGCCGGCGTTCTTGACGAGCCTGCGCGAGCGCCCTGGTGATTCCGCTCGGGCGCTGGAGCTCCTCATCCTGACAGCCGCGCGGTCCGGTGAGATCCGCGGCATGCGCGCGGACGAAGCCGATCTGGAATCTGCGGTCTGGACGGTGCCGGCAGAGCGGATGAAGGGCGGTCGGACGCACAGGGTGCCGCTTTCGCGCGCTGCGCTCGACTTACTGGCCCCGCGCCTTGCTGCGATTGGTCAAGACGATCTGGTGTTCACGAACACCAAGGGTGGGATGCTCTCCGACATGGTGTTCGAGGCGCTATACCGGCGCGCGAAGGTCGACGGTGTCACCACCCACGGCTTCCGTTCCAGCTTCCGGGACTGGGTTGGGGACGAGACCGAGTTCCCGCGCGAGATCGCGGAGGCTGCCCTCGCCCATCTGGTCGGCGACGAGGTCGAACTCGCTTATGGCCGCGGGGACGCCCTTGAGAAGCGTCGTCAGCTGATGGACCTCTGGGCGTCCTTCGTGGCGGCCGAGAGCGGCGCTGCGTCGAGGAAGGCCTCCAGGTCACGGTGACGGATGACCGTGCTGTTGCCGATCTTCCGCGACGGGATCCGCCCTTCCTTGATGTACTCGAATAGCGTCGATCGGCCGATCCCAATGGCGGCAGCGGCGTCCTCGATGCGGTATGCTAGCGGTACGAGGACCATGCCGCGGCGGCGTTGCGCTTCAGCCGGCATTGCCCCCTCCCCGCTCCATCAGTCCGGCGACGCGCGCCATCAGAACTCCCCCGGCGCGACCTGGCACACGACGATCCCGCGCGCCCGCCACATGGCGACGACGCTCGCCCGGTCCTCGAAGATCAGGTCCGGCGTCCGGCCCTCGTCCAACCACTCGGCCTTCAGCACCGTGTCGGGCCGGTGGTCACCAGCGGCCCGCGTCCGGATCGCGATGTGCCCTAGCCCGTGCTCGCTCAGCCACGCGGTGGTCTTATCCCGCACCTCGTCGGAGCGGCCGGACCAGATCTCGACGTCGTCGCCGGCGGCATCGAGCGCCAGCAGCGTGCGAATGATTGGGTGACACGGCTCGTCCAGATCGCAGGCCGCGTAGAACCCGCGCCAGTCTTTCCGCCCGGGCCCGGCGAGGAAGTGCGCGCGGTGCTCAGTGAGGGCGAGCGTGCCGTCCAGGTCGAACACGACGAACATGTGCTTCCTCATATGAGCGTGGATCTGGTCTTCGGGGTGGGCGGCATCGGCGCGCTTCTGGGCAAGCTCAGCGCGCTTTCGGTCAAACGGCGCGCTCATGTTGCCAGCGCCATGTCGAAAAAGAGGGGAAATACACAGCACGTTAAGCCGTGTATGGCGTGGTCTGATTTCGACCGCGCGAGGATGCGACCAGTGCCAGATGAGCGCCGCCGCCAGCTGCGGAGGGATGGCTTCAAAACAGGTTCGATATTCGTAGGCAACAACCCGAACGAAGTCGATTGCCTCGTCTGGAACCTCAACGAACTAGGTGCACTGCTCGAAGTCGAGACTGGATCAGGATTACCTAGCCATTTCCGGCTCGTTGCGGCCTCGCTCTTCATTGATCGACAATGTACGACGATCTGGCGTGATGGACGGAAGATCGGCGTGGCGTTCGAAGCCTGAGTCGAGCCCGCGATCATGCCGCCTCCGTGATGGCGAGTGCCTCGGCCAGCAGGTGGTCGCGCGAAAGGCTCCGCTCTAGGTCACGGGGCCAACCTCGGAGAGCCCGGCTATGTCCATCACCACAACCACCGACCTCGCCGGCGAGCCGAATGACGACTTGGCGATGATCAACGGCCTCATCGCGCGCAAAGAAGCTGGCGAGCCGGTCGATGCAGATATTCTCGCGCTCCTCAACGACATGGAGCGAGTTGGCCTGACGAACACCGAGGCGTACCTGGCGCTCGACGCCTATCGGCCAGGTACGGCGGAGGGTGCTACCGGCGGTGAAAATGATGAATTGGCCGAGAGGCCGGACGGAGTCGTGACGCCGCGCACCTAAGTGAATTGTCCGCTGGATAGGGCGCAGCCGATAACTCGGCTTAGCACCACTCCACCGCGGCCGAGCCCGTATCGGCCGCAGTAGAGTGAAGGTGAGTTGCTTGCTCATGCTGCCCTCCCGGTGTCGAGTGCGTCGGCCGGGGCGAACGGCTTTATCTCGGGATGCCAGTGCGTGGGTCGGCCGAGCCCCGCAGCGATCGCGGATCGCCAGCAAGAGCCGTCAGCGGCCCGGAGCGTCGGCTCGGCGAAGTGGCCGCCGAACACCCAAACCGTTCCGCCTCCGTTCGGCGCCTCCGCCCCGAATGGATCGTTTCCGGTCATTTCCTGGCCGTGTGCTGCCGCTGTGTTCTTGGCGAAAGCGGTCATGTTCTCACCTCGGCCTGTGCGGCATCGTCCCCCGGCGGGTTGCCGACAGACATCGACACGGGCGGGTGCGCGACGCCGAGCACGCCGAGGTAGATCGGCGCGCCGGCGGCGATGAGCGCGATCTCCTTCGGCGTCGGCAGCCAGGCCGAGACCATGCGGTTCACGCCCGGGCTGTGCGGCTCATCGCGGATCGGCAGGCCGCCGCAGATGCCGTCCTTCGCCGGGTCCCAGTCGGTCGGCGCTCCGAGGTTGCGGGTCGCGCCCGCCACGCGTCCGATGTGCATGGTCAGGCTCCTCGCTTCCCGCCCCAGTATTCGGTCGGCATCTCCAGCCGCCGGTCAATTGCGCGCTTGAGCGCCTCGGCCACGAGCGCGTCGCCGTAGTTCGCCCGCCAGAGGTCGACCGCGGTGACCACCATCACGTGGGCGGCGATGTCGGCCTGCATCCCCTCGTCGAAGGGCTTCTCCAGCGGGTTCATGATCCCGCGGGCGAGCTCGGTGACGTGGCGGCCCGAGACGTTCGCCATGCCTTCGGGCGGGACGTGACCGGCGGCTGCGCGGCGCTTCTGCTCACCCATGGGCAATACTCCTCTCGTCGATCCAGGCCTGCGCCTCCTCGGGCGTCTCGAAGGTGAGCTGCTTGCCCTCGGCGTCCATGACGCTGGCCCAGCCCTGATGGCCGTCGACGAAGCCCTGCGGGCCGTAGCGATAGGGGAACTCGCCATCGACCTGACGGCTGGTGTCGATGAATGCGACAACCTTCCAGGCCAAGGGCGGCCGGATGTGCTCAGCCATGACGGGTGCCTCCCGTCGCGAGAGCGGCGATCTTAACGACGTCGCAGGTGCGCAGGTTCTTGATGAGCCGGTCGCCCAACTCCAGAGCTTCTGAGCACGCGCAGCCGCGATCCTCCTCGCCTTCGCATGGCACCTCGCCTGTTTCGGGATCCTGGATGCCCCGCCGGCTGCACTCCCCGCCCATGTTCAGGACGGTCGCGTCGATGCCCCTGATCGCAGCGTCGTGCCCGGCCTGGATGCCGGCCTTCATCGCGTCCCGCTGCCCCTGCTTCCGGGCTTCGGACATGAGGGCGAGGATGGCGTCTTCGCTGTCTTGGAAGCTCCGTAGCCTGGTTGTCTGCGGCACGACGCCGTGCTGCTCTGCCGCCTCAAGCCAGAAGTCTCGTTCCTTACTCCCTACGGCCGGGATCTCTGCGAGCTTCGCCAGGGCGTCTGTCTGGGCGGGTGTGATCGGGGGGTTAGGCATGGGGCTACTCGGCGGGCGCATTGTTGAAGCTGTGGCTTGCAGGCTGGCCACTCCGCGCGCGATGAGGGCGCCGGGAGTGCACGAGATGACGAAGTCCTGGCCGCTGCTTGCGCTGGCAGTGCTTGGCGCCGTAGCCGCCGTCTTCTGCCTGGCAGCATTCGACTGGACGGTATGGGCTTGCCGCCTGCCAACAGGCGAGGAGGGCAAGGTACTGACCCCGGGCGTCGGGGGTTGCATCGAATATTGGTTGAACCGCTATCAGTCTCTGATCGGTGCCCTGGTCGCAATCGGCGCCGCTGCATTTGCTTGGCGCGGAGTCGTCATGCAGGTTGCATCCGCTGAGAAGCAGGTGCGCATCGGCAGAAGGCAATCCGCGATCGCGCTTGTCGAGGTCCTCAACAGCAATTTTGATAATGTGAGGGGGCTGAGTCGTGAAATTCGGCTCATTAACCAGCGCGATAAGGACGCCAAGCACTACAGGAAGGTTGCGATCCGCATCTTGGGAGAAATGAAGGAGAACATCTCTGATCCCCGATTGGTCAGAGATATCTATGCTAATAAATACGAGCTGACGATGAGGGGGCACGATACATGCATCGTTGCCATGAAGCAAAGCATTGCCGGCGCAGAAGAGCTTATCAATATGGCGCTGGTGTCCAGTGAAACCAAGGAGCACATTTGGCAACTCATCAACAATGCCCGCCACAGCCTTTGGTCGCATGAAATGGCATCGGAGAGCATAATGGCAGTTCCGTCCATATTTGACGAGACAACTGATAAAACGAAGGCGTTGCGGACGAGGCGGCTTTACGAAAGCATCACCGAAATCACCTTCTTCCCTACTCTTGAGTCCCATCCTGGGTTTGGGCTTGCGATAGAAGCATCTAAGAATATGGGCGAACTTCTCGACAGCGCTCTCCAGGATGCCGAGGGGCGCCCCAGCTGACTGCGCGTTCAGCTCCGCGCGGTCGATCGCCTCGATGTGCTGGACAGGGGCGACGAGCATCAAGGCACGAGCTCCATCTGATCCGGATGGGCCGCGTCCTGGCTCGTCTTGGCCGAGGGCCGGTACTGCTCGAACGGCACGTCACGCCACACGCGCCTGTTCACCCAGCGCTGGACCCGGGCCAGCAGCACAGGCGACCAATCGTGCCGAACGGCCGGTGTCTTCGACAGCGCGTTGAGCTTGATGAAGGGCTGGGCGTAGGGCTCGCCGCCCCACGCGATCACGCGCCGAATTCGCTCCATGCAGACCTCGAACGGCTCGTGGCCGATCATCGTGTAGACCTGCTTCTGCCGAGCCGGGACGCCCTGGAGCACCCGGAACGCGCGCTCGACGGCGGCGCCCTCGGTGGTCTCATCAAAGCCGAACCGCCATGGACCGCGGTTGATCGGCCGCCACCGGGCGAACACCTCGTCGTCGAAGGTGGCCGGCTCGAAGCCGCTGTTCGCGTCGAGGAGCGGCACGCCGGTCCCGCGGTAGCGGTCGACGATGTGCTGCTGGTAGGCCGGCGAGAGCGCCGACAGGTTGTTGTCGCAGAGCACCGGGCGCACCGGGAAATCCGGCAGTTCGGTGAACTCCTTCCCCTCCATCTTCGGCACGATGCAGAACCAGCAGCCCACCGGGCAGCCGCGGCTCGCGATCGTCGCCATGGGGTTGTGCCGGATCAGCGCCTCGCCGCCGGGCAGCGCGCCGCCGATCTCGGCCACGTCCGCTAGGTAGTGCTTGTGGGTGAAGATGCCGGGCCCGCCCACACGGACGCGGTAGCCTTGCGCACGCCAGAAGATCGCCCGCTGATAGGCGTCGTCGAGCTTCCAGGTGAACGCGATCGATAGGTATGCCGTGTCACCCTCGACCCACTCGGCGAGGCCGCCGACCCACTGGCCGCGATCGTAGAGAGGCGCGCTCATATCCCCTCCCCCGCGCTCACCCGCTCCCCGAACGCCCGCCCGGTCGCCGGATCCGGGTCCCGCGCCTTCAGCCGGACGCACAGGCTCCAGCCACGGCGCAATGGGACGAGCTCGCCCCGGCACAGAAGTGCCTCGACGGTCCGGATTGGCAGGCGGCGGCCACCGCACTCGGCGCGGTAGGCCGTCGGCTCGTCGCTGAGCTGCGGCCGCACCATCCGCCGTCGGCCATGCGATCCGGGCTGGCGCTGCGTCTTGCGCACCGCGATCCGGCACACGCCGGCCTCGCGGATTGTGGCCAGCACCGCGATCTGGCGTGGGGTCAGCGGCTTCATATCTGCGCCTCCACCACCGGCAGCTCCATCGAGCGAGCCTTGCGGATCAGATCCGCTGTGCCTGCCCCGCCTTGGAAGGCGATCACCACATCCGGCTGACCCTCGACCAGCATCCGGGTGTTTCGGAGCGGTCCGGCTCGCCGGCCGTAGCGCTCCCAGTCCGCGCGGAATGACAGCACCGGGATGCGGCTCGCCCGGGCCCACCGGTCGGCGCCCGCGTCGGCCCCGGTGGCGCCGCCCTGGATCACGTGGGTGATGAGGTTGTGCGACGCGCGGTTCAGCGCGTCGGCGCACTCCTCCTGGGCATTGGTCTCGAGCCAATTCCAGACCAGCGCTGGCTCGAGGTCGCGGCCTCCGCAGACGAGGATCCTCATCGCGCCACCAGCACGAGCGCAGGCCGCTCGTCTCCTCTGGCGCGCTCCGGGGCAGCGTCCTCGACCTCGACGCGGTCCCCACGCAGACAGGCTGCCAGCACCGGCTCGAACACGTCCCAGTTCTCGTCGAGCACGCCCATGAGCAACGCAAGGATCGCCAGGGCCTGGCCGAGTTCCAGCGTGCGCGCGGTGGCGTCGCCGGTCTGACGCTCGCTGCACGCGCCGAGCATCGCGGCGTCGCCCAGCGTGGCCCGGGCCGCAGTCTCAGCCGCCAGGGCGAGCTGCAGCGGGTCGAGAGTGGAGAGGTCGAGTGTCGCCCTCGTGCCGGCGGCCATCAGGCGGCCTGTCCGGTGGCCGGTGTGTCGCCCGGGAAGACGTCGTCGGATTTCGCTTCTTCACGCCGGCGCTCATCCGCCTCGTCGAGAAGCCGATTGATGTCGTCTTGGATGTCGACCAGCTGCTCGGCCTGGGCGGGCTTCAGGCGCGCGGTCCACTCGTCGTAGATCTCTTGACCGCCCCTGGCCTTCTCGCGCGCCACGTCCTCCAGCGTCCGCTTCGGGCCCGACTGGCGATCGTCCTCGCGTTTCGGGGCTTGCTCGTCCGGCAACGGCTTGACCGTGAAAGGCCGGCGGCTCGCGCGCTTCTCGGTGAGCGCCATCGTCATCGCCGAGGAGATCCCCGACATATGGCTGATCCGGATGCCGCCGACGGCCACGCCGCCGAACTGCACGGCATCGTCCCGGTAGAGCGTCATGCGCCGGCCAGCGTAGGCGGAACCGTCCTGGCCCCAGATCCGCAGGAGCACGCGGCGCATCGACTTGCCGGGCTTGTACGGCTTGCCATTGTCGCCCTCGAAGTAGATCGCGATCGGCTGGTCCGGCTCCTTCATGGCGGCGACGCGGGTCACCCTGATGGTGCGCGGGCCGCCGATCAGGTCGTCGGCATTGAGCTGGTCACTTTTCGGAGCGACCGTCTGCGAGATGTCGATCACGCCATGATCTCCCGGTTGATGCGCATCGTCGGGATCGCGCCAGCGATGGCGGCGCGGTAGCGGTCGTGGGCATCCTGGAGGCGCTGCTCGAAGTCGCCGGCCGCGTCGACGATCGCCTTCTGGATCGTCTCGTCCGGATAGGCGCGGATCACAGCAAGAGGCAGACCGCCGGAGTACGAAACGAGGTCACACCAGGACCGCTCGGACACGAGGAGCCCGGTCTGGATCTGGAGCGCGTAGTCGGCTGGAATCGTCTGTTCAACGACGTGCACAAGGAACGTCTCGACCTGATACTTCTGCCGGCGCGACTTGCACTCGACGAGGCCATCGAAGCCGACGAGCGCGTCTGGTGAATACCCGAGCGTGAAGCCCCACCGGTCATTGGTGATAAAGCCGACGGTCTCGGTCGCGGCGTAGTGCCGGGCGTAGAGCGTGAGCGCCTCGACCTCGTCGTCCCGGCCGCGCATCATGTCGTCGCTGAGATAGCGGGGCTCGACGAAGCGTGTGATGCGCTGGGCGAGCAGCTCGTACAGGTGCGAGCGCTCCTTCTCGTTCTTCGCCGCCTTCAGGGTCGGCGTGAGGATCAGCGACATCTCGCTGGCGGTGAGCAGGCCGCAGCGCGCCGCGATCCACTCATCGGTGCCCTGGTAGAGATCGGCGTGGATGCGCACGGTGGACGGGCGCGCGGGGGCGTCGGGGGCGAGCAGGGCCATCGCCATCACTCCGCCGCCTCGGCCGCGGGCGCGCCGCGCATCTGCCGTCCGCAGTGCAGGGTCTCCCGCTTCACGGCGGCGACATGCTCGGGATTGAAGGGCGCGGCGATCGCGGCGTCGCAGATGCAGCGAAGGTGGTAGCGGACCGCCTGAAGGGCGGAGGCGTTATTCAGCGCGTCGCCGAACCGGACGACCCGATCATGGCAGTGGCTCATCGGGAGTACTGCACGCCCAAGGGCCGCAAGATCGACCCGGCCGGCATCGACATGACCGCGTTCCGACTTCGGGTAGCGGGTGCCATGAACGGCGGCGTGGTGCGCGCGCTCATCCCGAAGGTCGATGCCCAGAAGCGGCCGACCCTGCGCCGCGGGGCGAGCGGCCCTGACGTCATCGCGCTTCAGAACGCAATCGGCGTGAAGGCGGACGGCCAGTTCGGGCCCGGCACCGAATCGGCCCTGCGGGCCTACCAGCGTGCACACCACCTCGTGGCCGACGGGATCTGCGGGCCGGCCTGCTGGGCGGCCATCGACAGCGTGAGAGCCGCGGCATGAAGTGGCTTCTCGCCATCCTGCTCTCGCTCGGTATAGCGCTGATCGCCTGGGGCACGGCCATCACAAACGGCCAGGGCTCGGCCGACGAGCGCGTCGCCGGGTCCGTGCCGATCCTGCTCGGCATCGGCTTCGTCCTGCTCGACATCGCCGTCGCCTTCGTCTGGCTCGTCGTCAGAGCCTGAGACCCGCGCCGGCGGCACCCGGCATTTCAGAAGCGAGAACACCCATGCCCGAGATGCGCGCCAAGCTGAAGCTGTTCCACGTCGAGCGGCATTCCGAGACGCAGGAGACGCTGCGATTCCATGCGGTTGCCAAGAACGAAGCCTACGGTGCTGACGGCAAGGACGAAGACAACACGTTCGCCAAGTTCACGCCGTCCGCGTCCCTCGACATGATGGTCATGAACCCCGATTTGGTCGGGCACTTCAAGGCTGGCGACACCTTCTACGTCGACTTCACCAAGGCCGATTGAGGCCCGACCTCCTCGGGCGGCTTGTTTCTCACCGGCTTAACGCAAACCGGCTTGCCTCTCACGAAACCCCGTTTCGTTGAACACAAACCCGAGCCGGCCGGGCCCGCCGTGCACTTCCCGACAGCTGAGAGATCTCCATGAACCGCCTGCTTCTCGGCGCGCTCGCGCTCGCCTGTGTCTGCCTGTCCCTGATGCCCGCCCTGGCCGAGGTCGCGATCACCGCGCCGAACACCGCGTCGCTGCCGTGGGGCGATTGGGTCCTGGCCGTGCTCCCGGCGGTCTCCAACGTCCTTGTGCCGATCGCGGCCGGCGCCATTACGGCAGGCATCTACAAGGTCGCCCCCTGGGCAGCCCTCGTTCTGTCCAAGCAGCGCGTCGAGACGATGGTCCAGGGTGGCGCCGCCTATGGGATGAACGCCGTGGCCGGCGTCGTGAAGGGTAAGACCATCACGATCCCGCATCTGGGCTCGGCCGTGATCGCCGAGGGCGTGCAGCACATCATCAACACCAGCCCGCAGCGTGCGATCGCCAAGGCCGGGGGCGCTGAGGGTATCGCCGGGATGATTTTCCGGTCCCTGCCGCTCGACGAGCACTCCAGCGCGTCGGCGATCCTCAAGCCGGCGCTCGACGATCTCGCCCAGCGCGGTCTGATCAAGTAGCCGGCCCAACCGGTCGGAGCGTTGAAGATGGCCACCCGGGAACATCATGTCGCCAGCACGGCCGAGAAAGCCGCTAGACCCGCGTGCCGTCGTGGACAGCGTCACGCGGGGCCTGCATGCGTCGGAGGATCATCTCCCGAACTCAGCACGGGACGCGCGACGCCAAGTCACTGAGCCGCCGGTTGAGAGCTTCACCGCCGGCGTCGAGGCGCGGCGCACCCTCGACGGTATCCTCCGCGAGGAGGACATCGGCGAGTCGCTGCATGGACCGGATCGCGTCGTTCGGTTCCCGCGGTTCATGATCGAGATGTTCGCCAAAATGGACCCGGCGAAGGTCGCGACCATCCTGGCGCTCGCCAGCCTCGAGCAGCACGAACTCGCCGCGCTCATCCGGCTCGCCCGCCGCGAAGCCGACCGCACGGTCTTTCACCGGATCTGGAGCACGACATGGAAAGCCGGCCTGGCGATCGCGATCCCCGTATACGGATTCGCCAAGTGGGGCTTGGAGCAGATCCCCTTCCTCAAGGAGCTGTACAACCTCGTGAAAGGACACTGAGGATGATGTTCCGTCTCAGCCGCCGGCTGCTCATGATCGCGCACATCGCGGGCGCAGTTCTGTTCCTGCTACTGTGCCCAGTCGTCGCTTTCCAAGCCGGCGACTGGCACTGGCCCTACGTCGTGCAGTCCGTGGACGTCGCGCCCGATCCCGTGCCCCGGGGCGGTACGCTCAGCATCCTCGCCACCCGGGTATACCTCGACAACTGCGACCTGACATTCGCCCGGCAAATCGAAAGCGTGTCGCAACCGAACGAGCAGCCCACGGTACTGAAGACCGAGACCATCGCCACGCCCTGGCGCTTCAACGGTCGGGCGCAGACGCTGAACGTGGCGATCCCACGCGACTTCCCATGCGGTTCGGCGCAGATCCGCACTTCACCCTCGGCAGCGTGCAACTGGCTTCAGGGGTATCTGCCGCAGCGCCAGCGAGACGCTCTAACGCCGTTCGAGGTGGCATGTACGGAAGCGCCCTGACGGAACCGCCTTCGCTTCCGCGCGTCTACGAGGCCCCCAAGTGCATAGACCCATCTCAGCCCCGGCAGCCACGCGCTGACCGGGGCTTTTCTTTGCCCGCAGCCCGGCTACGATCGCCGCCGATTCGGTCGCTTCTCCCCCGAGGCTCGGATCGAACCTCAGCCCCGCCGGCATCGCCGCGCGGGGCTTTTTCGTTAACCTGAGATCTGCATATTGCGGTGTGGTCCGGCCGATCGGCGGCAGCGTCGACCTGATCTCAAAGCCCGCCCGGTTCGCCGTGGTGGGCTTTTTTGCGGCCGAAACCTCCTTCGCGACACAGTTCAGGACCACGGGCGGTAGATGGCGAAGGCGAACCGTGGATAAGGCTACCAAACCGGCAAATCCTACAATCCCTACTGATGTATATCATGATCGAACAACCTACAGTGTCATTTAATCACTAATCTGTAGGCTCACTATAGCCTACGTGTTATAGCAAAGATCCAAACAGTAAGCGCTCATTAAGCTATCAATGGCAGAACCAAGGCGGCCTCGCGCTTAGGGATGTGCGATGGAATCCGAGTACTTTCCCTCGCGGCGCGTCATGAAAATCTTGAACAATTTTACGCTTTTAACGAAGCTGACACTGCCGTTATGTCTGATTTTTCTAGTTTCGGCCGCGGTCGTTTTTTTCGCTCGTTCAAATCTGTTGTCATTGGCTGACGATACTCAGGAAATCGTGGATGTTAGGGCTGCTCGTGCAATAGAGATACTGCAAGTCGCTGTGTCGCTGGATGAAGCCACTCTCAGGCAAAAGAGCATCACAAGCGAAACAAATCTTGCCGACATACAAAAGCTTAAAGAGGGCTATGATGCCTTGAAGCAAAAAGCATTAGTCGGCGCCGAGAACCTAATTGCCATGTCGGACACCCCAGAGCGCAAATCCAAGCACGAAATTACAAGGCGCCTTCTTGGCGATTACTTTTTGTTGGCAGATAGAGCAAATTCCCTGAGTTTGAGCGGTCAAAACGCCGAAGCTATTCGGATATCTAACAATGAGGCGCGGGATGCTCGGCGCAAAGTGGTCGAGGCGGTCAATCAACGCATCGATGCTACTAGGAAAAATTTAGATGAAGCAAAAAACAGGGCGGTAGAGATCGCCAATTCGGCGACTCAGAAACTTACAGCCCTTGCTGCGATTGGTCTGGCGGTAAGCATCGGTGTGCTTTGGGCCATTGTGGCCCTCGGCGTTACTCGTCCGCTGAGCGTCATGACTAGAGCGATGAGCCACCTCGCATCGGGCCAACTAGACGTGAGGGTCGACGGAACATCACGGAAAGACGAAGTGGGCCTGCTTGCGCGGTCGTTACAAGTTTTCAAAGACAATGCCATCGAAGCACAGCGACTTGCTGCTGCCGAAGCTGCGGAGGACGCTGCGAAAATGCGGCGCGCGCAAATCCTGGACGAGCTGACGAAAACGTTTGAGCACAAGGTCTCGGCGCTATCTCATGGTTTGGCAGGTGCTGCTAGCGAGATGGAAGTCACAGCGCATTCCATGACCGGGATAGCCCAGCAATCTACCCAGCAAACCGTGATCGTTGAGGGGGCGGCGGAGAGAACATCAGTGAACGTGCAAACGGTGGCAGCGGCCAGCGAAGAAATGTCGGCATCTGTCCAAGATATCGTATATCAGGTGAATCAGTCCGCCCAAATTGCACAGCAAGCTGTCGACAAAGCTATTCGTACTAACGAGACCGTACAGCGTTTGAACGCTACGGCTGAACGGATTACGTCAGCGGCATCAATCATCGCTGGGATTGCCGCTCAGACGAACTTACTAGCGCTTAACGCGACGATTGAGGCCGCCCGGGCCGGTGAAGTGGGCAGAGGTTTTGCCGTGGTAGCAAACGAGGTGAAGGAGTTAGCAGGCCAGAGCGCACGCGCCACTGGAGAGATCGGAGAGCGGATTTCCGAAATCAGAGCAGCGACGCGAGAGGCAGTGAGCGATATTCAAGAAATTGGACGCGTGATTACTGAAATGTCCACGTATGCGGGCTCCGTCGCCGCAGCTATGGAGGAACAAGGAGCTGCCACGAAGGAGATTGCCCGCAACGTGCAGCAGGCAGCTCACAGCACAGAGCAAGTGAAAACGAATATATCGTCAGTACGTGAAGGTGCCGTCCAGACTAGCACCGCAGCATCCCAAGTACTGAATGCAGCGCAAAAACTGACGCAGCATTCCGAACGACTAAGTCACGAAGTCGGCGCCTTTTTGGCGGGTGTGAAGGCTGCTTAAAAAGTTAGGGACAGCTTTGGAGAAAACCCTGATCTCTGTTGATCCAACCGGTCAGGTCATGGGCTGGGCCAGCCTCATCAGCTATTAGATGTAATGCCCCCTCAGCGCCTGGAAGATATTTCGAGCGCCATTATACTCAGCCCGCCCGGTTCGCCGGCGCGGGCTTTTTCGTTGGCCCGCATCCTGAAGCCTGTATTCGGATCGGGATCCTTACCCGATCACAATTTGGATATGGGAACGCCCGTCCGGCTCACAGCCGCGGCGGGCGTTTTCGTGCCCATGGCGGAACGCCTGATTCATCTTCTT
>NZ_JAKSYG010000168.1 GCF_022829725.1 Methylobacterium sp. E-005 | reverse complement strand
GGCGGCCCTGATCAGCTCGGATCGCTGAGGGGACGGGCCACCCGTCTGCGAGTCTCCCCCACCGGGGTTCGGCGGCTTCACACGCGGTCCCTGGCGATACGGGCGCCGGTTCGGATCCGGGTCCCCTCTCCCGTGCGGGAGCGGGGACCGTTGCGCCTCCCGACAGGCGATGCGTGTCCATTCCCGCCCGCACGGGGGCGGAAGAGCAGCGCCTTTTCGTTGGCCCGCATCCTGAAGCCTGTATTCGGATCGGGATCCTTACCCGATCACAATTTGGATATGGGAACGCCCGTCCGGCTCACAGCCGCGGCGGGCGTTTTCGTGCCCATGGCGGAACGCCTGATTCATCTTCTT
>NZ_JAKSYG010000167.1 GCF_022829725.1 Methylobacterium sp. E-005 | reverse complement strand
CCCGCGGCCAGCGGTCGAGGCCGATCGGCATCAGGACGGCGATCTGATCCGGCACCGCGGCGTCGCCCAGGAGGCTCCGGAGCGAAATCCGGCACGCCTCCTCCAGCTCGGACCGGCTGCGCGCGCCCGACGTCTTGATGTCGGCGATCAGGAGCGCCGCGATCTCCTGGGCGAAGGCGTCCTCATCCGTCATGCCGGCCTCACGTTCCAAGTCCGGGCACCATAGTCCCTCGTAGAAGATCCGTGTATCCGTACAGAATTACGCCGCCAAGGATCGGCTGTGGATACTTGCCGACCGGGCGCACAGGACCGCCGGAGCCGGTCGGGGACGCACGCTTCACACCCGCAAAACGTCACGGCCCAGGATGAATCCGGCGGGCCCAGGTAACGATTCGGTCATAAATTCGGATCTATCACTATTCGTCGAAGAGTTTGCGTGGATAAACCGATGGTTCCATTGGGCCGCCTACCACTGGGCCGCCTCAATGCGCGGCTTCGGTCAGCCCGGACGTGGATCGCACTGGGCGTCCTGGCCCCGGTCGGCATGGTGGCGATCTCCGGGCTGATGCTGGCCGACCTCCGCCGGGATGCCTGGGACCGGGCCGAGCAGACGTCCCGGAACCTGCTGCAGGTCCTGGAACGCGACATCGCGCGCAATTTCGAGATCTACGACCTCTCGCTCCAGGCCGCCGCGGAGAATATCGGGGCGCCCGGCCTCGCGCAGGCCGATCCGCGGGTGCGCCAGCTCATCCTGTTCGACCGCGCCGCGACCGCCCGCGACATGGGCGTGATGCTGGTGATCGACGCACAGGGCGACGTCATCGCGGATCTCGGCGCGGTGCCGCCGCGGGTGGGCAACTACGCGGACCGCGAATACTTCAAGATCCATCAGGCGCGCGACGGGCTCGGCCTCCAGGTCGGCAGCCCGATCATCTCGCGCCTGACCGGCGAGCGGATGCTGCCGTTCAGCCGGCGCATCAACCGGCCCGACGGCGGCTTCGGCGGCGTGGTCCTGGGCACCGTGAAGCTCACCTATTTCGAGAACCTGTTCCGCGAGATCGACCTCGGCCCCGGCGGCGCGATCAACCTGTACCTCGCGGACGGCACCCGCATCATGCGCTACCCCTATACGGAGGCCGATATCGGGGCGAACATCGCGCAGGCCTCGACCTTCCGGCGCTTCGTCCGCGACCGCCAGGGCAGCTTCATCGGCACCTCCGCGCGCGACGGGATCGAGCGCTTCTACGCCTTCACGCGAATCGGGACGCTGCCGCTGATCCTGAACGTCGCCCTGTCGACGTGGGACGTGGAGGCGGCGTGGTTCGCCAAGGCGCTCATCATCGGCGGCATCACGCTGGTGCTGTGCGGCCTCACGATCGCGCTCTCGCTGCTGTTCGGCCGGGAGCTGCGGCGCCGGGAGGCGGCCCAGGAGGCGCTGGCCGCCCTGTCCCGCACCGACGCCCTGACCGGCCTGCCGAACCGCCGCCGGTTCGAGGAAGCCTTCGCCGAGGCGACCGAGACGGCCCGGCGCGACGGCCGGCCGCTGTCGCTGCTGATCGTCGATGCGGACCACTTCAAGCGCTACAACGACCGCTACGGGCACCCGGTGGGCGACGAGATCCTGAAGGCGCTCGCCCGCCGCCTCGCCGCCAGCGTGCACCGTCCGCAGGATCTCGTCAGCCGCATCGGCGGCGAGGAATTCGCGCTCCTCTTGCCGGATACCGACGTCGCAGGCGCCGGGCGCATCGCCGACCGGGTCCATGCCGAGGTCGCCGGGCTGACGGTTCCGTCCGCGGGAATCGGGGCGGGGGCCGTCACGGTCAGCATCGGGCTCGCCTGCACGGGGCCGGGCGGCGGATATGGCGGCGCGGCGGCGGACCTGTATCGCCTGGCCGACGGCGCCCTCTACGCGGCCAAGGAGGGCGGCCGGAACCAGACCCGCCTCGCCGCCGCGCCGGCCCCGACGCCGCAGCGGGGCCCTCTGCAGCTCGTCGGCCGCGCCTGACGGCGGGATCGCGACGCGGCGGGGCCGCCGCCGTTACCAGCCGAGCCGGGCCATCAGGCGGGGGCCGTACACGTCCCACACGATATGGGCGACATAGGCCGACTGGAAGGTGACGATGACTTCCCAGTCGCGATGCAGCACCTTCAGCAGGGTCCGATCATGGAGCGCGCCCTCCACGCCCATGGCGACGGCCAGGATCGTGCTGATGGCGAAGACGCCAAACCACGAGAACTGACGGGCAGCGGCAACGCCCAGGGCCACGATCACGATATAGAACATGCGGCCCCACCGGGCTCCCGAAACAGTCTGCTTACGTAGACCGATCCTTCAAATCTTAGCAAGCGGAACTAATATTGCGCCGCAATATCACGACGGCATCAGGTCAACGAGGCCATATGTGACGGCCGTGATAATCATGGTCCAGACAAGCAGAAAACAGGCCTGAAAGGAGAAAGCGGCCGACGCGGGCAAACACGCGTACCAGTTCCGGACCCGGCGCAGCAATCTCGATATTGGACTATACCACCCTCTGTCGATCATTGGCGCGAACTCGAAGGCATCGCTGATGTAACAACGTGTTTCCAGCAGCTTGAGCCCAGATAAGCATTATCGTGCTGACTGGCGGATGAATGCGACATGTCTGACACAGATGGTGATTTCCGCTCGCCCCCTCCCGTCCAGCCACCCGGTCGCCCCCGGATGACGGTCGAACGGCGGGCGCAGGGCGAGGCACCGCGGCCGGACAAGGCAAGCTTCGTGCACGCGACGGGACCGGGATGACGCTCAGGCCCCGTGCGAGCCCGGCGCAGCCGGGATCGATGCCCCGTCGTCCCCGTCCGCCGGATGCGGCGGGCGTTTAAGCCCGGCGCCGGGCTTGGACGCCCCACGGATCGCGGCGTTCACGCCTTGGCCGAACAGAAGCGCCCGCTCCCAGTCCAGTTCGGCCCCGGGCACCGCGTCGAGCGAGGCCTTGATCGCCGCCAGCGCCGCGGCGTCGAAGCCGGCGATGCGCCCGGCGAGGTCGGCGCAATGCGCGTCGAGCGCGGCGGGCGCCACGACGGCGTTGACGAGCCCCCAGTCGCGGGCGGTGGCGGCGTCGATCCGCTCCCCGGTCAGGAGCAGCCAGCCGGCGCGCTTGCGGTTCAGGAGCAGCCGCGACGTCGGCCCCGCCATGCTGGCATAGGTGGCAAAGCCGATCTCCGGCGTGCCGAAGGCGGCGTCTTCGGCCGCAAGGGCGAGGTCGCAGGTATTGACCAGCGTCATCCCGCCGCCCAGCGCGAGGCCGTTCACCCCCGCGATGAACACCGCCCGGTGCGCCCGCATCGCCCCGTTGAGCGCGATGGCCTCCGCGCCGGCGGTGTCGGGCGCGCCCGCGGCGAGCTCGGCCGCCCGCTCCGTCAGGTCGAGCCCGGCGCAGAAGCTCGTCCCGGTCCCGGTCAGGACGACCGCGCGGATGTCGGCCCCGAGCCCGGCGATGGCGGCGCCGAGCGCGACCCGCGTCGCCCGGTCGAGGGCGTTGCGCTTGTCGGGCCGCACGATGCGGATCCGGGCCCAGCCGGCTTGGTGTTCGACCCGGATCGTGGAGCTCACGGGGTTCTCCCGGGTGAAGGATCAGCGGTGCGAGACCGGCAATCCGGCGTGGCGCCAGCGGGCGCGCAGGATCGTGCCGGTCTGCGATTCCGTCACGTAGAGGATGCTGCGGTCGGTGCGGCCGAAGGTGAGGTTCGTCACCGTCTGCCCGCGGCAGGCGCGGATCCGGGCGAGGGGCTCGCCCTGGGGGCCGAGCGCCAGCACGGCGCCGAGCGAGGCGTGGGCGACCAGCAGGTTGCCGGCGTCATCCATCACCAGCCCGTCCGGGCCGCTGGTGCCGTGGAAGCTCGCGAACCGCCCGACCTTCGAGACGCTGCCGTCGCGCTGCAGCGGCACCCGCCAGACGGCGTTGTCGCGGGTCATCGCCACGAACAGCACGCCCTCGTCGGCCGAGAGCACGAGGCCGTTGGGGCTGATCCCGGTGTCGAGCAGGCAGTCGAGGCGGCCGGAGGGGCTCAGGCGGAAGACCCGGCCGGTCGGGTCGTGCAGGCCGGTCTGACCCTGGTCGGTAAAGTAGACATCCCCGGTCCGCGCCACGATCAGGTCGTTGACCCCCTTGAACCGCTCGCTGTTGCGCCGGGCGAGGTAGGGCTCGGGGGTCCCGCCCGCGGGATCAAGGCTGAGGATCCCGTTCTTGTAGTCGGCGATCAGCAGGCGGCCGTCCGGGTGGACGGCGAGGCCGTTGGGCTCGCCGTCCCATTCGGCGAGCTGCGTCCAGGTGCCGTCCGGCGCGATCCGGAAGATGCGCCCATGCGGGATGTCGGTGACGTGCAGGTTGCCGGCGGCGTCGAAGCACGGCCCCTCCAGGAAGCAGTCCACCGGGTGGCCGCCCTTGTTGGCCCGCGCCCAGTCGGTCACGACCGGCCGGCGCAGCGCCTCCGGCATCGCCGTGAAGATTTCGGTCTCGAGGGTCTCGGGGACGGGATACCAGGACATCGCTCAGGGCCTGTCGGCGTATTGGCGGCGGGCGGCCACGCCCCAGGGCGCGGTCAGGATCGTGCCGGTGGAGGATTCCGTGAAGAACAGGGTCTTCCGGTCGGTGCCGCCGAGCTTGGCGTTGGTCACCGTCTTGCCCCGCGGGGCGCGGATGCGGGCGACGATCTCGCCGTCGGGATCGACCGCGAAGACCGAACCCAGGGAGGCGTGCGGCACGAGCAGCGTGCCCTCGGCATCGATCGTGAGGCTGTCCGGGCCGCTGACCCCGTGGAACGACACGAAGCGCCCGACCTTGCCGGTGGTGCCGTCCGGGAACAGCGGCACCCGCCAGACGGCATTGTCCCGGGTCATCGAGACGAACAGCACCTGCTCGTTCGGGTGCAGCACCAGCCCGTTCGGGCTGACGCCGGTCGACAGGATCGTGTCGAGGCGGCCGTCCGGGCGCAGCCGGTAGACCCGGCCGGTCGGGTCCTGCAGCCCGGTCTGGCCCTGGTCGGTGAAGTAGAGGTCGCCGTTCAGCGCGAAGGTCAGGTCGTTGAGGCCCTTGAAGCGCTCGCTGTCGCGCCGCCCCAGGAACGTGGCGATCTTGCCCGTGGTGGGATCGAAGGTGAGCAGGCCCTGCTTGTAGTCGGCGATGAAGAAGCGCCCGTCCGGGTGGCGGGTCATGCCGTTGGGCTCGCCGTCCCATTCGGCGAGCTGGGTCCAGCTCCGGTCGGGGGCGATCCGGAACAGGCGGCCGAACGGGATGTCGACGCAGTAGAGGGTGCCGTCGGCCTCCGCGACCAGCCCCTCGATGAAGCTGTCCACCGGCGGCTGGCCGACCTTGTTGACCGCCGACCATTCGGACGGCGTGTTCCTCCGGCGCAGGGCCTCGGGCATCGCCGTGTAGGGCTCGGCCATGACGAGCCGGGGCGGCGCCTCCGCGTCGGGGCTGGCGGCCCGCGCGGCGCGGGGGCGGGGGAGAAGGGCGGCCCCGAGGAGCGCGCCCGCGACGGTCCGGCGCGAGAGCATCACGACCGCCCCGGCTGCGGCTGGCCCGACGGCAGGGCCATCGTGGCCGCCTTCGGCGCGCCGCGCATGAACAGGACCAGCAGGCCGTTCAACCCCAAAGCGAGCACGAGGATGACGGCCATGCCGAGCATGCCGGCATCGTAGGAACCGGTGGTGTCCTTGAGCCAGCCGACCATGAACGGGCCGACGAAGCCGCCCGCCGCCCCGACCGAATTGATGAAGGCGAGGCCCCCCGCCGCGGCGGCGCCGGTCAGGAAGGTCTGCGGGATCGTGTAGAACACCGTCCGGGCCGAGATCGTGCCGATCAGCGCCAGCGTCAGGCCGACCAGGGCCGGCACCAGCGACGTCACCAGCACCGACAGCACGAGGCCGGCGACCCCGCACGACAGGGCCAGCGCCATGTTGAGCAGCTTGCGCCCGGTCCGGTCGACGACCCGGGCCCAGAGCAGCATCGCCACGGTGGCGAAGAAGTACGGGATCGCCGAGACGAAGCCGATCGCCAGGGTCGAGAGGCCGTGGCCCTTGAGGATCAGGGGCAGCCAGATGCCGACCCCGTAGGAGCCGATGGTGAAGGCGAAGGTGATGCCGGCGAGCGCCAGGACGCGGCGGTCGCGCAGGGCCTCGCCGAGCCGGTGCCGCGGGCTCTCATGCCGCTCGCGTGCCAGGGCTCCGGTCAGCGCCGCCCGCTCCTCGGGCGTCAGCCACGCCGCGTCCCTGGGGGCGTCGGACAGGCGGGCGAGGCAGAGGAGGCCGAGCAGGCAGGCCGGCAGGCCCTCGACGATGAACATCCACTGCCAGCCCGACAGGCCCAGCACCCCGTGCATCCCGAGCAGCGCCGAGGAGACCGGGCCGCCGATCAGCGACGAGAGCGGGGTGGCGGCCATGAACCACGCGAGCACCCGCGTCCGCGCCCGGGCCGGAAACCAGACCGAGAGGTACCAGATCACCCCGGGGAAGAAGCCGGCCTCGAACACGCCGAGCAGGAAGCGCAGGCCGTAGAAGCTCAACGGGCCGACCGCGAAGGCGGTCGCGGCGGCGGCGAGCCCCCAGGTGATCATGATCCGGGCGAGCCAGCGCCGGGCGCCGAAGCGGTACATGGCCATGTTGCTCGGCACTTCGAGCAGGCAGTAGCTCGCGAACATGATGCCGGCGCCCCAGCCGAACTGCGTCGCGGTCAGGCCGAGTTCGCGGTTCATCTGCAGGGCGGCGAAGCCGACGCTGGTCCGGTCGATGTAGTTGAAGAAGTAGCCGAGCATCAGGATCGGCACGAGGCGCCACATCGCCTTGCGGATCGCCGCGTCCTCGACGGCCTTCAGGGCGGGATCGGTGCCGGTTGCTGGCCCCGCCGCGACGGTGCTCGACATGGTGGTGCTCCTCACGTGTGCGTTTCCGGTCGGGTGCGGTTTCTTGTGCGCGGGGGCGGCGTCGAGGCCGCGCCCGGGGAGGGCGCCTCAGGTCGCGCCGCTGATGATCCCGCGTTCCGTCAGGTCGGCGACCGCGTCCGGTCCGAGGCCGAGTTCGGCGAGGATCTCGGCCCCCTGCTGGCCGGCCGCCGGCAGGTCGCGCCGCAGGCCCGGGCGGATTCCGCCGAACTCCAGCGGCAGGGCCGGTACCGGCATCACCCGCCCGTCCGGGAGGGTCACGGGGACCATCGCGCCGGGATGGTTGAGGTGGGGGTCGTCGAACATCTCGTCCGGCCGCGTGATCGGCGCGAAGGGCAGGCCGTTTTCCTCGCAGACCCGCGCGATCGCCGCCCGGTCGTGCCGCTTCAGGATCGCGCGCAGGCGCGGCATGAAGCGGTCCCGCGCGTGGACGCGCTGCGGGTTCGAGGCGAGGTCGGGATCACCCGCGAGGTCGTCGCAGCCGAAGGCCTCGCAGAACAGGCGCCACTGCGAGTCGGTGACCACGCCGACGAAGATCTGATCGCCGTCGCCGGTCTCGAACACGTCGTAGACCGCCCAGGCCGAGATCCGGGCCGGCATCGGCGCCGCCGCCTGCCCGGTCACGGCGAACTGCGCCATGTGCTGGGCGACCAGGAACATGTTGTTCTCGAACAGGCCGCTGCGGATCACCTGCCCGCGGCCGGTCCGGTGCCGCTCCTGGAGGGCCGCCAGGATACCGATGGCGGCGAACATCCCGCCCATCACGTCGTTGACCGAGGCGCCCGCCCGCAGCGGCCGGCCGGGCGGCCCGGTCATGTAGGCGAGGCCGCCCATCATCTGGACGACCTCGTCGAGGGCGGTGCGGTGCGCGTACGGCCCGGTGAGGAAGCCCTTCAGCGAGCAGTAGATCAGCCGGGGATGCGCGGCGCACAGCGCCTCGGCGCCGAGGCCCTGCTTGTCCAGGGCGCCGGGCCGGAAATTCTCCGTGACGACGTCGGCCCGCGCGATCAGGCGCTTGACCAGGGCGAGGCCCTCCGGCGCCTTGAGGTCGATGGCGAGGCTGCGCTTGTTGCGGTTGTAGGTGGGGAAGAAGCCCGCCCCCGAGCCCGGCAGGCGCCGCGTGTTGTCGCCCGCCCCGACGGGCTCGATCTTGATCACATCGGCCCCGAGGTCGCCCAGCACGAGGCCGCAGCTCGGCCCCATCACCATGTGGGAGAACTCGACGACCCGAATCCCGGCCAGGGGCAGGGGTAAGGGGAGGGGCAGGGGCTGTCCCGCCGGCTGCGTCCGGTCGTCCGTATCCGGCCCGGTCATGCGGCGCTCCTGTGCGGGCCGGCTGTGCGAAACCCCTTGGGCAGCCCGGCCTCGGGGACGTGGCCGTAGAGCGGCTCGCTGGGGAGCGCGGCGGCGATGATGGCGCGCGCCGCGATCAGCCGGTCGAGGTCGATCCCGGTGCGCAGGCCCATCGCCTCCAGCAGGAAGACGAGATCCTCGGTGACGATGTTGCCGGTGGCCCCCGGTGCGTAGGGGCAGCCGCCCAGGCCCCCCTGCGAGGCGTCGAAGGTGGTGACCCCGGCCTCCAGGGCCGCGACCACGTTGGCCAGCCCCTGGCCGCGGGTGTTGTGGAAGTGCCCGCCCCCGGCCCGGTCGCCGAGCGCGCGCCGGAGGGCCCCGAACAGCCGCCGCACCTGGGCGGGGTTGCCCGACCCGGTCGTGTCCGACAGGCCGACGCTGTCGGCGCCCGCCCGGGCGGCCATCTCGGCGAGCCGGATCACCCAGGCCTCGTCCACCGGACCCTCCAGGGTGCAGCCGAAGGCCGTCGAGAGGCCGACCTCGATGCCCGGGCGCCTGTCCGCCGGCAGGGCGTCGCGCAGCGCGCACATCCGCGCCACCCCCTCGACCGCCTGCTCGGGGCTCATGCCGACATTGGACTGGCTGTGGAGGCGCGAGGCCGAGACCGGCACCGTGAGCTTCGGGGTGCCGGCCGCGATCGCCCGCTCGGCCCCCTTCAGGTTGGGCACGAGGGCGAGGATCGTCACGCCGGGCAGAGCGGAGGCCGCCCGCACGATCTCGGCGGTGTCGGCCATCTGGGGCAGGCGCCCGGGATGGACGAAGGAGCCGACCTCGATCTCCGGCAGCCCCGCGCCCGCCAGCGCCGCGATCCAGCGCGTCTTGGCCTCGGTCGGCATCGTCCGCGCGATGCTCTGCAGGCCGTCGCGCGGCCCGACCTCGCTGACCACAATGTCGATCTCCGACATGGCTCCTCCCGGACGTCGATCCTGTGGCGGATCAATAATTCTGTTTGACAGAATTTATTTCTGACTGATAGAAATGATGACGGATCGCGGCCCGGGCGTCAACGGGGTCGTCGCGGCCGGATTGGCTGGAGCGGGATCGATGGCGGACGAGACCGAGAAACCCGCGCGGCGTCGGGGGCGCCCCTCCCGTCAGGCCCGGGCGGAGGCGGGCCCCGCCGAGATCGCGCAGGAGCCGCGGGTCGAGGCCGTCGAGCGGGCGCTCGCGATCCTCGATGCCTTCGGCGAGGACCGCGTGCGCCTGACGCTGGCCGAGATCGCGCACCGGACCGGATTCTACCCGAGCACGATCCTGCGGCTGGCGGGCTCCCTCATCCGCTTCGGCTACCTGCATCGCGACGCGGGCGGCCTGTTCCGGCTCGGCCCGACGCCGCTGCGCCTGGGGCAGCTCTACCGGCAGACCTTCGATCTGACCGACTATGTCCGCCCGGCGCTCGCCCGCCTGTCCGAGGCGACGGGCGAGACCGCGGCCTTCTATATCCGCGACGGCGACAGGCGGATCTGCCTCTACCGCCACCACGCGCCGCGGATGATCCGGCACCATCTGGAGGAGGGCGCGCAGCTGCCCCTTGACCGCGGGGCGGGCGGGCGCGTCCTGCTGGCGTTCACCGGCGGGACGGACCCGGAGAGCGCGGCGATCCGGGCCCGCGGCCTCGCCATCTCCCTCGGCGAGCGGGACCCGGAGACGGCGGCGATCGCGGCGCCGGTCCATGGGACGCACGCCGCCTTTCTCGGGGCCGTCGGCATCGTCGGCCTGCGCAGCCGCTTCTCGGGCGCGCAGATCGACACCTTGACCGAGACGCTGCGCGCCGAAGCCGCGAACCTGACGCGTCTCCTGGGCGGAGGCTGACGGCGCGGGCCCCGCCCGGGACGCGCGCCCCGGACCGGATCGCGCGGCGATCGGGGCTTGCCATCGGGGCCGGAGCCACGCCCCTATCGCACCGCGCTCGGGCATGACGGACCGAGGTCGCCCAGATCGAGACGATCGATGACCGAGACCATCCCTGGCAGCCCTCCGCGACCGTCCAGGCGCGGCGTACCGATGGGGCCGGCTGCGCCCGGCTCCGTCGGGGAGGTATTCCGCGCCTTCCTCAGGCTCGGCCTGACCGCGTTCGGCGGCCCGGTGGCCCATCTCGGCTATTTTCGCGACGAGCTGGTCGTCCGGCGCGGCTGGCTCGACGAGCGGGGCTATGCCGATCTCGTGGCGCTCTGCCAGTTCCTGCCGGGGCCGGCCTCCAGTCAGGTCGGGTTCTCGCTGGGCGTCCTGCGCGGCGGCGGACTCCTGGGCGGACTCGCGGCCTGGACGGCGTTCACCCTGCCCTCGGCCCTGCTGCTCCTGGCCTTCGCGTCCGGCGTCGGCGCCCTGACCAGTCCGGTGGCCGCGGGGGCGATCCACGGGCTCAAGCTGGTCGCCGTGGCGGTGGTCGCCCAGGCGGTCTGGGGCATGGCCCGCACCCTGGCGCCGGATCGGCCGCGCGCCGGCATCGCGGTGGCGGCCTTGTTCGTCACGGTGTTCGCCGCCGGGTCGCCGGGGCAGCTCGGGGCCATCGCGCTCGGCGCCCTGGCGGGGCTCCTGCTCTGCCGGGCGGCGCCGCAGCGGCCGGCCGGCCCCCGCCCGGTTCCGGTCTCCCGGCGAGCCGGCGCGGTGGCCCTGGTCACGGCCGCCCTGCTCCTCGTCGTCCCGCGCCTGCTGCCCGGCGGCCTGCACGTCCAGGCCCTGGCGCTGTTCGAGGCCTTCTACCGCTCCGGAGCGCTGGTGTTCGGCGGCGGCCACGTGGTGCTGCCGCTGCTGCAGGCCGAGGTGGTCGCCCCGGGCTGGGTCAGCCCCGGCACCTTCCTGGCGGGTTACGGGGCCGCCCAGGCCGTGCCCGGCCCGCTGTTCACGGTCGCGGCCTATCTCGGGGCCGTCGCCGGGCCGTCGCCCCATGGGGTCGTGGGCGCCGCCATCGCGCTGGTCGCGATCTTCCTGCCGGGGCTGCTGCTGGTCTACGGCATGCTGCCCTACTGGGATGCCGTCCGGGCGCGCCCGCTGGCGCAGGCCGCCCTGCGGGGCACCAATGCGGCGGTGGTCGGCATTCTCGGCTCCGCGCTCTACGACCCCGTCTGGACCAGCGCGGTCGACAACCCGCGCGATGTCGCGGTGGCCGTGCTGGCCTTCGTGCTGCTAACCGTCGGCCCGGTGCCGCCATGGCTCGTCGTCATCCTGACCGCCCTGGGCGGCGTCGCCCTGGCGTCGGCGTGATTGTATCGGCCTGCGCCCGGCTCTCGCGACCGTCGATCCCTGAGGTCATCCGCCCGTCATGCCGGCCGCCTAGGGCACGCCCCTCGCCGGCGCGCCCGGCCTGCCTCAGGGTCCGATGTTCACGCATAGTTGCCTCGATCCGCACGACCCCTTCGCCGAGCGCGAGGTGCAGGTCGAGTTCGCCATCGACGCGTCCGGCATCCGCCTCATCGCGGCCAGGGATGCCGAGGGCCACGACATCCTGCCCGATCTGATCGACGTCCAGCGCGACGACCTGCGGTGCGAACTCGCCGCGCGGGCAGGCTGCGCGGCCCCGGTCCGGCCCGACCGACCGGCCCGGACGGGCGCCGTCCATTAGGGACGATGCATTCCGGGCGGGCGATCTCGCCGTCCGCACGGCCGCGCGCCCGACGCTTTCGGCCGCTCCACGTCTGCCCGTCGCGGGATCGAGGGTGTCCGAAGGGCTGAGCCCATCGGTGGGCCGTCGGGGCGAAGCCTTGGCACTGGGGTGAGGCCCGACGCCCGCCAAGGCCGACGAGCCTCTCGAACCTGGCGCCCGATCCGCCGCTCAGGGGGTCACGACGCCGATGCGCGTCGCTCCGGCCTGCCGGCGCGTCCGGGCGAGGCGCCATTCGAGGAGGCGCGCGCCGGAGGTCAGCGTGAAGCACAGCGTGAAATAGGTCAGCGCCAGGAGCCCGTAGACCTCGAAGGGCTGCGTCAGCAGCAGGTTGTTGACCTGTGCGGCCGCGAAGGTCACCTCGTGGGCGCTGATCACGTAGCCGAGCGACGTCTCCTTGATGGTCGAGACGAACTGGCTGACCATGCTCGGCAGCATGGTGTGCAGGGCCTGCGGCAGGACGATCGACAGGGTCGTCGGCCAGTAGCCGAGCCCCAGGGCGGTCGCCGCCTGGACCTGCCCCTTGGGCAGGCCCTCGATCCCGGCCCAGATGACCTCCGACAGGTAGGCGGCCTCGTACACGACGAGGGTGATGATCAGCGTCTCGACGCCGCCCACCGGGCGCCCCACCACCAGGGGCGACAGGAAGTACGCCCAGAAGATGAACATGATCAGGGGCAGGCCGCGCACGACGTAGACGATCGCGGTCGCCGGCAGGCGCAGCCAGCGGTACGGGCTGAGCCGCGCGAGCGCCAACCCGACCGCGAACGGGAAGCAGAGCGCGAGCGAGGTGATCGCCATGAACAGCGTCATGGCCAGACCGCCGATGGGGCCGTACGGATATTGCCCGATCAGGAAGAGGAGCCAGTTGTCCCGCAGGATCTCCAGCATCAGCGCGCCCCGACCGTGAGGCGCCGGGCACAGGCGGCCCCGAGCAGCATGATGCCGAGGGAGACGGCGAGGTAGATCACCGTGGCGACCGCGAAGGCGTCGAAGGTCCGGAACGTGTCGCTCTCGACCGCGCGGGCGCGATAGGTCAGCTCGCCGACGCCGATCGCCATGGCGAGGCTGGTGTTCTTGAACAGCAGCAGGGTCTGGTTGATCAGCGGCGGAACCGCGTGCCGCAGGGCCTGCGGCAGCACGATGGTGCGCATCGCGCCGAGATAGCCGAAGCCGAGGGAGAGCGCGGCCTGATACTGGCCCTTCGGGATGGAGCGGATGCCGCTGCGGATGTCCTCCGCGACATAGGCCGCGGCCGCGAGCCCCAGCGCCGTGGCGGCGAGCAGGAACTGGCCGTCATGGGCGTTGAGCCACTGGCGCGCCGGGCGCGGCAGCAGCGACGGCACGCCGAAATACCAGAGGAAGATCTGCACCAGGAGCGGCACGTTGCGGTGGTACTCGACGTAGGCGCCGACGAGCCACGCGCCGGGTCGCGCCGGGAGCATCCGGATCAGGGTGAGCAGGATCCCGACCGTGAGGGCGAGGCACCACGCCGCCGCGGTCAGGACGAGGGTCGTCCCGATGCCGAGGACGAACCAGTCGAGGTATCGGCCCGCGAGCACGCCGCCCGGTTCGAACAGGTGGATCATCGGGTCCTACCCGGGTGCCCGCCGGGGCCGCCGGGGCGGCTCAGTCCTTGATCGGGGCAACCGTGAAGTCGCGCTTGATCTTGTAGGGCGTGCCCGCGCCGAGCCATTTGGCGAAGATCGCGTCGAGGTCACCGGATTCCGAGAGCTTGGCCAGGGTGGCGTTGACCAGATTGGTGAAGGCCGGCTCATCCTTGCGCATGCCGAGCCCCCAGGGCTCCACGAACAGCGACTTCGCGATGATGACCATCGGCACCTTGGACTGGTGCTGGAGCTTCACGAGGATCAGTTCGGAGGCGCACAGGGCGTCGACCTTGTCCTGCGCCAGGGCCAGGAAGGCCGAGGAGGTGTCCTGGAAGGTCACCGTCTCGGCGGTCGGGATCAGGCGGCGCACGCCCTGCTCGGAGGACGAGCCCTTGAGGGCGGTGATCTTCTTGCCGGCGAGCTGATCGATCGTGGTGAGGCCGGATTCCTTCGTGGTCATCAGCTTCTGCTGGCTGACGAAATACGTATCGGAGAACTGGATCTGCTTGCCGCGCTCGGCCGTGTAACCGAGGTTGGCGGCCAGGATGTCGACGCGCCCCTGCGTCAGCTCGGGGATCCGCGCCTCGACCGCGATGGCCTTGAGTTCGAGCGGCACGCCGATCGCGTCGGCGATCGTCTGGCAGATGTCGACATCGTAACCGACGATCTGGCGCGTTTGCGGATGCTGGAACGAGAAGGGCTCGACGGTCCCGAGCGTCCCGCAGATCAGCTTGCCCCGGGCCTTGATGTCGGCGAGCTGATCGGCCCGGGCGGCACCCACGACGGTGACGAGGGCGGTCAACGCCGTCAGGATTGAAATCAGCCTCATGGGACGGCCACCGTCTGATCGAGCGTACAGAAGTGCGACCGCGCCGTCCGCCAGAACCGGGGCCTCGCTCGTGGGGCGCGTCGGTCGCCGGGCGGCGTGGAAGCCTGCCGTGATAAAATCACACACGTTGTGATGGAGCTTGACCGCCATGAAAGAAAGCGAAGAAAATTCGCTTTCGGCATCACTTTCTTTCATGAGCCGCGCGAGCGACCGGGCGGTGCGATGACAGCCAGCATCAAGCAGATCGAAGCGTTCTACTGGGCGGCGACGCTGGGCGGCTTCACGGAGGCGGCCCGGCACCTGCACCTCGCGCAATCGACGGTCTCGAAGCGGATCATCGAACTCGAGATTGTGGTCGGGGGGGCGCTGTTCGACCGCGGCGCGCCCGCGCTGGCGCTGACGCGGGCCGGCGAGGCGAGCCTCCCGATCGCGGCCGACGTTCTCGCGGCGGAACTGCGGTTCCGCGAGGCCGCGAGCGGCTCGGCGCCGTTCACGGGGGCGTTCCGGTTCGGGACCACGGAACTGGTGGCGCTGACGTGGCTGTCGAGCCTGATCGTCGCCCTGAAACGCGACTATCCGGATGTCGTACCCGTGCCGGACGTGGCCGCGAGCCGCGACCTCTTCGGCCGGCTCGGCGCCAACGAACTCGATCTCGTCATCGCGCTGGATCCGCCGCCGCGCCCGGACTTCACCGCCATCCCGCTGAAGAGCGTGACCCTCGAATGGGTGGCGGCGCCGGGCTACGGGCCCAGCTCGGACCGGGTCCCGCTGGCCGAGATGGCCCGATATCCGATCCTCAGTCAGGCCCATGGATCGGGGCTTCAGGCCCTCGTGCTGGATTGGGCCGCCGCGAACGGCCTGACCTTCACCCGCGTGGCCGAATGCAACAGCCTGAACGTCCTGGCCGGTCTCGCCGCGGCGGGACTCGGCGTCACCTACCTGACCGCGAGCTATTTCGCGGCCGAGATCGCGCGCGGCTCCCTCCGGATCATCCGGACCGATCCGCCCATCCCGCCGATCCGCTACTTCGCGGTCTACCGGACCCTCGACGTCTCGCCGCTGCCCGCCCGCATCGCCGCGATCGCACAGGACACCTGCGACTTCTCTGCGCGGAGTCTCCGCGGAAGCCGACGGCCCTGAGCGAAGGTCCGGGGGCAGGCCAAGCCGGGCAGGGGCGGCGTGGACATCGACAGGCCCGTCGCACCGCTTCATGCCTGCCCGGCTCCGGCAACGATACTTTGATCCAGTGCAAGGCCCTCCGGGCCGAACGGGCTTCACCTCGGCTCTGCGCCGAGAGGGAGGCCACCGACATGACCACGACGATTGCGGGCTCGATCGGCGCCGACCGACCGGCCGCCGGGTGGCCGACGCGGCTGCGGGAATGGCTGGCTTTCGTGCCGCTGCTCGGCCTCTGCATCGGTCTCACCGCGCAGGCGCTCGGCCGATTGGACCTCGCCACGGCGGCCTGGACGCTCGCGACCGTGGCCGGCCTCGCCGTCCTCCTCGCGCAGGTCGTGACGCGCCTGGCGCGCGGCGATATCGGGCTGGACCTCGTCGCCCTGCTGGCGATGGGCGGTGCCCTCGCCTTGGGCGAGCCGCTGGCCGGTGCCGTCATCGCGCTGATGTATACGGGCGGCCAGGCTCTGGAAGCCTACGCCACCGGGCGGGCCGGGCGGGCGATGACGGCCCTGATCGCGCGCCAGCCGCGCACCGCCCTGCGCGCGGAGGGCGGTGTCCTGCGCGACGTCGCCCTCGCGGCTCTGGTCCCGGGGGACCGCATCCTGGTGCGCGTCGGGGATGTCGTGCCGGTCGATGGCTGGGTCGCCGCGGGCCGCGCCGTGCTCGACCGGTCGAGCCTGACCGGCGAAGCGCTGCCGGTCACGCTCGGCGCGAACGAGCCCGTGCTCAGCGGCACGGTCAATGCCGGCACCCCGTTCACCCTGGTGGCGGAGCGGCCCGCGGCCCAGAGCACCTATGCCGGCATCGTCCGGCTCGTCGAGGCGGCGCGGTCCGCGAAGGCGCCGATGGCACGGCTGGCGGATCGCTACGGGCTCGCTTTCCTCGGCCTCACCCTGCTGCTGGCCGGCGCTGCCCTGGCCGCCACGGGCGATCCCCTGCGGGCCCTGGCCGTGCTGGTCGTCGCCACCCCGTGCCCGCTGATCCTGGCGGTGCCGGTCGCCCTCGTGTCGGGCCTCTCGCGTGCCGCCGGCATCGGCGTCCTGATCAAGGGCGGTGGCGCCCTGGAGCGGCTGGCCGGGACGCGGGTTCTCGTGATCGACAAGACCGGAACCCTGACGCATGGCTCCGCACGGCTGGTGTCCGCCCAGACCCTCGCCCCGTTCGGGGAGGCCGAAATCCTGCGGCTCGCCGCCGCCCTCGACCAGGCCTCGGGCCACCCGGTGGCGCGGGCGCTGGTCGCGGAGGCCAGGACGCGGGGCTTGACCCTGCCACAGCCCACGATGGTCACGGAATCGCCCGGCGCGGGCGTGGCCGGCTGGGTGGATGGGCGGCACGTCCGTGTCGGTGGAGCGCGCCTGATGCGGAGGCACGCCGTCTCGTTCCCGTCGGTCGACGGCCCGCTTGACGCCGCGGCGGCCACCGCGACGGTGCTGGTCGCCGTCGACGGTGCGCCCGCCGCCATCCTGACGTTCTCGGACCCGTTGCGGGCGGACGGCCACCCTGCGCTCGCGGCGCTGCGCGCCTGCGGCATCGAGCGGGTGGTCCTCGCCACCGGCGACCGGCGCGACGTCGCGGAGGCGCTCGTCGCCGGCCTGCCGGTGGACGCCATCGCGGCGGATCTCGACCCGGCGGCCAAGACCGCGACCGTGGTCGCCGAGCGCCGGAACGGCCCGGTGATGATGGTCGGCGACGGCCTCAACGACGCGCCCGCCCTGGCGGCGGCGGACCTCGGCGTCGCGCTCGGCGCCCGGGGCGCGGCGGCGGCGGCCGAGGCCGCCGATATCGTCCTGCTGGTCGACAGCCTCACGCCGCTGCCCCACGCGATCCGCATCGCCAAGCGGGCCCGCGCGATCGCGCTCCAGAGCGTCTGGGTGGGCCTCGGGCTCTCGCTCGCCGGCATGGTGGCGGCCGCCCTGGGCCAGCTTACGCCGCTCCAGGGGGCGCTCGCCCAGGAGGCGATCGACGTGATGGTGATCCTGAACGCCCTGCGCGTGCTCGGCGGCGCCGGGGAGACCCGCGCGGCGGCGGACCGGGGGGACCCACCGGAGCCGTGACGCCGGCCGGCAGCCGGCCGGGCTTGCGCTGGATCAAGGTGGCTTCGCCCCGCCCGGGCACGCACTGATGTACAAGCTTGTTTGGGATCAGAACGAGCGCATGCAGCCGTTCCCGATCGACCAGCACATCGCTGACGGTGAGACGCTGCCGATCTTGGGTGGCTTGCACGCGATACACGTACCCGGTCATTGCGCCGGACAGGTCGCTCTGATGTGGCGAGGCGGACGGCTCCTGCTCGGCGGCGATACGTTCATCAACATCCTGGGTGTGAGCGACCCGATCGCGTTCGAGAACGAGGCGGAAGGGCTGGCCAGCCAACGCAAGCTCGCAGCGCTCGACTTCCAGGCCGTCGCGTTCGGGCACGGCAAGGCCATCACGAAGGATGCCCCCGGCAAGCTTCGTCGCTTCGTCGCGCGACGCTGACAGGCGTGCACAGATCAACGTAGGCCATAGGGATGGGGAGCGGGCCCATGACCGCTTTCCGGCCGCTCCGATGATCAGCGGTACGACTTACTTGGGTCGGATGCCGAACAGCTGCTGAGGGTGGTTTCCGGCTGGTCTGCTTTTGGTAGCTCAGGCATCGAAGCTGACATTGAGGTCCCGTTCGATCACCACGTTGGTGCAGGGCCTGCGATGAGTTCCACCACGGCCCGCACAAGTGCCGCTTCCAAATACGGCTTCGTCAGCCTCGGACGGCTGCTGTACGCATCCGCAACAGACGCCTTCACGTCCCCAGTTGCGAAGAGGTAAGGCACACCCAGCGCTCCCAGCTCTGCGGCCACGGGATAAACGGTTTTGCCGTCTCCGAGGTTTACATCCAGCACCGCCGCGGTGAGACCACCGTTATCGATAAGGTCAAGGGCCTGATCGACGCTTGGAACCGGACCTGTCACCGTCGCTCCGGCTTCCGACAGCCAACGCTTCAGGTCCATGGCAATCAGGTACTCATCCTCGACAACGAGGATGCAGTGTCCGGCAAGCGGTCGAGCAGGATCAGGCACCCGCCCTCCAAAGCGCGCAGCGAATGCTCGTCAGAATAAGGTCCCCGAAAAGCTACGCCATCACACAGGTCAGGATACTGGCATTTCGATACGACAGCGCACGCCGTCCGTTCCAAGCTCGTAGTCGACCTTGGCCTCCAGCGCGTAGGCAAGGGCTTCCTGGATTAATTCGGTGCCGTAGCCGCGTCGCATCGGTTTGTTCGATCCAACGGCGACACCGCTCTCGACCCAGCTCAATGCTAAGCGGCGACGTTCGCGTCGGTCGAACACCATTTCCCAGGTGACGAGAAGTCGGCCATTCTCGGTGCTCAAGGCTCCATATTTGACGGCGTTGGTGGCCAACTCGTGCAGGGCGAGTGCGAAGTTCTGCACCTGTCGGGCAGTGAGGTAGACCTCTGGTCCAGACAGCGTGGCACGCTGGGATCCACTCTCGGCATGCGCTGCCAGCTCAGCGCGAACGAGCGTCCCAACCTCGACCTTGTCGCTACCACCTTGGCTGAGCAACCCCTGGGCGCGGCCGAGCGCCTGCAGCCGCTCCTCGAACGCTTCTACCGATCCGCCTTGCCTTACACTTCGGTCGGCGATGGCCCTGACCACCCCGAGAAGGTTGCGTGCCCGGTGCTGCAATTCGTTGACCAAGACCTCCTGACGCGCCTGCAGCGTGCACCGATCCGTCACGTCGATGTTCACGCCCGACCACTTGCGGACCGTCCCGTCGGGCCGCGTGATTGGCACCACGCGGACGTTCGACCACCGCCACGCCGCGCTCGGCGCGTGCCACAGGCGATACTCGGCATCGACGGGCCACCCTCCCGCAACAGCTGCTCGCCATTTGCTTTCGATCGCCGCCCGATCATCGGCGTGGATCGCTTGAAGCCAGCCGGACCCGTGCCATTCGTCTAGAGATTGGCCTGTGAAGGCACGCCACCCCGGGCTGTCGGTGACGATGACACCGTCCGCGCGCGCCTCCCAGCAAAACTGGCCGAACCCTTCGACCAGCCCGCGGAACCGTTCCTCGCTCTCGCGCAGCGCTATCTCGGATCTCTTGCGCTCCGTGATGTCGCGCACCGTCCCCTTCATATGTCGGGTGTGCTTCCCAGCACTGACCTCGACTCGGCCCTGTGCTCCGATCCACCGAATTTCGCCGTCCGCGGCTTGGATGCGGCACTCGAAGCTCCAGCCCCCATCCGTAGCGATGGCATTCTGAAAATCCTCATCGACCCAACCTTGGTCCTCCGGCACGACATGCTTGAGGAACATGTCGTAGGTCCACTCCGCCAGAGGTGTCGCGTACCCGAAGATCCGATCGTGTTGCGGTGAGCGCCAAGCTCTCAGAGTCACGAGATCAATTTCCCATGCGCCGACGTTGCCTGCCTCCAGCGCACGCGTAAGTCGGTCCTCGCTTTCGCGGAGTCGATCGTCCGCCAGCCGCTGTTCTGTGACGTCGAAGCTCACGCCGTTGATGATCCACGGACGCTCTTGTTCGGAACGGCCACGCCATCGCACCGAGCGCCCAGCACTCGGCCCGCTCACAATCGTGAGTTGACCGTCGAAATCCTCACCAGTTGCGAGTGCACGCGCGATCATATCGCTCATCTCGGCCCGACCTTGCGGGGACATCCTGTCCGAGAAGTCTGAGAGCTGGCGGAATTCATCCGACGGTGGGAAGCCCCACAGCTCTGAAAACGTGGCATCGCCCCGGATGAGTTCGTCACGCAGGTGCCAGCGCCACATCCCCATGCGACCGCCTTCGACGGCAAGGCGACGCAGGTCCTCGCTCTGCTGCAAAGCGACCTCGACGTCGATCTTCTCACGTAAGACCGCCTCGGTTGCAGCAAGGCGACGTTCGAGGTCGGCGATGGTGGCCCGCTCAT
>NZ_JAKSYG010000158.1 GCF_022829725.1 Methylobacterium sp. E-005 | reverse complement strand
GCGCGGCCTCGGGCGCAGCCTGGGAGGGGGGCGGCGTCTGGTGGCGCGCGATGTTTATAGTCTGGAGCGCGGCGTGGACCTGGGCTGTGCGTGAGTTGCTCTTGGCGTGGGCGCCCGCGCGGCGGTCGGGCACGGGCACGCGCTTGACCTTCTGCACGGTGGCGCCGAGGCGCTTGCGCCGTTTCGCGAAGGTCCCGACCACCCGGGCCGGGACGCGGGCGATCCGGTCGGTATCCGGCGTGATGGTGCCGGGGACGAGGAGATGGCGCGCCAGCGTGCCGCCGTCGGCCTTGGCGACCTGGCCGGCCGGGGATATGGAAGCCGAGCTGAGCCTGATAGCGGGGCTCGATCGTCCCCGCGAAGGGGCCGAGGGTGATTGTGTCGCTCGGCTCGGCGACCTGAGTCAGGACGGGCCGGACGGGGGTCTCGACCTCGGCCCTGTCGCCGCGATCAGTG
>NZ_JAKSYG010000154.1 GCF_022829725.1 Methylobacterium sp. E-005 | reverse complement strand
GCTCGCTCATCATCTGTCTCCTCAGGTAAGAGAAGGGGAGGCGGGGTTAGGCGGACTGCTCAAGCGCAGCGCGCCCGTGCGGTGTGATCTGCCAGCCCCATTTGCCATCCTCACGCTGGTCGTAGCCGACTAGACCGAGCTGCTTGCACTTCTGTCGGGCGCGGTCGTCAGCGCGGTTGATGACGCAGCCTACGTTCCCACGCGTCTGCGGCACCGTGTAGGGCGCCAGCGCCTTCAGGAACTTCAGCATCTCCGGCGTCAGTTTGCCGTCCCAGCGGGTTCGCGCTGTCGCAGCGAATGCTCGTTTCAGTCCGTCACCCATCTCGTTTCTCTCCTATCGGTATGGGGGAGGGGTTAGGCG
>NZ_JAKSYG010000151.1 GCF_022829725.1 Methylobacterium sp. E-005 | reverse complement strand
GCGGGCGAGGTGGGGATGGGCGTCGAGGTAGGCGGCGGAGGCGAAGTCCGGGCGGGGGTCGCGGCCCTCGCGCCATCCGTGGACGAGGTAGTCGCGCACGGGATCGGCGGTGATGCCGTACCACGTGGCGTAGAAGGCGGTGTCGACATGCGGGGCGAGGGCGGCGATCTGCGCCCCGGCGCTGGCGAGGTCGTGGGCCGGCGGCAGGGCGGGTCCGGTCAGGCGGGCCAGCAGCGGCGCGCCGCGCGCCCGCACCCAGCGTGACACCGGAATGCGGTGGGACAGAGCTTTCAGCCGCGTCACCGCACCGATCCCGCCGCGTCGTGCGGTATCCCCGGCTCACGGTTCCTCTGCGGTGCAGCGATCCGCTCCGCGCAGCCGTCGCGTCGGGTGATCGGGGCACGCCCCGCCGGAAGGGCGGCCGGCGCGGTGCAGGATTGGGCACCGCAATCGTCGAGACTGAGAGCTCCGGTGAGCATGAGGTCGCGCAGGCTGGGTCGAGGATGGGGCATCGCGTCGGCCGGGAATGGCCTCGGCGGGCCACCGCCCTATCGGAACGGGCCAGCGTGGTAAACCACTGTGGCGGGCCGGCCCCCTTCAGCGATGCGCCGCACGGGGCGGGAACTCCCCGGCGCGCGATCGGGTCGCTGCAACGGTCCGGCGATCAGATCAGATCCGCGCGCCACGTCACGTTGTCCCGCACGATGCGGGCCGGATTGCCGGCCGCCACGCAATGGGCGGGCACCGTCCCGGTGACGACCGCGTGCGCACCGATGATCGCGTTGTCGCCGATCACGGAGCCCTTGAGGAGGGAGGCCTGATTGGCGATCCAGACGTGATTGCCGACGCGCACGGGCTTGGCCGCGTTCAGCCGGGCCCCGGTTTCCCGATCGATGATCGAGTGGAAATCGCTCGTCGTCATCCAGACGCCCGCCGCGATCGAGCAATCCGTGCCGATCTCGATCGCCTTGGCCTCGACCAGGTTGAGATGGACCAGGCCGGTGAAGCCCGTTCTGTCGCCGATGCGCAGCACCGAACTCGACCCGATATGGATGTTGGCCATCGACAGCCGCACATCCTCACCGACATCGAACCGACAATTGGATTCGATGACGATGTACATATCCTTGTCCGAGACGCAGCCGCGCCCTATCCGGATGTAATTGTTGCTGCCGTTGATATAAACTCTTCCGGCATGATTTTGTTGATCGCGAGCATCAATATCGATAACATTATTTTTTCCCTTATCAAATATATCCAATGGCATAATGTGCTCTGCGGCGTTCGTTGTTGGCCGGATCGCCCTCTGGGCCGATGGTGTCGCCGCGCGCCGGATCCAGGGCCGGGCGTCGGTCGTCCCTCATGGCCGGTGCGGTCTCAGCGTGATCGGACGGGGAAGGTCAGGCCCGGGACGATGTCCGGATGACGTCATCCGGCCAACAATTGTCTCGATGTTTCTATGACATAGTGTGCGGGTGATACAACCGAGCCGCCGCTGCTTGAGCATGGAATTATTCGGCCGCTGGGGTCTCTGCGTCGGTACTGTTGACGACGGGAAGGGCCTGTGCGGTATGGCCTGCGTCATGAACGACATCAGAGTATGAGGCTGGCCGGTGACCGAGGACAACACGCTGACGAAAGCGCTGGCCGACGTCCGGGCGCGCAGGACCGCGCTTCAGCACGATTACGATCGGCTCGCCACAGAGTTGACGAAGCTGCGGACCGCCGAAGCTGCGCTGACCTCGATCGTGGATGGTGTCCCGTTGCAGGATATCGCCGTCCCTCCCCTGTCGGACGGCCCGCGGTCATCCGCGGGTGAGCAGGCTGGATCCCAGCCGGGCGGGCGCCGCGGTGCCCGCGGTCCGCGGGCGAACTCGGCCAAGGGCCGCCTGAAGGCGCTTCTCGGTACGGCCGGGCCGCAGGGCCTGTCGCATGCGGAGATCGCCGAGCGGCTGTCCGATGTCGCCCCGAACACGCTCAACACCTACCTGAGCATGATGGTGACGGGCGGCGAGGCGGTCCGGAAGGGTGACTTCTTCTCGGCGGCCGCAGAGCCGGAGACCGTGGTCGACCCGGATGAGGCGGATGCGGACGCGGCGGCCGACCCGTCGGACGCGGATGCGGCGGAGTGATCGCGTCTCGCGACTGGTCCGCCAGCCTGCTACCATGTCGACGCCGCCGGGTTAGGGCGGCGTCAAAGGGGCGATCCGCCATGCGGTCGATAGTCTTGCTCTGCGCCGTCCTGCTCCTGCCGACCCAGGCCTGGGCGGCTTGCCGGTGCGCCTGCGTCAAAGGCGTGATGCGCCCGATCTGCCAGCCGACAGACCTCGTCGAGCCGATCTGCCAGGGCCTGTGCGAGGATTCCATCCGGCCCAGCCGGCTCGTGGTGCCGTTCGGCGGCGGCCTGCAGGCGAACAATCCGGTCCAACCCTTCGATCCCGCGCCCGGCGGTCTCATCCAGCAGGATCCCAATCTCAACACCGACACGCGCGGCAATCCACTTGGCACCGCCGGGGTCCAGGGCGGCAACGATGCCCTGTCGAGTTCCGTGGGGGCGGGGGGCGCGACGGCGCGCTGATCCCGGCACGGTTGCCGACCGCCGTATCCGCGGCGACGGCGCCGTTCAGAGCGATGACATCCGCTGGATGATCGGCAGCATTAGGGCACTGGGGGCGGCAGCCGGAACGGGGAAGATCGTGGCGGTCTGATCCGTGCGCACCCGCGGCAGGCGCTCGATCACGGTCTTCAGATTCGGGATTGTCTTCGCCATCGTCGCCGCGAGCGTCTCGCCGGCCGTCTTCGCCATCACGTATTCCAGGGTGTCGCGGGGCGCCTCGTCGATAGCGGTGGTCGAGGGATAGAAGGCCGTCACCGCACGCCCGCGCCCGAGGCAGAACAAGCTCAGCGCGTAGAAGGCGTAATTGTAGATCCGCATCATCTCCTCGAAGCCGGCCGGCTCGAACGGGGCGCGCTTCTGGCGGAAGATGCGGGGCGTGGCGAAGTGATAGAGCTGGGTCGGGTCGTTCTCCAGGGATCCGAGTTGCTCGGCAACCGGCCGTGCGGCGTCGTAGCGGAGGACCTGGCAGCGCCCCCCGGCCTCCCGGATCTCCCGGGCCACCGCCTCCGCCTCGTCGGCCCCGGAGGCGTAGGTGATGCAGACCGCGCCGCCCCCCACGGCGATCAGCTTGGCCGTCGCCGCACCGAGGCCCCGTGAGCCGCCGACGATGAGGGCGGTCACGCCCGCGAACGCCCCCGGCTGGATGAGGGCCGCAAGGTCCCGCAGGCTTTCCTGCTCGACCGGCCGCGGACGGACGAAGCCTTCGACGCGGCCGGCAAGGCCCGGGCCCTGGACCTCGAGCGTCACCGATTGCAGCATCGGCTGGAACCGCTTCACCGCATAGGCGAGGCTCGATCCGCTGGCTTCGTCGGTGAGGGTAACGTCGATCTTCGAGAGGATCGAGTGCAGCCCCGGCACGAACATGCCGATCAGGGTCGAGAGGCCGCCGAGACCCGCGACGCGGGCCGGACCGATGGCCTGTGCGAGGCGTGGGGCCAGCGCGGCGATCGCCTCCGGATCGGGAAGTCGGAAGGCGCCGGTCAGGCCCGTCAGGGCCTCGGGATCGTGGGCGACGGGCTCCGCGGGGATCGGGCAGGGCACGGTTTGCACGGGTGAGGCCGGCGGCCGTTCCGCCGCCGACACCGCCTGGATCGTCATCACGCGGACCCCGTCCACCGTCAGGGAGAGGTCCAGGCGCTGCGCCTCCGCCTCATGGGCCGTCTTCCGGATCGTGAGCGTCGTGCGGTCCCCGACCAGGATGAAACGCTCGAAGCGCATCTGGAGCGTCGCGAGCCGTTCGAGCGGATACGCGGCCGCGCAGGTCTCCAGGGCCCAGAGGGCGGCGTGAACGCCGTGAACCGCGCGCTCGCCTGCGAGCGTCCGCCGGGCCATCCGCGCATCCATGTGCATCGGGTTCACGTCGCCCGTCGCCCGCGCGAAGGCGGCCTGATGCGCCTCGGTCCAGACCCGCGTCGTCGCGGAGCCATCGCCCGAACTGGATCCGTTCATCGAGAAGCTCCCATCGACACCCGTGCCGCCACCTTTGCCGACACCCCTGCCCTCCGCCGAGGGCGGCCGATCGCCCGGGCGGCGGGGCGGACCGGCCCCTTGCTTTATGACACGCGATCTCGCAAGAGGGCGGCGCTCGCACGCACGGGAAGGGGCCGGTCAATCGCCGGAGGGCAGGCACCCGCCAGGGTGTTGCAGGGACCGGTATCGAGGATGACCACGGCTCGCGCCCTATCGATCGGCTTCGTCGGAAACGTCGTCACCAACCCGTTCGGGAAAGTGGCGAGCCGCCTCGCGGATCTGGCCACGGTCTCGGTCGAGCATTTCCCGATCGGACAGATCGAGCAGGTCCTGACGGGGCCCGCCTCGGTCGACGTCCTCGCCGTGCATCTCGACCATCGCTGGTTCTTCGATGTCGCCCCGGACGACGGCGCGGTCGCCCGCGCGCGCGCGCTCGCCGATCTGGTCGCGGCCCGTCTGGCGCGGGCGCCCGGAACCGTCATCCTCAACACCGTGCCGTTCGTGCCGGTCTCGTCGGTGGAGAGCGATCTCCACGATCAGCTGGAGGCCCTGGCCCGGATCAATGCGGTGCTGTTCGACCTCGCCCGGTCGCAGGAGCGGGTCAGCGTCATCGATGCGGCCGGTGCCCTGGCGATTCTCGGCTTCGCCGGCGCCTTCCGCGAGCGCAACCGCTACATGTACCAGATGCCCTACGCCCCGGCGGCCGTGGACGCGCTGGTCGAGCGCTACGCCGATGCGGTCGCGGCCCGGCTGCGGGCGCGCCGCAAGGTGGTGGTGGTCGATGCCGACAACACCCTCTGGGGCGGCGTCGTGGGCGAGGACGGGGTGGAGAACCTGGAGGTCGACAGCGACTATCCGGGGATCGTCCACACCCAGCTCCAGCGCCAGCTGCTGCGCCTGAAGCACCTCGGTATCCTGCTCTGCGCGGTGACCAAGAACAACGAGGAGGATTTTCGCGCGGTGTTCGCGCAGCGCGCCATGCCGCTGCGCCTCGACGATTTCGTGGCCTATCGCAGCAACTGGTCCGAGAAGAGCGAGAACATCCGCGACCTCGCCGCGACGCTCAATCTCGGCCTCGACAGCTTCATCTTCCTCGACGACAACCCGTTCGAGATCGAGGAGGTCCGCACCCGGCTCCCCGGCGTCGCGTGCCATCTGTTCGACCGGACGCGCCCCGAGCAGGCGCTCACCCTGCTCGACGGGATCGCGTCCCTGCGCGCCCGGAACGTCACCGCCGAGGATCTGGCCAAGACCGAGCAGTACCGGGGCGAGGCGCAGCGGCAGGAGCTGCAGCGCTCGGCCGCCTCGATGGACGAATACCTCGCCTCCCTGGAGATCCGCGTCCATATCGCCCGCAACAATCCGGGTTCCCTGCGGCGCGTCACGCAGCTGATCAACAAGACCAATCAGTTCAACCTGACCACCCGGCGCTACACCGAGGACGAGGTCGCCACCGCCATGCGCGAGGGCAGCGTCTACGCGGCCCGGGTGGTCGACCGGTTCGGCGATATGGGCATCGTCGGCGTCGCCATCGTCCGGAACGGCGCGCTCGAGACCTTCCTGATGAGCTGCCGGGCGCTGGGACGCCGCATTGAGAGCCAAGTTCTGCGCTACGTCTGCCAGCAGGAGGCCGATCCGGAGCTCAGGGCCCAGTATCGCCCGAGCGCGAAGAACCGGATGGTCGAGACCTTCCTGGACGAGAACGGGTTCGCGCTCCTCGGCTCTGGCCCCGAGGGCAAGGACTATCGACTGACCCGAGGACCGGATGACACCGCCTACATTCACATCGTCGCGGAGTGAGGGCGCGGCCGCCGCGGCCCGCACCACCCTGGATCGTCTGATCGAGACCTGGGGGCGCCCGGAGCTGAGCGCGCTCGGCCCCGAGGACGACCTGTTCGACCGGATTGATTCCTTCGCGGTGGTGGAGCTGCTGCTCGAGACCGAGTCCGAGGTCGAGAAGAAAGTGGGCCGCTACGTGCCGCTCGCCGACGAGAGCATCCTCGACAGCACCCGTTCGCCGCTGCGGCGGCTGCAGGGCTGGTTCGACTACGTGGCGGACGCGGTCGCCCGTGGCTGAGCTGCGCTTCCGGAACGCCGGCCTCGCCGGCCTCGTCACCACGGTCGGCGGCCGGGCGCTGGCCTTCGACGCCGAGGCGGCCGATCTCGGCATGGCGCCGGAGGAGGCCGAGCGGCTCAAGCGCGCAATGGGCTTCACCACGCGCCACGTGGTCGTGCGCGACGACACGACGACGGCCGATCTCTGCCTGCATTCCGCCCGCCAACTCCTCGCTGGCCTCGACCTGCAACCGGAGGATCTCGACGGGCTGATCCTGGTCACGCAGACGCCCGATTACAGCTCGCCCTCGACCGCGATCAGCCTGCAGCACCGGCTCGGCATGCGCACCGACACGCTGTGCTTCGACATGCGGCTCGGCTGCAGCGGCTTCGTGTACGGGCTCTCGGTGGCCTACAGCCTCGTGGAATCGGGCCTGAACCGGATCCTGCTCTGCGTCGGCGACGTGGCGAGCCGGATGGTCGCCGAGGACGACCGCGCCATCACGCCGATCATGGGCGATGCGGGCGCCGCCATCCTGATCGAGCGGCGCGCGACGGAGAGCGTCTTTCAGCTCCACAGCGACGGATCGGGCGAGAAGGCCCTGTTCATCCCGCATAGCGGGCTGCGCCGGGATGCCGAGGATGCCGACAAGCCCGCCACCATGCATATGGACGGCGCGCAGGTGTTCAACTTCTCGCTCAAGCGCGTGCCGGGGCTGATCACCGACATCCTGGCGGCCGCGGGGCTGAAGCCGGAGGATCCGGACTTCTACGTCCTGCACCAGCCGAACAAGTATATTTTGAAGAACCTGCAGCGGCGCTTAGGACTCGACGACGGCAAGCTTCCCTCGGGCACGCAATCCGTCTACGGGAACCAGAACGCCGCCTCGATCCCCGGCACGATCTCCGGCTTCCTGGCGGAGGATTTTGCGCACCGGCCCCTGCGCGCGGTGCTGGCGGGGTTCGGCGTGGGTCTGAGCTGGGGCGCGTGCGCCATCACCACCGACCGGATCTACGCACCCCCCGTCCTGAAGTTCGAGGAGACCGCGCGATGACCGAGGCTGGGTTCCTGGACGAGCTCGGCGCGATCCTGGATCAGCCGGGGCCGCTCGCGCGCGGCCAGAAGCTCGGCGAGATCGAGACCTTCGACTCCCTCGGCATCCTCAACATCATGGCGCTGTTCGACACGCTGGGCCTTGAGGTCGAGCCGGCGCGGATCGCGGAGGCCGCGACCACCGACGACCTCCTGGCCATGGCCGGCGCGAAGCTGGCCGCCTGAGGCCGGGCGATGGCGGATCCCACGGGTCATATCCTCGTCGTCGGTGCCAGCAGCGGTATCGGCCGGGCGGTTGCGGAACATTTCGCCCGACAGGGCTCGGTCGTCACTGCCCTCGCCCGCCGTGCGGATCGGCTCGCGGAACTCGCCGAGGCGGGGATCGCGACCGTCGCGGCCGACGTGACCGACCTGGCGGCGATCGGCGGCGTTCTGCAATCTGCGGTCGCCGAGCGCGGGCTGCTGACGGGTCTCGTGTACTGCGCCGGCGTTCAACTCATCAAACCCATGCGCAGCCTCGGCGTCGACGAGGTCGAGCGTGTGTACAAGACGAACCTCGTGGCCCCGACCCTGTTCGCCGCCGCCTTCGGCAATGCCCGGGTCTCGACCCGGGACGCGGTGTTCTGCGCCGTGTCGTCGGTCGCGGCCCAGCGCCCGGAACCGGCGATCGTTCCCTATGCCGCATCAAAAGCGGGGCTCGACGCGCTGATCCGCGGTCTGGCCCGGGAACTCGCGCCGCGCCGCGCGGTCGGCGTCGCGCCGGGCTGGCTCGACACCGAGATGACGCAGGCCCATGCCCGGCTCTACGGCGACGAGTTCAAGGCCGCGCTGGAGAAGCGGAGCCCGGCAGGCGCCGCCACGGTGGACTCGGTGGTCGACGCCATCGCGTTCCTGATGTCGCCGCAGGCGCGGCACGTGACCGGCGAGATCCTGCGGGTCGACGGTGGAGCGACGCTCTGATGGAGGGCGGCCGGTGACGTCCGAGACCAAGCGCCTAGCCCTTATCGGCGGCGGCGGCTTCTCCAAGGAGATCGCCGAGGTCGCGCAGCTCTGCGGCTACACCGTGGAGGCGACTTATTCGAGCCAGCCGAGCGCGCAGGTCGGAACCTATCGGGGCTATCTCGATGAGTTGCTGGCCGATCGCGCGGAGTTCGACGGCGTGGCGCTCGCCGTCGGAGGCGTGAGCCGGGCCGCGATCCAGGCGCGGGCCGAGATCATCGCGTGGCTCGACCGGCACGCCCTGCCCTGCCCGCCCCTGGTCTCGCCGCACGCGATTGTCAGCCAGGGCGTGGTTCTGGGCGCCGGCGCGTTCGTGGCCCATGGCGTGATCGTCAACGTCGATGCGCGGCTCGGACGGTTCTCTGTGCTGAACACAGGAGTGATCATCGGTCACGACACGCGGATTGGCGACAATACCACGATCTCACCGGCGGCCTTCGTCGCCGGGCGCTGCACGATCGGTGCGGACGGATTGGTTGGCCCGCTGGCCAAGGTGCTGCAGGGGCTGACAATCGGTGAGCGGGCGATGGTTGGCATGGGCTGCACTGTGCTGCGCGCTGTGCCCGATGACGCCGTGATCTGGCCGAGGCCCGATAACCCGGTCGCTGCGGATCGCGGTTGAACTGATCCGAGCCCAGATGATCTGCATGTCAGCTCCCTGGCTCGAGTGACTGCCTGCTTTCAGGTTGCGCCCCGCATTACACGGCACTGCCGATCGCACTTCGTGCTAGCTCGCCCAGGCACCGAGCCTCCAACGAACCCTCTCAGTCGATTTAACCACCCGTGCCCATCCGGCTGTGCGCTGCCGGCGATGCGTCGATGCCGATCACCCCTCCACGCTACTAACCCAACGTACTCAGCGCCTGTGGCTGATGCGATAGGGCGGTGAAGGCCTGCTCATCAGGGAATTTGACGCTTATACGTCGTTCTTTGGCGGCATGCGGCCGGAAATTGGATTTCATAATCAATCGAGTAGCCGCAAAATTCCCGCCGGTTTGGAACAGGGAACTATCTAACTCTAACAGGGATATAATCGCGCGCCACAGGGTGCCTGCCAGCTAAAAACTTTGGGGTCTATTGAACCCCTGGTCAGTGGCTCTAAATGAGCGCCTATGACTGCTACACGCCAGCAAGCCATCCAACTCGTCTATGCGCTCATGTACGGGGCGTCGGAGACGGCGCGTCTACGCCTTGCGCAGCCTGCTCCCCCTCGGCTTATTGCTAGCTTGAGGCGTCTTCTCGACGAGGACCTCGTGCGTGCTCGCGCCAGCCAAGGTGGGGATTCAGCATGTACCTTGGCATTCTACGACGAGTTGCCAACTGGGACTGGGTATGAAGTCCAATATACGCCGCACCGCATATTCAACCTCGCTGTGGCGCATGATCTGACCCGCTTCGGCTGTAAGCAGGGGGAGGTCATCAAGCTTATCGCGGCGAATCAAGTCAAGCTTAAGCACGTCTTTGACAAGGCGAATGATAGCCTTGAGACGTGGGGGCGCACGAATTTCATACAATCTGGCGAGGCTGATTCGAAATTATCGCCGCGCCAGAGACGAGAGCAGCTTAAAGTATTCCTCGTGCTGCGTCAGGTCGAGGCGACAGAACATGCGGTTCAATATTTTGGGCCATTGACCAAAGAAGGTGGGCGGCTCGAGCACATCGAAATTCTCGATGGGCCACAAGAACTTTCAGAATTCCTCTCTGAGGAGCTGACCGGCGGCCTCTTCGGTGCATTCGTGATCGAGCTATCCGAGCTGGCCGTCCGCATCACCGAACTTGTCCAGCAGGCACCGGTGCGCAAGCGCGGGCGTCAGCCATCGAAGCCGCCCGCAAACTGGTGCGATGTCGTCGCCCAATTCCGCGTTCGGGATCGCGATCATGAGTGATGATTACGAGATCGGCTACCGCAAGCCACCGCGTCATAGTCAATTCAAGCCTGGGACCTCCGGTAATCGTGTCGGGCGCCCACGTCGTTCGAAAAACATCGACACGCTGTTTGAACAACAACTCGATCGACTCGTCGCCGTCACTCGCGACGGCCGAAAGGTACGCGTTAGCGTGCGCGAGGTGATCATTATGAACATCGTGAAGGCTGCGGCGAATGGTGACGCCCGTGCTCGGGAACTTGTCCTTCGGCATATGCGGGAAAGAGGCCAGCCCGACCTCTTTGGCATCAGACCTTTTGACGACAAAATCTTGGCCGAGCTTGCCGTCACGCTCGTCCCGCTGGATGACGACGATAAATCGGATGCGTGATGATGACGAACTCTCTTCACGAGCGGCTCTATCGCGCCGACCTAGCCTCCTTCACGAAGCTCGCTTTCCACGAGTTGTCTCCGCGAGACGAGCTCGGCACCAGCCGGCACGTCGACATCATGGCCGATGCACTGCAAGGCTGCCTCGATCGCGGCGCCACTCGCCTGATCCTCAACGCCCCGCCGCGCAGCCTCAAATCACATTGTGCCTCGGTCGCGATGGTGGTCTTCGCGCTCGGCCGAGATCCAACGCGCAAGATTATCGTCGTCGCCGGCACGCGTGCCTTGGCCGCAGAGCTGCAACGCCGTGTTATCGCGCTCATGCGCACCCCGCGGTGTCGGGTCCTTTTCCCGCATCTGCGGCCGACTGTGACACCGGGCGAGATCATCCTGCCGCACGGCGGCGGCATTCTGTATCGGGCTGTTGGCCAGAGCCTGATCGGGCGCGGTGCCGGCCTCATCGTCATCGACGATCCGATCGCGCCCCATCGGGCGCAGGACGATGCGGCGCGCGGCGGCGTCAGCGCTTGGTACGATGCCGAAATCGTGCCGCGCCTGAACGATAAAGCCGGCGGCGCGATCGTCCTGGTTATGCAGCGTGTGCACGAGGATGATCTGACGGCTCACGTCCGCAAAAGCGGGGTGTGGGCCGAAGTTGTCCTGCCGGCTATCGCTCTCAACTACGAGGCATGGCGACTTCATCAACGGCGGACCGTCTTGCGGCAGAAGGGCGAGCCGTTGCTGCCGGATCGCGAAGGGAAGGACACCCTGATCGCGATCCTGCACGAGATCGGCGCCTACAATTTCCGGGCACAGTACCTGCAGCAACCATCGAAAGCGCCGGGACTCGAGCGTGTGGGTTGGTTCTGGGCGCCGCGGCCGTTCGGTTCGCAGCCCGAGATGCCGATCGGTGGTGCATTCCGCAAGGTTCGCGAGATCGACACCATCCTGTTCGAGGTCTTCGGCGTCGGCCAACCGCCGCCATACGCGAGCGAGGCGCCCTACAGCGACGCTGATTGGGAGGCGCGAGCGATCGTCCAGCAGCAGCGGCTCGTGGCTGAAGCCCAAGCCGATCGGCACCGGCAGGAAGCGTAGGTTTGATGATCTTCGTCACTCTCCCGGTCGGGTTGGCCGGAGGCCCGAAGATTATCTGATTAGTGGACGGTGAAGCGCGTTAGAGGGAGAGCAATCATGGGACGTGCGACGCGAGACCGCTTGGGCAGCGCTGACCTGTTGGTCGACGCTCTTCATAGCAAGAGTCGTCGGCGCCGGACGAACCTCGACCGACCCGCTCCTGCGGCAGGCCGGGTGCGCAACGACTTGGCTCCGAACCTCGCCTTGGTTCAGCGCTCACCAGGAGCACTCACGGTGCCGGCCCGCGCGGTGCGCAAGCGCGACATTGCCCAGGTGGAGCGCGTGGCCGCCTCGATCCGCTCTCTCGGCTTCTGCGACCCGGTGCTGATCGACGGGCAGGACGGTATCCTCGACGGCGTGGCGCGCGTCGAGGCAGCCAAGCTCGTGGGTTTGAGCGTCATTCCCTGCATCGTCGCGGGCCACCTCACGTCAAGCGAGCAGCGCGCTTTGCGGCTGGCGCTCAACCGGCTGCAGGAGCGCGGCGGCTGGGACTTGGACGAGCTGAAATTGGAGTTCGAGGAGCTCGCGCTCGAAGATGGCCCGCTCGACGTGACGGGCTTCACGGATGGCGAGATCGACCAACTCCTCTTGGATGATGAGTCCGACACCGTTGAGCCCGGCCCGTTGACACCGTCGGCGGACGCGGCAGCGGTGGCACAGCCGGGCGATGTGTTCGTGCTCGGTCGGCACCGGTTGGTCTGCGGGGATGCCCGCGATCCAGCCGTGCTGGCCAAGCTCATGGGAGCGGAACATGCGCGCCTGCTTCTAACCGATGAACCTTACAACGTACCGATCCGCGGGCACGTGACGGGCGGTGAGCACCGCGAGTTCGCGATGGCCAGCGGTGAGATGACCGTGGCGGAATTCCAGACGTTCAACTTGGACTGGATCGAGGCCACCCTGCCCCACCTCGTCGAGGGTGGCGTGTTCGGCACCTTCATCGACTGGCGCGGGCTACACGTGGTCCAACATGCGGCGGCTGCGTTCGCCTTGTCGCCTTTGAACCTGATCGTGTGGGCGAAGACGAACGCCGGCATGGGCAGTTTGTACCGCTCGCAACACGAGCTGCTCCCTTTGTTCAAGAAAGGCGAGGAGGCGCACGTCAACAACGTCAGCCTGGGCCGCGGCGGCCGCTGGCGTTCGAACCTCTGGACCTATCCTGGTGCATCGTCGCTTGGATCAGGCTCGCGGAAGGGCCTGCAAGATCACCCAACGGTTAAGCCAGTCGCGGTGCTCGCGGATGCCTTGCTCGATCTTACGGGGCGAGATGAGGTCGTCCTCGACCCATTCCTGGGCTCAGGCTCGACGCTGATTGCGGCCGAGCGGACGGGGCGGCGGTGCTACGGGGTCGAGATCGACCCGCGTTACGTCGACCTGATCGTGAGACGGTACGAGGAGGTGACGGGCGGTCGTGCCATCCGTGAGGCTGAAGGATCGCGCCATGACCCAGCTGAGTGGGTTGTTCCAACACCGTGATGCTGGGCTGACCTGCCGACGACGTTCTCGGATTGTGACGGCTCCGTAAGCCGAAGTGTAGGCCACCTTCGGTGGCTGCTCCGGCTTGTAACATCATGATCTCTTTGATTGGTTTTAAAAATACAATCATTTGCGTGCTAAAATTCACAATTCGTTCGTGGGAGCGTGCGCTGAAAATAGTCGTCCAACGTCGATTGTGACTGGACTGTCGCCGCCAACGGAGCGCTAATGCTCGCAGAGCGACGCACTCATAAACCGATTGATAGGCCCAATGAGTCGCAAATCTAAGCTGCCAAGCACTGGAATAACTTTCATTGTCAGGCACCTGCGCACCACGAGTATTTGCGGCCGTCAGTCGACCACGTGCGAGCTAGCTGCTGTGACCGATTGCAGGGGTTTCTTCATGCCCTCGGACTGACGCTGAGCAGTCAGCACGCCTGAAGGCAGCAGCATGCGTGCCTCAACCCCGCCGGTCCCACGGGTCGACAGCGGGGTCGGGTTGGTGGCGGAGCAGGTCCCGCCGATAACCCGGAGCGCAGCATGTCTTCTCCTATTCAGTACCACCTTCAGGCCCTCTCCTCGACTCCAACGACCTCTAAGGCATTCCGCTGCCCTGCTGGATTCCCGTCAACCGCGCTTTCGCACACGCTGTCTTCTGACGGGTCGTGTGTCGCCCTCTCCCCGCTCAGCGCGTGAGGGGACCATGTCGAACCGCACCATCTCCTGGGCTGCTGCCCTGCGCGAGTTGAAGGCTGACCGCGCCGTCCGCTTGCCAATTCGCGAGGAGCGCTTGCGCACGAACGTGGGTCTGCGCGGCGCGCCTGCTACCGCTATGAGCGTCTGGCGCGGGCGCTCCAGTCGGCGCTATATTGTGGTCGTTCAATCGCTCGACGCCCCCGACCTCGTCGCTGAGCACGCGGCTGTCATTCTCGCGATCGCTCGCTGTGAGAACGGGCAGGCCTCGATCGTCGCTGCACGCGCCTGCGACGCTGGTGATCCTGGTTATCTCGGCTGGCTTGCCGCCTGTGCTGGGCTCGGCGCGCGCGAGTTGCACGCCTACCGGCTAGCCGAGACCCAGTCTGAGCGCGCCGAGATCGCGGCGGACCTTGGCGGGCCGGCCGCGGACAGTGCTGCGGGGATGGCGTGATGGCGCGGCGGGAGTTCAGCAAGGCGGTGCTGCGCGCCGCCCTCGCACGGGCTGACGGGCGCTGCGAGGGGCTCCTCAAGGACGGCAGCCGCTGTCCTTGCGCGCTTCAGGTCGGGCGGTTCCACTACGACCATATTATCCCGGCCGCGCTGACGGAGGATGCCTCGTTGGGCAACTGTCAGGTGCTGTGCCGGCCCTGTCATGCGGCTAAGACGGTGGTCGACGTCGGCGTGATCGCGCAAGTGCGGCGGGTGCGCGACCGGCATGCGGGCATCGTCGGCTCGCAGCAGCGAATCTTCCCGTGTGGCAAGGCCAGCCCGTTCAAGCGACTGATAGGCGGTGGTGTCATCCGGCGCGATACAGGCGAGAGGCTGGATTAGGGTGAGCAGTAGATAAGAATACGCCTGCGTGGATAACTTTGGTGAAAGGAGGATGCTGACGATGTGCAACCCCGTCTACACCCGGTTTCAAACTTCAAACCACTCGCCTAGCTTGTTCCCTGAGCCGGGAACGCCTTCCTGAAAGCGCGCCCGACTGTCCACCGGTAACTTGCGTGCCGCTTTCTGGTCCAGCTCTCCCCAGCCAGGCTGAATCTGCCGAGATGATTAATCGGTCGTAACTCGGGCTTTTACCGGACACCGCCTCTTCCAAAAGTTCAGCACTGTCAAGGGGCAACGATAAGTGGCGAGTGCTGACCAGGGGCTCCTCCGGTTCAGCACGAGCAACCGCCAACCAAGCGACTGGGTCGCGTTTGAAATCGTCGAAGGAGGACATCGGCTGCTCCCTGCAATTCAGAAAGCCCAACGCCGAATTCAGCTGGAGGTTCGATTAAAAGAAGCCCCCAGTGGCACAGAACGCAGCATGCAGAGCTGTTTCGGTCAAGCATCGCCACTCCACGTTGGCGCTTATGGAAAATCAGGAGGTAGCTGAACCGTCTGAGTCGGACGCGCTTACCGGAGGCATTGGGATCGCCTCATCGACCTGCTCGCGTAACGCCTCGACGATACCCTCCAGCAGCATTTGCGCTGCCTCAGGCTGGAAACCGAAGGCAAGCGACCGACCCATTGTGACAAGACTAATCACGAGTTCGCCTCCGTCGCGGCGGACCCAGTTCACACGTTCGATCGGAACATTCTGCGGAGCGTTGGTCATCGGCTCTGTCGGATCTCAGATAGGTCCGGCCTTTATCAGCTACAATGCTTCAGGCGCCAAGCCCTAATATGGTTAGAAGTATAGGCTGGGCTTTTTGCGAGGCTACTGCCCCGTAGCGGAGACAAAATAGCCCTATGGCCAGATCCGAGCAATTGACAAGCGCGGGTCCCCGATAGCAAAGCGACGGATGCAGCCGATGGACTTGAAGTAGGACTTCCCGGTCGCGCTCCTATGCAAGGCCCTCGCCGTCAGCCCGAGCGGCTACTTCGCCTTGAAGAAAAGCCCGGCATCGACGCGGCAGCGCGAGGACCTTGTGCTGCTTGCCCACGTCCGGGTCCACCTTAACGCTCTCGCACGAAACTTACGGCAGCCCGCGCATGACCCACGAGCTGCGCAAGCAGGGTTTAGCGGCAGGCCGAAGGCGCGTGGCCCGGCTGATTTGGGAGAATGGGCTCAAGCCCGCCAACGGCACCGTGTCCGGCGGATCACGAAGAGCAGCTACGCCTTGTCGGTCGCCCCCCAACCGGCTCGCCCAGGACTTCATGGCGGCGGAGCCGGATCGGAAGAAGGGAAGCGACATTTCCTACGTCTGGACGCGGAATGGGTAATAATATCTGGCGGCGGTTCTCGACATGTACTCCGGACGGGTCGTGATCTAAGCGGCAATTGACTATCATTAGTAAAAACCTTTGCCGGCTGTGCTGTGACTTGCCCTTGTCATCGTCGATTTGACCCAGCTCTACTGCATTGCTCCAACCGCGACAACAGTACTGATCAATCAAGAATCATGCCGAGCTACGAAGAAAAGGCAACGTAGTCTCAATGGCCGCCAAGTGAACCGCTCTGACAACACGACGGCCGAGATCTTCTTCAAGACAATGAAGAGTGGATTGGTCTGGTGTACCGCGTTCCAGACGCAAGCCGAGGCCATCGCCGCGCTGACCTGTTACATCGACGGCCTCTATAATCCCCAACACCGTCACTCCGCGCTTGTTTTCGCCAATCCCAATCGGTTTGGGAAAGGCGCTGGCACGCCAATTGCTCTCCATGAAACCGAAGCAAGTCCAGCGGCTGCATGTCTAATTTCAAGGGATGCACGCGATGCGGCTTTCATATTAAATAAAAAATGATCAACCGGCGGAGCAAGGAGGCGTACAGGCAACCGTCAACCCTAATTCTGTTAAATTTGTTGGTTCGGTCGCCACACAGGTATATCTGAGCGGGTTTGAAATGATCGAGGTTCAGTTGGTCCACTCTCGAGCTTGAAGGCACTGAAGCAAATCTCAATACTCTGATGATTTAGTAAACATTCAGCGGCCGAGCGCCCTTTTGATTGCTTGACCTAGACGCTCGTTTATGGGCAGCTGAAGATCTCTCGCCGTGGTTGTTGGTCTTTGTTCGTAGTCTGACTCCATCCCGTGCGTGCGGATATCGAGCGAATTGGATTTTAACGGGGTGTAATTTTTATATAAGATTGAATAGTCTGTATCATCATCGATGAAAAAATGAGGGTACCAGTTATATTCTTTGGGCATTGAAGACTTTGTGTAATAAGAATCTACTACTTCACGCCAACGAGATGTAAGTGCCGGATCCGTGGTCTCTAAATGCCTGCAAACTTCCTGTCCCCACTTACTGATTAAGTGCGCAAACAGTGTCGGGTTCAGCTTGGAGGTATGGCCGCTCCCGTTCTCTCTCTGACGAGCAATAATATTGAGGTCTTTCCAGTTATGAACCATTGACGGGCCGTGACCCTGCAATGATGCGCGATCTCGCAAATGGATATACGCCCTGACAAAGTAATCAAACTCTTGATAGCCAATTCCGCAAAACCGCTCGTCCCACCATCCAATTTCTCGGAATGCTTCGATGTGGATGAAAGTAGCTTGATCCCCGGGGCCACAGGCGACGAACCGGCTTCCTGTTTCAGCAATGGCGCGCTCAAAGCGCTCGCGCCAGCCAGGCTGAAACACGACGTCACTTTGGACGAGGCATACCCAGTCAGAGCGTGGTGCGATACTATTGCCGAAACCATGAATTAAACACTGATTCCAGCTTCTACTAAGATAGCCAATACTGCCATCTGGCCGAAGCGCATTATGGAAAACTCTGGAAGGCCCAGGAGTTTTAAAGTTCGAATGATTATTTATTATTACAAGATTATTAGAATTAAGTTCCCCCCAAGAATTTCGTAAGCTTGCATATAATCTTTCAAGCTGCTTTGGCTGATTATACGTCACAATACAAAAAATCACGTTCCGAACTCCCGAGCTTCGCCGTCCGCTTCAAGGAAGGAATAAACCCTCGAAAGGGCGCTGCCTATGGGGCTCCTGGAGCTTCGAGCGAACGATCAATACGCCGATAAGCAAGACAGTTGCGCTTCGCGTGAGCTCGAGCCGGCGCCCCTCTAACCTCAACCCCACTTGTCATCACCTCGTAGCGTGACTCGGTCGGGTGCCTGCAAAACAGGCCTGGAATCCGCCGCCGCCGTACAGCTACGTGATCCGAGGCCTTGGAACGCGTCGGGCCGATAGGTGCTCCGAGGATCGGTGGCTTGTTCGGGATGGCGAGGCGGATTACTGCAAGGACCAGGAGCCCATCAAGGTTGCTCGGCATCATGCGGATATCCCCGTTCAACGGTCAAGGCCTCGTTAGCTGTGGCCCGCTTTTCATGCTGGCCGTCTGGGTACCTGACGGTCCGGCCGGTACCGAGACGACTATCATCAATTCTGATAGCCGGGTTGTGAATAAATTCGACCGATGAGATCGGGGGCCGCCCAGTTTTCTAGTGTATCATGACAGTTCTGAGCAGATAACGAACGACGAGCTATTGGGGTAGGTCATGCGATCAACAGCCGCACTTTTATTCTGGTCTGCTCTCGGTACGGACGCGCCACAGCCGGGCGACCAGCAACAAACACAGCTGAAGATAAGGATCTTCCGCATCAATCTTGACCTCTGGCGCTATCAGCCCGGCATAAGTTGTCGTACCTGAAAAGAAATTCGACCTGATTAGTCGTAACCGTTCGAGACTGGAAAAAACATGTTGACATTGCGCGGTGAAGAAGCTTACGCCAACCTTAAAGATGGTATTAGAAGTAAAACATTTCGGTATCCCACCAAAGAAGAGGCCCGATATACTGGGCAGCATCTAAGGCCGACAATCAAATCGTCCTTTAGATTAAATCCTGGCGAGACTGTGTTTACCATTGGGTCATGTTTTGCCCGCGCGATCGAGCCGAGGTTTGCTAGTCTTGGATTTGACGTTCCCGTTGCGAGCTTCACAGTTCCACAGAGCGAATTTCCGTGGCCGGCGCCCCATCTGCTCAATGAGTACAATGCCGGGACAATTTTCCAGCGCATAGACTCTGTTTATGGGTCGTTTTCATACTCTGATAGCGCTGGCATCGAGCGCAGTGCTGACGGTTACCTCGATCTATTTCTACACATCAATCAGCGCCCGATCAACATGGACCGGCTTTTGCGCAGGAGAAAGGAAATATTTGATTTGTATAATTCAATAAAACGGTCCAGCGCTTTGATCATTACGCTTGGCCTTACTGAGTGTTGGTTCGACGAAGAGAGTCGATGCTATCTAAATAAGGCGCCAAGCCGGAGTAGTGTTGTAAATCAACCAGGCAGGTTCTTGTTTCATCGGATGGATTATAATGATGTTGTGATGCGCCTTTGTCAATCTATTGATTTAATGAATAGCTTTGGTAAGAAGAAGATTTTGCTGACTGTTAGCCCGGTTCCAGTCGAGGCTACTTTTACCCTGCAAGATGCAATTATTGCAAATTATCAATCTAAGTCAACTTTGCGAGCTGCGGCGCAAACCATTTATGAGCGTTTTGATAATGTTGAATATTTTCCGAGCTATGAAATTGCGGCGTCTGGTGGTTGTGGGAGCTTTGCGGGTGATAACGTCCATGTGACTCAGGAAACTGTTGACCTTATTATGAGTGTACTCAGTCAGTCTTTCATTGATATTCGATCGGCAGACGCCGTAGGCAATTATTATCCAAACTACATCGATGAGGAAGCAGAGGATAGACTTGGCTCGGATCTATGATTGTCATGAAATTCGGCCCCACCGGGTCGAGGGCAGCGTTCCCGGCAGCCCTGATTGTACATCGAACTCGAGGTTCGTCGCCCGTGATTTGCCGAGCTGGTGCCGCGGTAGGCCAGGTCGAAGCGGCCCTAGAGGTGCGGATCGCGGGCGCGGTGGCTGCGCGTCACCAATGCGTGCGCCCAGTCTGGGATGCCAAGGCCGCCGCATCAATGCCGGGCTCTCTGCTATCCCGACGGCGAGGTCGGGGCAAAGCCGGTGCAACTCCGCGGTTGGCGCGACAAGGCCATTCTCGATTTGCGCGAGGGTGAAGCTGTAGCCAGCGTCCTCGCACCAGCCTGCGCCAATCTCCACGTGGGTTGAGAATTTGGCGGCGCATTATCTACCTGCCTCGCGGGCAGCCACCACGCGGCCTGAAGCCCCGAAGTTTCCGAACGTCGTGGTACTGGCTTATCTGCCTGCTATACCGACGCTGCAAACTTAAATGGGCGGTCTTACGGATGATTCTGCGTTCACGCAGCATCAGCAACTAGCAGCAACAGTGTGGGCTAACTCGCCTCTGTCACCTGACAAAGAATCGGCAAAGAACGAGGAGTATTGGCCCGCAAACCGGCGTGCGAAAACACGTGCCCGATCCTCCGGTGTGTACGCAGCGCGGCAGAAGGACGACGAGCCATTTCGAAGACGCTGGTCTGACGGAAATCGGAACGCGGTCATGAGGATGAGCGGCGGATCTCCCAATCCTCCGGCGCGAGGAATTCTATCGGCACCCATCTGAGGTGTCGTTGAAAAATGAAATTATCGAAAAAACATTCGCCGACCTGATTGTATCGAGGAAAACGACTGTATATCGACGGATCCAATCCGATCGATCCGAAATGCGACAGCGCCTCATCGGACCCGATTAGGATCGAATCCCGTCCTGCCAAACGATCCGTTTGGAAAATGCCGCAGGGCGGATGATGATGCGTCGGCGTGAGAACAGCACGTTGCAACCAAGGGTCTTGCGTAATTGTATGTAGATAATCCAAATCAAGCTGACGCTTGAGGAGTATATCTGGTCGAATGACAATGACTAAGTCTGGGCGTGGCGAGAACTTGCATGACAACCGCAAACGCAAGCTCTTCCTGAGCGATTCGTGCATTTTACGCGATGAAATATATTCAAGATCACGCTCGCCTGGGGAGAAGATCTGCGGTTCGATGGAACAGGCAACAGGTGCCAATTCTTTCTTCAGAAACTCGAGATCGGAGTTTTCGACATTCCGGATCTCGCCATTGACCTTGTACCAAGACTCGGTACGCCTATCTGAATGGTCCCAAGTGTGAAGAAAGACATCAAACTGATGACTTCCAGCGATGAGAAACTGCTTATGTGACGGAAGGCAATCCCGGAATGTTCGAAGATGCCCAAAATAATGAATTGCCACACGCATCCAGATTGTCTCCTCGCGCGAACGGGCAAACCAACCGGCCGTCAGCCCACGATCCTATCCAACCCATCGATCAAGCGGAATTCATGGCCCTCCGGAAAGGAACCATCTTCAAGTACTGATCGGTCTACATGCTTGCTTTCCTATAGGAAGCATGAGAGTCCCACTAAAATCCCCAACCGCGGAGAATTCTAGACGCCATTCGAGGAATGGACCGCCGAATAGTTGCGAACTTCGACAGTGCTCGATCTTTCTCGACGGCACTTAGCAAATCGCGATCGAGGCTGGTTGGTCGACGGACAGACACATCGGTGGTTAGAAGACGCTTCAGCGCGCTCTGGGATATGCGGCTGGGATCCAAGGGGGGGCCAAACGCGACATGTGGCAAATTATCGACATGAATACCATTGTAAAACGCAACTGCCGCAAAAGTCTCGTGGGATAACAGGTCCGCTGGATAATCAAATGCGGGCTGCTGCAAGCGATCTCGTGTAATTGAATACGCACGAGAGTAACAACTCATCGCTTCATAGGTGCCGACAGCAAACTGATCACCCATACCCAATCGGACATCGTAGTGAAGGAAGGCCCCGCCGTCCGCAAGAATCTTCCGATCACGGGTGCATTTATCGAAAACATCGTAAAGATTGAGCGTAGGGCTCCGAAAAAAAGACTTGTCGGGCCGAATGCGAATGACCAGATCGTAAGACTTTCCCGTCTTGATCAAATAATTCCACGCGCTTTCTACTTTATAATACATCTTTTCATGATTGGCCATGCCGTTATAAGGGGCGTCTTCGTCATTTTGGATGTTTATATAATCAGTATTATACGTTTCGGCCAACTGGTCGACGGTCACGATGGAGGTTGCGCGGAACCAAGCAAAGAGATGAGGGTAGGAGCGCTCCATTTCATCGCGGCCAACGGCTCGGAAGCCTTGTTCGAACCGTTCAAGAAAAAAACCCTCGAAGGCCCGAGCACAATGAGGAGGGACTGGAAGCTTGCGGCCGACGTTGGCCCATACATCAACAAATATATCGACATCATGAGACGCAAGACCTAATGGCCCCCAAGTCTGTTTCGCTTCCCGGTAGCCGCGAAGTTGGCCGGAAACACAAAGCGCGATCTGAAGGCGGCGGTTGACAGGCGACGACGAGGAGACGGACGCAAGAGCGGAGCGTCTACGGCGTCCAGCCGCCGACAACACCGCGCCGGGCCCATCTGGAGAATGTTCGTCGTGTACGCTGGCCGCGCGCTCCCACAGAGACGTCAAAACCGAGCCGTTTCCCGTGGCCGCGCCGATCGCTAAATTGAAGCGGCTGCGGTCAGAGAGAGATGGGTCGTTCGCCAGTTTCGGCAGCAAGCGATGCAGCGTTTCAACATTGTCCGGCATCAGCCAGCGATCGAAAAGACACGACAGCAATTTGAAAGATGCATGAAGGATGTAATGCTCCGCGTATGCTTCTCTGGCCGACGGATCTGTAAGAAGTTGAAATGCAAAGCGTACGCGGTCAAAATTCACTTCATTGGACGGCTCGCGCTCCGTAGAAGGACGCTGAGCCGCAAAACGTTTGAGTGCTGCAAAAGTCTTCGGGGAATGGAAGTAAAGTGGTAGCGTTTGACGAAGGATCGCCGGAACATAGTCGGGCGAGTCGTCTTCCGGTTGTAGCAGCAATTTGACCCACAGCAATTCCGCAACGTCCGCCGTCTGATCGTTCTCTAACGCTCTAGCGAAGACATCACACCCGACATTATAGAGCGCTCTCTGCTCGTGTGCCGACGGCATGAAACGGGATAAGGCGGACAACCACCGGTTTGCAGATACTTTTATCTCGCCCTGACCTAGCCCGAGTTGAATGGCAGACAAATGGTGCCATATATTTGCGCTTTCAAGGAGCAGAGCTTGATCCAGCAACGCCGAAATCTCTTGGCCTCTACCAAGGCGGACTAGGACTAACGCGCCATCCAACCAACCATCCGGCATATGCGGAAAGTCGCGGCGGAAATTAGCCCACCGGTCGATGGCCACATCCCAACGTTCAGTCCGGCTCGCGACGGTGGCATGCTGGAGACGCAGCCAGACGTAGGTCGGAAACCGACGGACGCCCATTTCAAGAAGAGCGTCTGCCCCGTCAAAGTCACCAAACTTGATTTTCGCTGCCGCATAGCGATCGACAGCAGCGGCCGATTCTGGAAACGCATCGCACGCTGCAGTGAAACGACGCCCGGCCTCCTCGGCTTGTTCAGCCCGCGCGGCAACTTCCGCATAGTTCAGCCACGCCGACACGTCGTTTGCACCGCGTCGCACCGCTTCAGCCAGCAGTTCCTCGGCAGCGGAAAGGTCGCCGACGGCGAGGGCTGCCTGACCAGCTTGGTTATATGCCTCAACGTTGTCGGGATGACGGATGAGTACGGTTCTCCAGAGGGTCAAAGCCTCTGGCCAACGCTGTTCGAACGATGCGGTTGCGGCTGTCGTTCGAAGCTCGGCGGTGTCATCAAACAACGAAAAAGCCCTTCATTCAGTAAACCATCATTCAACCGCGCCAGGACCGGCTTACACTATGGTATATGCAATCAAATATATTATAGTCGGATCCAGGGATGGCGCAACATGATTTGAGCAGAGAGTTCCTTATGATTCACGTTCGTCGTTGCTCGAAGCATCGAGCTTTTATGGACACGATATCGGCATAGGATCTCCGGGACGAACGCCGCACGCAAATCGCGCTCCGTGAAAGAACACCATAGATCATAATCTTCCCAGCCATCAATTTCAAATTGAAAATATCCTCCTGCCGCCGACCATGCCTTTTTACGGATGAGGGCCATGGCGTCGATATAATTCCCCCCGGATAATCTCTCAGGATTCCAGAGGAATGCATATCCTAAACTTTTCTCGGCATCGAAATTTTCGATGATCGAATAAGCCGCATCCGCCCCAGATGCTTGGCAAGCCGACAACAGCTTCTCGATCGCTGTCGGCATCAATTCGTTATCGGCGTCAAGTACCATGACAAAATCGCCGATGGCTTCCGCGAACGCGACATTGCGACTTGCCGATAGGCCATAGTTCTCTTGGTTTCGGAACAGCCTCACGCGCGTCAATCGCTGACCATTCTGCTCGATCCATATCAAGGCTTCGTCAAGGGACCGATCCGTCGAACAATCGTCGACGATCACGAGATCGACAGCGCGATGCGTTTGTGATACAACGGTACTCAAAGCCCCTGCGATATGGGCCTCATAGTTATAAAGTGTCACGGCTACCGACACGAGCTCGACACCAGCGGCGGCATCAAGGCCAGCCTCATGCTTCAAGTCATATTTTAGATATGGAGGCATTAGCTGAGCTCGGGGAGGGATGCCAAGAACGAGAGAAGGTGTCGACCGACGCGGACCGGTGTCAAGGAGTGCTGCATGACATCGCTGGATGCAGCAGCGAACTGTTTTGCGGTCGCTTTGCCCTCCTCGCTATCTAATAACCACCGAAGGGCGGGACTGACATGCCGTCCCGGCACTTCGAGATAGTGAACGCCCGGAGTAAAGAACGGGGATGGTAGGGACGGGGTAGTGATCACGCAAGAGCGCGCTAGGAAACCCTGCGCGACCATGCGCTCCCATTCAAAGTAGCCGATCGAGAAACGATGGATATTCAATACGATCTTTGACAAACCGCAGAGCGCTAGATTATTGGCGAATACTGACATCGTTTGTTCAGTTTGAACTTTGGCAGTAGAACTTTTTTTGCCGTAGGCAAGATAGCTTTTCTTGCTCGCTAAGTAGGCGGCAGCGCGGACCAACGTCGTATCCCGATGCGACGTTGCGAAACCTGCGAAGAAGACATCAAGGGGGCGCTCTTCGAAGTCCGGGCGTAGTCCAAATTGCCCGATTATCTTTGGATCGAGAATATTCAACTGATCGTGGCTCGGGTCGGCATCACTGATGTAGTCCGGCCAATGATTCGTGCGGACGGCGGGAAGACAATAAGTCGTTGGAAGTGATTTATTCAGTATAAGCGCAGACTGAAAATTGACATCGATCACAGCCCGTGCCGCCATGAGATCCGAGAAACATTCTTTGAACCAGTCCGACGGTAATTGCTCTGTATTGAAGGCAATGTAGATCTTCGCGAAAGTTTGGGACTGGAAATAGGGCGGCAGACGGAAACCGAAAAATTCATGCGGCGCAACCACGATCGGTATGGTAACGGCTTCTGGGTGCGGATCAAGTTCCGACAGGATTGCGACCTGAGCTCCGGCCGCGTAGAGAGCCGCTTGAAGATGCTCCGCGATCGGTCGCATATAAAAATTGGACTGCGTATGGATGAAGATGCCGATCCGCGCTGACTTCAAAAATTCTTCCGGTATAATGTCCTCGCGCTGCGCGTCTTCGAAAGACTGAAGAAATTTTGCAGTGTCATTCTCATAGTCGCGGGTCGTCCACCCCAGGAGTTTTGCAATAGTCGAGCCTGAGCAAGTCGGAAGCCGTGCCACGCTCCCCCACTTGAGATAGTGGTCCAGAGCCTCCCTGTAGAAGCCCGCGTTGTCTGGACGGTTTTGCGTGTAGAAGATCGGATCGAAAAGGGGCGAATGTTTCAATCGAGCGCGCAGGCGCTCGGTACGGATTGGCGTCCGGGGGGACGAGGTCAGAGCATTGCTTTGTCCGACGCCGATGGCGGGCTCTGATGAGAAGATTTGAGATTCGATCGAACTGAGGTGACGGTAGCCATCCGCAGACAAATTGGCCTTCGCAGCAGCCAATGCGTCGATCGCCGCCACGAGTAGATGACTCTGCAACAGACTCGTTATCAGTCCGTCATGTGCCTCCAAATTTGTCTTATCGGTTTCAAGAATTTTTCGCCAATAGCCCGCGGCGCCTTCCCAATCCGACAATTGCATACGTTGTCGAGCTATTTCGACCATAGACCCAGAAGACAGCTTTTCATTCTCGGAGGCATGAAAATGTTGTACCTTAGGAGGATTTTTATTCGTCCCCGTATTGGATGATTGCGAGAACTGGTGGTACAAGATATTAGTTTTAGAAAAATAGATGTCCCGATTCGATGATAGATAACTTAACGGATTAAAACTGCGATTCGGTAGCCGGTCTTGATCAGCGCCGCTTATGATGTAGTGAACGAGCGGATCCAGTCCCGATGATGCAACGTCGGGATAAGTCAAGAGGTAGAAGTCGCTATCAAAAACCCCAGCCGCCCGGATATGTTTATACCAGTCGACTTGCTCATCGGTCAGCATGAAGAAGCCTTCGCCCTGGGCGCGGGGCGTTCTCCGTTCTGACTGCCCGATTGTTATGTAGTGGTAGAGGGGGTTCAGGCCGGTTTCGCGGACGTCCGGGAACGTGGCGACGTAATATCGTGTATGGAAATCCTTGTTCGGATCGCGATTTTCGTGACATCCGTTCTTGATGTAGTGCGTAAGTGGATCGTGCCCAGCCGCTGCAACGTCAGGGTTGCAATCCAAATAGTAATGTGCATCAAAGAGATTGGACTTTTCAATCGCTTTATACCATTGGCGCTCTGTCTCATCCAGAATGAGGCCATCGCCGACGGATAGGATGCCTGGCGTCATATCGGGCGGCGGGACCGCCACTCGCCCCTCGAGAGCACCAATTCTGAGAAAATGAACCAGCGGGTTGAGCCCGGACAACGCGACATCGGAGTACGTCGCTACATAGTATCGCGTGCTGAATTTGGTGCTCGGATCACGCCCCTCCCTGGACCCGTTAGTCAGATAGTGCATTAGTGGGTCAATAGCGGCGTCCCTGACATCAGGATTGTTGTCCAAGTAAAATTTTACATCGAACAGGTCGGAATTCTTGAGAATAAGGTACGCTTCATGAACCTCCTGAGGGCGTGGAGGTGTGCTTTGATCGTTGCCAATCATACTGGGCTGCCGAGGCTCTTGAATCCGAACGGTCATCGAAGCTATTAGTCGTTTGAGTGATCGAGACGATCAACTCGAGTCGGGCATGATATCGTCAGGGGGCGATCAGCTGCCATTTGATGCCGCCTGTTTCTCGCGCTCCGCTTCTGCGCGCGCGCTGTCCAGAAGATGACGATCGATATGGCTCATATTTTCTGGATCGATGTCATTTTCTAGAGCTTGGACGATGGCCTGCGCGGGGATCGGGGTCACGTCGACAAGTTCACCGAAAATGATGCCGTGATGGCCGCTAACATAAAGTCCGCCGGAAAGAGTCGCGGCGGCCAAGTTCACATGGGGTGAGAACTGAGCGGGGAAATCGCCACCGGGCGTCATGGCCGACGCGATAGTTTGGTCGTACGCGGAAGCGTACACCCGCATGGCTGGACCATCGCCAATGGCAAATTGATCCCCGATTACGTGGCCAAGTTTGCAATGGATGAAGGCAGACGTATCCGAAAAAATCCTACCCAGGAAACGGCTTTCGTAGAGTATGCGGTGATAGTCAATCTGCGCAGAGAGGATCGTTTTATCCGGTCGAATCCGGATAAATAGGTCAAAGGCTTCGCCGGATAAATCGGCCATCATCTGGCATGATTTAATCTTATAGTACATTTTATGTGGATTGCTCATGGACGCAAAATCTGAACTGTCGTCTTCCTCAATTTGGACGAACGGCGTCTTATAGAATTCCGTGAGTCTTTTGTGATCGACCTCGCCGCCTTGTTCGAACAGCGCGAACATGGTGGGATAGCGTGCAACGATCGTTGCGTGGCCAAGCTGGAGGAAGGCAGATTGATAGGCGTGCAGCAACTCACCGGACATCGTCCTCATAGCGTGTTGCGGCACCGGGAATTTGCGGCCTAACTTCTTCCAAGTGTGCACAAAGCGGGTCGTGTGATGTTGGTCGAGATTGAGATGCTGCCAGGTCGTGTAGGCATCGCCGAACCCGCGAAGCTGCCCAGAGATGCATACGGCAATCTTTAAGGGGCGATCAGGCAGTCCGCGATTGACCGCGGACGCGAGGCGGGCCGAGCGCCGCGCAAAGCCCTGATCCAGAATGCTGGGCTGACGCGACGGCCGGTCGGGCGTTGGGTTGCAGGCGTTGTCCTGAACGGCGTTGTAGATATGCTCGTCGAGGCAGCTCGCTACCTGCGCGATCAGGATTTGGCGCGATGCCTCCAGCCCCTTGACATGGCCGAGTGCAACCAGTTCGGCAATTACTTCGCGCGACGCTGCCAGCAACTTCGTTGCGTGGCGGTGAAACAGCTCATAGCATCGCGCTCTACTGCTATAAAGGAGCTGGTGCGCTGCAAATTGCTTGAGGTCTAGATAAGGGTTGCCGATGTCCGTGCCGGCTGTTACAAAATTGATTGTGTCTTTGCTACCAATACGGAGATATATATTGTTAAATTCGCTTGCAATAATTTGATGAATCCGCCGATACAATTTATCGTTTGTTTCTTGAATGACGTTGAGTTCAGCCAAGGCGACCGGCACGAAATTTGGGTCGCCCTCCCCGATCTCGGATAGTATCAATGTCAAAAGTTCTAGAATAACCGGTTGACTGAAGGCATTCTTTTCCATGCCCTCGGCCAGGATCTTGAACGCGGCGCGATAGGGGGCGGGATCGCGGGTCGCGCCAATGCGGATCAGTCGTTCGGCGGCAGTTGCTAGGTCATTTCGGGCGCGAGCGACGTCGGAAAAGAAGATATGGGCATACAGATCTTGCGGGAATTCGCGCGTTGCGTGTTTCAGCAGGTCTTCGGCTTCCTCGATACGTCCCTCTTGGAGGGCGACATACCCTCCGAGCACATAGGCAACTGCGATCGTTGGATAGTGGCGTCTCATCGACGCCCAAATCTCGTTCGCTTGATCCCATCGACTCTGAGCCGTTGCTTCGCGCCCCACTGCGATCTCGCGCTCCAACGCCTCATAGTCGATGTATGTGCTTGCGAGCATGCTGCCGGCCCGGGGTTCGATTGTGAGAAAGATCCGCGGTACACAGTCGTTGAACTTGCGCTCGTACGTAAGCTGGCCGGGACGCTAAATTTTCTTCGGCGGCCCTGATACCCTGGGTTTCGACACCTGTCACGCCGGGGCTGCTGGCGGCGCCGCTTTGATCACGTGGTACGGGCGTGCGTCCGTATGCTCCCCGGTGTGGTTCAAGGCGTCCGCATGAATCGGTGCGGCCGCAGTCGGTTCTTCACGACTGATGCACACGGGTGCCGGACGAACAGAGGGATCTAAGCGGGGTCAAGAGGCGGCAGCCTCGTGAATTGCTTCATCGGCTCGCATCGGAAGCTGCTGGCAGTTCGGATTAGGGATGCCGGTCCCCGTCATACCCAGGACAGGGTCTGTATCGGCGATGGCCCTTGCCCGTTTCGGCTCATTGCGACGGCCGCGCCCAGCGACTGGGAGGCTAACCGGAGGTTGGGATGTAGGTGCTGTACACTTGAGCTCGGCACATGGATCGCCTATGGCGTCTCGATCCGTATACCGTCACAGACGCAGCTGATCGCCTCATGCTTGATATCGTCATCCCGATGGCTGGACGAGGGAGCCGATTCGCGTCCATCGGATACGTACAGCCCAAGCCGCTGATCCCGATCCATGGCACACCTATGATCAAGGTGGTCATCGACAATCTTCGGCCGACGCGCGCGCACCGCTTCATTTTCATCTGCCAGCGTGAACACGTCGCCGCATACGGCTTGCGGGAGCAGCTGACCACCTGGGCACCGAACGCTGAACTGGTCGAGATCGACGGAATCACCGAAGGCGCGGCCTGCACCGTACTGATGGCCGAGCAGTATATCTCTGACAACCCGCTTATGATTGCGAACAGCGATCAGTTCATTGACTGCTCGATTGACGAATATTTAAGCAAGACTGATGACGCGCATGTGGATGGGCTGATCATGACCATGACAGCTCATGATCCTAAATGGTCGTTCGTCGGCCTGGACGAGGCCGGCTGGGTCACGCGCGTCGTCGAGAAGCAGCCGATCTCCGATGAGGCTACCGTCGGAATCTACAATTTCCGGCGCGGCAACGACTTCGTTCGCGCGGCCAAGCGCATGATCGAGGCCGAGAAGCGCGTGAACGGGGAATTCTACGTCGCCCCCGTCTACGAGGAGCTGATCGAGGCCGGCGCCCGGATCGGCTTCATGAATATCGGCCGGGAAGCCGACGGCATGTACGGCCTGGGCACGCCGAGCGATCTCGATCTGTTCCTGAGTCTGCCGATCTCGCGGGGAGGCGCGGCCGCATGAGAATTATCAGCCATCGCGGCTGGTGGCATCAGCCCGTCGAGAAAAACTCCGCCCTGGCGTTTCAGCGCTCGGTCGCAGCCAGCTTCGGAACGGAGACCGACGTCCGCGATCAGGTTGGCCGCCTCGTCGTCTCGCACGATCCTCCCCACGGTGACGCTCTGCCCTGGGAGGATCTGCTCGACCTCTTTTCCGGAACGGGGCTGCCGCTCGCCGTGAACGTGAAGTCCGACGGACTCGCGCCACTCCTGGCGCGCGCGTTCGAAGGTCGCGACATCCCCTGGTTCGCGTTCGACATGTCCGTTCCGGAAATGATTCGTTACGCGCGCGCCGGTCTGCCGTTCTACACCCGGCACAGCGACGTGGAAGCCGAACCGATCCTGTATGACGCAGCGACGGGGGTGTGGCTCGACGGCTTCCATGGCGACTGGTTCGAGAAGTCCGTGATCGAGAGTCACCTTGCTGCCGGCAAAGCCGTCTGCGTGGTCTCGCCTGAATTGCACGGGCGCGATCCGCAGAAGGTCTGGGGCTGGTTGCTGGCTATGCCAGGCGACATCACCCTGTGTACCGATTTCCCCGATCGCGCCAGCCAGATGCTCCGCTTATGATCAAGGCTATCGTATTCGATATGGATGGCGTCCTGATCGACGCCAAGGATTGGCATTATGAAGCCTTGAACCGGGCGCTCCGCCTGTTCGGGATGGAGATCAGCCGAGCCGACCACCTGACCACGTTTGATGGTCTGCCGACCCGTCGGAAACTCGAATTGCTCACGGCCACCGAAAACCTGCCGCGCGGCCTCCATGGCTTCCTCAACAAGCTGAAGCAATCCTACACTCTGGAGATCGTCAGCACGCATTGCCGGCCGACCTTCGCACACGAATTTGCGCTCGCCCGGCTCAAGGCACGCGGCATCAAGCTTGCTGTAGCCTCCAACTCAGTTCGCGACTCCGTCTTGACGATGATGGACCGGTCCAACCTCACCTCACACCTGGATCTGATGCTGTCCAACGAGGACGTATCTCGGGCGAAGCCGGATCCGGAGATCTATCGAACTGCCATGCAGCGCCTCGGCGTAACGCCCGAGGAGACCTTGATCCTCGAAGACAACGAGCACGGCATCAAAGCGGCCCGGCATTCGGGCGCACATCTGCTCATCATCCAAACGCCGGCGGACGTCACGCTGTCGAACGTGGATCGGCGGATCGCGGAGATCGAAGCGGCGTCATGAACATCCTGATCCTAGCGGCCGGCGAGAGCGCGCGCACGGAGGACGATCCCTATCCGATTTGGTTGTCCGAGGTGGACGGCCAGCTGATGCTGGAGCGGCAGATCAACGCCTTCGCGCCTCTAGACCCGAATCGCTATATCGTCTGCACGCGCGCCGTCGATAACGCTCGGCACCACATTCGGGATATTGTCCGCCTGATCTCGCCGAAGGCTGACATCATCGAGATCAAGAGACCGACGGCAGGGGCTGCCTGCACGGCGCTGCTGGCGATCGATCACATCAAGGTCGATGAAGAGCTGATTATCCTGAACGCAACGGATCAGATCAACGTCGATTTTGTCGAGGTCGTGGAGCAGTTTCGATCGAGCGCCGCCGATGGTGGCGTGCTCACCTTCGAATCCTTGCACCCGCGATACTCGTTCGTGCGCGTCGACGAGGAGGGACGGGTCGTCGAGGTTGCAGAGAAGCGGCCGATCAGCCGGCAGGCCAATGCTGGCTTCTACTGGTTGCGCCGGGCGGGCGATTTCTTCGACGCTCTGCAGACCATGATGCTGAAAGACGCGCACGTGAACGGCCTGTTCTATGTGGCGCCGGCGCTGAACGAGCTTATCCTCCGGCAGAAGGCCATTCGGACGTTTGGTCTCTCGAGAGATGCCTACATGCCGATCAAATCACCGCGGCAACTGAGCAACTACGAGCATCTGACCGAGGGCGGACCCGTTTTATGAAACATCATCGTCTTGAGGATATGACGGGCGGCTGGTTCGTCGGAGATTTTTCGCCTTGCGCTTCACGCAGCCCGGAGGTCGAGGTCGGGGTGAAGCGTTACCCGGCCGGCGCGACGGAGAAGAAGCACTTCCACAAGGTCGCAACTGAGCTGACGCTCATCGTGTCGGGCACCGTGCGCATGTTCGATCGGGTCTGGGAGGCCGGCGATATTATCACGGTCGAGCCGGGCGAGGCGACAGCTTTTGAAGCCCTGTCGGACGCCATCACCGTGGTGGTGAAGACGCCCTCCGTTCCTTCCGACAAGTACCTCGCTTAACCTTTGAGCGCGCGTTGCGAGCAGGCGCAGCGCTCAGTCGTCCATCCTCTGCCCTCGCCGTCGAACCGGTTCCCTGTCGGCGGCGAGTGTCGGATCGTCCAGATATAAGCTGTCGTAGACGTGCGCTAGGCGGGCGCCACGACGGCGTGGTAACTGTCCCCCTGGCCTAGGCTGAGGGTGATGAGCGTGCTTCGACGGCTGTGACGTTCGCAAGCCGGGACGGCATGCAATCGAGACCGGCCCTTGCCCCTGGGCTCAACACTGGCAGGGCGCTGAGACGGCAGCAAGACGAGTCCGCATCCGGTCAGCAGATCGGGCGTCAGCGACTCTCATCGCGTTGAATACCGCTTCCTCTGGCAGGCGCGGGTCAGGCGTAATGCCCGTCGACGTCGCCCGGCGATTAGGAGGTGACTGTCCTTCGGCTTGGTCGGTTCCGAGCGTCGTCAGGGTGGGAGCGCTGCATGCGGGTTGCCTGGATAAAGGGCTGGGCGCCCCGTTCCGGATGCGCCAGAATCCATGTGTGAGCGTCCTTGAGACAGGGCATCAATCGCAATTCGGACGTTTGCGAGCGTAACTGCCCTTGCTGTAGGAGCCGCGCCAACGCTCCGTCGAGAGACGGGATAGCCTTCGCGTGCCGTAGAAAATCTCGACATGGCTCAACACAACGCGTTCCGCCGGATGCTGCATAAGATTCTTGGCAATGGTCATCGGCGTGCGGCCGAGGAAAAACTCGCGCAGTCCAACCTCTTCGATGCCGCGTGGTACCGATCGACCCAAGCCCCTGACGTGGCACTAGATCAAGCCGCGCGGCACTATCTGCGAGAGGGGGCCGCGCGTGGGCTTACCCCTAGTCCGTTGTTCGACGGATCTTGGTATCTCGCCAACAACCGCGACGTTGCCGCGTCCGGTCTGAATCCGCTCCTGCACTATCTTGTTAGCGGCTGCGCAGAAGGGCGGCGAGCCTGTCCCTACGTGGATCCGGAGGCCGTGGCCCGCCTCACGCACGCCGATCTATTCGACGCGGACTGGTACCGGGCGACGCAGGCCACTAACGTCACGCCGGATCAGGCGGCCCGCCACTATCTGAGCGAGGGCGCTGCTCGGGGTTTGAGCCCCGGGCCGCTCTTCGACGGGCCCTGGTACCTCGACAACAACCCCGACGTGGCCGCAGCGGATCTGAATCCGCTGCTGCACTACCTAGACAGCGGGCGTGCCGAGGGGCGGCCAGCTTGCCCTTACGTCGACCCGAAAGCCGTGGCGCGGATCACTGTCTCCGAGTTGTTCGATGCGAAATGGTACCATGCCACCCAAGCGCCCGACGTGGCACCGGGCCAAGCTGCACGGCATTACCTACAGGAGGGTGCTGCGCGTGGGCTGAGCCCTAGCCGGCTGTTCGACGGTCCGTGGTACCTCCAGAACAACCCCGACATCGCCGCGGCGGGGTTGAACCCTCTGTTGCATTATCTGGATAGCGGACGTTCCGAAGGGCGGGTGACACGCCCTATCGCTGATCCAGCGTCGGTGGCGCGGATCGCAGCATCGGATCTGTTCGATGCGGACTGGTATCGGGCAACCCAGGCACCCGGCGTGGCACCGGACCAAGCCGCGCGCCACTACCTGCAGGAAGGCGCGGCGAACGGTCTGAGCCCCGGCCCACTGTTTGACGGACCGTGGTACCTCGCCAACAACGCCGACGTCGCCGCTGCGGGCCGGAATCCCCTGCTGCACTATCTAAATGACGGGCGCTCGGAGGGTCGGCCGATCTGTCCGTTCGTCGACCCGGCGGCGCTGGCGCCGATCGAAGGCTCCGCGCTGTTTGACGCGGATTGGTACCGGACGACCTACGTCCCCGACCTGCCGCCGAACCAAGCGGCGCGGCACTATCTTCGCGAGGGCGCCGCGCGCGGGATGAATCCCGGGCCCCTGTTCGATGGCGGCTGGTATCTCGCCAACAATGCCGACGTGGCCGAAGCCGGCGCGAACCCGCTGCTGCATTACCTGAGGAGCGGGCGCGCGGAGGGGCGGCCCATCCGCCTCGCCTGCACCCGCGATGCCCAGGCACGGGAGATCGAGACGCACCCCATCGTCCTGCGCGACAGCACGTCCGCGCGCGTCGTCGTCGCCATCCACGCCTACTACGTTGACGTGTTCGAGGACCTCCTGCCTCAGCTCGTGCGGGCGATCCCGTCCTTCGACCTGCTGGTCTCGACCGACGAGCCCGCGAAGCAGCAGGCGCTGGAGGCGGCGGCCGATCGCGCCGGGCTCGCCAGACGCTGCCGGGTCGTGCTGGCCGAGAACCGCGGCCGCAACTTCGGGCCGCTTGTCACCGTGTTCGCGTCCGACATCCTGCGCTACGATCTCGTACTCCACGTACACACCAAGAAATCGCTGTTCAGCGGCGCGGAGCAGACGCGCTGGCGCGACGAAATCTACCGGGCGCTGTTCGCTAACGCGGCCTGTGCCGCTATCGCCCTGTCGCTGTTGGAAGCGGACGACCAGATCGGCCTCTTCTACCCCGAAACCAGCAAGCACATCGTCTATTGGGCGCACACGTGGCTCGCCAACATCGGCACCGGCTACGGCCTGCTCGCCCGCCTCGGCCTGCCCTATGACGGGTTCGACGAGTACATCGACTATCCGGTCGGCGGCATGTTCTGGGCGCGGGTCGATGCCCTGCGCCCGCTGCTGACCGCCGGATTGGCCCCCCACGATTTTCCCGAGGAGCACGGCCAGACCGACGGCACCCTCGCCCATGCGATCGAGCGGGTGATTCCGATCGTGTGCCGGTCGCAGGGCTACAGCGCAGTCAGCTTCGACTACGACCGGGGGCTCGCTCGCTTCGACAGCAGCAGCCGCAACTGGCCCCAGTACAGCGCCCGCACGCAGGATCAGGCGCTGCTTGCGCTGCAGGATGCCGACCTCGTCTCGTTCGATCTGTTCGACACCCTCGTCAGCCGCCCGGCCCGGCGGCCAGATGCGGTGCTCAAGCTCGTCGAGCACCGCATCGCCACGGAGGAAGGCCGCCCTATCCCGCTCTTCACGGAGCGCCGGGCCGCCGAGAACCGGGTCCGCGCCCGCAAGCACCATCAGGGCGACGTCAACCTGTCGGAGATCTACGCGGAACTCGCCGCCTCCGGGACGATCCCCGGCGATGTCGTCGCGCGGGCGCACGCGCTGGAGAAGCGGATCGATCTCGGTGCCCTGCTTCCGCGCCCGGAGGTGATCGCGATCCTCAAGGCGGCGCACGACCACGGCAAGCGCATCGTCCTGATGACCGATACCTACTACGAGGAGGCCGACATCCGCCGCATCCTTGAGGCGATCGGTGTCGCCGACCTGTTTGCGGCGCTCTACGTGTCGAACGCGGTCGGCGCCCGCAAGGACCGGGGCGACCTGTGGCGCCACGTCGAGGAGACCGAAGCGGTGCCGCGCGCCCGTTGGCTGCATGTCGGCGACAACGAGCACTCGGACATCCAGGCGGCCTGCGACCGGCGGATCCCCTACCTGCACGTCGCGCACCCGGCCAAGATCCTGGCGCAGGGCGGGTTCATGCGGGACGAGGGCAATCTCGCGCGGACCTGGGCGTCCGATCTCGTCGTCGGCCACGCCATGCTGGCGCTCGGCCGGAACCCGTTCCTCGACCGGGCCGGTCCGCCCTATCTGTCGCTCGGCTCGGCCCGCGCGGTCGGCTCCGTCGTGTTCGGGCCGCTCATGCTGCTGTTCATGTCCTGGCTGATCCGGCACGAGGCCCTGGGCCGGGTCGAGCGGCTGTACTTCCTCGCGCGCGAGGGCGACTTCCTGGTCAAGGTCTACCGCTTGATCCGGGAGCGCTACGGCCTGCGCCACCTGCCCGAGGGCCGGTACTTCCACGTTTCCCGGCAGGTGGCGATCGGTGCAGCCCTCGGCACGGCATTCCGTCCGGATCTGGTGATCGGGGCCGGCCGCTACGTGGGCAGTATCCAGTCCCTGCTCTGGAACCGGGCGAGCTTTACGGCCCCGGCTCATCTCGGACTGGACAGCCGCGACGTGCGGCTCCCTGCCGATGCCCCTGTCGTCGAGCGCGTCATGAGCGACCTCGAGCCGGAGATCATGGCCCACGGGGCGGATCTGAACACACGGTTCCGCGCCTATGCCCGGCAGGAGGGTCTCGATGCCGAGGGCCTCCACGCGGTTGTCGACGTCGGCTACTCGGCCACGATCCAGAAGATGATGCAGGTGGCGCTCGGCCAGCCGCTGGTCGGCCTCTACATGACGACCTTCGACGCGGCGCAGGGTGTCGAGCAGGCCGGCGGCGCGGCCTTCAGCTGCTTCCGCGCGGGCGCCGAGAATCCCGAGACGTCGTCGCTCCCCGTTCTCGCCTACGGCCTCGCCGTCGAGGCGTTCCTGACCGCGCCCCACGGACAGGTCGTGGGCTACGAGCGCGCGGGCGAACGGATCGCGCCCCTGTTCAAAGCCGACCCGCGGACTCCGGCTGAGCACGCCGTCCTCGCTGAGCTGCATGCGGGCGCTGAGCGGTACGTCATCGACACGCTCGATCTCTACGGGCCGGACCTGCTCCAGGCCGAGATCCCGACGCGGGGCCCTCAGGAGTTCCTACGGCTGCTGATGCAAGGGCTGATCGCCACCCCATCCGAACCCATGCGGACGCTCGGCGTCGAGGATGATTTCTGCGGCCTCCCGATTCACCACGTGTACAAGGCGGTGTAGGGGCAATCTGCCTTCCGAAGCGAAATCCGCCTCAGGGGCATCGGATCTCCACGACAGGTCAAGGTCGTCTGCGCTTGCGATGGACTTTCCGTCGGTCTGAACCGTCGTGAGCGAGCCATAAAGCCTGACGGTTGGCGCTTGATCCGACGGTCGCGGGTGGAGCTGTGATCTCCCCACCCTCCCGACAGCCGCATGCCGCCGTCGCGGAGGGAGGAGGGGCAGTGGCGGCTCCCGGAAACCGGTCAGGCGCTCCCTTGTCTTGCCGATGCAAGAAGCGCCCTTCGGTCCACCTTCAGGTCGTTCGGTTCGCCAACGCGGGCTTCATCAAGGGCTCAACGCGCTGCCTCCCGAGACGTTTGAACCGAGGCTGCCGACAGGTTTGGAGCCCGGCTCGTCGTGCATCCGCTGCCCTGATCGTCACCCTAATGGAAGAACGTGAAGGTCTGCGCGCCCTGGCTCAGCATGGTGAAGTGCGCGTCGGCGACGGACGCCCCGTTGTAGGTGGCGCTGTCGACGTAGAGGTTGCGATCCAGGCTGGCGGTGCCGCCCGAGGCGTCGTTGAGGAAGTTGACTGCGACGGTGTGGCTGCCCGAGGCCCAGTCGCCGTTCACCGTGATCGCGTCCGACTGCCCGGCCGCGCGGGAGGCGTGGGCGGTCCGGACGCCGCCGACCTGCTTGCCGTCCACCGAGCTGGCCACGGCGGCCTGGCGGGCATGCGCGCGATGTGCACCCCCATCGGCCAGCAGGCAGCCCTGGTCGGAGCCCACAGAGCAGAGGGCGGCGCCGCGTCGGTGGCTTACCGTGTGGCGCACCATGTACTCAGACATGTCGACGCGGAGCATCTCGCCACCGAGGGAGGCGGAGAGCTGCTTGGCGGCGTTGGTCTTGCCCGCGCCGGTCGGACCCGCGACCAGGTACGAGCCGATCGGCTTGTCCGGGTCGGGCAGGCCCGCACGCGCCAGCTTGATCGCCGAGGTCAGGGCCTCGATCGCGTTCGGCTGGCCGTAAACCACCCGCTTCAGGTTCTCGGTCAGGTGCTGGAGCACCACCGCGTCGTCCTTG
>NZ_JAKSYG010000134.1 GCF_022829725.1 Methylobacterium sp. E-005 | reverse complement strand
CTCAAGGAGGCCGGCGTCGTGATCGAGCAATGGCGGAGGCACTACAACAGCATCCGGCCGCACTCGTCGCTCGGCTACCAGCCACCCGCGCCGGAGGTCGTCCTCTGGCCAACCGAACCGAGCGGATCAGTGCCGTCCGCGCGCCCTGCCATCGTCAGCCGACCGACGATGCACTAACTTCGAACTCGGGCCACCGAATGGGGGCAGGCCA
>NZ_JAKSYG010000133.1 GCF_022829725.1 Methylobacterium sp. E-005 | reverse complement strand
CCCAACCCGCTCGCCGTCGATTCCGCGGAGGTCCGCCCATGACCCTGCGCACCCGCGCCGACAGTTTCGTCGGCATCCCCCTCGACGGCTGGAGGGGAACGAGCCGGCACTGGCCGGTGGCCGGCGAGGCCCTGGCCGTGGGGCCGAGAGCATCATGGCCGAGAGCGTCATAGCCGAGAGCGTCATGGCCGAGAGCGTCGACGACGCGCCGGCCCGCGACGCCCCCGAACTCGACTGGGCCGGCATCGTCGCGGCCACCCCCGAACCCGATGGGGTTCCGGCGGAACCGGGAGCCGTGGACACGGTCCTGAGCCTGGCCAAGATCGGCGCGCTCTCGCCCGAGCAGCGGCTGGCGCTGTTCGCCTGAGCGACCGACCGGGGATCGCCCGGACCTCGCCCGGACCTCCCCGGCGCGTCACGGATCCGCGAGACCGGATCCCCCTTTCGCGCGGCATGCTCTATCAGGGGCGCCCCGCCGAGATCTCCGAGACCGCGCGCCCGTGGCCCTGCACCTGATCAAGCTCTGCGTCGGCCCGGCCTCGATCGCCGATCTCGAGGCCCGGCAGGCCCGCTATCGCGCCGAGGCGCTGCGGGACGGGCGGCCGGCCGCGCCGTTCCACGTCACCCGGACCCTGCCGAAGCGCCATCAGGAGATCACCGGCCAGGGCTCGATCTACTGGGTGATCCGCGGGACCCTCTCCTGCCGGCAGGCGATCACCGCCATCGAGCCGCTCACCGGCGAGGATGGCATCCCGCGCTGCCGTCTGGTCTTCGATCCGAGCCTCGTTCCGGTGGCCCCGCGGCCGTACCGCCCGTTCCAGGGCTGGCGCTACCTCACGGCCGGGGATGCGCCGGCCGACCTCGGAGCGGAGGCCTCGGGCGACCTCGCCGAGATGCCCGAGGCGTTGCGGCGGGAGCTGGTCGGCCTCGGGCTGTTGTGACGAGAGCGACGGGGATCACAAACCGCGGGCGTCCGGGCTGACGGATCCGGCCTTCGCGCGCCCATCATCCTTGCGCATGGTCCCGTGGAGCCCCCTCGCCCCGCATGCGGGGCGAGGGGGGTGCTTCTCCTACGCCCCGTCGAACCGCCCGCTGGCATGGGCCAGCATCGTGTAGACCTTGCCGGTCTCCGAGGTGAGATAGGCGTCGGTCCGCTTGGCGTCGCTGTCGTTCTTGACCACGTCGCCGAGCAGGCGCTCGAACTCGCTGACGTAGCGGTCGACGCTGCGGCGGAACTCCGCATCGCTCCGGTAGCGGCGCTGGATCTCCGTGAAGGTCGCCCGCCCCTGCGCCGTGTAGATCCGCGGGTCGAACAGGTTCGGCTCGCCGCGGCGGTACCGCTCCCACAGGTCGACCGCGGTCCGGTGCTCGATCATCTTGGCGATGTCGGTCGAGATCGTGTCGAGGGCGATCCGGCCGGTCTCGGCGGGCGCCACCGAAGGCCGACGGGCCGACGCCGAGGCGGCGGCAGCGGGCGCTTCCGCGGTCGGGCTCGCCTCCTCGTCGTCGTCCAGCGAGGCGCGGGTCAGCAGGTCGGACAGCCAGCCCCGCTTGTCCCCGGTCCGCGCCGGTGTGGTGGTGCGGGCCGGCGCAGCCGGGCGGGGAGTCTCGCTCCGGGTCTGGGCGGACGCGGTCGGCCGCGGCATCGCCGGAAGGGCCGGCAGCGCCGGGGCCGGCGGCGCAGCAGCCGGCGCGGACGCGGGCGCGAAGGACGCCAGCGGCGCCGCCTGGGTGGCAGCCGGTGCCGCGACGGCACGGCTTCCACCCTCGGCGACCCGTCGCTGCGCCTGCGGCTGGGCCACGTCCACCGAGCGGCCGGAGCGGGAGACCAGGGACGAGAGCTCGTTGAGCGCTTTGATCTGGTCGGCCACCACCCGGCGCATCTCGCCGGTGGCGTCCTGGGTCTCGCGGGGGAGTTCGAGCACGCCCTTGGCGAGTTCGGCGCGGGTCGCGTCGAGTTCGCCACGGATCGAGCCCGCCATCTCGCGGAGCGCCGAGAACGAGTCGCCGAAGCTGGCCTGCGCCTCCTGGAAGCCGGTGCGCATGTCGCGCGCCGCTTCCTCGATCGCCTGCCGGACGCCCTGGGCGGCCTTCTCGCCCTCGGCGCTGGCGCTGTCCTTCAGGTCGGCGAAGGCGCTCGTCACCGAGGCTCCGGCACCCTCCGCGGTCCGGGTCAGGGTCTCGCCGACACTGCGGGCCCGCTCCTCGGCGGCGCGCAGGGTCTGCTCGATCGTCCGCTCCAGGGCCTTGCCGTTCTGCTCCAGGGCGGCGGCGCGGGTCTCAAAGGCGGCGAGCGCCTCGGTGAGCGCCGTCTCGCGGCCTGAAAGCGTCGAACCCAGCCGCTCCTCGATGGCGGCGAGCGAGGCGGCGGCCCGGTCGAGGGCCGCCACATGCGCGCCGGTCTGCTCCGCGAGGGAGCGGCCGCGCCCATCGAGGGTCTCGGCAAGGCGGGAGGCCTCGCTCAGCGCCCCGTCGGCGGCGCCGCGCAGGGCCTCGACCTGGGACGAGACACCGGCGCTGGCCCGGCCGGTCTCGGCGGCGATGCGCTCCAGGGCCGCCTGGACCTGCTCGATCCGGCCCGCCAGACCCTGCTCGATCGCGCCGAGATTGGTATCGGCCCCGGCCACGAGGTCGCTGAGGGCGCGGTTGGCCGCCTCGATCCGCTGGAGCAGGCTGCCGAGCTCGCGGCCCATCCGGTCGTTGGTCTCGAACAGTTCCGAGAGGGTGCGGCCGGCCCCGTCCTCGACGGCGGCGCGCAGCAGCTCGGCCGAGGCCCGCGACTGCACGGCCAGTTCCTCGGTCCGCTCCCGCAGGGTCTCGGCGAGCGGCATGCCGGTCTCGGACAGCGCCCGCTCGATCGCCTCGGCCCGGTCGGCCAGGGCCCGGGCGAGGTCGAGCATCGGCCCATCGATGGCGCCGCGCAGGCGCTCGACATGGCCCTCCAGGGCGTCGCCGACATTGCGCCCGCTGTCGTCGAGGCCGGAGAGCAGGGCGCCGCCCCGCTCCTCAATGGCCCGCACCAGGGCCTCGGCGCTCTGCGCGAGGCGGCGCGACAGGGCCTCGCCGCGGGCATCCACCAGGGCGCCCAGGGCGTCGGTGCGCCGCTCGAAGGCAGCGCCCAGCGCCTCGACGCGGTCGTCGATCAGGCTGGTCAGGGCCGCCTCGCGCCGACGGAGCGTCTCGGCCAAAGCGGCGTTATGGGCGTCGATCTGCTCGGCATGGGCACGCGCCCGCTCGTCGAGGGCCGCCACAAGGTTCGCGGTGCGCTCGTCCACGAGGCTCGCGAAGGCCTCGTGGCGGTCGTCGAAGGCGTTGGCCAGGGTGTCGGCCCGCTGCGCCACCAGGGTCGCGAACAGCCGCATCCGGCTGTCGATGCGCTGGGTGAACGCGTCGGCGCGGGCGTCGACGCCCTGGGCCAGCGCCTCGCTGTGCGCCGCCACGGCCTGCGCCAGGGACGTCGCGCGGTCCTGCACGACGCCGTCGAGGGCGCGCAGGCGGGTGTCGAACACCTCGACCAGGGCACCGGTCCGGCCCTGGGCGGTGTCGATCAGGGCCTGGCTGCGCTCGTCCAGCAGCCCCTCGATCGCGGCGCGGGCCTCCTCGAAGGTGGTCCGCAGGGCGGCGATGCGGGCATCGACCCGCTCGGACACGTCGCGGCCGGTCCCTTCGACGATCGAGCCGAGGCGCGTCTGGACCCGCTCGAACAGGGCCTGCAATTCGCCCGTCCGCTCGCGGAGCGTTGCGGCGAGCTGGCCTTCGCGCGTCTCCAGCAGGCCGGCGATGGCCGGATGCGCCTTGTCGATGGTCGCCTGAAGCGCCTGGGTCCGCTGCTCGATCGTGCCGGCGATCTGGCGGCCGCGGGTGTCCACGAGGCGGTCGATCTCGCCCTGCGCCCGCTCGAACAGACCCTGCAGGTCGGAGAGGCGGTTATCGAGCACGTCCGCCATCTGGGTCGGCGCCGCGTCGAGGGTCGTGCGCAGGCCCTCGGTCCGGGCCGCGATCGCGTCGGCGACCGCCTGGCCGCGGACGTCCACGAGGTCGCGCAGGCCGGCCTGGGCCTCCTCGAACAGGGTCTGGAGCCGCTGCGTGCGCGCGTCGAGGGTCGCGGCGAGCTGGCGCTCGCGGGTCTCGACCAGCGCCGAGACGGCGGCCGGGGCCTCCTCCAGCACGGTGCGGAGGGACTGGACACGCGCGTCCACCGTGGCGGCGAAGCGGCTGCCGCCGCCCTCCACCAGGGCGTCGAGGGCGCCTTGAGCCTCCTCGAACAGGGTGCGGAGAGCCTGGGCCCGGGCGGTGAGGGTGTCGGCGAGGCGGTTGCCGCGCCCCTCGACCAGGGTTTCGAGATGGCCGAGCCGCTCGTCGAACAGGCTGCCGAGCTGCCGGGTCCGGTCCTCCAGGGCGCCGGTCGCGGTGCCGAAGGCGCCGTCGAGCGCGGCGATCAGCGCCTGGCCGCGGCCGTCCAGCGCCTCGTTGATCGGGCCCATGCGGCCGTCCAGGGTGGCGGCCAGGGTGCCGGCGTGACCGTCCAGCATCACGCGGATCTGGTTGGTGCGGTCGTCCAGCAGGGTGTGGACCGAGCGCACGCCGTCGTCGAGCAGGCCGCTGATATCGGCGGTGCGGCTCGACAGGGTGTGGCCCAGGCGGCCCTCGCCGTCGTCGAGCATCCGCTCGGCATCCGCGATGGTCTGCTGCAGCTTGGCCAGCACGCTCTCGCCGCGCTGCTCGATCAGCTCGGACAGCGACGTGCCACCGCGGTCGAACAGGCGGGCGAGCTCGGTGATCCGGCCGCCGATCGCCCCGAACACCGCCCGGCCCTTCTCGTCGAACTCGCCCGACAGGGTGGCGATGCGCTGGTCGATCTCGCGCGTCAGCAGGTCGGCGCGCTCCGCGAAGGCGGCGCGGACCGCCTCGGCGCGGGCGGCGAGCGTCGCGTCGGCACTCTCGGTGCGCTCGTCCACCACGCGGACGAGGGCCTCGCCGCGGGTCGACAGCGCGGTCTCGAGGCCGCGGGTCGAGTCCTCGATGGTCGCCGTGAGGGCGCGGACGCGCTCGGCCATGGCGCCGTCGAGGCCGCCGGTCCGGTCGGTGATCATCGCCACGAGGTCGCGGGTCCGGCCCGCCAGCTCCTCGTCCACCGCGCGGGTGCGTGCCTCGATGACGCGGATCGTCTCGAAGGCCTGGACGCCGAAACTCTCGTCCACGAGGCGCGCGCGCTCGTCCAGCGCGTCGGCGATCGCCTGCAGGCGGCCGATCACGCCGGAATCGAACTGGCCGGCGCTCTCCTCGATCCGCCGGGCGATCTCGCCCGTGTGCCGGGCGATGTCCTGCCCGAGGCCGGAGGTGCGGCCCTCCAGCATCTCCATGAGGCCGCGATGCCCCTCGGCCATGATGCGGGCCATCTCGTCGGTGCGGGCGCGCAGGGTCTCGTCGACCGCCGTGGCGCGGGTGCCGAGATGGCTGTCGATATGACCGACGAGCTCCGCCACAGCCGCGCCGATCTCGGCGGCCCGCTTCGCGGAGCGCTCCTCCAGGGTCCCCAGATGGGTCTCGATCAGGCTGCCGGCCTCCTGGGCGCGGGCCGTGATCGTCTCGGCCACGGCCTGCCCCTTGCCGGTCAGCAGGCGGTCCATCTCCTCCAGCCGGGCGCCGACGGTCTCGCCGAGCGCCGCGGTGTCGCGGCCGATCCGGTCGGCCAGGATGTCGCCGCGGGCGATGGTCTCCTGCAGGGCGGCGAGGCGGTTGCCCAGCGTCTCGTCGATCGCCCGGACGCGGCCGTCGGCGGTCTCGGCGAAGCTCGCGCCGGTCTGGCTGAGGGTGTCGGCGATGCGCGCGCCCTGGCTCGCCACGGCGAGCACGATGTCGCGGCCCGTGCCGCTGATCCGGGCCTGGGTCTCGTCGGCATGGCCGGCGAGCAGTTCGGCGACGCTCCGTCCGTGCGCGCCGAAGGCCGCCTCCATCTCGCCGATCCGGGCGGCGAGGTCGGCCGAGATCGCGCGGGCGGCCTCGGCGAGGCTGCCGGTGGCGTCGCCGGTGCGGGCGGTCAATTCGCGGTTGAGGTCGTCGAGGGCGGCGCGGATTGCGGAGACAGCCTCCGTGCCGCGGGTGCCGAGATCCGTGCCGGCGCGGTCGGCGGCTTCGAGGAACCGGGCCATGAGGGCGGCGGTCTCGGCCTCCACGGCGCCCGCGACCTCGGTCGAGGCCGTGCGCAGGGTCTCGAGGGTGGCGGCGAGCCGGGCGGCGGCGTCGCGGGTCTGCGTCTCGGCGGCGGAGCCGGTCTGCTCGGCGGCGGCGCGCAGGGCCTCGGCGGCCTCCTCGGTCCGGGCCGCCAGGGCGGTTGCGGACTCCGTGAGGCGCCGCTCGAGGACGCGCACGGCCTCCAGGGTCTGCGTCTCGACCGCGCCGGTGGCGGCCTCGGCGGTCCCCTGGAGGGCGGTGGTGGCCTCCTCGGCGCCGCGCCGGAGCGCCGCAACCGCCTCGGCGGTACGGCCGTCGATCGCCTCGGACAGGCCCTCGACCGTGCCGCGCAGGGACTGGACCGCGTCGGCCGCCCCCGTCTCGAAGCCCCGGCCCAGGGCCGCGAAGGCGGATTCCAGGTTGGCCGCGACCGTCTCGGTCCGCTGCGCGATGCCGCTCCCGGCACGCTCGGCGGCGGCGGCGACGCGGGTCTCCAGATCGGCGGCGCGCACCGTCACGGTCTCGTCGAGCCGGGCCGCGACGCCGTCCATGCGCGCGGCGACGGCACCGCCGCGCTCGGTCAGCGCGTCGGCGATCCGCTCGGCGGCGCCGATCAGGTCGTCGCGGACCGCTCCGGCCCGGGCCGCCAGGGTCTCGCCCGCGCCGCCGGCGGCCAGCGCCAGGGCGGCCTGCGCGTCGCGCCCGCGGCCCTCGATCGCCTCGGCGACCGACAGACCCGTGGTCTCGATCTCGGCCCGCAGGGCCGTGCCGCGGCCCGCGATGTCCTGGGCGAGGGCCGAGCCGGTCTCGGCGAAGCGCGCCGTGATCTCGGCGCCCATCGCGCCGAACCGGTCGGTCAGCTCGGAACCGCGCGACAGGAACACGCTCTCCAGCCCGGTCGCCGAGCGCTCGAAGCTCTCGCGCACCGCGCCGGCCTGACGCTCCAAAGCCGCACCGACCTGCGCGCCGGTCTCCTCGATGCTGCGGGCCAGGGTGCCGGCATTCTCGGTGAGACGGCCCGCCAGGGCGGCGCCGGCGGCCTCGAAGGCGCCGGTCGCCTCGCCGGCCCGGCTCTCGAAGGCGCGGGTCAGGCCCTGGCCGATCTCCTGGAGGCTGCCGCGCACGGCCTCGCTGGTCGCACTCAGGCTGTCGATCAGGTCGCTGCCACGGGCGGTCATCAGGCCGACCACCCGGTCCCCGGCCTCGCCGAGGGACTCCGTGATGGCAGCACCGCGGGTCTCGAGGGCGCCGGTCACGCGCTCGCCCGCGCCGTTCACGGCCGTCACGATCCGGTCGGAGGCGCCTTCCAGCTCCTGGCTCAGGCTCTGGTGCGAGCCCGTGATGGCGGTGCGCACCCGGTCGGCGTTGGTAACGATCGCTTCGCGCTGGGCGACCAGCTCCTCGACGAGGGAGCGGATGCGGATCTCATTGTCGGAATAGGCGCGCTCCAGGGTGGCGATTTCGCCGCGCACCAGGGTCTCGAGCTCGCCCGCGCGGGCGAGCGCGCGCTCAACGCCGTCGCCCACCGCCGCCACCTCGCGGCGCACGGTCTGCGACATGGTCAGCACCGCGTCGGTCGAGAAGCTCTCGGGCTCGGCCAGACGCACCGCGACCTCGCCGACCGCGCGGGCGACGAGGCGCATCTCCTGGGCGCGCACCGCCAGCATGGCGGCGATCACGAACAGCACCACCGGGCCGAACAGGGCCGCGGCGCCGACGCTCGCCTGGAGGGCGGAGAGGCCCGCCACGACGCCGCGCAGGTCACCCTCGGACTTCACCCAGGCGATCAGCACCAGGGCGCCGATCCAGGCGAGGCCGGCGGCGAGGGCGAAGAGATAGGGCTTGGGCGAGGAGCGCACCCGCAGGGTCTGCTGCAGGATGCCGATGTTGCGCCGGTCGTCGTTGGCCACGAGCGACCGGTCGGGGGGCAGGAGCCCACCCTCGCGGCGCGGGCGCTCGAGGCCGGGCGGGGGCAGGTCGGAGGCGAGCGGCGGATCGAGGTCGAGGCGCGGCGGCATGGTCCGGCCGGCCACGTCGAGCCCCCCGTCGAGCAGCGGATCGGTGTCGCCGACGTCGGGCAGGCGCGGCTCAGCGCGGCCTTCGAGGCCGTTGGGCGTCAGGGCATCGAGGTTCAGCGCCTGCTCGATCGCAGAGAGCGCGGCCTCGGCCGGGTCCTTCAGCTTCTTCTCGGTCGCCATTCAACGCCTCGTGACACGGGTTCACCGGCACCTTGGGGGAGGCTGATGCCGGAGACGCAACACCCCGTTTACCATTACAAGATTAGACCTGGGCAGCGATTGCCGATACCCGAGCCCCCGGTCGGCCCCAGAAAACGTTAACCGAATGGTTACCGACCCTGCCGCTCACCGCCTCCACATCGTGCCGCAGGCAGGGGGTCCGGCGCGATCCCCGACCGGCGAATCGGGGGGTGAATTGTGTGGATCAGATCCGCAATCCCCAGAGAACACCGAATCCGCGGGCGCCGGCCCGCCGCTGATCGACCCTGCGATCGACCGCGCAGCCCTCGACGCGCAGACCGGCGGCGACGCCGATCTCGCCCGCGAGGTCTTGGATCTGTTCGCCGGCCAGTGCCGGTCGATCCTGCCCCGGCTGACCGATCCTGCCCTGTCCCGGGCCGCGCGCGCCGACCTCGCCCATACCCTGAAGGGCTCGTCCGCGGGAGTCGGGGCCGCGCGGATCCACGCGCTGGCGGATGCCGCGGAGACAGCCTTCCGCGGGGAGGGACGGGCGCCCCTGGATGACCTCGCGGACGCGGTCGAAGCGGCGCTCCGAGCGATCGCGGAGGGGCAGGTCTGAGGGTGTCGCCCGCGTCCGGAGGCCGCACACGCCGTCCGAAACGGAGCACGCTGCGATGCGGCGATCGATCCGGGACGGGTGTCAATCGCCGCGCTTGCATTCCGTGGGTTCAACCGCCAAGCAGTCACGCCGCCCGTTGGACTGGTTTTGCCCGACGCGAGCCCGGAGCCCCAGCATGCCCAAGATCACCTACGTCGACCACGCCGGGACGGAGCGGACCGTCGAAGGCAGCGTCGGCGCGACCGTGATGGAGACGGCTCTGCGCAACAACGTCCCGGGCATCGACGCGGAATGCGGCGGCGCCTGCGCCTGCGCCACCTGCCACGTCTACGTCGCCGACGCCTGGATCGAGACGGTCGGCAAGGCGCAGGACATGGAGCAGGACATGCTCGATTTCGCCAGCGACGTGCGCGAGAATTCCCGGCTGTCCTGCCAGATCAAGATCACGCCGGCGCTCGACGGGCTCGTGGTGACGACGCCGTCGCAGCAGGGGTAAGGTCGCGTCCGGCGCGACGGGGCGCCACGATACGGCTCGTAGACGATCATCAGCGCTGAAACGCGACGCCCTCCCTCTCCTATGTGCGGGAGGGGACGGCCTACCGCACCAGCGCCCGCGCCGCCGCGTCGAGCCCCTCCAGGGTCAGCGGGAACATCCGGCCCGAGATCAGCCGCTGCACCATGCCGATCGACTGGGTGTAGCCCCAGTGCGTCTCGGGCACCGGGTTGAGCCACGCCGTCTTCGGGAAATGGTCGAGGAGCCGCTGCATCCAGACTGCGCCGGCCTCTTCATTCCAGTGCTCCACCGAGCCACCGGGCGTGGCGATCTCGTAGGGGCTCATCGAGGCGTCGCCGACGAAGACCAGCCGGTAGTCGCTGCCATAGGTGCGGATCACGTCGAGCAGCGGCGTCTTCGCCTCGTGGCGCCGCCGGTTCTCGGTCCAGACCGCCTCGTAGGGGCAGTTGTGGAAGTAGTAGTGCGCGAGGTGCTTGAACTCCGAGCGCGCCGCCGAGAACAGGGCCTCCGCCTGCTCGATGTGCCAGTCCATCGAGCCGCCGACATCGAGGAACAGCAGCACCTTCACGGCGTTGCGCCGCTCCGGCCGCAGTTGCACGTCGATATAGCCCTGGCGGGCGCTTTCGCGGATCGTGCCGTCGAGGTCGAGCTCCTCGGCCGCACCCGTCCGGGCGAAGCGGCGCAGGCGCCGGAGCGCGAGGCGCATGGTGCGTGCGCCGATCTCCCTGTCGTCGTCGAGATCCTTGAACTCCCGCTTGTCCCAGACCTTCACCGCCCGGAAGTTGCGGTTGCCGTCCTGGCCGATCCGGATCCCCTCCGGATTGTAGCCGTAGGCGCCGAACGGCGAGGTCCCCCCGGTGCCGATCCATTTCGAGCCGCCCTGGTGGCGCGCCTTCTGCTCGGCCAGCCGCTGCTTCAGGGTCTCGAACAGATTGTCCCAGCCGAGCGCCTTGAGTTCCGCCTTCTCAGCCTCGGTCAGGTATTTTTCCGCGAGCTTGCGGAGCCACGCTTCGGGAATCGGCGTGGGCTCCACCGCCTCGCCGAGGGTCTGGAGCCCCTTGAACACGGTACCGAACACCCGGTCGAACCGGTCGAGATGCGCCTCGTCCTTCACCAGCGCGGTGCGCGACAGGAAATAGAACGCCTCGACGTCATGCTCGGCCAGTCCCCGGTCGAGGGCGCCCAGCAGGGTCAGGTACTCCTTCAGGGAGACGGGAACCTTGGCGTCCCGCAGGGCGGTGAAGAACTGCAGCAGCATCCAAGAGAAACGCGCCAGTTGGCGATGCAGGTCAAGTCCAGGCGAATCGGACTCACTGGGACCAAGCTTGGCAGGACGTTTTGGAATCGATTCCGAATCTTCGTGGCTGGTCGACAGGATTCAGCACCATGCGCAGAGTCGATTCCGACATCGGCGAGAGTCTCTCCCGCTCCTCCATCCGCAGAATCTGGGTATAAGTGGCCGAATCTGTTGATATGTGCCGCGGCACCCCTCGCCCGGTCACGCAATCAGTCATGGGAATCGCTCAACTCGACGGATCGAGTGGGTGCGGGCGCGGCGACGCGGGCCGTACAGGGCAAGCGAGGAGACCTGCGATGGCGGTCGTCCTGCAGAATCTGACGGACTTCAAGCGGTTTCTCGCGAAGCCGGGCGCAACGATTCAGCTGGTGCGCAACACCTTCATGGACCGCCAGCCCGAGGCGACGCAACAAGCTTACCGCGACAAGGGCATGTACGCGCCGCGGGCCGTGCAGGCCCTGTCGCGCAAGGCCGCGGTGTTCACCCTCCGGGGCTATCCCGGCACGGTCTGGCTCTACTGGGACAAGGGCGCCCGGGGCTGGCGCTTCTCCGGCGACACTGTGACGGTACCGCTTGTCACCGGGTTGGGACCAGCCGACGAGCTGGTCTATCGGTGCAGCTTCGCCGATGGGTTCGAGCCGGCGCCGCGCAGCCGCGCCGTGCGGCGTCCCAAGGTGGAAGAGGCCCAGCCCGCCTTCGTCTGAGGAGGCACGACGGCGTCGTGGGACCCAAGCTGCCCTGAAGACCTTCGACCGGACGCGTCGGCCAGCCTCCCCGGCTTGGCCGACCGTCTCCTAACCGACCGTCTCCTGGCTGGCCGCCTGAGGCTCGGGCTCCCGCTTGACGGGAGCGGGCTTGCCGAGCGCCTTCCCCACGGTCCGCCGGGCCCGGAAAATCGGCTTCGCCTCGTTCTCGCGCTTCTTGAGCAGGGCACGGTACTCGTCCCGCCGCTCGTGGATCGACGCGATCACAAGCCCCATCGGCACGCCGACATCGACCAGAACCGCCTCCGACAATTGCAGCGAGGCCTCGATCGTCTCCGGCACCGCGTCGTCGACGCCGAGTTCGTAGAGCGCCGTGGCGTGGCGGGCATCGCGGGCCCGGGCCACGATGGTCAGGTCCGGCCGCTCGGCGCGGGCCGCGACTACCGCCGCCTCGACCGCCCGGGGGTTGTCGAGGGTCACCACCAGGGCCCGGGCCGAGGCGATGTCGCAATGGCGCAGGATCTCGGTGTTGCCGGAATCGCCGAAATAGACCGGCTTCCCGGTGCGGCGCTGCTCGGCGACCCGGGCCGGGTCCGAATCGAGGGCGAGATACGGGATCTTGTGCTTCTCCAGCATCTCGCCGACCTGCCGGCCGACGCGGCCGAAACCCGCCACGATCACCCGGTTCTCCACCCGCTCGGGCAGCGGTGCCTGTGCCCCCGCGGCGGCCTGGGCCTGGGCGGTCGCCCGCTGCTTGAGCCGTCGGCCGATCGCCGCCAGCGCCGGGATCATGATCATCGTGACGGTGGTCACCACCAGGGCGGCGGCCCCGACCTCCTCGGGCACCAGCCCGGTCGCCATGGCGCCGCCGATCAGCACGTAGGCGAACTCCCCGCCCGGCCCGAGCAGCAAGGCCGTCTCGATCGCCACCGGCCGGGGGATCTTCATCACGGGGGCCGCCATCACCACCACGGCCCCCTTGATCAGCACCAGGGCGAGCGACAGGCCCAGGATCGCGCCCGGCGTCGCCATGAGCTGGGCCGGATCGAGGTTCATCCCCACCGAGACGAAGAACACGCCGAGCAGCAGGCCCTTGAACGGGTCGATGGTCGCCTCGATCGCCCGGCGGTACTCGGTCTCGGCGAGCAGCAGCCCGGCCACGAAGGCGCCGAGCGTCATCGACAGGCCGCTCGCCGCCGCGGTCAGCGCCGTGCCGACGATGACGAGGAGGCAGGCCGCCATGAACAGCTCGGTGGAGCGCGTGCGCGCCACCAGCTGGAACAGCGGCCGCAGGGCGAGGCGGCCGGCGATCACGATCAGCACCAGCGCGACCGCGGCCTGGCCCAGAGCCAGGGCGAGGGCCCAGCCCTTGTCGCCCCCGTCGTCCCGGCCGAGCACCGCGATGGCGAACAGGGCCGGCGCCACCGCCAGATCCTGGAACAGCAGCACCGCGAAGCTCGTGCGCCCGGTCGGCGCGTTGAGCCGCTTCTGCTCCGCCAGCACCGGCAGCACCACCGCGGTGGACGACAGGGCGAGCCCGATCCCGACGATCGCGGCGCCGACCAGCGGCACGTTGAGCCCGTAGAGGATCATCGCCAGGATGAGCGTGGAGCAGCCCACCTGCAGGGAGCCGAGGCCGAAGACCAGCCGCCGCAGGGTCCTCAGGCGCTCCCAGGACAGCTCGATCCCGATCATGAACATCAGGAAGATCACGCCGAACTCGGCGAGGTGCGCGATCTCGGCCCGGTTGCCGATGGTGAAGAGGTGGACGAAGGGATAGGCCTCTGCCAGCCGGCCGAGGCCGTAGGGTCCGAGCAGGGCGCCGGCACCGATGAAGCCGAGCACCGGCGAGATCCGCAGGCGGTGGAACAGCGGCACCACGATCCCCGCGGTGACGAGGAACAGGATCGCTTCCTTGTAGGAACCCGGGTGGACCTCTGGCATCGGCGGCGGATCGAACCTCGTCTCTGGCGGCGGCGGGGATGCCGATCACGGCTGCGCGATCATGGGTCCCCACCCCATCGGGAGCAATCGAATTCCGGACCCGGGCAGGTGTGCTGCGACACAAGCCGGATACATGAACCGGGTGAGACATTTCGGCCACCCGGGCGGCAGGCCCGGTAGCGTACAGTGCAGGCGTGCAACGCGGCCCAAAATCGGCACAATGCGCGCATACACGCAGGAGTTAAACCGGGGTTAAGCTCGGCTGGCTGTGCCCGGAACCGGACCCGATGGATGTGACGAGGCCGATGATCTCCATCAAATCGATCTTTGCCGGTCCCCAAACGCCCCCCAACCGCGACCGGAAGCGCGAGCAGCGCGAATGGAGGCTGGAATCGGACCGCTGGCGCCACCAGCGCCACGTCGACCGCGGCTACCGCGTCAAGTGGGGCTACGTGGCGATCGCCTACCTCGTCGAGTTCATGGTGATCGGCGCCTCGCTCTGGGGCGCGTGGCTGTTCGCGGGCGTCTACAGCGACGGCGACTGGCACGCCTTCTACTTCATGCTGCTGGCGCCGATGGTCTACGCCGCGGTGGAGCTCTGCCGGGTGCCGCTCGGCATCCTGGCGCGCACCCAGCGCTCGTACTTCGTGCGCGCGCTGGCGGTGCTCGGCATCATCTTCGCGGCGGGCGTGACCACCAAGTCGGTGTCGCAGCTCGGCGAGATGATGTTCCATCCCCGCCTGATGGAGGCCGCCAAGGCCAAGACCGCGCTGAAGGACGCCCAGGCCGACCGCGCCACGATCGGCGACCGCATCAAGGCGGCGGACGAGCGCGTCGCGCAATACACGGCCGAGCTCGACCAGATCGAGAAGCGCTCGGCCGACAACGCCCAGCAGCTCGCCGGCCTGCCGGCCCAGCGCTGCGAGCGGGTCTTCGGCACCAACAGCAAGGGCCGGAAGTACCAGAACCTGAAATGCCTCGCCGATCCGCGGGTCGCCGCCCTGTCGGCGCAGGTCAGCAAGGCCTCGGCCGACCGCGCCGCCCTGATCAAGAACCTTGAGGAGGCCCGCAAGGCGCGGACGGAGCTCGATCCGGGTGCCGCCGACCGGCGGGTGGCCGATGCCGAGCAGGGCTACCGCAACGCGGTCAACCGCTCGCAGCTCCACTCCTTCACCGCCATGGTGTACGGCGTCGATCCGATCGACGTGACCGAGAGCCAGGTCCACGCCTTCCTGCGGATCTTCGTGTTCGTGCCGGCCATCTGCGCCGCCTTCGCATCCACGATCCTGGCCCTCTGCGCGGTCTCGACCCGCCGGACCTTCATGGACGAGGACGACCTCGGCGCGGCCGTGAACCCCGAGGCCGCCCCCTACATGCTGGACGCGATCGCCGACGCCCTGCGCTCGCATCCTGAGCCGATCCTGCCGCGGGCGGCCAACGCGGCCAACGCCTCCGGGGCGGTGATCCCGATGAACCGGCCGGTCCAAGGCCAGCAGGCCCTGCCCGGACAGACCGCTCCGAGCCCGACCCTGCCTGCCGCGGGAGCCGGCGCATGAACTACGTCGCCGGCGGAACCCCTGAGAACGTCGCCCTCGCCCAGCAGGTGAATTCCCGCCTGCGGGCGGATTCGAGCTACGTCGCGGCCCGGGCCTTCCTGTTCCGGGCCCTGGGCTTCGGCGCCTTCCTGTGCCTCACCGGGATCGGCGTCGGCGCGGCGGCCTATGGCTGGGCCACGCTCAACCAGTTCGACACCGCAGCGGAGAAGATCGCCTCCGCCATGCAGGCCGCGCTCTCGGATGTGACGCTGAAGACCAAGGGCGAGGTCACGCTCACCGACAACACCCTCAAGCTCGAAGGCCTGCCCAAGGCTTCGGCCTCGCCGACCCCCACCAAGGCGCAGCTCGGCAGCGACGCCGCCCCGGCCTCGAAGGCGACGGTGAACACGACCTTCACGGTGTTCAAGCAGGTGCCCTACCTCGACGGGCAGATCGTGACCGGCTGGAACTTCAAGGACAACGCCGACCAGCCCTACCAGCAGTACTGCTACTTCTCCCGCCGCACGGCCGAGGCGAAGGGGCAGGTCGAGATCAAGATCGACCTCGCCATGGACGGCAAGACCCTGCCGCAGCCGCAGAAATCCGACGTGAACCTGGAGATCCTGGCCCGGAACTGCGTCTGGCACGAGAAGGGCTGAGGCGGGCCGATCAACCGCACGCCGCTCCCCGGGCGCCTGAACCGCGATGGCCGGTGATCCGGGATCCTCGCCCATGGGCCGCTCCCTGGCTGGACGGCCTCCGCGAGTGAGACTTCATTGAGGTCGATCCAGCCCAGTCGACGGCGTCGGGGTCGTCCACGCGATCAGCACGGGAAGCTGCGGCGCGTTCCGATGGCCTCCGCGTCGACCCAATCGACAAGCCGGGCTTGATCCTGTAGAGAGCCGGCCAACTCACAACAGGATCGCCGAAATCCTGGCGCCGACCGCCCATGAGGGGCGTCACGGCGCGACGGCTGGAGCTATGCCATGAACATCATCGAGCAGCTGGAGCGCGAGGAAGTCGCGCGCCTGGCCAAGACCATTCCGGATTTCGAGCCGGGCGACACGCTCATCGTCAACGTCCGCGTGAAGGAAGGCGAGCGCACCCGCGTCCAGGCCTACGAGGGCGTCTGCATCGCCCGCCAGGGCGGCGGCCTCAACGAGAGCTTCACGGTCCGCAAGATCTCCTACGGCGAGGGCGTGGAGCGCGTCTTCCCGGTGCATTCCCCGATGATCGATTCGATCAAGGTGGTCCGCCGCGGTAAGGTGCGTCGCGCCAAGCTGTACTACCTGCGCGACCGTCGCGGGAAGTCGGCCCGCATCGTCGAGCGCACCGACCGCTACAAGGCCAAGGACACCCCGGCCGCGGCGCCCGCCGCCGCCGAGTGACCCGGCGCGCCCACAGCGCGCCCCGGCAGATCACGAAACCGGTTCGGCTGCGCCGAGCCGGTCTTTTTACGTCGCAGGGTCCTCTCCCCCAAGCTCCCCTCCTCAAGCTCCCCTCCTCAAGGCCTCTCCCGGAGCTTGGAACGGGGACCTCGCCCTACGGACCGCGCCGGTCAGGCAGCGCGGACCTGTTCGAGAAATCGCGCGATCTCATCGGAGAGCTGCTCGGATTTCCGGGCGAGTTCCGCCGCGGCACCCAGCACCTGATCGGCCGCGCCCCCCGTCTCCTCGGCCACGCGTGATACTTCGGCCATGTTGGCGGTCACCGTATCGGTGCCGCTGGCCGCCCGCGCGATGCTTTCGGCAATCGCCTCGGTGGCGACGCTCTGTTGCTCGATGGCGGCGGCGACCGTGATCGTCAGCCCGTTGACCGCAGCGACGGTGCGGCCGATGCCCTGGAGTGCCTCGACCGCCTGCCGGGTCGAGGCCTGAACGGTGCCGATCCGGCCCGTGATCTGCTCGGTGGCGGTCGCGGTCTGCTGCGCCAGCGCCTTCACCTCCGCCGCCACCACGGCGAAGCCGCGGCCCGCCTCACCGGCGCGGGCCGCCTCGATCGTGGCGTTGAGCGCCAGCAGGTTGGTCTGGTGGGCGATGGCCGCGATCATGCCGGCGACGGCGCCGATCTGCTCGGCCCCGTCGGCGAGTTCGCCGACGATGGCATCGGTGCGCGCGGCCTCGGCCGCCGCTTGGTTGGTCATCACCGAGGATTGGGTCATCTGCCCGGAGATCGTCTGGATGGTGCTCGCCATCTCCTCGATCGCCGATGCCACGCTCTGCACGTTCGCGGCGGTCTCTTGGGCAGCGTCCGTGACGTGGGACGCGCGGCCGCTGGTCCGCGAGGCTGTCCGCGCCATCGCCTCGGCGGTCGCCTGCATCGTAGCGGCGGCCGCCGTGACCCGCGTCATCAGCGTCCGGACGGTGGTCTCGAAGGCCTTGGTCAGGGTCTCGAAGATCTGCCCGCGCCGGGCCTTGGCCTCCGCCTCCCGTGCGACGGCGTGATCCAACGCGGCCTTCTCGATCAGGGCGCGCCGGAACACCTCGACGGCCGCGGACATCCGGCCGATCTCGTCGGTCCGGTCGAGCCCCGGGACCGGTGCCGCGACATCGCCCTCGGCCAGGGCCTGCATCCGCCGGCCGAGCCGGTCGAGCGGGCGCGTGATGCTCCGGCCCACCAGGATCGAGCCGAGCGCCCCCAACGCGCCGATGCCGAGGAGCAGCCCCCCGGCAGCGGCGGCCAGCGACAGGAAGGCCGTTCCAATATCGTCGGTGTAGGTGCCCACCGCGATGATGATGTCCCAGGGCTTGAACAGGACGGCACGCGTGGTCTTCGGATAGAGGCCCTCGCGCCCCGGCCGGGGGTACATGTACCCGGTCAAGGTCGTGTCGGATGTCTTCAGCGCATCGATGATCGTTCCGGCCACGCGCACGCCGTTGACCCGCGTATTCAGCTGATTGGTGCCAACGATCTTGCGATTGGGAACCGCCAGGACGGTGCCGTCCATCCCGTAGATGGCGACGTAGTTGGTCCCGCCGTCGAAGCGCATGGCTATCGCCGTCTCGGTCAGCTGGTGGAGGGCAGCGTCCCGGGTCAGGGCCCCGCTCCGCACCCGCCCCTCGAGATCCTGAGCATAGCTCATGAACAGCTCAGTGATGGCTTGCAGGGACTGCATCCGCTCCGCCACCATCTCGCGATAATAGAGCCGCAATCCCGAAACACCGATGATTGCCAACATGACAGCCATCAGCACGGTCTGTGCCAAAATTCTGTACGATAATCTCAGGTTCATCAATCGGTCGATCATATGGGATCTCGTCTTTGACAAATCGTTTCACGATCTGCAGAGCAAACACGGCGATGTCAACATGATCTCTGTTGCAACAGATCTTGAGTGTCAGGACATTATCACTGCATCGTCTCTGTATCGGCACAACCCGCAGCGGCTTGACGCGTCGATGCAGAACAACCTTGGCTTTAAGCGGTCGAAGCTATCGGGGGCTCTTCGCCTCGGCCTGGCCCCACTTCCGGCTGGCGGGCGGCACGGATGATCGTGGCGGCGGGCCGGATCCATCGCGCGGAGCCTCCCGTTCAAGCCGACGGCAGGACGAGAGGCTCCGGGACGGTGGCGCGCGTGGGCGATCAACCGTGGGCTCGGGATGGTGAGGGTCAGGCCCAGGCGAAGGCCATTGGCACGCGTCGGAGCGTCGACGCACGGGGCGGCGAACAGGCTCAAGGTCCGCCCCAGCGGGGTGCAGGCTTATATCCGGGGGCTCACGCCGCCCGCGGGCGGCGCCGCGCGAACAGCCAGGGCAGGACGCAGGCGGCCGACGCGGCGATCGACAGCGCGTAGGCCAGGACCGGATCCATCGCCCCGAGGGTCGCATGGATGCAGATGTAGAAGGCCAGCACGCCGAACGCCCCCTGGGCGCTGCCGCGCACCACGTCGAGCGAAGCGCCAACCCCGTCCTGCATCCGGGCGAAGACGATCAGCGGCCAGGAAATGATCGGGATCGGGGACAGGACCCCGCTCAGGCCCGGCCCGAGCAGCGGCGCGAGGGTGGAGACCAGCAGGACCAGGGTGGTGGCCGCCGTCAGCCGGGCCGGCATGTCCCAGCGCGGCGGCCGGCGAAGCGGCACGCCGGGTGAGGATCCCGGCCGGCACAGGGCGACGACGAGCGCCATCATCGGCAGGTCGATCGCCGTGGCGAGCCACAGGCCGGGCCGGACGAGCCCGTGCAGCACGGCGCCGCCCAGGATGAAGGCCGCGAGGGCTACGCCGATCGACGCGACGGCGCCCATCCGCGGGGCGCAGAGGGCGTAGGCGAGGTAGCAGAGCGTCACCGCCCCCAACCCCTCCACCGAGCCGATGGCCGCCTCGGCGGCGAAAGGCTCGCCCTGCTCGGCCGCGAGATAGATCGAGATCGGCGCCGAGGTGAGCGGCAGGCCCGACAGCAGGCCGCCGACGAGGCTGCCCCAGCGGCGCGCCGCCGCCGAGACGGCCCACATCAGCGTCGGGGTGATGGCGATCTTGGCGGCGATCAGACTCATGGCCCGCTCAGGCGGCCGCGGGCGGCCCGTCGTCGTCGGGCTCGGTCGGCGAATGGAGGATGTCCTCCAGCTCGTCGACCAGCCGGTCGATCTGATCCTCGGTGGCGAGCACCTTCAGGACCTCGCCGGTCTCCGTCTCCACGGCCAATTCGATATGCGGACCGACCCGGGCCGTGAGGATCCGGGCCAGGATCTTGATGGCACTCATGCGTCTCTCTCCTCCGCGGCGATGAGGCCGACCGCCGCCGCCGGCCCGCAGGTCGAGACCCAATCGCGCGGGCCGGCGATCCGGTCGTTCAGCAGGTCGACCAGCGGCACGGATGCGCGGCCGAGCCGGTCCGCGAGTCGGTCCCCCAGGAAGGCGCCGGCCCCGCAGGTGATCAGGAGGGCTGTCTCGGGCAGGTCTGGCCGGCCGAGCAGGAGCGCGGCGGCATCGTGCAGCAGGCGCAGCTGCGCCTCGGCGAAATGCCCCGCGAGCATCGCCCAGACCCGCCCGGGGGCCTCCGCCCGGTCGCGCCCGACGATCCGGGCCAGCCGGGTCTCGCTCTCGGCCACGGACTTGCCCTTGCGGTCGCCGCTCGCCTGCTGGTCGGCCCCCTCGGGGAGCAGGCCAAGGATCCGGTAGGCATCCGCCATGTGGGCGAAGGTCTCGGTCATCAGCCGCGTGCGGCGGCCGCCGAAGGGGGCGTGGTCGGCGAGGGCGATCACGGGCGTGCGCACCACACCCGTGTAGACGAGCTCCCCCGTCTCCAGGCGCTCGGCATCGCTGTAGCCCGCCGCCGCCGGTCGACCGCCGACGATCGGGATCAGGTCGGTGGTGGTGGAGCCGATGTCGATGAGCAGGGCGTCCGGGGCGAGCCGACCGGCGAGCGCCGCGGTGGCGTGCCAGTTGGCCGAGGCCACGTCGGCGGCGACCTCCGCGGCCGCCTCCGGGGCGACGAAGCCGGACCGGCCGGCATAGATCCGCACGGGGCCGGCCAGATGGGCCGCCGCCCATCCGGACAAAGCGGCCACGCCCGCTTGCCGGTCGGCGAAGCAATCGGTCAGCTCGCCCGTCATGGTGACGGCGTGCCGGGCCTCGCGCCGGGCCCAGTCGGGCAGGGCCGCCAACGCCCGATCGAGGGCGGGGACGCCCTGCCAGAGGGGGCAGGGGACCTGGACGGCCGCCACCACGCGCCCGGCCTCCACCAGCGCGGCCTTGACGTGAACCCCGCCGAGGTCCCACCCGATCGTCGTCTGGGCTGGTGAGAGCATGGGATCGCGATGAACGCCTCGATGGACCACGGATTCGGGCGCCCCGGCTTCGCGGTGATCCCGGTGCTCGACCTCCGGGGCGGCCGCGTGGTGCGGGCGCGCCGGGGCGAGCGCTCCTCCTATGCCCCGATCGCGACGCCCTTGGCAAAGGGATCCGCACCCGACGCGGTGGCGCGCGGCCTGTGCGACGCGTGGCCGGCCACGATCCTCTACGTGGCGGATCTCGACGCGATCATCGACCGGGTTCCGCCCGATCTGGCGGCGCTGACGGCGATCGCCCGGGCCTGTCCGGGGGTCACCCTGTGGGTGGATGCGGGCTTCGCCGATCCCGAGGGCATCGCAGACTTCCTGGCCACCGGCCTCGGCCGACCAGTGATCGGCAGCGAGAGCCAGGCCGATCCCCGCCTGCCGGCGCGATTCGGGGACCGCGCCGTGCTCTCCCTCGACACACGCGGCACGGAACGGCTCGGCCCCGCCGCGCTCCACGACGACCCGTCGCTCTGGCCGCCTGAGGTGATCGCGATGACGCTCGCCCAGGTCGGGGCCGGGCAGGGGCCCGACCTCGCGGCGCTCGCGGCGATGCAGGCGCGGGCGCCGGATCGCCGCCTCTACGCGGCCGGCGGCGTGCGCGGCCCGGCCGATCTGCGGGCACTGCGCGCGGCCGGGATCGCGGGCGCCCTGGTGGCCTCGGCGCTGCACGACGGCTTCCTGTCCCGGGCCGACGCGCGTGGTCTTTGAGATGGGCATCGTCCCGGAAGCCGGTGACCACCTTCCGGGACGATGCCCTGGCCTGACGCTTCCGGCCCGCGCCGGGCGCTGCTAAACCCCCCGGCAGACAGCCCGATCGCGCGAGCGTGCAGATGGACAAGTTCACCACCCTGGAGGGCGTCGCGGCGCCCATGCGGACGATCAACGTCGACACCGACCGGATCATCCCGGCCAAGTACCTCAAGACGATCAAGCGGACGGGCCTCGGCAAGAGCCTGTTCGCCGAGATGCGCTACCGCGAGGACGGCTCGGAGAACCCGGACTTCGTGCTGAACCAGCCGGCCTACCGGAACGCCAAGATCCTGGTGGTGGGCGACAATTTCGGCTGCGGCTCGTCCCGGGAGCACGCGCCCTGGGCGCTGGCCGATTTCGGCATCCGCTGCGCGATCTCCACGAGCTTCGCCGACATCTTCTTCAACAACTGCGCCAAGAACGGCATCCTGGCGATCACGGTCGCCCCGGAGGATCTGGAGAAGCTGTTCGAGGACGCCGAGCGCGGCGCCAACGCGACCCTGTCGATCGACCTGGAGGCGCAGACCATCCGGGGGCCGGACGGCGGCATGCTGCATTTCGACATTGAGGCGGGCCGCAAGCACAACCTCCTGAACGGGCTCGACGAGATCGGCCTGACGCTGGAGCGCGCCTCGGCCATCGACGCCTACGAGCAGAAGCTCGCCCAGCGGGAATGGGCCTGAGGAAAAGGGGATTCCAAAGGGCTCAAGCCCTTTGGCGGGTCGCCAGGGCGGAGCCCTGGCGCATCGGACCCCGCCCGCGCTAACGCGCAGTTAACCCTCGTGCTGCCTGATTCGGCCGCTACACCGCGGATGAGAAACAGGAAGGCCAGGATGCGCCATCAGTGCTTCGGGTCGGGCGTCGCGCTCGGGTTCGGTCTCCTCGCCGTGGGCGCCACGAGCCTGCCGGCGCGCGCGGATTTCGACGGCTGTCTCGCCGGCATCCAGTCCCAGGCCGCCGCTGCGGGCGTCTCGGCCCAGACCTTCCGCGCGGCCACGAGCGGCATCAGCTACGACGACAAGGTGATCGAGCTCTCGCAGGCGCAGCCCGAGTTCAAGACGCCGATCTGGGACTACATGGCCGCCCTGGTCGATGACGAGCGCGTCGAGGACGGGCGCGCCGCGATGCGCCAGAACGCGGCCGCCCTGGCGCAGGCCGAGGCGCGCTACGGCGTCGACCGCTACACGATCGCGGCGGTCTGGGGGGTCGAGTCGAATTTCGGCAAAAACCTCGGCAAGATGCCGCTGGTCCAGTCGCTGGCGACGCTCGCCTGCTCGAACAACCGCCGCCGGGACTTCTTCCGCGGCGAGTTGATCGCCACGCTGCGGATCATCGAGCGCGGCGACATCGCGCCGGAGCGGCTCACCGGCTCCTGGGCGGGGGCCTTCGGCCAGACGCAGTTCATGCCGACCACCTATCACCGCCTCGCGGTCGACGGCGACGGCGACGGGCGGCGCGACGTGGTCGATTCGACCGCCGACGCCGTCGCCTCCACGGCCAACTTCCTGCACGTCGCCAAGTGGCAGCACGGGCAGGTCTGGGGCTACGAGGTGAAGCTGCCCCGCGGCTTCAACGTCGGGGCCGCCGGGCGCAGGAACAAGAAGCCGCTCACCCATTGGGCCTCGCTCGGCGTGACCCGGATCGACGGCCGCCCGCTCTCGGGTGAGGGGCCGGCCGGGATCATCGCGCCGGCCGGGATCGACGGGCCGGCCTTCCTGGTCACCAAGAACTTCGACGCGATCTACTCGTACAACGCCGCCGAATCCTACGGCCTCGCCATCGCGGTCCTGTCGGACCGGCTGCGGGGCAAGGCGGGCGTCCAGGCGGCGTGGCCGACCGACGATCCGCCCCTGTCCCGGGCCGAGCGGCGCGACCTCCAGACCCGGCTGGCCGCCCGCGGCTACGATGTCGGCGAGCCGGACGGCAAGGTCGGCCAGAAGACCCGCGACGCCATCAAGGACGTGGAGCGCCGCCTCGGCATGACCCCGACCGGCCGCCCCGGCGGCAAGGTGCTGGAAGCCCTGCGCGGGGGCTGATGGCTGCGCGGTTCCGGACCGCCCCTTGGTCGCACGCCTGCAGGATCGACAGACGACAGTCGAGGATTGGGTTTCCAAAGGGCTCGGCCCTGTGGCGGGCCCTCAGGGCAGAGCCCTGAGATCCTGACCAGGGCTCTGCCCTGGACCCGCGAAAGGTCTCGACCTTTCGAAACCAAGGCTGAATCACCCGGCAACCCTGCCGGGGTTCTGTCGGGCCCGTGATCTCGCGCAGCGCGCCCGACCCGACACCCAAAATAGCAGAACCCGCGGCCTCTCGGCCGCGGGTTCGAATTTCGTCCGTCCCGTGCAGGTCAGGCGGCGGTGCGCTTGCGGGCTTCCTGCTTGGTGTCGACGCCGGCCGCTTTGATCTCGGACAGCTTCTGCGCGACGTTGCGCGAGAACACGAACTCGGCCGGGCGCTGGTTCTCCAGGCTGACCTCCGGAGCCATCGCGCCGTCGGTCTTGATGCCGCGGATCGCGTGAACCAGCGGCTTCCAGGGCTTGCGGACCGAATCGACCACCGAGGAGGCCTCGTAGCCCGAGTGGACCATGCAGTCGGCGCACTTCTCGTAGTTGCCGGTGCCGTAGGAATCCCAGTCGGTGGTCTCCATCAGTTCCTTGAAGGTCGCCGCGTAGCCCTCGCCGAGCAGGTAGCAGGGCTTCTGCCAGCCGAACACGGTGCGGGTCGGGTTGCCCCACGGGGTGCAGTGGTAGGTCTGGTTACCGGCCAGGAAGTCGAGGAACAGACCCGACTGCTGGAAGGTCCACTTCTCGCGGCCCTTCTCCTTCCCGTGACGGAAGACGCCGCGGAACAGGTCCTTGGTCGCCTTGCGGTTCAGGAAGTGCTTCTGGTCGGGGGCGCGCTCATAGGCGTAGCCGGGGGAGACGGTGATGCCGTCGATGCCCATCCGGGTCACGCTGTCGAAGAAGTCGGCGATCTTCTCGGGCTGGGAATTGTTGAAGAAGGTGCAGTTGATGGTGACGCGGAAGCCCATCTCCTTGGCCTTCGCGATCGCCGCCACGGCCTTGTCGTAGACGCCGCGCTGGCACACCGACTGGTCGTGCATCTCCTTGTCGCCGTCCAGATGGATCGACCACGTGAAGTACGGGCTCGGCTTGTACTCCTTGATCTTCTTCTCGAGGAGCAGCGCGTTCGTGCAGACGATCGCGAACTTCTTCTGGGCGATGATGCCCTCGACGATCTGCGGCAGATCCTTGTGCAGGAGCGGCTCGCCGCCGGCGATCACCACCACGGGGGCGCCGCACTCGCGTACCGATTCGAGCGCGTCGGCGACCGGCAGGCGCTTGTTCAGGATCTCGTCCGGGTAATCGATCTTGCCGCAGCCGGCGCAGGCCAGGTTACAGCGGAACAGCGGCTCCATCATCATCACGAGCGGGTAACGCTTGCGACCCGTCAGGTGCTGTTTCAGGATGTAGCCGCCGATCTTCGCGACGTACCGGAGGGGGATACCCAAGATTGCGGCTCCTTCACTTCGTCGGCCCCGGAGGCATCGGGGTGTTTAACACGAAAAAAAACGCGATTTCTAGCGATCTAGCTTGGAACTAATCTCAATCGACCCTGTTTCGGCGGGGCGATGACATCATATTCCACGCCTGACGCAACAGTGCCACATGAGCCGCCTGCGCGGGCCTCGTGGGCAAGGACATCCAGCCGTTGAGGACAGCACGTGCATTGCGTCGGCAATGCGACCGAGCCTCGGGAATTTCGGCCGTGACGCCGCAGGCGATGTGCGCTAGCGCACATATCTTCCGCGACGACCGCACCGGTCGGCCGCGTTGCAATCTGGCACCACCCTCTTTACTGAACCCCGGGGCGGTGATGCAAGCCGGGGCCCGGTCTGCGGCCTATGGCAGACGGCTGCGCCGCGATCCATATCGGCCGCGATCGGCGTATGGACGCGTACCGTGCGTCCGGGGCGGACCGTGCGGCGTTCCTCCACCCCGGCACGCATCCGAGCGGATTGCGGGGCGATCGGCACGCGGGCTCTGAGCCCTGCCGGAGCCGGTCACCGGGATCCCGATGTGTTCGATGGCATGTGTCGGCCGCGCCGTGTGCGCGTCCGGGGCGAACAGGCAGGGTGCTCGTGATCGAAAGTCTCGTCGCGTTCTCGGTACGGTATCGGTGGATCGTGCTCGCCCTCGTGGCGTTCGTCACGGTCGCGAGCGCCGGAGTCGCGGCGCATCTCTTCCGAATCAACACGGATGTCGAGCGGCTGATCGATCCGAAGGAGCCCTGGCGCCAGGACGAGATCAATTTCGAGCAGGCCTTCCCGCAGCGGTCGAACACCATCGTGGCGGTCATCAACGGCCAGACGCCGGAGGAGACCGAGGAGGCGGCGGCCAACCTCGCCAAGGCGCTGACCGCGCACAAGAACCTGATCGAGACCGTCTATCGCCCGGATGGCGGGCCGTTCTTCAACAAGAACGGCCTGCTGCTGATGTCGCAGGCCGACCTCGACAAGACCCTCGAATCGCTGACCCAGCAGCAGGGGCTGCTCGGCCCGCTCGCCGCCGACCCGTCATTGCGCGGCGTGATGCGGGTGCTGACCCTCGGCGCCCGCGGGGTGAAGACCGGGGACGCCAAGCTCGAGGACCTCGAGAAGCCCATGGGGCAGATCGACGCCACGCTGCAGAAGGTGCTGGCCGGCCAGCCGGCGCGGATGTCCTGGCAGGAATTGCTCTCCAACGGCGAGAGCAGCGTCACCGACAAGATGAAGTTCGTGGTCATCCAGCCGGTGCTGGACTTCAACGCCCTGGAGCCCGGCTATCAGGCGACCAAGCTGATCCGGAACGTCGCCCAGGACCTCAGGATCGATGCCGAGCACGGCCTGCGCATGCGGCTCACCGGCACGGTGGCGGTGGCCGACGAGGAGTTCGCGACGCTCTCGGAGGATGCGGGCGTCAATTACAGCGTGACGGTCGGCGCGATCGTCCTGTTCATCTGGCTCGCCCTGCGCTCCGCGCCCCTGGTGGCGGCCGTTCTGATCACGACCTTCGCGGGCCTGATCGTCACCGCGGGCCTCGGGCTGGCGATGGTCGGCGAGCTCAATCCGATCTCGGTGGCCTTCGCGGCGCTGTTCGTGGGGCTCGGCATCGATTTCGGCATCCAGTTCGCCGTGCGCTACCGGGCGGACCGCTTCGAACAGCCCGAGATCGGCGCCGCGTTGCGGGCTGCGGCCCGGGGCGTTGGCTGGTCGCTGACGCTCGCTGCGATCTCGCTCCTGGCCGGCTTCTTCGCCTTCCTGCCGACGGCCTTCCGCGGCGTCTCCGAACTGGGGCTCATCGCCGGCGTCGGCATGATCGTGGCCTACCTGTTCGCCCTGACGCTGCTCCCGGCGCTGATCGCCGTGTTCAATCCCAAGGGCGAGAAGGCCGCGGTGCAGACCGATTGGCTGGTCGGCGTCGATCCCTGGATCATCGAGCACCGCAAGCCGATCCTGATCGTGGTCGGCCTGATCACCCTGGCGGGCGCACCGCTCCTCTGGCACCTGCCGTTCGACTCGAACCCGATGCACCTGCGCAGCGCGAAGACGCAGTCGATCGCGACCTATCTCGATCTGATCAAGAACCCGGAGACCAGCCCGAACTTCATCGACGTGCTGGCCCCCAGCGTCGACGCCGTCCCGGCCCTGTCGCAGAAGCTGCTGGCGCTGCCGGTCACGGCCTCGGTCAACAGCATCGATACCTTCGTGCCCCGCGATCAGGACAAGAAGCTCGCGCAGATCGCCGACACCGCGCAGCTCCTCGATCCGGTTCTCAACCCCGGGCGCCGGCCGCCGCCGCCCACCGACGCGGACAACGTCAAGGCGCTCAAGGATGCCGCGACGGCACTGAACGGCGTCTCGAACGACGCCAAGGGCGACCAGAAGGGGGCGCAGACCGCCAAGCAACTCGCCGGTACCCTCGACACGCTCGCCGCCGGACCGGTGCCGCAGCGCGAGGCGGCGTCCGTCGCCCTGACCAAGGATCTCGGTCCGCTGCTCGCGCGGCTGCGCGATCTGCTGCACCCGGAAAAGATCACGCTGGACAACCTGCCGCCGCAGCTGAAGGCCGATTGGGTGGCGGCGGACGGGCGGACCCGCATCGAGGTCCACCCGAAGGGTGACTCGAACGACGACGCGGTGCTGCGCCGCTTCTCGGACGAAGTCCTGAAGGTTGCCCCCCACGCCACCGGCGCGCCCGTGGCGACGACTCAATCGAGCTACACGATCCTGGGCGCCTTCGTGCAGGCGGCGGTGACGGCCTTCGTGCTGATCTTCGTCATCCTGTCGGTCGCCCTGCGCAAGCCGTGGGACGTGGCGATGACGCTGGGCCCGCTGGTGATCGCGACCCTCTGGACGCTGATGGCGATGCGCATCGTCGGCATGCCGCTGAACTTCGCCAACATCATCGCGCTGCCGCTGATGCTGGCGGTCGGCGTGGCGTTCCACATCTACTACGTGATCGCGTGGCGGGCCGGCGTGACCGACATGCTGGCCTCCAGCCTCACCCGGGCGATCTTCTTCTCGGCGCTGACCACCGGCAGCGCCTTCGGGTCCCTGGTCCTGTCGAGCCATCCGGGGACGGCGAGCATGGGCAAGCTGCTCGCGCTCTCGCTGTTCTTCACCCTGGTGGCGGCGTTCTTCGTGGTGCCGGCGACGCTCGGCGAGCCGCCGGTGCAGCCCGACGAGGATCGTCCCGATGCCGAGAAGGCCGCCGGCGCGGCCCTGCGGAAGAGCACCGGGCTGAAGGATCCGGTGCCGGCCAAGTAGCCGGCGAAGTAGCCGGTCAGAGCGCCTTCTCGAAGAAATGGTCCGGGTAGGGGTCGTCGTTGAAGCGGTCGATCTCCACCCAGCCCGACCGCCGGTAGAGCGCCAGGGCCTCGGGCAGGGCGCTGTTGGTATCGAGCCGCAGGGTCCGGATGCCGAGATCGCGGGCTGCCGTCTCGGCCGCCTGCATCAGCCGCTTGGCGAGGCCGAGGCCCCGGGCGGCGGGTTCGATCCAGAGGCGCTTGATCTCCGCCACCGGTCCGCCGCTCCCCTTCACACCGACGCACCCGACCGGAAGGCCGTCCGCGACGGCGATCAGGAAGGTGCCGCGCGGCCGCATCATGGCGGCGGCCTCCGGGTCGCAGGACAGGGCGACGTCGAAGCCGCCGGCGAAGCGGGTCGCCAGTTCGGCGTAGTAAGCGGCGAGGCAGGCACGGGCGGGCAGGCTCGTGGGATCGGCTTCCTCGACGACGATACTGTTGCGACTTGAGACGGCAGCATTCATCGCGCCCGAGGTTAAAGCGGCGGCGCCCGGTATCGCAACACGGGACGCCAGAGCGCCCAAAGGCAGATGATCGGCTGATCCCGCCCGATCACCTCATCCTGAGGTGGAGTGTTGGATGGGCCGATCAGCCGAGGAAATCCGAGAAGCCGCCTCGGATTGCGCCAGACGCATCGGCCGCCGCCCGGGACGCGGGCGCCACAAGCGCATCCCGCTCGTCGGCATACCGATAGCCCGGGGCCTCACCCGCAAAACCGCCCGCCGTCGCCGGATGCGTGTAAAGCTCGGTCAGGCCATCTGGGAGTTCGGCCAGCAGAGCCGCCACCCGGGCCGGCGTCATGGCGCCGGACCATGCTAGGCCGAGGGTCCGGTCCGGGATCAGAAGCCCGGCCTGCCGGGCGCGCACGGCGAGCAGGGCCGCCCAGGGGGCTATGTCGAGGGCGGGCCGGGGGCGGGCACCGGGCTCGGCGCGGCGCAGGATCTCCCGCGGCTCCCGGGGCACCCGCAGGGCGCGCATCCCGAAGGCGCGGCCGATGCGCAGCACGGCGCCCGCGATCAGTGGGTGGACGTGGAAGTGCTTGTGGGCGTTGAGGTGGTCGAGCGGCAGGCCGGTCGCCCTATAGGCCTCGAACTGGGCGCGGATCTCGGCGGCGAGCTGTCGCCGGGCCGCGGGCTTGCGGGCGAAGTCGAGACCGAGCCGGGCCATGTCGGCCCGCATCAGGCCGGCTGCGTCGGTCAGGTCGGGAAGCTCGGCGGCCGGGAGGGTCGGCCACGCCTCCACGAGGACGAGGTGCAGCCCGACCCGCAGGGACGGCAGCCGCTTGGCCCGGGCCACCGCGTCGGCGGCGGCCGGCGCCGAGACCATCAGGCTCGCCGCCGTGAGAATCCCGTCGCGATGCGCCTGCTCGACGGCCTCGTTGACCTCGGGGCTCAACCCGAAATCATCCGCGGTGACGACCAGACGCTTCACGCAAACCTCGTAACGGGTGTCGAGAGGGCGAGCCCTCTCGCGGGTCCAGGGCGGAGCCCTAGGAGAAGAGGCGGGGCTCTGCCCCGCACGCCCCGCCGGGGCCGTGGGCCCCGGCCCCCTGACTTACGCCGCCTTGGCGGTGCCCTGGCGCTCCTTGAGGAAGCGGTAGAACTCCACGCCCTCGCGCAGGCGGCGCTTCATCATATCGGGGGAGCGCACCATCTCGCTGACGATCGAGGCGATCTTCGGCGCCCGGAAGTAGAACTTCTTGTAGAACTCCTCAACGGAGGTGAAGATCTCGGTGTGCGAGAGGTGCGGGTAGTGCAGCGGGGCAACCTGCACGCCGTTCTCGTCGACCAGCTCGGCGTTCTCGATGTCGAGCCAGCCGTTCTCCACCGCCTGCTTGTACAGGAAGGTGCCCGGGTAGGGGGCCGCCAGCGAGACCTGGATCGTGTGCGGGTTGATCCGCTTGGCGAAGGCGATCGTCTCCTGGATCGTCTCCTTGGTCTCGCCCGGCAGGCCGAGGATGAAGGTGCCGTGGATGGCGATGCCCAGCTCGTGGCAATCCTGCGTGAACTTCTCCGCGACCTCGACCCGCATGCCCTTCTTGATGTTGTGCAGGATCTGCTGGTTGCCGGACTCGTAGCCGACCAGCAGCAGGCGCAGGCCGTTCTCCTTGAGCACCTTCAGGGTCTCACGCGGCACGTTCGCCTTGGCGTTGCACGACCACGTGACGCCGAGCTTGCCGAGCTCACGGGCGATTTCTTCCGCACGCGGGAGGTTGTCCGTAAACGTATCGTCGTCGAAGAAGAACTCCTTGGTCTGGGGGAACTCCTTCAGGCAGTACTTGATCTCCTCGATCACGTGGGCGACCGAGCGGGTGCGGTAGGTGTGCCCGCCGACCGTCTGCGGCCACAGGCAGAAGGTGCAGCGGCTCTTGCAGCCCCGGCCCGAGTAGAACGAGATGTAGGGGTGCTTCAGGTAGCCGATGAAGTACTTCTCCATCTCCAGGTCGCGCTTGTAGACGCTGGTGACGAAGGGCAGCTGGTCCATGTCGGTCATGATCTCGCGGTCCTCGTTGTGGACCACGACACCGTTGGCGTCGCGATAGGACAGACCCTTGATCTGCGCCATCGGCACGCCGTCGGCGACCTCCTTGACGGTGAAGTCGAACTCGTTGCGGGCGCAGAAATCGACCACCGGGGCCTGGGCCATGGCGCCGGCGGCGTCGACCGCGACCTTGGCGCCGATCAGGCCGGCGATGAGCTTCGGGTTGGCGGCCTTGAGCGCCTCGATCGTCTTCACGTCGGATTTGAACGACGGCACCGAGGTGTGGAGCACGACGAGGTCGAAGTCGTTGGCCTGGGCCACGATCTCGGAAAGCTTGATGTTGTGCGGCGGCGCGTCGATCAGCTTCGAGTTCGGCACCAGGGCGGCCGGCTGGGCCAGCCAGGTCGGGTACCAGAACGACTTGATCTCGCGCTTGGCCTGGTAACGGGAGCCGGCACCGCCGTCGAAACCGTCGAAGGTGGGGGCCTGGAGGAAGAGCGTGCGCATGGGGTTCAAGGCCTCAGGGCAATGCGGGGGAGGGGCGGAGAAGGATTGGTCGGGGTCAGCGGAGCGGCGCGCCGGCGTCGCTGCCGAGCTCCGCGTCGGGGATCAGTGTGCCATCCGCAACCACGTGATAATCATGACCTTTCCATGTCACCGCCCCCGACACGAAGGCCCAGGAGAAGTTCAAGAAGGAGAGGATGTCGCGGATCGGCAACAGTCCGTAGGGGTGCGGGGTCAGACCGAAGGCCCGCTCGACCTGCCGGCAGAGGAGGATGCGGCTCGCCAGGGCGAGGCCGGCCACCGCCAGGGTTCCCAGTCCCGCCCCCGGAAGCAGCGCCGCCACGAGGGCCAGCGGGAAGGCGTGGGTGACGATCGAGCCGGCATAGCCCGCCGGATCGACGGTGCGGATGGTGCGGTTCCAGCGGAGTTCGTGCCGCCACAGGCCGGCGAGTTCGGTGTCGACGCTGGTATGGCCGATGGTGAAGCTCGGGATCGCCACCCGGCCGCCGAGGCCGCGGAGCGCCGCGCCGATCGCGTAATCGTCCGCGAGGTCATTGCGGAAGGTCCGGAAGCCACCCACCGCCTCCAGGCTCGCCCGGGTGAAGGCGACGGTCGAGCCGAAGCAGGGTTTGGCGAGCCCCAGGCTCAGGCCCATCACGACGTTGGGCAGGAAATGTGTGTCGATCGCGAGCGTCGAGAGCCGGTCGTACAGGCCCCGGAAGGCCGGCACGCCGTGGTAGAGGCAGGTCACGCCGGTGACGCCCGCCTGCGACAGCTCGGCGACCAGCCGCTCCAGGTAGTCGGGCCCGACCACCATGTCGCTGTCGGCCAGCACCACCACCTCGTGGGCGATCCCCTCGGCCATGTTGATCAGGTTCGAGACCTTGCGGTTCGAGCCGTGCTGGCGCGCGTCGATCACGAGGTCGATCCGGGCCGCCGGGTAGGCCAGCTTGAGCTGCTCCACCACGCCGATCGCCGGATCGGTGGCCTTCTGGACGCCGAACACGATCTGGACCGGGCCGGCATAGTCCTGGCGCAGGACGCTCTCGAGATTGGCGTAGAGCTTTGGCTCCAGCCCGCAGAGGGGCTTCAGCACCGTCACGGAGGGACGCGGCGCGCCGGGCGCCAGGGCCGGGACGGGGCGCCCCGCGTAGCGGGCTGCACAGAAGGCGGCCGCCAGGGCATAGAGGCAGCCCGCCGCTGCCAGGATCAGGCAGATCAGCGAGAGCCACCAGAGGGCCAGCAGCGTCAGGGCGGAAACATCCATCCGATCGGGTCCGTGCGATCGTCCCGCCGCCTCAGGCAGCGTTGGCCGCGAACGGCCGGTTCAGGGCGGCACTCTCGGCGGCGGTCACGGCGTGGGCTTGGCCGCGAGCATGCCGTCGGCCCGCTGGCGCAGGAACTTCACGGCGCCGTCCGCGCCCCCCGACTTCAGCGGCGCCGAGAGGGCGGTACGCTGGGCCGCAAGCTCGCTCACGTCGCCGTTGAGCAGGACGTCCTGGATGCGATTGTCGGCGTTGACGACGAAATCGACTTCGGAATCGTCGCCATCCGCCGCGGTCACCCGGGTCGGCACCACCCGCTGGGCGCCGCGCTCCTCGACCTTCGACGTCACGTCGAACTTGCCCCCGGCCGCGCGGGCGAGGCGGTTGGCGTAGGTGACGGTGAGGCTGCGCTTGAACGCGTCGGTCACCGCCGCCTGCTGCTCCGGGGTGAAGCTCGACCATTTCGAGCCAACCGCGATGCGGGTCATGGCGGGGAAATCGAAGGCCTTGTCCATCGCCGGCCCCACCACCTCGACCCGGGCGGGCAGGGGGCTGGGGCCGTCCTTCAGCGCGGCCGAGAAGGCGGCGTAGAGGTCGCGCACGGTCTGAACGGCGGGATCGTCGGCGGCCCACGCGGAAACCGGGACGAGCAAAGGGGCGGCGATCAGGGCGGCCGCGAGCCGGCGGGTCAGGCGCACTTCTTCAACTCCTCGCCGTCACCGAGCCGCGCCACCATGCGGGGCGGGGCGTAGCTGTAGAAGGGGCCGAGCGTCGCGGGTGGCACCACCCGCTTGACGCTGCGCCCGGCCTCCATCTCGACCTCGCGCTCCTCCTCCTCGGGGGCTTCCGCGCGCAGCTTGCTTTCGATCCGGTGCCAGAGCAGCAGGCTCGGGAGACCGACGCCCAGATCGGCGAAGCGCTTGACCAGCGAGAGGGCCAGCGCCGCCTCGGCCGGGATGTTGAACAGGCCGCACAGGGCGATCAGGCCGCCCTCCTGGGCACCCAGCGCACCGGGCACCGCGAAGGCCGCCCCACGCACCGCCTGGGCGAGGCTCTCGATCATGAGGGCCTGCGCGAAGTCGATCGGGTAGCCCATGAAATGCAGGCAGACATAGACCTCCAGGGTCCCGATCACCCAGCCGACCAAGTGAACCACCAGCGCGGTCGCGAAGCGTGCGTGGTTGGCGTAGAGGCGGCGCAGGCTGTCGTAGAGCTGGTCGATCGCCCCGAAGGCGCGCCACTCGCGGCCCGAGGCGAAGCGGCTCAGCAGCCCCTGGATCAGGCGGTGCCCGGCCCGGCGCTGGATCAGGTAGAAGGCGCCCAGAGCCGGCACCGCCAGGGCGAGGCCGCCCTCCACGGTCCGGGCGATCGGCCCGTCGCCGCAGATCGCGACCAGCAGGGCGAGGCCGACGACGGTGAACAGGAGCTGCGTCAGCGCCTGGGTCATCAGGTCGACGAACATGCTGGCGCCCGCGAGGGCGCCCGGCACGCCGCGCTTGGACAGAAGGCGCGCGCCGACGAAATCGCCGCCGACGGTGGCCACCGGCAGCAGGGTGTTGATGCCCTCGCGCACGAAGCGCAGCGACACGCAATCGGCGAGCCGGGCGGTGCCCTTGGGGAACACGACCTGCCAGCCGAGCCCCGCCCAGGCGACCGCCACGATACGGGCCAGCACCACCAGGGCGGCACCCCAGCCGGCACTCATCACGGCGGCCGAGACATCCTCAAGACCAGAGGACATGAACAGGCCGACGACCGTGCAGAGACCGGCGATCGAGGCCAAGGTCGTCAGGCGCTTCATTGTCGTCTTTCAAGCTCGCAAAAGGCTTGATGCGGGAAATCGGCCACGGTCGCGGCAGAAATAGGTCCGCCGGGCCGAGAACGTTTCTGTCACGTTGCAGCATGGATGAGCGCTGTCTATCACCCGTTTAACACACCGGGGGCCAAAGCGGCGCGGGGTCTCGTAGAGCCTACGCAGAAGGCCGCGGCACGTCGCAGAAGGGGCACACGTCATGGAGCGCGAAGCACCGATCACGGCCCTGGAGGCCGTGACCGAGGACACGCATGCCGGCAGCTATGCGGGTGCGGCGGCACCGGGCGCCCCGGCGCCGCACTCGCCCGTAATGGCCTGGAACGAGTGGGATCCGCTGGAGGAGGTGATCGTCGGCTCCCTCGACGGCGCCACCATCCCGACCCACCACCTCACGGTGATCTTCAACCTGCCGCGCGCCGCGCAGCCGTTCTACCGGCTGGCGAGCGGCTGGAAGTATCCGAAGTTTATGAAGAAGCTGGCGCAAGCCGAGCTCGACAACTTCATCACGATCCTGGCCGGCGAGGGCGTGAAGGTCCGCCGCCCCGACACGGTGGACTTCTCCAAGAAGTTCAAGGCGCCGCGCTGGTCCTCCCGCGGCTTCTGCGTGGCCTGCCCGCGCGACCCATACCTCGTCATCGGCGACGAGATCATCGAGAGCCCGATGTGCTGGCGCTCGCGCTACTTCGAGGGCGACGCCTACCGCTCGCTGTTCAAGGAGTATTTCCGCGCCGGCGCCCGCTGGACCTCCGCGCCGCGGCCGCAGCTGACCGACGACCTCTACAACTACGACTACCGGGTGCCGAACCTGAAGGCCGGCGAGCCCATGCAGTTCACCGTCAACGAGTTCGAGCCGGTGTTCGACGCCGCCGACTTCGTGCGCTGCGGCCGCGACCTGTTCGTGACCCGCTCCAACGTGACCAACCTGATGGGCATCGAGTGGCTGCGCCGCCACCTCGGCCCCGGCTTCCGCATCCACGAGATCGAGAGCCGCTGCCCGCAGCCGATGCATATCGACTCGTCGTTCATGCCGCTGGCCCCCGGCAAGGTGCTGGTGAACCCGGACTATGTCGACGTCGAGAAGCTGCCGGCGGTCCTCAAGAAGTGGGATGTGCTGATCGCCCCGCGCCCCGACCCGGTCGAGGGCTTCATGAGCAAGATCTCGATGTGCTCGCCCTGGACCTCGATCAACGTCCTGGCGATCACCGAGAAGAAGATCGTCGTCGACCAGAGCCAGCCGACCCTCATCAAGGCGCTCAAGGACTGGGGCTTCGATCCGATCCCGGCGCCGTTCCTGAGCTACGGCCCGTTCGGCGGCTCGTTCCACTGCGCCACCCTCGACGTCCGCCGACGCTGATGTGCGAATCTGCAAACCGGCCGCGGAACGGGCCTGTCTGTGATCCTAGAAGTACGACTTCAGCACGCCGCGGCGGCGGACGTCGAGGGTGGCGCAGTGGAACGAGCCGCCGAACGGGCCGTAGCTCAGGAACGGCGCCGGGACCGGATCGAAGCCCCAGTCCTTGAGCGCCTTGATGAGGGTCGGCTGGCTCTGGTCGACGACGATCTTCTTCTTCTCGGTGATCGCCAGGACGTTGATCGAGGTCCAGGGCGAGCACATCGAGATCTTGCTCATGAAGCCCTCGACCGGGTCGGGGCGCGGGGCGATCAGCACATCCCACTTCTT
>NZ_JAKSYG010000120.1 GCF_022829725.1 Methylobacterium sp. E-005 | reverse complement strand
GGTGGTGCCCGCCGCCGGTGCCGAGGGCGGCTTCGCGCCACCTTTCGGTGCCGTGTCGGTCGCGGTGCGAGCCCCGTCCCGGGTGGCGCCGGTGCCGGTCAGGCCGCCGGCGCCCATGCTGGTCGTGGGCGCGTCGTCCTTGCGGCCGGCATTCTTGCCCTCCGCGGCATAGGTGCTCCCCGCGGCGCAGGTGAGAATGCCTGCGAGCAGGATGGTGCGTGTCAGGCGTCTCACGGGATCTCCGCGGTTCATCGGCGAGCTGGACTCATCGGACCAACCGGGCGCGCCAGGGAGCGTTCCCCAGCGTGGCCGCCCCGGGATCGTGGGATCCCAAGGGGTCGCGCCCTTTGGCGGGGTGCCGGGGCGGAGCCCCCATCGGGCGGAGCCCGACAGCAAGGCTCCGCCCTGCACCCGCGAAAGGGCTCGCCCTTTCGAAACCCGGGATGACCTCAGCCCGCGTCGCGCAGCCCCGCCGCGGCGTGACGGCGGCGGCGTTCGGCCGGGTCCTGGAACACCCCCGACCACAGGCCGAGGCGCCGCCCCCACGCCCGGTCGGCGGCCGCCGCGTAGGCGGGCGCGGCGTCGCGCTCGGGCACGGCGAAGCCCTGGGCGACCATCCAGGCGCCGAGATCCTCATCGCCGATCCGGCACAAAGCCACGACGGTGTCCCCGCCGCCGTGCGGCTCGCAGGCGACCGCTGCCCCGCCGATATGGCCGGCCAGCGTCCGGGCGGCGTCCCGGCCACAGGCGTAGGTCCGGTCCTGCGCATCCGAGCAGGTCTGATCTGTATCCGGCGCGACGATGCCGGACAGGCTGACCTGACGCGACCCGACACGCAGGGTCCCGCCGTCGATCACCTCGGCGGAGCCCTGCAGGATCTCGCCGGCCCGGGCGGGGGCGTGCCACGCGAGGCCGCCCGCCAGCAGCGCCGCCAGCAGCGGCAGGCGCGACCGGCCGGCTTTGTGGTCCGGGCAGAGGAGGGTGCCGGCAACGCCGGCGGCGCAGGCAAGGAGGGCACCGAGGATCAGTGACATGGTTTGAAGTCTCCGGACGGGGTATGGACCCCTTGTGCCGAAGCCCCGCCCCGCCAGCCTGACGGCGCCTGTCAGCCTCCCGTCAGGCAGAGCGCGCTACCGCGTACCCGCATGAACGTCCGTCGCGCCGCCTGCCTCTGCCTGCTCGGCCTCCTCGCCGGCGCCCCGGCCTCCGCCTCCGAGGACGCCGACCGCGCCCGCCAGGCCCTGGAGAAGGGCGAGATCCGCCCCCTCGACGAGATCCTGCGTGCCGCCCGGGAAGCGGTGCCGGGCGATGTCGTATCGGTCGATCTCAAGCGCGACGACGGGCGTTGGCGCTACAAGCTGCGCATCCTCGGCGCCGACGGGAAGCGCCGGACCGTGAAGGTCGATGCCCGCTCGGCCAAGGTTCTGGACGATGACGACGATGATTGAGGGGCATCCGTGCGCGTCCTGATCGTCGAGGACGAGCCCCGCATCGCCGCCGACATCCGCCAGGGCCTGGAGCGGGCCGGCTACGTCGCCGACGTGGTGGCGGACGGGGAGGCCGCGTGGTTCCGCGCCGAGACCGAGCCCTACGACGCCCTGGTGCTCGACCTCGGCCTGCCGCGCCTCGACGGGCTCGGCGTGCTGCGGCGGCTGCGGGCCTCCGAGATCGCCCTGCCGGTGCTGATCCTCACCGCCCGGGACGGCTGGCGCGAGCGGGTCGAGGGCATCGATGCCGGGGCCGACGATTACCTCGTCAAGCCGTTCCGGATGGAGGAGTTGGTCGCCCGCCTGCGCGCGATCCTCCGGCGCACCGCTGGCCACGCCTCGCCGATCCTGCGCGCCGGCACCGTGGAGCTCGACACCCGCACCCGGGCGGTCAGCGTCGACGGCCGCCCGACCGAATTGACCGCCCTGGAATACCGACTCCTGTCGTTCCTGCTGCACCGGCCGGGCCAGGTCGTTCCCGCGGGCGAAGTGCTCGACCACCTCCACGGGGTCGGCACCGAACGCGAGGCCAACGCCCTGGAGGCGCTGCTCACCCGCCTGCGCCGCAAGCTCGGCCCGGGGGTGATCGAGACGCGGCGCGGCCTGGGCTATTGCGTCCCGGCCGCGGACGGCCCGTGAAGCGGAATTCGCTCCGCCTCCGGCTCGGCCTCGCGGCGGCGGCTCTGATCGCCCTGGCGCTGGTGCTCGCCGGGATCGGGCTGACCGTGATCCTCGACCAAGTGCTCGACGCGCGCACCGCCGACGCCCTCGACCGGACCGCCAAGCTCATCGCCGGGCGGGTCAGCCTTGCGCCGGACGGGAGCCCGACCCTCTCCCGGGAGCCGCCCGACCCACGCTTCGCGACACCCTATGGCGGCCTCTACTGGCAGGTTGAGGCGGGATCGCACGTCCTGCGCTCGCGCTCGCTCTGGGACAGGAGCCTGGATGTCGGCGCGGGTGCGAAGCCGCCCGCGACCATCGACACGACCGGGCCCGATGGCGGTCGCCTCATCGCGGTGGTCCAGCCGCTGACGATCGGGCCGCAGGGCGCCGAAACCGAGCTGCGCGTGATCGTGGCGGAGGATCGGCGCAACCTCGCGGCGAGCCGTACGACCTTCCTGCGCCTGCTCGTCCCGGCCTTGGTCGCGCTGTTCGTCGTGCTGACCCTGGCAATGGCGCTGTTCGTGCGCCGGGCCCTGGCGCCGTTCCGAGTGCTGCAGACCGATCTCCTGGCGGTCCATGCCGGGACGCGGACGCGGCTGCCGGAGCATTTCCCCGACGAGGTCCGGCCGCTGGTCGCCGACCTCAACCGGCTGCTCGACGTGCAGGAGCGGGCGCTGATCCGCGCCCGGGACGCGGCCGCCGACATGGCTCACGGCCTCAAGACGCCGCTCGCCGTGCTCGACGCCCTGGCGCGCCGGACCGACACCGCCGATCCCACCCTCTCGGCCGAGATCGCCGAGCAGGCCCGGGCGATGGGCGGACAGGTGGAGCGGGCCCTCGCCCGGGCGCGAATCGCCGCCTCCGGCGACCTGCGGCGGCGCTCCTGCCGGGTGGCGCCGGTGGCGGAGCGGCTCGTCGCGACGATGCGCCGGCTGCCTGAGGGCGATTCCCTTGACTGGGCGGTCTCGGTTCCGGAGGCGCTCGCCTATCCGGGGGAGGAGGGTGAGCTGATGGAGGTGCTGGGCAACCTCCTCGACAACGCCCGGAAATGGGCCCACCGCCGTGTGCGGGTCACCGGGCAGACGGAATCCGGGCCCCAGAGCCTTGCTGTCGAGGATGACGGCCCCGGCATGAGCGCGGCGGCGATCGCCGGCATCGGCCGCGGCCAGCGCTGGGACGAGACGCGGCCCGGCACCGGCTTCGGCATCGCGATCGCCCGGGACGTCGCCGAGGCTGCGGGGGCGCAGCTCGATTTCGGCAGGTCGGAGCTGGGGGGCCTGCGGGCGGAGCTGACGTGGCCGGGCAGGTGAAGGGAGAACGAGCGCGCATCCAATCCACCCCCTCATCCTGAGGTGCCCGCGTCAGCGGGCCTCGACGGAGGGCCCCAGCCAGCCGCTCCGCCCCTGGTGGGCTCCTTCGCGGCCGCCGCTGCGCTGCGGCACCTCAGGATGAGGGGTTGGGTTGGCTGATGGCGGTGGTGCGGACCCTCGACCGTTCACCGCCTCCGCTTCACCCTGCCCTCGACCGGCCGGCTCAGGCGCATGAGCAGCGCGCTCAAGGTTCGGGCGCAGGCCTGCGTCGTGCGGCCCTCCGTGGCGAGGGTCAGGTCGGGCCGCTCCGGCGCCTCGTAGGGGGCCGAGATCCCGGTGAAGTCCGGGATCCGGCCGGCCCGGGCCAGCCGGTACAGGCCCTTCGGATCGCGGGCCTCGCACAGGCCGAGCGGGGTATCGACGAACACCTCGACGAACGGGATATCGCCCGCGATCCGCCGGGCCAGCGCCCGGTCGGCGCGGTAGGGCGAGATCAGCGAGACGATCACCACCGAGCCCGCCTCGGCCATCAGGCGTGCCACCTCGGCGGTGCGGCGGACGTTCTCGGACCGGTCCTGCGCCGTGAAGGTCAGGTCGGCGTTCAGCCCATGGCGGAGGTTGTCGCCATCGAGGACCGCGCTGTGCCGGCCGGCTGCCACCAGCGTCCGGTCGGCGGCCGCCGCGAGGGTCGACTTGCCGGCCCCCGACAGGCCGGTCAACCACGCGATGACCGGCCCCTGGCCCAGGCGCGCCCACCGGTCCTCCCGGGGCTGGAGGTGGTGCCATGTCACGCGGCCCGGACGGGGATCGGTTGGGATCGTCTGCAAGGCGCACATATCCGTCGCTTGAGGCATCGTCCGCGGCGGTCGCGGTACCGGTTGTCGAATGGCGCGACAGTCGCGTCAGGGCACGCGCCAAGCCGGGTATCCCACCGCGTCGCCGACGCGCTCCTTGACGTCCTCCAGCAGGTGGGCCGCCCGGCGGCGCCACGCGGGGGGTGGCCGGAAGGCGGCGTGATCCATCGCGGCCCGCACCATCGCGGCGATCAGGGCCTCCGTCTCCGGCGCGACCGGCCGGCCGGCGAGTTCGTTCGGGGGCGCGGCCGGCGCGGTCTCGATGACCGCATCCCAGGGCCGGCCCCAGCAGGCGGCGGCGAAGCCCTCGTTGGCGGCGGCGTAGCGCCCCGCGACCCGGGCCAGACCCTCCGGCGCGTCGCCGCGGAACCGATCCGAATCCAGCCCCCGCGCCCAGGCCCAGCGATCGACGACATGGCCGAGTTGCCGGGGATGCCCGATCACCTGCCGGTGCACGCCGTGCCGGTACAGGCAGCGCGCGGCCTCGACGGCGAGCGGTCCGGAACTGCGGTTGGTCCGGTATTCGAGGTCGGCCGGGGTCAACAGCGGCGCGAGCCGATCGCGCAGGCCGAGATCGCCGATCAGCCGCGCGAGCAGCGGCGCGTCCGACCGGCGGTCGCGGAACGGTACGGCGGTCACGCGGCCCTGCGAGGCCCGCCGCCATGTCTCCAGCAGGGCCCTGTAATCGTAGCGCCCGGAGGCGCCCTCGACGCCCAGGAAGCCGCGGAAGGTGCGGCCCTCGGAGACGACCTGGGTCCGCAGGGCGTAGGCGGAGGCCAGCTGCTCGGCCTGCGGCTTGACGACGAGGGCCGTCTCCAGGGCGAAGCCATGCCGCGCGCAGATCTCGGCCAGGATCTCTGGGACGCGCCAGCGTGCCCGCTGCACGGCGAAATCCTCATAGGAGAGGATCAGCGTATCCGCCCGGGTCGTGGCAAGGGCCTCGTCCAGCCGCGCGAGGCCGGCACGGCGCTCAGCCTCGGGACGGCGCCGGTCGAGCCCCTGGCCGAGCCGGTGGTGATTGACGTCGAGGCTGTCCGGGGCGCCCGGCGCAGCAAGCTTCGGATAGCAGATCCCGACGGCGTCGAGGCGCGGACGCAGCCGCGCCAGCACCTCCTGGAACGCGGTGGAGCCGGTCCGCGGCATCCCGATATGCACGATTGCGCGTCGCACGTGTCTGTTTGACCCTGTTGGAATCTAAGACATCGGCCGATGTCAGCGCGGCAGGGCACAGTCCACGCGCGAGCGCGGACGGGTTTAGCCGAGACGATAACCGAGTAGATCCGTAATCACGGTCCGATCACGGGAACGCGACCAGAAATAGCCAAGCTCCGTTTCTGGTCTATTTCGGGGTATGTCGTGAATGGATACCGCTCGCACGACCGAAGCGACACGACAGGGCCCGATCGCATCCAACCCTCCACCGCATCCTGAGGTGACCGCGTCGGCGGGCCTCGAAGGAGGGCTCCAGCCAGCGGCGCGATCCCTGGAGGGCTCCTTCGAGGCCTCCGCTTCGCTCCGGCACCTCAGGATGAGGGGGAGGGTTGGAATGCCGGATCAAGGCTTTTCAGGCTTGTGCGTGTACCGTGTGCAACGCGATCGGGGGCGAGCCCCTAGCGTCCACCCTCGGCACCGTCGCGGCGGAGCAGGAACACGCCCTGTGTGCCGAACAGGTTCCAGACCCACCAGGGCATCGAGAACCGCATCGGCCGGCCGCGGGCGTTGAGCGCCGTGGCGTGCTCGATCCGGGCGCCGATCAGCCGGCAGAGCCCGACGAAGTCGCGGATCGTGCAATGGTGGATGTTGGGCGTCTCCCACCACGCATCCGGCATGATCTCGGTGATCGGCATGCGCCCGCGCAGGGCGAGTTCCGACCGGACCCGCCAATGCCCGAAATTCGGGAACGAGATGATCACCTGTCGGCCGATCCGCAGCAGGTGCTCCAGCACGATCCGCGGGTTGCGGGTCGCCTGAATCGTTTGGGACAGGACCACCACGTCGAAGGCGTCGTCCGGATAATTGGCGAGGTCGGTGTCGGCGTCGCCCTGGATCACCGAGAGGCCCCGGGCGAGGCAGGCATTCACGCCCTCCCGGGACAGTTCGATCCCGCGCCCGTCGATGCCCCGCCGGTCGCGCAGGAGTGCCAGCAGCGAGCCGTCGCCGCAGCCGATATCGAGGACCCGGGCGCCCGCCGGGACGAGGCCGAGCACCACGAGATGGTCGACCCGCGGCGCACCGCTCTCTCCGGCATGGGGGAGGGCATCCGCGCTCTCCCAGGGCGCGCCGTGGGTGATCTTTCCGAGAGCCGATCCGCTCATAGGCCGCGGGCCCGGGCGGCCGCGTCGATGAAGCCGCGGGCGGCGGAGAACATTGCCGGCTCGTCGAGCAGGAAGGCGTCGTGACCCTTGTCGCTCTCCACCTCCACGAAGGCGACCGGCGCCGCAGCGGCATTGAGCGCGTGGACGATCGCCCGGGATTCCCGGGTCGGGAACAGCCAGTCCGAGGTGAAGGAGATCACGCAGAAGCGAGTCTTCGTGCCCCGGAACGCGTTGGCGAGCACGCCGCCATGGTCCTCGGCGAGGTCGAAATAATCCATTGCCCGGGTGAGATAGAGGTAGGCGTTGGCGTCGAACCGCTCGACGAAGCTCAGGCCCTGGTGGCGCAGGTAGCTCTCGATCTGGAAGTCGGCGTTGAACGAGAAGGTCGGCGCCGAGCCGCCCTGGAAGCGACGGCCGAACTTCCGGTGGAGCGCCGGTTCGGACAGATAGGTGATGTGCGCGCCCATCCGGGCGACGCCGAGGCCCTTGGCGGGGCGCGTGCCGGCTTCGAGATAGCGCCCATCCGCCCAGGCGGGATCCGCCATGATCGCCTGCCGGCCGACCTCGTGGAACGCGATGTTCTGCGCCGAATGGCGGGGGCCCGTGGCGATCGGCATCGCGGCGAAGACGCGCTCGGGATAGAGCGCCGCCCATTGCAGCACCTGCATCCCGCCCATCGAGCCGCCGATGCACAGGAACAGGTCCTGGACGCCGAGATGCTCCAGCAGCATCGCCTGGGCGCGGACCATGTCGCGGATCGTCACCAGCGGGAAGTTCAGCCCGTAGGGCCGGCCCGTCGCGGGATCGATCGAGGCCGGGCCGGTGGAGCCCATGCAGGAGCCGATGACGTTCGAGCAGACGACGAAGTAGCGGTCCGTGTCGATCGGCTTGCCGGGGCCGACCAGGGTCTCCCACCAGCCGGCCTTGCCGGTCACCGGATGGGTCTGGGCGAAGTACTGGTCACCGGTCAGCGCGTGGCAGATCAGCACCGCGTTGGAGCGCGCGGCGTTGAGGGTGCCGGCCGTCTGGTAGGCGATCTGGAACGGCGCGAGTTCGACGCCCGCATCCATAAGCAGCGGCCGGTCCGCGCCGAATCGGGCGACGGGGCTCTTCGGGTCGAGCGCCTGCGAGCGCTCGGAGGCGCGCCGGGTCGGCTCGTCGATCGGGTCCGGCCGGAGGGCCGTGTCCGGTTGGGTGTCCATGGCGGGTCTTGACGACCGTGTCTCCGAGCGGGCCGATCCGGGAGAGCACGGTTTCGCCTGACGCGCCGCCCTCGCCCGATGCGGCCAGCGAGGGTTCGGAGGTAATGCGCGGGGCGGCGAGCGTCAACGCACGCCGCCGATGCCGCTTCACCGATTGCCGGTGTGCCAGACGGATACGCGCGCCGCCCAGACGGTGCCAACCGATCGGTCTGCCGTGGCCGACGCCAGGGCCCGCTGGGTCCGCATCCAGGCGGGCTCGACCATGCAGGCCGCACCATCCCGGACGCTATCGAAAACCTGGCTCATGTCCCCCTCCGTCCTGTGACGACGGAGGTCTAGATCGCGCTGCCAAGCGTCGCAGTGCGGCCGAGCACGTGCCCCCCGCTGGCCTTCAGGCAATCGGCGCGGCCATCAGCGCCAGCCCCAGGGCCGGCAGTGCCACTGCGAGCGCGGCGCGGGCGTCCAGCCGGTCGGCTCCGACCCCCGCCCACCAGTGCCGGCTAGCGACGTTCTCGATCAGGAGGCCGGCCAGCACGAGGGTGCAGCCGGCCAGCGCCTGCAACGAAACCATGACACCCTCACCCCACCGCCGCCGGTCACTGCCCGGCCGTCAAATCCGGTGGAGAAGTCGGTTCGATGGCTGGCAGTTCCTCAACGCATCGCCGCCGCGCAGGCGGCGAAGACCAGGGCGGCACCGGCTGCCGTGATGCAGCCATTGGCCCAGGGTGCCGCCTCGGCGCGCCGCAGGCGGCAATCCGCGGCGACCGAGGTGAGGATCCCGATCAGAAACAGACTGCAGGGGATCAGGTCACCGGGCATTCTCGAACCATCCACGCAAATACAGGGCGCGGCGCGCCCGTTGCGCCCTGTCTCCGGATTCAACGGGCCGAAACGTGGCGCGTGCCCCGCGGCATTTGCGCGTCGCCGGTTTTGCCGCGGTGGCCGCAGATGGATCATCGCCGTCAGAGCTTGTCTTGGGCTGGCCCCGTTTCGAAATCCTCCGGCCCCATGTCGAGCAGGTCGTTCGGCGTCTCGATCCGGTCATAGGCCCGGCTGGCCGCCGCCTCGATCGCCGCCTGATTGCGCGCGAACAGGTCGAGGGCCGCCACGTCGGCCCCACCGCCAAAATGCTGGCGCAGCACCGGGATCGGCACGTCGATCCCGATCACCCGCTCGCCGTTGGTCATGGCAAAGCGGATCAGGGAGTCATCGGCGGGCAGGATGTGGGCGCCGCCGTCCAAGTAGCGTGTGAGGGGCATGGCTTCCGTCCTTCGCAGTCTGGTGACATCGGGACAGGTAGGGCGAGACCGACGCACGGGGATGGAGCCGCGATCGGCGACCGCGACCAAGACCGGCGGGTTCACCGGCAAACGAAATGTTGTAGACGGGCGCGAACCCACCTCCGCACCGCGCATCCCGAGTCGCCCCGCAATGCCCGCCCCGCAACCCGCCCGCCCGGAACCGCGCCCCGGCGTCCTGGCGATCGACACCTACGTGCCCGGCAAGAGCGGGCGGCCCGGAGGCGGCACGGTCTACAAGCTCTCGTCCAACGAGACGCCCCTCGGCCCGAGCCCCGCGGCTTTGGCCGCGCTCCACGAGGCGACCGCCAAGCTCGAGACCTACCCGGACGGGCGCGCCACCGCCCTGCGCACCGCCATCGCCAAGCGCTACGGGCTCGATCCCGAGCGGATCGTCTGCGGCGCGGGCTCGGACGAGCTGCTGTCGCTCCTCGCCTACGCGTATGGCGGGCCGGGAAGCGAGGGCATCTATTCGGAGCACGGATTCCTGGTCTACCGGATCGCCATCCTGGCCTCGGGCGCCGAGGCCGTGGTGGCGCCAGAGCGGGACTACACCACCGATGTCGACGCGATCCTGGCCCGGGTCACGGAGCGGACCCGGATCGTCTACGTCACGAACCCCAGCAACCCGACCGGGACCTATCTGCCGTTCGACGAGATCCGCCGCCTGCACGCCGGCCTGCCGCCGCAGGTGCTCCTCGTCATCGACTGCGCCTATGCCGAGTACGTCCGGGCGAACGACTATTCGGCTGGACTGGAGCTCGCGCTCGAATCCGAGAACGTCGTGATGACCCGGACCTTCTCGAAGATCCACGGGCTGGCCGCCGTGCGGATCGGCTGGATGGTCGCGCCGGCCCATGTCGTGGACGCGGTCAACCGGATCCGGGGGCCGTTCAACGTCTCCGGGCTGGCAATCGCCGCGGGCTCGGCCGCCATCGCCGACGAGGCCCACATGGCGGCCGCCGCCGCCCACAACAATGAGTGGCTGCCGAAACTCACCGAGGGCGCCCGGGCGCTCGGTCTGGAGGTCACGCCGAGCGTGGCGAATTTCGTGCTGATCCACTTCCCCGATGAGCCCGGTCGCTCGGCCGCGGACGCGGACGCGTTCCTCACCGAGCGCGGGCTGATCACGCGGCGGGTCACCGCCTACGGCCTGCCGAACGCCCTGCGGGTGACGGTGGCGAGCGCCGAGGCCAACACGGCTTTCCTGGCGGCGCTCGGCGACTTCGTGCGGGGTGCCGATGCCTGAGGAATCCAGGGGCCCCATCGACCGCCTCGCCATCGTCGGCCTCGGGCTGATCGGCTCCTCGATCGCCCGGGCGGCAAGGCGCTACGGCCTCGCCCGCACGATCGTGGCGGTCGACCGGGACCCGGCCGTGCGCGACCGGGTCCAGGAACTCGGCATCGCCGATCACGTCACCGGCGACCCGGCGGAGGGCGCGTCGGACACCGACCTCGTGATTCTGTGCGTCCCGGTGGGCGCCATCGGCGCGGCGGCGGCCGAGATGGCGCCGCATCTCAAGCCGGGCGCGATCGTGTCGGATGTCGGCTCGGTCAAGGGCGCCGTGGTGGCGGCGATCCAGCCGCACCTGCCCGACGGTGTCGCCCTGGTCCCCGGTCACCCGATCGCCGGGACCGAGTTCTCGGGGCCGGATGCGGGCTTCGCGACCCTGTTCCAGGGCCGCTGGTGCATCCTGACCCCGCCCGAGGGTACCGACCCGGCGGCGATCGACACCGTCCGGGCCCTGTGGGCGGGGATGGGCGCCAATGTCGAGACGATGAGCGCCGATCACCACGACCACGTGCTCGCCATCACCAGCCACCTGCCGCACCTGATCGCCTACAACATCGTGGGCACGGCGGCGGAGCTGGAAGAGGCGACGCAATCCGAGGTGATCAAGTTCTCGGCCAGCGGATTCCGCGACTTCACCCGCATCGCCGCCTCGGACCCGACCATGTGGCGGGACATCTTCCTCAACAACCGCGACGCGGTGCTGGAGATGCTGGGCCGGTTCAACGAGGATCTCTCAGCGCTCGCCAAGGCGGTGCGCTGGGGCGACGGCGAGGCGCTGCACGCGATGTTCACCCGCACCCGGGCGATCCGGCGCAGCATCGTGGCGCTGGGTCAGGAGACGGCGGCCCCGGATTTCGGCCGGCCGCGGCCGCCGGAGGAATAGAGGGCTAGCCGAACCGCGGGTTCGCACCTTACCCGTTGCAGAAGAGGAGCAATTGGCTCCGCGCATCTCCCTCCCCCCTCTGCGGGGGAGGGTGGGCCAGCCGTAAGGCCGGGTCGGGAGAGGGGCAGCGCGACGGTTCAGGACGTGGGGCCCGTCGTGACCTATCCGGCAGCGTCGCTCCCCTCTCCCGACCCCCTTC
>NZ_JAKSYG010000113.1 GCF_022829725.1 Methylobacterium sp. E-005 | reverse complement strand
CAGGCTACAGCATCGACAGCCTCCCCTTGTTGGCGACAACATTTCGATATATCGATATAAACGACATATCGAAATCGAGGCGACGCCCCATGCATCCTGGCATGATGGATCCCTTCCACGCCGATCCCTTCCACCCCGATCCCTTCGACGTCTACCGCGTCCGGGCCCATCGGGGCCCGATGGGGGGCGAGCACCGGGGGCGGCACGGACATCCCGGCCGCGGACCCGGCGACCGCCGGATGTTCGGCCGCGGCGGCCGGGGCGACCTCGCCCGCTTCTTCGCCCATGGCGACCTGAGGCTCGTGATCCTCCATCTGATCGCCGAGAAGCCCCGGCACGGCTACGAGATCATCAAGGCCATCGAGGAGCGGGTCGGCGGCGCCTACAGCCCGAGCCCCGGCACGGTCTACCCGACGTTGACGCTCCTGGAAGAGCTCGGCCACGTCACGGTGACCCCCGGGGAGGGCACCAAGCGGCTGCACGCGATCACCCCAGAGGGGCAGGCCGTGCTCGACGGCAACCGCCCGACCCTGGAGGCGATCCTCGCCCGGATGGCCGAGGCCGAGGCCGCCCGGGGCGACGGGCCGCCACCCTCCCTGGTCCGCGCCAGGGAGGGGCTGAAGCTCGCCCTGCAGATGCGCCTCGCCCGCGGCCCGCTCAGCGCCGAGCAGACCGCCGCCATCACGGCCGCCCTGGAGGCGGCGACCGCCGCGGTTGAGCGGGCGTGAGGCGCCGCGACTCCCGCCGGAGCCTGCACGGTGCCTGATCCACGCCCACGGCACCTGGCCCTCGGGGTGACCCTGTTCCGGCCGGGCCCGGATCAGGTGGAGCGCGTCCTCACCCAGGCCGCGGTCGTGGGCGCCACGGTGATCGCCTTCGACAATGGCGGCCTCCCGGCGGCGGATGCGGCGCGTCTTGCGCGCGCCGGCGTGAGACTGCTGTCGGCGGGGCGCAACGTCGGCATCGCGGCGGCGCTCAACCGGATCGCCGCCTCCGCCCGGGACGCGGGGGCGGAGACGCTCCTGCTCCTCGATCAGGATGCCGAGCCGCCCGAAAACCTCGTCGCCGGGCTGCTCGCCGCCCTCGGCCAACTGCGGCGTGCCGGGATCCCGGCGGCGGTGGTCGGCCCCGCCCCGGCGCCGGCCGCCGGCCACAAGGCGCCGGCCTATCCGCGCCGCCCCGGCGTGCCGGATTGTGGCGCCCTCGCCCCGGTGCAATTCCTGGCGACCTCCGGTTCGCTGATCGACCTCGCCGCGTTCGACCGGGTCGGCCCGTTCCGGGACGACTTCTTCATCGACGGGGTCGAGCTCGAATGGTGCTTCCGCGCCTGGAGCCTCGGCGACGGCTGCTATTGCGCCCGCGATGTCGGGATCCCCCACCGGGTCGGCGGCGGGGTGATCCGGGCCTTCGGGATCGCGATGCCGCGCCAGCCCCTGTTCCGCATGGCGACCTACCTGCGCAACGCGGTCTATGCGTGGCGCCTGCCCCACGTGCCGCTGCGCTGGAAGCTCGCCCAGGCCGCCTACCTGCCGCTCCAGGCCGGGCTGTACTGGGCGGATTCGGGCTTCCGGCCCGCCGTGCTGCTGCGGCTCCTCGGGGCCGCCCGCGACGGCGTTCTCGGCCGCCTCGGGCCGCCCCAGGACCTGCCGAAGGATCTGCCGTGACCGGCCGCCTTGCCCTCCCCCCGGTCCTGGACGTGGTGATCGTCAACTGGAACGGCGGTGCGCTGCTGCGCGCCTGCCTCGCGAGCCTCGCGGCGGCGCGGGACGCGGGGTCCGTGCAGGTGATCGTGGTCGACAACGCGTCGACCGACGGCTCCACGGAGAACCTGCCGCCCCTGCCCCGCCCGCTCCGACTGATCCGCAATGCGGAGAATCGCGGCTTCGGCCGGGCCTGCGACCAGGGCGCTGCCGCGGGCGCGGCCCCGGCGATCCTGTTCCTCAACCCCGACACGCAGGTCGAGCCCGACGCCCTCGACGTGGCCCGGACCGCCCTGCTGGCCGATCCGCGGACCGGGATCGTCGGCGCCCGGCTGGTCGACCCCGACGGGCGAACCGCGCGCTCCTGCGCCCGGGCACCCACGGCCCTCGGCCTCCTTGGCCGCGCCCTGGCGCTGGATCGGCTGAGCCTCGTGCGCCCGCACTTCCTCCGCGAATGGGACCATGCGGAGGACCGCGCCGTCGATCAGGTGATGGGCGCCTTCCTGATGATCCGCCGCGACCTGTTCACGGCCCTCGGCGGGTTCGACCCGCGCTTCTTCGTCTACTGGGAGGATGCCGACCTCTGCGCGCGCGCCCGGGCGGCGGGTTTTCGCGTGCGTCACGTGGCAGGGGCGGTCGCGCATCACCTCGGTCAGGGCACGACCCGGCAGGTGCGGGCGCGGCGCCTGTTCTACTTCCTGCGCAGCCAGATCCTCTATGCCGGCAAGCACCACGGCGCCGCCGCGGCCCTGGCGCTGATCGCGGCGAGCTTCTGTGCGCAGGTGCCCCTGCGGCTCGCCCTGGCGCTCGCCCACCGCTCTCAGGCCGAGGCCGCCGAGGTGCTGCGCGCGGCTGCCCTCCTGGCCGCGGCCCTGCCGCAGCTCGCCGGTTCGCTCATGCGGGGCGATCGAGGAAGTCCAGCAGGGTCCGGTTGAAGGCCTCCGGACAGGTCACGCTGTGGGCGTGGCCGCCCTCGGGGGCGAGGGCAAGGCGGGCCCGGGGCAGGGCCGCCGCGAGGCGCTCGGAGCGCGTATAGGGCACCAGCACGTCGTCCCGGGCGGCCATCACCAGGGTCTCGTGCGGGATGCGCCCGAGCCGGTCGGCGATGACGAAGCGCTCCAGGGCGCCGATGCGCGTGAGCACGGTCTCGGCCCCGGGGAAATGCGTCAGGGCCAGGGCCTCGTCGGCCGCGACCCGCTCGGCCTGCGCGGAGAGCCAGGGGGCCGGGTACAGGAAGATCGCCTGCGCCCGCACGAAGGCCTCCGGCCCGCCCCCGGCCAGGATCGCCCGGCGGGCCGCGAAGCAGCGGCGCGTGGCCGGGTCCAGGGCGTCCCAGCCGTTGATCACCACGATCCGCCCGACCCGCCCGGGCGCGGCGAGCGCCATCTGCAGGGCGATCAGGCCGCCGAGGGCATGACCGACCACGTCGGCGCGGTCGATCCCGGCGGCATCCAGCACGGAGAGCGCGTCCCGGGCCATGGCGGGGATATCGTGATCCGGGCCAAGCCGGTCGGGCGACCGCCCGGTCCCGCGGTGATCGTAGGTCACCACCCGGAAGCGCGCCGTGAGCGCCGCCATCTGCGGCGCGAAGTACCCGGCCCCGCCGCCGAGCCCCGGCGAGAGCAGCACCGGAGGTCCGTCCTCCGGGCCCGCCGCCGCATGGTGGAGCGGGGCCGCGTCTCTGCTCACCGGGTGGCTCACCGGCCGACATGCGCCACGGAGGCGATCTCCACCAGCGCGTCCGGCTTCACGAGGCCGCACTGGATGCAGTAGCGCGCCGGCTTCTCGCCCGGGAAATACTCCGCGTAGACGGCGTTGATCGCCGCGTAGTCGGCCCAGTCCTTCAGGAAGACGTGGTTGAAGGTGACGTCGTCCATCGTGCCGCCCGCGGCCTGGACCACGCCCTTGATGGTCTCCAGCACGTGGCGGGTCTGGGCGGCCGCGTCGCCGGCATGGACGACGTTGGCCTCCGCATCCAGCGGCAGCGTGCCCGAGACGTACAGCACGCCGTCGGCCAGCGTCCCCGGCACGTAGGGGGCGAGCGGCTTGCCGGTCCCCGGCGGAATGACGACCTGCTTCGGCATGCCCGTGCGCGCTCCCGTTCGACCTGTCGGCCGGGCCGGGCAGGCCGCGCGGGAGGCGCCGCATCGGGCGGCGCGCGTGCACCCTGCCGGTCACCGGCCGGGTGCGGGATGCACTTATTCGGCCATATCGAGACCGGCCGCATCAACCGCGGCGTGTGCGGCCGGTCCGAGCGCCGCCTCGAAGGACGCCACGTCCGAGACCCAGCCGAAGAAGGTCTCGATATTGGCGAGCGCCCCGTGGTGCAGGCTCTCCGGCCCCGCCTGATGCGTGGCATCCGCCAGCACGATCCCGAAATATTCCCGGTGGAACCCGTCCCGCAGGGTCGATTCCACGCAGACATTGGTGGCGATGCCGGTGAAGATCAGCGTGTTGATCCCCCGGGCGCGCAGCATGCTGTCGAGGGGCGTGTTGTAGAAGCCGCTGTAGCGCGGCTTGCCGATCGTCAGGTCGCCGGGCTCGGGCCTCAGGGCATCCACCAGCGCGTAGTTCCAGGAGCCCTTGGCGAGGAGCCGCGCGTTCATCTCCGGATGCCGCCGCATGGTCTTGAGGGCGTTGGACTTGTGCCAGTTCGGCGAGCCCGGCCCGCCCGCCTCGACGTAATCCGGGTCCCAGCCGTTCTGGAACCACAGGATCTTGATGCCGGCCGCCCGCGCCGCCGCCACGGCCCGGACGATCTGCGCGATCACCGGGCCGGTGCCCGACACGTCGAAGCCCGCGATGTCGAGATAGCCGCCCGGACTCGCATAGGCGTTCTGCACGTCCACGACGATCAGCACCGTCGCCGCGGGGTCGAAGGCGATCGGCTCCGGCCGGGCCGGCAGGACGGTGCTGCCGTGGCGGCCCTGGGGATCGCGGTATCCGGCGGGGGCATCCATCACGCGACCTCTCCCAACGGCGCCGCGGCGACGTGCCGGCGGGTGCGCATCAGCGGCTGGATCCGGGTGCCGAAGGCATCGAGACCCTTGAGGAAATCGTCGAACACCAGGAGCACGCCCTCCACCCCGTCGATGGTCATGATCGCGTCGAGCATCGCCGCCACGGTGGCGTAGCCGCCCACCAGGGTGCCCATGTTGAGGTTCACCGCCGAGGCGGGGTCCGCAAGCTGGCGCACGTTGGTGTCGCCGCCGGACTTGGTGTCGGCCGCCCCCTGGAGGCCGAGCCACGCGATCGCCTCGGCGTCGGCCCCCGCCCGGTAATGCTCCCAGCTGGCCATCGCGGCGGCGTCGGTCTCGTCGGCGATGATCATGAACAGGGCGTAGCAGGTCACCCGTCGTCCGGTCCTGGCGCTGGCCTCCGCGAGCTTTTCCACCACGGGGGCGAACGCGGTCGGCGTGTTGACCCCTTTCCCCAGGCAGAAATTGTAGTCCGCGTATTGCGCCGTGAAGGCCAGCCCCGCCCCGCTCTGGCCGGCGCAGATGATCTTCATCGGCGCCTCCGGCCGGGGGCTCAGGCGGCAATCGTTCATCTGGAAATAGGTGCCCTTGCGGTCGCTGGCCCCGGTCTCCCATAGGTCGCGCAGGATCTGGGCGTACTCGGCCAGGTAGTCGTACCGATTGGCGAAATGCGCGTCGCCGGGCCACAGGCCCATCTGGTCGTATTCCGGCTTCTGCCAGCCGGTGACGAGGTTCACGCCGAAGCGCCCGTTCGAAATCGAGTCGATGGTCGCCGCCATGCGGGCGACGATGGCCGGCGGCAGGCACAGGGTCGCCGCGGTGGCGAACAGCTTGATCCGGGTGGTGACGGCGGCGAGCCCCGCCATCAGGGTGAAGGATTCGAGGTTGTGGTCCCAGAACTCGGTCTTGCCGCCGAAGCCGCGCAGCTTGATCATCGACAGGGCGAAGTCGAGCCCGTAGCCCTCGGCCTTCAGGGTGATCGCCTTGTTGAGCGCGAAGCTCGGGCGGTATTGCGGGGCGTTCTCCGAGATCAGCCAGCCGTTGTTGCCGATCGGGATGAACACCCCGACGCTCATGGCGGGCGATCCGCCGGGCTCCGTCCCGGTGGCATCCGCCTGCGCGGGCACGCCCGTCCCGGCCTCGCTCTGCGTCATCGACCCATGCTCCAGCGGAGCCGCACCCGCCCCCGGGGCACCGACTCGGTCGGCCGACGCTCGCAAAACCGGCGCGGAGGGTCAAACCCGTCGGGCGGATTCCGCGAAAAAATGTCCATCTTTTCAGCGACTTGCACAACCTCAGCGCGATGTCTGCCCGCTGCGTGCTCATCGTGTGTGCGAGGTCCGCGGAAGGATTGCTTTTGTCGCGCCGAAGACCATTTCGAAAGACGAGAATTGATTTCGGTCCCGTCCTGCCGGAGTGACCTTGATGCGCGCGTGGCTCGCCCTCCTCCTCGTCCTCGCGGGACCGGCGGCGGCCGATGACGCCGCCCGCGCCGCCGCCCAGGCCACGATCACCCGGCAGGTCGAGGCATTCGGGCGCGACGACGCGTCGGCCGCCTATGCCCAGGCGGCTCCGGCGATCCGTGAGCTCTTCCCGAACGCCGACCTGTTCATCGGCATGGTCCGCAATCAGTACCGCCCGGTCTACCGGCACCGCAGCTTCGTGTTCGGCGCGGGCCGGGACACGGGCGCGGACGGCGTGGTCCAGTCGGTGGCGATCCAGGACGAGTACGGCGTCGATTGGACTGCCGAATACAGCCTCGTCCGGGACGCGGACGGGCAATGGCGCATCACCGGCTGCCGCCTGATCAAGGCGCCGGGCACGAACGCCTGAAGCACGAACGTCTGGTGGCCCGTCGCCTCCACGGCGACGGGCCCGGCATCACCGGGGTTCCGGCTTCAGCGTCGCGAGCTTGTCGAGCATCTGCAGGGTGATGTCGGCGCAGGCCTTCGTCGTGTCGTCGTCGGCGCATTTCACGTCGATGCGGGCATCGCCGCGCTCGATGATGAAATGCGCGCCCTTCGGCGGCGGCGGCGGGCCGTCGGGGCCGCGCTGCGGGCCTCCGGGCGGCGGCGGGGGCGGCGTGTCGGCCCCCGGGCCGCGCCGCGGACCGCCCGGGGGCGGCGGAGGCGGGGCGCCGGCCTCGGGGCCGGGCCGCGGGCCGCCGGGGGGCGGCGGCGTCTGTGCGAAGGCCACGGTGCCGGACAGCAGGGCCGCGACGCCCGCAAGGGCGATGATTCGGGTCATGTCGGCTCTCTTTGAGGTGGGATCGATCCCGCCGGCGCATCGCCGCCGGGTCGGCCGATCCATGGCGGCCTCCGCCGAACCGGCCCTGAACCGCCCCGTTCAGCCCCGGTTAAACCGCCAGCCCCGTCCTGCGGGCAGACCGGCCGCGCGGCACAGGAGGGCTCTCTGCTTTCGACAGGCCCGCCGGCATCGTGTAGAGGGGGCGCCTTCCCACGGAGGACCCTGTGCTCCACGTCTCGACTCGCGGCGCGGCCGCGCCGCTCTCGTTCTCGGACGCCCTGCTGGCGGGTCTCGCCCGCGACGGCGGGCTCTACGTGCCGCAGACTTGGCCGCAGATCGGCCGCCCGGAGATCGCCGCGCTGGCCGGCCGGCCCTACGCGGAGGCCGCCAAGCGGGTGCTGCGCCCGTTGATCGACGGCGATGTCGCCGGCCCGGACCTCGACCGGATGATCGATGGGGCCTACGCGACCTTCCGGCATCCGGCGGTCTGCCCGCTGACCCAGCTCGACGACAACCTGTTCCTGCTGGAGCTCTTCCACGGGCCGACGCTCGCCTTCAAGGACGTGGCGATGCAGCTGCTCGGGCGGCTGATGGACCACGTGCTGACCCAGCGCGGCACCCGCGCCACCATCGTGGGCGCGACCTCGGGCGATACCGGCTCGGCGGCGGTCGAGGCCTTCGGCGGGCTCGACCGGGTCGACGTGTTCATCCTCTATCCCCACGGGCGGGTCTCGGAGGTGCAGCGCCGGCAGATGACCTCGGTGCCGGCCGACAACGTCCATGCGCTCGCCGTCGACGGCACCTTCGACGATTGCCAGAACCTCGTCAAAGCCCTGTTCCAGCACGCCGATTTCGCCGACGCGGTGCGGCTGTCGGGGGTCAACTCGATCAACTGGGCCCGGGTCGCCGCGCAGGCGGTCTACTACTTCACCAGCGCGGTGGCGCTGGGTTCGCCCCATCGCCCGGTCTCCTTCGCGGTGCCGACCGGCAATTTCGGCGACGTGCTCGCCGGCTGGGTCGCCAAGCAGATGGGCCTGCCGATCGGGCGGCTGATGATCGGCACCAACGCCAACGACATCCTGGTGCGGACCCTGGAGCACGGCGCCTACGAGCTGCGCGGCGTGGTCCCCACCACCTCGCCCTCCATGGACATCCAGATCTCCTCGAATTTCGAGCGGCTGCTGTTCGAGGCGCTGGGGCGCGACGCCTCCGCCCTGTCGCGGCTGATGGCCGGGCTGAAGCAGTCCGGCGGGTTCTCGCTGAGCCCCGAGGTGCTGGCCACGGTCCGCTCGGAGTTCGATGCCGTCGCGGTGCCGGAGCCCGACGTGATGGAAGAGATCGCCCTGACCCAGGCCGCCACCGGCGTGGTGCTCGATCCCCACAGCGCCATCGGCGTGCGGGCCGGGCGGCGGCTCCTGGAGCAGGATCCCGCGACTCCGGTGGTGGCGCTCGGCACCGCGCATCCGGCAAAATTCCCGGACGCGGTCGCGAAGGCCACCGGCGGCCTGCGCCCGCCCCTGCCCCCGCACCTCGCCGACCTCATGGACCGGCCCGAGCGCATGACCCGGGTGGAGAACGACCAGGCCGCCCTGGAAAAGCTCATCCGCGAGCGCGCCCGCATCACGCGAGGGGCTTGAGTTTGCCGCGGGTGGCGTGCCGCTCCCCCTCCCCCCTTTGCGGGGGAGGGTGGCCCGCGAAGCGGGTCGGGAGAGGGGAGCGACGATGCAAGATTAGGTTGTGGCCTTCAAACCTGCTGCCCATCTTCCTGGAACGGCGCTCCCCCCCTTGCGGGACTTCGTCCCGACCCGACCCCTGCTGACGCAGGGGCCACCCGCCCCCGCAAAGGGGGGAGGGATTCCGCGCCCGATCCGGCCCCCTTCGCGACGAGCTGTCGATGAACCAGCATTTCTCCACCCACGCCGCCTCGCCGTCGCTGCGGACCACGCGGCTCGACAACGGCGTCACGGTGGTCACCGAGCCGATGCCGGGCGTGGCCACCGCCAGCCTCGGCGTCTGGGTCGGGGCCGGCTCGCGCAACGAGCGCGCCGACGAGGCGGGCCTGTCCCACCTCATCGAGCACATGGCGTTCAAGGGCACGCGCACCCGGTCGGCGCAGAAGATCGCGGAAGAGATCGAGAATGTCGGCGGCGAGATCAACGCCGCGACCTCGACCGAGGGGACGAGCTACACCGCCCGGGTGCTCGGCGAGGATGCGGACCTCGCCCTGACCGTGATCGGCGACATCCTCACCGATTCGGTGTTCGACGCGGGCGAACTCGCCCGGGAGAAGGGCGTGATCCTCCAGGAATACGCCGCCGTCGAGGATACCCCCGACGACGTGGTGTACGACGCCTTCACGGAGGCGGCCTTCCCCGACCAGCCGGTCGGCCGGCCGATCCTCGGGCGCCCGGAGACGATCCGGAGCTTCGACGAGGCCGGGATCCGCGCCTATCTCGACCGGGAATACACCCCGGACCGCATTGTGGTGGCCGGCGCCGGGGCGGTGACCCACGAGGCGATCGTGGCGGCGGCCGAGCGCCATTTCGGCGCCCTCCCCGCCAAGCCCGCCCCCGCGGCGGTGCCGGGCGTCTACGGCGGCGGCGAGCGGCGGATGCCGCGCAAGCTCGAACAGGCCAACGTGGTGATCGGCCTGCCGGGCCTGTCGTTCCGGGACGAGCGCTACTACGCGCTGCACATGTTCGCCCAGGTGCTCGGCGGCGGCCTGACCTCGCGGCTCTGGCAGGAGGTGCGCGAGACCCGCGGCCTCGCCTACGAGATCCAGGCCTTCCACTGGCCGTTCTCGGATTGCGGCCTGTTCGGCATCGGCGCCGGCACCGCCGGGGCGGACCTGCCCGAACTCGTCGACGTGACTCTTGCCGCCACCGCCCGGGCGGCCCGCGACCTCGACGCCACCGAGATCGCCCGCGCCAAGGCACAGCTCAAGGTCTCGCTGCTCTCGGCGCTGGAGACGCCCGGCGGGCGGATCGAGCGCAACGCCCGCCAGATCCTGGCCTGGGGCCGGGTGATCCCCGCCGGGGAGGTGATCGACAAGGTCGACGCCGTTACGGTCGAGGACGTCCGCGCCGCCGCCGCCGCGATGCTCACGGGCACGCCGACGCTGGCGGCGATCGGCCCGATCCGCAAGCTGCCGACGCTCGATAAGATCGCGGGCGCGCTCCGGGCGGCCTGAGGCCGCTTTCTTTGCGAGCGCAGCGAAGCAATCCCGGGAACCGCTCGAGTCGCAGACGTCCCGCTGCCCTGGGTCGCTTCGCTGCGCTCGCGATGACGGAGCGGGCTGCGAAATGACCGCCCCACCCCCGCCCAACTTGATTTGGCCGCAAAGGAGCGCGATCCGCGGGCGGTGGACCGGGCTCAAGGCGCCCTTGCCCCAGGTTAGGCCCACGCCTATCGATCGAGGCCGCCCGGGCGGCTGACGCCTCTCGCACGGCCGGACACCAAGATACCCTTGCGCATCCTCGCCCTCCTCCTGACCCTGGTCGGCGGTCTCGTCGGTGCCCTCGCGCTGAGCGGGTCGGCTCAGGCCGTGGAGGCGGTGCGCGTCACCCTCGACGCCCCGGTGATCGACCTGACCGGCGCGATCGAGCGCTACCGCTCGGACGGCGACCTGATCCAGATCTCCACGGCGCCCGGCAAGGACGGGATCGTCCGCCGCATCGTCGTGAAGGCGCGCGACGCCGGCGCCCGGCCCGACTGGATCGTGTTCGCGCTCACCAACGACACCGACGAGCAGATCGACCGCATCCTCGTCGCCCCGCATTTCCGGCTGGTCGATTCCGGGGTGATCTGGCCCGATCTCGGCGGCTCGCGGATCGCCGCCATCACGGCGAGCCAGGGCATCCGGCCCGAGCGGGACGAGAACCCGGAGGCCGACCAGTTCACGATCACGCTGGATCCCGGCACCACCGTCACGTACGTCGCCGAATTGCGCGGCGCCAACATCCCCCAGCTCCACCTCTGGGACCAGGACGCCTATCGCCGGAAATCCGCCGGCCTGACCCTCTACAAGGGCATCATCATCGGGATCAGCGGCTTGCTCGCCCTGTTCCTGACCATCGTGTTCGTGGTCAAGGGCGCGATCATCTTCCCGGCCGCCGCGGCGCTCGCCTGGTCGGTGCTCGCCTATGCCTGCATCGATTTCGGCTTCCTGCAGCGGGTCTTCCCGGTCACCGAGCTCGCCGAGCGGGTCTACCGGGCCTCCGCCGAGGCGGTGCTCGGGGCGACGCTGCTGGTCTTCCTGTTCGCCTACCTGAACCTCGCCCGCTGGCACGTGCGCTACAGCCACGTGGCGTTCTTCTGGCTGGCCTTCCTGGCCGGCCTCGTCGGGCTCGCGGTGTTCGACCCGCCGGTGGCGGCGGGGGTGGCGCGCATCTCCATCGCGGCGGTGGCCGGCATCGGCCTGCTGCTGATCCTCTACCTCGCGGTCCATAACGGCTACGACCGGGCGATCCTGCTGGTGCCGACCTGGCTGCTCCTCGTCGTCTGGGTGGCGGCGGCGGGCTTCGCGGTCACCGGCCAGATCGGCAGCGATCTCGTGCAGCCGGCCCTGATCGGCGGCCTCGTGCTGATCGTGATGCTGATCGGCTTCACGGTGCTCCAGCACGCCTTCGCGGGGGGCGGCCTCAGCCACGCCCTCGTCTCCGACACCGAGCGCCGGGCGCTGGCGCTGACGGGCGCCGGCGACGTGGTGTTCGACTGGGACGTACCGGCCGACCGGGTCTTCGTCGGCCCGGAGATCGAGGCCCAGCTCGGCCTCGCCCGGGGCACCCTGGAGGGGCCGGCGACCAACTGGCTGGGCGCCCTCCACCCGTTCGACGTGGAGCGCTACTCGGCGGCCCTCGACACGGTGATCGAGGAGCGGCGCGGCCGCATCGTCCACGATTTCCGCCTGCGCTCGGAGGCCGGCACCTTCTTCTGGTACCGGCTGAAGGCGCGCCCCGTGATCGGGGCGGACGGCGAGGTGATCCGCGTGGTCGGCACCATCGCGGACGTCACCGAGATCAAGACCGCCGAGGAGCGCCTGCTCCACGACGCCGTGCATGACAGCCTCACCGGCCTGCCGAACCGCGAATTGTTCGGCGACCGTCTCGACGCGGCTCTGGCCTTCGCCAGCCAGGATCCGCGCCTCAAGCCCACCGTGATCGTGCTCGATGTCGACCGGTTCAAGGGCATCAACGACGCGATCGGCCTCTCGGCGGGCGATTCGATCCTGCTGACCCTCTCGCGCCGCCTCGGCCGGCTGCTGCGCCCGCAGGACACCCTGGCCCGGGTGGCGGGCGACGAGTTCGCGGTGATCCTGGTCTCGGAGCGCGAGCCCGACCGGATCCTGGCCTTCGCCGAGATGATCCGCCGGGCGATCGCCACGCCGATCACCTACGCCGACCGCGAGATTTTTTTGACGGTTTCCATCGGGTTGGCGCTCTACGAGGCCGGCGCCAACCTGAAGCGCGACGAGGTGTTCAAGAGCGCCGAGATCGCCATGATCCAGGCCAAGCGCAACGGCGGCGACCGGATCGAGGTGTTCCGCGCCCACATGCGCACCGACCGCTCGGACCGGCTGATGCTGGAGAGCGACCTGCGCAAGGCGATCGAGCGCAACGAGATGAAGGTGCTGTTCCTGCCGGTGGTCCGGCTGGAAGACCGCACCGTGGCGGGGTTCGAGGCCGTCCTGCGCTGGGACCACCCGAAGCTCGGGCGCATCCCCGCCGCGACCTTCCTGCCGCTCGCCGAGGAGAGCGGCTTCATTGTCAATCTCGGCATCTTCGCCTTGGAGCGCACGGCGCTGGAACTCGCGGCGTGGCAGCGCTCCCTGGAGGTCGAGCCGCCGATCTTCGCGGCCTGCAACCTGTCCTCGCGCCAGCTCCTGCGCCACGACCTCCTGCACGATGTGAAGACCGTGATGGCCCGCTCCGGGGCGCTCCCCGGCTCGCTCAAGCTGGAATTCAGCGAGAGCCTCGTGATGGAGAACCCGGAATACGCCGCCCAGATGCTGGCGCGGATCCACGACCTCGGCGCCGGCCTGTGCCTGTCGGATTTCGGCACCGGCTATTCGGCCCTCTCCTACCTGCAGCGCTTCCCGTTCGACACGATCAAGGTCGATTCGACCTTCGTGCGCCAGATCGGCACCGGCCAGACCGCGATCCTGCGCTCGATCGTGCGCATGGCGAGCGAGTTGAACCTCGCCATCGTGGCGGAGGGCTGTGAATCGGAGGCCGACGCCCAGGCGCTCGCCGGCCTCGGCTGCGAATACGCGCTGGGCCCCGCCTTCGGCGAGCCGATGACCCTGCTGCAGGCCCGCCAGATCGTCGGCGCCGCGCCGGAAGCCGCCTGAGACCAACCTAGATTGGTTCTTGAGTGGGTGGGCCGGGTGTAACCTGCCGGAGACGAGATTCTCCGGCAGGTGCTGCGATGACCCCCGAACAGATCAAGCTGGTGCAGGACAGTTTCGCGAAGGTGCGGCCGATCGCCGGGACGGCGGCCGACCTGTTCTATGGCCGCCTGTTCGAGATCGCCCCGCAGGTGCGCCCCCTCTTCCCCGACGACATGGCCGAGCAGAAGACGAAGCTCATGGCCATGCTGGGGCTGGCGGTGGCCAACCTGAACCACCCGGACACGGTGGTGCCGGCGCTGCAGGATCTCGGGCGCAAGCACATCGCCTACGGCACGCAGGCCGCCCATTACGCGCCGGTGGGCGAGGCCCTGCTCTGGACCCTGGAGCAGGGGCTGGGAGCGGATTTCACCCCGGAGGTGCGGGCGGCTTGGGTCGCGACCTATACGCTCGTTGCCGGGGTGATGAAGGAGGCTGCGGAGGCGGCGTGAGTCGCGCAGTGATTTAAGCCCACCTTAACCATGTCCGCGCAAGCTCCTGTTGATGGATGGGCGCGCCGGCGCCCGGCATGGGGATGGGCGGATGGCCGAGGCGGCACGGCGTTATCAGCAGGCAGGCAGCTCGGATCTCTTGCGCCGCCTGATGGCCCGGCCGGTCCGGCTGGACCCGCAGGCCCGGATGCGGCTGCCCCTGCCCGGTCATGACCTCCAGCGCACCAGTGCGCCTGAGAACGAGCCCGACGAAGACCTCTTCGACGATTCCGACGAGGCCGAGGCCATTGCCCGCCTCGAAACCGAGCTTCAGGTGATGAAGGCGGTGCTCCGCGCCCAGCGGCAGGAGGTCGAGGCGCTGCGGGCGCAGCGGCAGTTCCTCACCGAATCCGCGGCCAGCGACGATGTCCGCGCGACCCGCGAGCGCTGGGCGGCTCTGGTCGATTCGCTCCTGATCCGTGCCAAGTGATCCGGCCCCGTGAACCCGCCCTCACCCGTGAACCCACCTTCGGTGAGCCCTCTCCAGACCATGCGGGGTAAGGCCATGGGCGCGCGCTGCTCGCTCGTCGTCAACGGCCGGTCGGTGCGCGTCTCGACCGGCGATACGCCCCTGGAGGCGGCGCTGGCCGAGGGTATGATCGCGCCCGTCCAGGCCCAGGCCGGCAATCCGCTCGCCGGCCAGGGCGTGGCGCATCAGGGCGCGGCCCGCCCCGCCCGCCGTCCGCCGGCCCACCGGGCCCGCCTCGAATCCCTCCGGCCGAGCCTGCCGACCACCCCGATCCAGGGGCAGGAGGCGGCACCGCCGATCCCGGTCGCAATCCGCAAGGGCACCGTCACGGAGATCCGCCGGCTCAGCCCCGGCATCGTCGAGGTCGTGGCCACCCTGACCAAGCGCCCGACCCTGGAGCCCGGCCATGAGGCCCGGGTGACCTTCGCGGGGCTGCCCACCCTGACGCTCGCCCCGACCCTGCGGGTCGACGGCGCCGCCGAGATCAACGAGGCGGTGTTCCACATCCCCCGCGATCCCGAGGGCGGCCCGGTCGACACGATCCGCCTCGACCAGCCCGTGCGCCTCAAGGGGCCCGTGGGCCGGGGGCAGTACCGGCCCGGGGGTGGGCGCCTCGTCCTGGTGGCGGCCGGTGCCGGCTTCGGCGCGATCTGGGCGATCGCCCGGGCGGCCCGCTACGTCGAGCCCGCCCGCGAGATGGCGCTCGCGGTCGGTGCCCGGGACGCGCTGGACCTCTACATGCGCGAGAGCCTGGACTGGCTGCGCCGCACCGGCGTCGCCCGGATCGTGCTCTGCGCCGACCGCGGCGGCCCGCGTCCGCCGGACGTGCGCTCCGGCCCGCTCACCGCCCATCTGCCGAGCCTGCGCGCCACCGACGTGGTCCACGTGGCCGGCGACGTCTCGACCGTGGGCGCCGTCCAGGTGCTCGCAGCCTCGGTGGGTGCGCGCTGCTACCCGATCATGCTCGACTGAGGGCGGACGCACGGAATCGGCGCTGACGCAGTCTTCGCCGCCTTGCCCTGGCCTCCCCGCGCGGAAGGGTTCGCGACCCCGTTCCCCGGCCGGTCGTGCCGCAGTGCCGAGCGGATCCGAGGCTGTATCCCGCGCCGCAGCCGTCCGCGGGCCAGCCCGGGCCGCAGTGCGCGTTTCCTGAGGCCGTGAGTCCGGTTTCGGCGACCGTCCGGGATCGACGAGGCCGTATATCGGCCCGAAGACCGTGCTTCGGACCCGGGCGCCGTCCGAGAAAACGCCCCTTCATCGCTCGACGATCCGTGAACATGCCGTCGGCATCTGCATTCGGTGGATCAATCACTTCTGCCGTCATGTAAATGTTACTCGGCAAATCTGCGAGTGGATCGAAGGTTATTTTGCCCGGTCTAGCTCAATCTCCAAAAATCCATGCTACAGGACTTCCGATTGCGAACGGGGGTTCGATGCATGCGACTGCTCAGAGATGCGAGACTGATCGTCAAGATTTCTATTCCTCTCATCATCATGACTTTGGCCAGTTCATTCATTGTTTTTTACTCGCTTGAATCCCTGGATGTCATGAGGCAGCGCAACAAATATCTTGTCGATTATTATTTCTCGCGCCTGGAGATGTTCGGTCAGATCCGGGAGCAGTTTCTCGTCGCGGGCCTGATGAACCGCAACATCATCATCGGCCGGCCGGAAAGCGACATCCCGGCCTTCCGCGATCGCTATGATCAGGCCGTCAAGGCCGTGGCGGACAATGTCGAGACGCTGGCTGCGGGGTCGCGGCGGAAGGAGATCCAGGACATCCAGCGCACCATCGGCCGTCTCGCGCGGGCGTATTTCGATCTGCTCGATCGCTCCAATGCCCTCGCCCTCCGGGACGAACGGGACACGGCGATTCAGGTGGGTCTCGTCGAGAGCCGGGAGATCCGGGCGGCGTTCAACAAGGTGTCGCAGGATTACGAGGCGCTGGCGAGCGCCCGTCTCAGCGAGGCGAAGACCGCCTCGCAGCAGGAGGCCGAGCGGGCGCGCACGATCCTGATCGGCGCCGCCCTGGCGGCCCTGCTCACCGCCCTCGGCCTCTCGGGGGCGATCGTCGTGCTCGGTGTCACGCGACCCCTTCACCGCCTCGTCGTCGGCCTGCAGCGTATGGCGGAGGGCGACATCGAGGCCGCGATTCCGGAAGCGCGGCGCGGTGACGAGATCGGGATCGTCGGTCGCGCGGTCGAGGCGATCAAGGTCATGGTCGCCCGCAACGCCGCCGCCGAAGCCGAGCGGAGGCGGCAGGCGGAGGCCGCCGCCTCCGTCGAGCGCAGGCGCAACCGGATGGAGCTGGCGCAGACCTTCGAGCAGGCGGTGTCCACGATCGTCGATCGCGTCTCGTCCTCCGCGGGCGACCTTCAGACCACCGCCCGTCAGATGACCACGACCGCCCAGGAGGCCGCGAGCCAGTCCGGCGCGGTGGCCCGCGCGGCCGAGGCGGCGGCGGCCAACATTAACACCGTCGCGGCCTCGACCGAGGAACTCGGCAGTTCGATTCGGGAGATCGGCCGACAGGCGAGCGGCTCCTCCGGTTTGGCGCAGCAGGCGGTTGTGGAGGCCGATCAGGCCGCCGGCCTCGTGTCCGAACTGCGGGTGGCGGTCTCGGAGATCGACACGGTGGTGCGGCTGATCTCGTCCATCGCCGAGCAGACCAATCTGCTGGCGCTCAACGCCACGATCGAGGCGGCGCGCGCCGGCGAGGCCGGCCGCGGCTTCGCGGTCGTCGCGGGCGAGGTGAAGGCCCTCGCCGAGAGGACGGCGCAGGCAACCGACGGAATCGCCGGGCAGATCGGCCGGATCCAGGGGGTTACCGGCGCGGCGGTGGGCGCGATCGGCACGATCATCGGCCGGATCCGCGAGATCAACGGCATGGCGGTCGCGATCGCGGCGGCCGTGGACGAGCAGGGTGCGGCAACCCAGGAGATCGTGCGCAATATCGGCCAGGCGACGCAGGGCGCCTCGGAGGTGACCGCCAACATCGCCGGCGTGGCCGAGGCGTCGGAGCAGACCGGGATGGCGGCCGATCAGGTGCTGACGGCGGCTACGGCTCTGGCGAGCCAGTCCGAGCGCCTCTCGACGGAGGTCGACCGCTTCCTGGCCGGCATCCGCGCCGCCTGAGGCCCGGGCCCGGCTCGACCGGGCCGGACGGCGCGCGGATCACGCACGCCGCACGGTGTCACGACCGCCCGGCTCGGTCATGTGGAGATAGGCGGGATCGAAATGGGCGAGCCGGGCCAGGGCAGCCGGATCGTGGATGGTCAGGCGCCGGCTGCGCAGGGTGATCAGCTCCATGCCGCGCAGTTCCTGCAGCGTGCGGTTGATGTGCACGCTGGTCTGGCCCATCGCGTCCCCGAGATCGCTCTGGGTGATCGGCATCGGACAGATCTTGGCCTCCGCCAGGCCCACCGCCGCCAGCCGCGCGTACAATTCGCAGAACAGGTGCGCGAGCCGCTCGATGCCGGTGCGGCTGCCCAGGCTGATGGTCCACTCGCGCTGGACCGCCGCGGTGGCGAGCGCCTCCCGGTGGAAGGCGAGGTCGAGCTGCGGTTTGCGGGCGGTCATCGCCTGCAGCGCGGCGCCGGAGATCTGGCCGAGGAGGACGGGCGTGATCGCCCCGATCGTGTGGTCCATCTCGTCGAGGAGGAAGATGTGCGGGTCGCACGGGTCGCCCGGCAGGAGGAACGAGACGATCTGGCGGCGCCCGTTGATGAACTGCCGGTAGCGGCAGGCCCAGCCGTCGAGGATGATGCTGACGGCGCGCGGATCGTCACCCTCGTGGATGATGTCCGTCCGCGCGGCGATCATACGCCCCGGGCCGACGGCATCGATCAAGCACAATCGATCGGCCTCCGAGAGCCGGACGTAGCATTCCAGCTTGCGCACAAGCGGATTTGACATGGTGTTCCTCCGCACGGGCTTAGCGCGCGCAAGCCTACAGAGGGTTCTCTGGAATGAATACTTATGCAGATTAGCTTTCAGTGCCGCAGTGTCGATTAGTGAACGGTTGCAGGCAATTGGAAGCGGTCGCGTCGCACCGATCCACGCGCAGGCCGCCCGCGTTTCAGATGTCGATGCTGATCTTGCCGAAGTGGCGGTTGCTCTCCTGGTGCCGGAACGCTGCGACGAGGTCGTCGAGCGGGTAGCGGCTGTCGACCACCGGCCGCAGCCCACAGGCCTCGATCCCGCGGATCATCGCGATCTGGTGGCGCCGGCTGCCGACCAGCACGCCCTGCAGGCGGATCTGCTTCAGGAGCGCCGGGACCAGCGGCATTTCGCCCGCCACGCCCGACAGGATGCCGATCACCGAGATATGGCCGGCGACCCGCACGGCGGCCATCGACTGCTCCAGCGTCCCCGGTCCGCCGACGTCGAGGACGTGGTCGACGCCACGCCCGCCGGTCAGGCGCCGGGCGGTCTCGCCCCAGGCCGGGTCGGCGCGATAGTTGATGAGGTGGTCGGCGCCGAGCCCGTGCAGGCGCTCGAGCTTCGCGTCGCTGGAGGAGGTGGCGATCACCGTGGCGCCCGCGGCCTTCGCGAATTGCAGGGCGAACAGCGAGACGCCGCCGGTGCCCTGGACGAGGACGACGTCGCCGCCCTTGAGGCCGGCATCGGCGTGGAGCGCCCGCCACGCGGTCAAGCCGGCGGTGGTCAGCGTCGCCGCCTCGGCGTGGTCCCAGCCCCGGGGCGCGCGGGTGAAGGCGGTGGATGGCGCCGTGACCCGCTCCCGGGCGTAGCCATCGACCCCGTCGCCCGGCACGGTGGCAAAACCCTCGACCTGCGGCGTACCCTCCAGCCAGGTCGGGAAGAACGTGCTGACCACGGACTCGCCCACGGCGAACTCCGCCGGGCCCGGACCAACGGCCTCGACCGTGCCGGCCCCGTCGGACATCGGGATGCGGGGCTCGCGCGGCCCCCACATCCCGCTGACCACCGCGTAATCGTGGTAGTTGAGGGAACTCGCCCGCAGGCGGACGGTGATCTCCCCGGGGCCGGGCTCCGGAACCGAGCGTTCCCCGAATCCGACCCTGTCGAAACCGCCCCCCGGCTGGACGATCACGGCGCGCGCGAGCGATCCTGTCATAGCGACCCTGTCCCTGGCCCGTGTCCCCGCCCGGACGCGGCCGCCCGGGGGCCGATGGTGGCAGGCCGGGCGCCCCGCGTCGAGACGCCCGGAGACGAGCCCGCTTCACATCTTCTGCTCCCGAAGGCGGGTTCCGCGCACAAGCTCCGCTTCGAAGCCGCATCAAATGGGAAGCCTTTTTCCGGCTCCGGCGGCTAGATTGCCCGGGTCGATGCAGAGCCGGATGGAGGATTGCCGTGATCGCCAGCATGGATCGGATCGCCCCGACGATGTCGCCCTGTCCGTGGTGTTGCCGCGTCCGAGACGCCGAGAGGACACCCCACCCGACACGGAAGGCGACCAGAGATGCTGACCGATAGCGTTACCCCGCCCCCCCATTCCGATCGTCATGCCGCGGCGCTTGCCGGCCCCCTGGCCCGGAGCGTCCGCTCCCATCCGGCCCGTGAATTCCACCCGTCCCACGAGCACGCCGCCCTCGCGAACGCCCTCGACGATGGGCTGATGCCCGACGAGGTGGCCGGGATCCTCGCCGGCCGGCGGGTGACCGAGGCCTTCCCGATCCGCTGGGGCGAGAGCCCCGAGGCCTACGCGTCGCGGGCCGTGGCCGAGATGTTCGTGGCCTACCTCCAGTAGGAGGCCGCGTCCGGCCCCGCCGGTCGCCCCACTTTCGTCCCGCCGATCCCGTCACAGGACAAGCCGCCATGACGGCCGCCACGCCGTGCCTCACCCGCCGGTGGGGGCGCCGGTCGGGGATGCGCGCGCGCATCCTCGCGCTGGCGCTCGCCGCCTGCCCGGCCATCATTGGCCCATCCCCGGGCTCCGCGGCGACGGGGCAAGGGGCAGCCTCCCGCGCGACCGTCGAGCCGGACGACCCGGAAATCCCGGCCCGGCTGACGGTCGGGCCGGAGGGCCGGAACCTGCACCTCGTGGGCGACCTCACCGCGGGCGTGGCCGTTCGGCTGGCCGGCCTCCTCGACGCCCATCCGCGGATCGCACGCCTGCACCTGACCAGCGACGGCGGCCTGGTCGCGGAGGGCGCGGCGATCGGGGCCCTCGTGGCGGCGCGGGGACTGGAGACCCAGGTGTCCGATGCCTGTGCGTCCGCCTGCACGCTGATCTTCGTCCGCGGGCGGCGGCGCATCCTGGCGGAGGGCGGCCGGCTCGGGTTCCACGCCCCCTACACGGTCGCGGCGCGGGGGCGGATGCGTCCGGTGGATCCCGCGCCGGAGCGGGCGGCCTACCGGGCCGCCGGCCTGCCGCCCGCCTTCGTGGCGCGGGCCCTGTCGGTCGCCCCGGCCGCCATCTGGATTCCCGACGCGGCGCAGCTCTGCGCAGCCGGCATCGTGACCGGGCTCGTGGGCGCGGACCCGGGTGCGCCTGAACCGGAGCCGCGGCCCTGCGGCGGACGCCAGCCGTGACAGCCATCCCGTGCGGTCCCTGGGTCGCGTCCTGAGGCAGAGGACGAGGTCGGGCCTCGCCCGAGAGAGCCGAGGCTTCGCCCGGAAGAACCAGGGCTTCCCCCTGGCAACCCACCAACGGGCTCAGCCCTTTGGAAACCCGGCCCGGTGATCGGAACCCCGGGCCGCCTCCTCGCGCGGCCGGGTGTTCGGATCCGGCTGTCCGGTCGCCCTCACCGCCGTGCGGTCGGCCGCGTCCTGCTCCGCGGGGGTGGAGACCGTCCGCGGTCGCCCGTTCTCGCCGAGACGCTTCCGGCCGGCCCGCTCGGCCGCCACCCGTTCCTGCGCCGGGTCACCGGCGTCGACACTCAGATCCCTGGCCATGGCGTCTCCCGTTCGTGGCGAGACCACCCGATCGCAGCGCGATCGGGAGCGGCCCCACGTCGTTGTCGTCCCGCACCCCCTGCGCCGAACCGGCATCCCCTCCGGCGGAGCGCGCTACGGCCGGTCGGAGCGGGCGAGCAGCGCGGCCGCCGCTGCCGTGGCGCCGGCCAGAAGGAGCCCGGTGAGGATCGGGATAACCGAGGCCTGCGTGTAGGCGCTGCGCATGACGTGGTGGGGCGAGGCGCCGCGCACGGCCCCGTCCCGGCCGGCCGCGTAAAGGGCGCCGTCCCGGTCCGGCCCGGCCGCGCCGGCCTTCTGGCTCCGGGACATGACCTGCGCGCCCATCCAGTCGGTGATCGACGGGACGCGCTTGCGCAGGGAACTCATCACCTTGCCGCCGCCGCCGACATAGAGGTCCCGCGGGCCGTGCTCGGCGGCGTACAGGATCGCCTTGGCGACATCCGCCGGATCGTAGACCGGCGGCGGCAGCTTCGGGGCCCGGGCCATGTAGTTCCGGGCGTGCTCCGGGAAGGGCGTGTCGATCGAGGCCGGCTTGATCAGCGTCACCGAGACCGGGGCGCCCGCCTCCTGCAATTCCATGCGCAGGGCGTCGGTGAAGCCTTTGATCGCGTGTTTGGAGGCGCAGTACATGCCCTGGATCGGGAAGGCGAGGTCGGAGGCGACCGAGCCCAGGTTGACCAGCGCCCCCCCACGCTTCTTCAGGTGCTGCAGCGCCACCGTCGAGCCGTAGACGATCCCCCAGAAGTTCACGTCGAACAGCCGGCGATGGTCCGCGTCCGAGACCTCCTCGAGGCGGCCGAAGATCGAGAGGCCCGCATTGTTGACCCAGGTGTCGAAGCCGCCATAGGCGCGGATCGCCTCGGCGGCGAGCGCCTCGACATCGGCGCGGCTGGACACGTCGGTCACCACCGCCCGGGCCTCGCCGCCGCGCTCCTGGATATCGTGGGCGATGTCGTCGAGGGCCGCACCATTGCGCGCCGCCAGGACCACCCGGGCCCCGCGGCTTGCGGCCGCCCGCGCCGTGGCCAGGCCGATCCCGCTGGAGGCGCCGGTGATGACGATCACCTGCTCGCGCAGGGGCTTGTGCCGGATCTGCATGCTGCGTCTTCCTCTGTCTGCTGTGTGATGCGCGGGGGCGGTGGGGCCGCCGGACGGGCTCACCGCCCGCCCGGGGGCCGGTCGCGCTCGGCTCCCAGGCTGGTCCCGCCGCGGCGCGCCTCTTCCCGCTCGGTGCCGGCGCGCTCCATCGGACCGTCCTGCGGCTTGACCGTGCCGGTGGCGGTGTCGAGGGGCGTGTTGGCCAGACCCGCGCTCGCGGGCTTGCCGGCGGGCATCCGCTAAGCCTGGGTGTCGTCCGGTACGTCCGCCATGCCGTGTCCCTCCGAGGCGCGCCGGTCCCCGGCGCCGGGCCGGGCCGTCAGGCCCGATCCTCAGGGGCCAACCCGCCGGAGCGGCCGGCGTATCCGGAAATCATCCAACGCGATTTTCGCCCGGGCCGCGCGCCATCGGAACGGAGGCGTGGGCCTGGTGTTGTCTGCCAAATCTTTATTCGGAGACAGGACGATGGCCGGAACCGCGAAGAAGACCGATCCCAAGCTGTGGGAGAAGGTCAAGAAGCAGGTCACGAAGTCGGAGAAGGGCGGCAAGCCCGGCCAGTGGTCAGCGCGCAAGGCCCAGATGGCCACGGCCGAATACAAGAAGGAAGGCGGCGGCTACGCGGGCAAGAAGTCGGACGACAACCACCTCAAGCAGTGGACCGAGGAGGAGTGGGACACGAAGTCGGGCAAGGCGAGTGGCAAGACCGGCGAGCGCTACCTGCCCAAGAAGGCCCGTGAAAAACTGAGCGACAAGGAATACGCCGACAGCACCGCCAAGAAGCGGGCCGACACCGCCAAGGGCAAGCAGTTCTCGAAGCAGCCGAAGGCGGCCGCCGAGAAATCCGCCACGGTGCGCAAGACCGGCAAGGCGAGCAGCAAGACGGCGAGCCAGTCCGGGACGACCAAGGCCGAGCTGATGCGCAAGGCCCGGGCGCAGAACGTGCCCGGCCGGTCGAAGATGTCGAAGGCGCAACTGGAGCACGCCGTTCACGCCTGAGGCGGGCGGCACCCCACGACGAAAGACGCCCCGGGAGAGACTCCCGGGGCGTTTGCTCGGCGCGAGCGGCCAGTCAGGTCGGGCTGGGGATGCTCGGGTCGAGGGGCGATGCGGCGGGGCCGCCTCGCGGATGGTCGACCACCGGGAGAACACCCGCCGGGCCGTCAGGCCCGACAGGTGGTTCCGCGGGTGAGTCTTAGTACGAGCCGAACTTGTAGTTCAGGCCGGCGCGGATGACGGCGAACTCGTCGTTGCGGCGGCCGACGGCGCTGTAGGCGACCGGGAAGTTGTTGGCGGCGTTGATGACGAGCGCGCCCTGGTTGCGGGTGTTGCGGTCGAGGTTGACGTACAGGCCTTCGACCTTGAGCGTCACGGCCGACGAGCGGAAGAAGTTCAGGAACGAGTCGACCGGGAGCGCGTACTCCATGCCGCCGCCGACCGCGTAGCCGGTGCGGAAGCTGTCGTTGCCGACGTAGCCACCGAACGAGCGGTCCGCGCTGCCCGAGCCGTAGGCGAAGCCGCCGGTGCCGTACACGAGGACGCGGTCGAAGGCGTAGCCGAGGCGGCCGCGCACGGTGCCGAAGTAGTCGAGGCTCGACAGGCCGCGCGGGTCGGTGACGTAGTAGCCGGCTGCCAGCGGACCGGTGACGCTCGACCGGTTCCGGTTGCGGCCGAAGTCGAGGTACTGGGCGTCGGCCTCAACGCCGCACACCACGCCGTTACCCGGGGTCAGCTGGCAGTTGTAGACGATCTGGGCGCCGCCGCGGTACCCTTCCTGGTTTGTCTGGCCGAAATAGGCGCCCGACCACGTGAACACCGGCACGGGGGTGAACACGGGCGGCGGGGCGGCGCGGCGCCCAGATCGGC
>NZ_JAKSYG010000219.1 GCF_022829725.1 Methylobacterium sp. E-005 | reverse complement strand
GAGGCGACGATGAGCACTGTGGGACCCCATTCCATCGTTCCGTTCGGCGAGGTTCAGGGTCTCACGGCGGCCCTGGCCGGCGCCTTCGCCGAAGGGGTGGATCTCGGGCCCCGTGGGGCACAGATCCGCGCCCTGGGGGAGTCACTCACAACGATGATCGAGGCGTTGCGACCCAAGCTTGCTGGCTTTGGCGAGCGTCTGCAGATCGACGAGATGGAGTTGGATCTCACGCAGCTCAGCCGTATGGCAGAGGCCGCTCGCGCCTATGGCATAGGCGAGGCTGGTTGAGGTTACTGTTTGCAGAGACAGGCCTTGAGCCGGCGCTTGCGGTCTCTAGTCCCGCCGCATCGCACCGACCCTTACGCGACTGCCCGGCCGAGGCGTCACAAGCGAATTCGGAGAACTGGGCCGGATGCGCCTGTCGTCGCTTGCTTACCCGTGCTGGGCCGCGCGGCGTCGCGAACGCCTCGGGCATGTATGCGGGCAGGTCGGGTACTGTAGCAGCCGTGCAAGGCGATGTCGCCGTTTCAGCTAGCATCGGCGCCGATTAGCGCGACTGCGCCTGCAATGCCGCCTATGCTTTCAGATCTGTTGCGCACAGAGAGAAAATACCGCCCATCGTACCAATGGCTCGCGAAGCAATAGCAGATTTATACGCCCAGACCGACTTACGTTAAGCGGTGCGGGCTTTAGAGGCGATAGATACTATCGCCAATACAGTTCTTATTCAGGTTGTAGCCGTGTCGATTTGCAATCTACGGGTTCCGCTCCTTCGCTGCGCTGCTATGGCGTTCGTGGTGGGGATAGTTGCGCTCGGACCGGCCCAGGCCAGCCTTTCGAGCGCGATCAGGGTCGTCCTGCAAAAGGGTAGGCACTACGATCCCACCGATCTATTCCTGCACACGGGCGACACCATCACCCTCGTCAACGGCGACGACAACGCCGTGCATCACGCCTTCATCGAGGCCGATGGGTTCGCCTTCGACGCTGGCGATCAGGAGCCCGGCGAGCAGGCCACGCTGACCCTCAAGGAGCCGGGCGACTTCATCATCCAGTGCGGCATCCACCCCAAGATGAAGCTCACCCTCCACGTGCAGTAGCAATCTTCGTCGGTGACGCTCGATTAACCAGAGTTTCCTACATGGTTGGAGCGTCGCTCCGTCGAGATAGGAATTCTACCGGTGCCGTTGTTCGACGCTGACCTACGCGCCCTCATGGCGGCCATCGACAGATCTCGCGCGCGGATCGAGTTCGCCTCTGACGGGACGGTACTCAGCGCCAACACCCTGTTCCTCGACCTGATGGGCTACACGCTCGCAGAGGTGAAAGGGCAGCATCACACCCTGTTCGTCCCCGTCGTCGAGCGTGACGGCGATGCGTACCGCGCGTTCTGGGCTGCTCTGCGTCGCGGCGAGGCGCAGACCTGCGAGTTCAAGCGCGTCGCCAAGGGCGGGCACGCCGTCTGGATCCAAGCGACGTACAACCCCGTGCTCGACCGTGCCGGACGGGTCACCCGGATCGTCAAGTTCGCCACCGACATCACCGCGCAGGTTACGCGCAACATCGACCACGACGGGCAGCTTGACGCGCTGCACCGTTCGCAGGCGGTGATCGAGTTCGCCCTCGACGGTACCATCCTGACCGCCAACCAGAACTTTCTCACCGCAGTCGGCTACCGCCTCGACGAGGTCCAGGGCCGTCACCACAGCCTGTTCGTGGATTCTGCCGAGCAAGCCGGTGTGACTTACCGCGAGTTCTGGGCGAAGCTCGGCCGGGGCGAGTTCGCCTCCGGCGAGTTCCGTCGCATCGCAAAGGGTGGACGCGAAATCTGGATCCAGGCCACTTACAACCCGATCCGCGATCGAGAGGGTGTGCCGGTCAAGGTCGTCAAGTTCGCCACCGACATCACGGCGCACAAGCTCCAGACCACCGATGCGGCGGGCCAGCTCGCGGCTGTCAACCGCTCACAGGCCGTGATTCAGTTCGCGCCCGATGGCACCGTGCTCGATGCCAACCCGAACTTTCTCCAAGCGCTCGGCTACCGGATCGAGGAGATCCGTGGGCAACACCATGCCATGTTCGTCGAGCCCGGCTACGCACAGACTCCGGAGTATGCAGTGTTCTGGGAGCGCCTGCGCGATGGCGAATTCTTCACCGGTATGTTCCAGCGCTTCGGCAAGGGTGGCCGCTCGGTCTGGATCCAGGCGAGCTATAATCCGATCTTCGGCCCCAACGGTCGTCTGATCAAGATCGTCAAGTACGCCACCGACGTCACCGCCAACATGGCGGCGCGGTCCGTAGCGATCGAGGCGGCCGAGAAGACCCTGGATCACGTCCAGGCGGTGACGGATGCGGCCGAGACGATGAACGCGGCTGCGCAGGAGATCTCGCATAGCATGGCGCAATCGAAGACCGTCGTCGACGACATTCACGGACGTGCCGGCGAGGCGAATGCCGCCACGGAACGCCTGCAGGCTGCGGCTAGCGCGATGGGCGGCGTCGGCGCAGTGATCGCGGGCATCGCCCAGCAGATCAACCTGCTGGCCTTGAACGCTACGATTGAGGCAGCGCGAGCAGGTGCCGCAGGCAAGGGCTTCGCCGTCGTGGCGACAGAGGTGAAGGAGTTGGCGGGTCAGGCCGCGAAGGCGACCGATCGGATCAGTGGCGAAGTCACGGCCATGCAGTCTGTGTCGGGTGAGGTGGCGACGACCTTGGCGACCATCACCGCGGCGATCGGCATGATCAGCGGGCACGTCGATGGCGTGAGTGGCTCGATGGACGAGCAAGCGCGCGCGACGGGCGAAATCCTAATGAGCATGCGACAGGCGGCCGGCGGCGTATCGAGCATCAGCACCAGCCTGGATGATTGGACCGTCGGCATGGAGGAAAGGCGCAACGAGCGTCGGACCCGTGTTCTGTTGGCAGCGACCATTACCACGTCCGGCGGCAGCTCTATCGCGTGCTCCGTCCGCGACTTGTCGGATGGCGGGGCGCGACTGCACGTGCGCAGGCATGCTCAGGTTCCAGAGCGGTTCGACTTAACCCTCGATGGAGACGGTCGTCGGTTCAGCTGCGAGGTCCGGCACCGCTCTGACGCCAGTGTCAACGTACAGTTTCGCTCGTCCGCCCAGAGTGCGACGGCACGCGTGGCGTGATGATACGTAGAGGGCGGCCCGTTCAGGGTCATCCCTCGACGTATCAGGCGACGTACTGCTCCCTCGCTCCCATCGCTGCTTTGGTGTGAGCGTGAGCGACAGGACGGAACGCGCGCACGAGGTCAGCGTCGAGGCGGCCTGCCATAGTCTCCAAAATGGCATAGGCCTTCGTCGCTTCCATCGGAGCCTTGTACGGCCGCCGTTCGATCAGCGCGGCGTGGATGTCACAGATCGTCACCAGCCGGACCAGGTCGGGGATCTCGGCCTCCTTCAGCCTATCGGGATAGCCAGACCCGTCCAGCATCTCGTGATGCGAGCGCACGACCGCGAGCAGCGATGCGTCGAAGCCGCCGGCAACGAGCATGGCGTGTCCTTCGGCCGGGTGCGTGCGCATGACGGCAAATTCAGCCTCATCGAGCTTGCCCGGCTTGTTCAGGATCGCGGTCGGGATCTTCGTCTTGCCGACATCGTGCAGCAGGGCGGCTTTCGCGAGGTGGTGACGGTCGGCTGGCCCTAGACCGAGCGCGCCCGAGAAGGCGACCGCCAATCCGGCGACGAGCAGGCAGTGCTGGTGGGTGACGTCGTCGAAGCGCTGCACCGACTGCACCCAGTCGTGGACGCTCGTCTCCCGGATGGCTTGCACGATCAGCTCAGTACCTGTCTCGGCCACGGCCGGGGTGACCGCTTGATTGGAAAAGAAGGCATCTGCCAGGAAACTCTTCGCACGGAGCGTATGTCTTTGAGCGGCAGCCGCGGGCAACCAGGTTCTGCTCATCGTTGCGAGCTTGCCGGTGATGAGGTGGCCGGCAGCATTCGCGGCGAGTGTATCGGTCGCGCCGAGGATCCGAGCCTGTGCCTCCGCCCGTGCGGCGTTGCCGTGAACGAGGAAGAGGTACGGCACTCCCTTGCCGCGGGCTTGATCCAAGGCCCGACGCAACCGCACGAGGGCCTCGGAGTGCAGGCCCTCGACGTCGCTGAGGATCAAGCGGGCGCCCGCGGTCGGTAAAGCCTCGTCATAGAGGTCGTGGACGCGCCATGACCCGCACTCGACGAGATCTCTGGCTAGGCGTCGTCCGCGATGGACGTCGTCGGTGATCAGCAAAAATTCGCCCATTGCGATCGCCTAGAGGATGACACGTTCGTTGAAGGTCAGCGGTCCGAACGGCAGGCGAAACGCCACGCCGACACCCTCGGGGGTGTGCCGCACCACGGTCGCGTAGCGCTTGCCCACCGTCACGGTCGCGCCAACCTGCGGCCGCTCGTCCAGAAGCAGGGCGGCCCCGGTCATGGACAGATCGGCAACGAGCGCTTTGGCGGCGCGGGCATCCAGCAGATGGACTTGTACCTCGCGGTGAACTGGGACGATGCGGGCGGCCTTGCGCTGGTCGTGCCGGTCGTCGGCAGTTCGTAGCCAAGCAAGACGCGCCTCGATGCGAGAACGACGCTCAGCGTTGGCCACAACTTGGAATACGAAGCCGCCACGTCGCCCGTGCAGCACGACACCATCCATCAAGCCGATGTTGTCGAGGTAGCAGGCAACGCGCGTCCCGGTCTTGGGAAGAGGCCCTTCGGCGAGTCGACGCAGCTCAATCTCATCGGTGGCTGATACGTCTGCGAGGCACTGCACATCCTCACCCCCAGCCACGCAATATCTACCCATGGTTGTAATTTTGAATTGGTCTGGCACGGAAGTTGTCCCTCCAGGTTATACAACGGAGGGTAGCAACAGCCAGGTTTACGACTCGTCATAACCTCAACGATACGCACGCCGTTCAATTTCACGAGGGTGCGATCGTAATGGCTTGGCGGACGATCGTCTGTGGCGTTCGTTTCATCGTCCGCCATCAGATCCTCACCGCATGGCTCGGCCGCCTCCACCATCTGCGCGGATACTCGTTAGTCTGATCGGTCGAGGTCGACCGCTGCCCCTCGGCAGCCGATCTGAAAACTCTCACGCGAGGCCTACTGCGGCATGAGGCTGATCACGGTCGGCTGACAACGAAGGCAGATAACGGCTGTGCAGCTTACTCGCGATTGTCACTGATGATGGGCGTCGTGAGAGCTATGGAAGGCCCATTGAAGCGCGAGACAGATGACACAGTTGCTTTCTGCCGGATGCAGTTCACCGCGTCTCGGCAAGGAGATATCTCATGCGTTTCCTGACCCTCGCCGTGCTCGCCGCCGCCGGTTCGGCAGTCCTGTCACTCCCCGCAGCCGCCGTGCCGGCCGGCCCGGTCGCTGGCGTCTCGTCGCCATCAGATATGCTCACCACGGTGCGAGCGAAGCGCCATCGCAAGAAGCGCGCGATGATGTCGAACTCGCAGATGATGAAGCCCGGCGCGAGTGGGGTGAACAACAAGACCCCTGGTGCGCCGGCTGGTAGCGGCGGCGGCAACGGTGCTACGGGCAGCAATGCCGCTCCCAGTGGGAAGTGACGTTCCTGAGACAGACAGAGATCGATTTTTATTCTAGGCAGATCTCAGTTCGTCCAGAGACCACGAACCTCCTAAGCCCGCCCGGTCCGCCGCGGCGGGCTTTTCTTGGTCGGCACGTCTAGCAGCCGGATCGGCAGGATGCGGACCGGACTAGGATATCGCTGTCGCCGATCGTCGTGACACTGATGAGCTGCTCGCCGCGCTTCCACAGCATCGAGCAGGCTGCCGATCCAAACGGCGCGCAGGTTTCAGCCTCAGGGTAGGTATCGCATGTGATCTCGCGCTGATCGCATGACCGGTTCGATGCCGCCACCGGCTGCCAACCCAGCGCAAGGAGCGAAACGCGTGCATCCGAGTAGAGGGTGCTCGGCTTGAACTTCGGCAGCTGCTCGGCAGCCTGCGCTCCGCCAGCAGCCACGACGAGAGCGAGGGCAGCGAGGGCTGTGCGCATGGTGGGAGGATAGCCGCCGCTCCGTGGTCGACAATCCCCTTGAGTACGGCATGCTGCACGGCAAACGGATCATCGTCGACGTCTGTATCGGCACAGCCCGATCCACAACCTTGACCGTAAACCGCTGAACAGGAGACAACCGCGCATTGAAGCCGGCCTTGGTCATGGACTGCTGGATGCCACGCAACATACCCTATGTAATGTGCCGCTATCGGATGACTGTTGATGAGAGTCCGTTAAGTGGGCGTGAGCAGCTTAGAGCCTTAATGGACATACGCGGCACAGTTGTCGCGCATCGTAAATCAGATCCTAGTCCAGACGATGCCGACACATTAATCATGAAACCTCAGGCAATTGAGGTAATTGAAGACAATGTCTTGACTTGGTATGTAGGCCAGCAATTAACGGGGCGATCCGAAACATTATATGATCGCGAGATTGACGATCTGCGAGAGGAATGGAGCGGGAGTAGTGCTGTGAAATACGCGCGGTTTGTCGCCATCCCTAGACTTGGCGTAGTTGCCATAAGCGACAGAACGGGTGATAACCACATTAATGCAAGTTCTGCTATCAGTCGGATGAAAAGTGTATTTCGACAAGCCGTGCGGGGTGGCGACATCTGGATCGAGCTTGCTGCGTCTCATGCCGATGCTCAGAAAGCGATTCGAGATTGGTCGCTCTCTCGATTCGATTTTGATGTGCGGCCATTCAATCCCCACCCGCGGCATCCTGGCGAAATTCTCAGCAGCCTCCTCGCCCGCGATAACATTGGGACACTAAGGGCACGCGCTACGCCGGCACCAGGTCGGGACATGAAGGCGAACGATGGCGGGTGCATCGAGGAGGCGGTTGGATTAGCTGAAGCCGGATATGGACAATACGGGCTTCAGGGGACGACAGCAGAAGGCCGCCAAGTCGCATTGCGTAAACCGAAGTTCGATCTAGATAAGGAACGCAATCAGAACATCCAGCGCGCACCCCAGCAGTTGCGCGTCTATCTTGAGCCACAAGAAAGCGAGCTAGCGGAGCTTGCAGAGGCAGCCGCGGCGCTGATTGAATTCTATGGCGGAGCATGACCTCAAGCGACCCACATTCCTAACGTTATGGCTTGAGAACCTCACGGAGGAAAGCCGGAGCGGGAACGTGGTGCGCCTAATCCCATGGTGGATAGGGCTATTTCTGCTAGCAGCGCTATTTATCCAGCGGATCGTATCCGTAAAATTTTATTCCGACGCAAGCGTTGGGATACCAATATATGCAGGGATACTCACCTTAAATGGACTGTTGCTTACACTTGCTTGGAATGCATTTGCAAAAATATTCGAGAATATTTGCGCACCAAAGTTTTCTACTTATTTCCGAGAAACCGGAGTGTTCAAGATATACCTTTACCAAATAAGCTACGTTCAAGCGGCCCAGATCATAGCTGTTGTGCTGAGCGGTGCAGCCTTAATTGCTTTGGCGGCAGCAAACCCTCCGGCCGGATTGAACGAATGGTTGTTTATCGTAGTTTTGGCTAGTACTGGCTATGCGCTGAAAGAGGCTGTAGGTGCTGTAACGATCCTGCATGATTTGATCTGGTATCGATCAATCTTCGACGCTCATCAAGAGCAGAAAAACAGCAAAGTTACGCGACTAAATGCTCAAGGTCGATAGTATATCTAGCGAAATAGAACGTCGATTACGATTTACGATGACCGCTACTATTATTCCTCAGCCGCACCCCCGGCTCCTCGCCGTTCTTCTAGATGAATATGACGCCGGCGGCTTCGAGGGCGCCTTCAATTCTGCGGCGACGGCTCAGCGGCGGCAGCGCCAGCCTCGGGAGCCGGGCCGGTATCGAGGCTGGCGCTGGCCAAAGCGGCGGCCCAGGCGCTTGCGATAAGGCGAACCTGCTCGATGGCTTCGGCCCGCGTGAACGGCTCATCGCCGGCGTCACCGCCCCCATCTGACCAGGCGACGAAACCGGTGCGCCGGCCTTTGGCGTCCTCGACGCAGGCCGCGTCATCGAGGATGCAGATGCGAAGCGGAAGTGTGAGGCCGAGCGTAGGCATGCGGACGATGTAGAGCGCATCGGACCAGCTTCGACTGCCGGCCTCCTAGATCTCGCCCATGAGGTGGGGATGTGTCAGACCTCCCCCCCGGTGTTGCCGTCCTTAAAGCCGTCAAGCCCCTTCAGTGGCACTCCAGTCCTGAAGCGATCGTACTTCCGGCCTATGCGATCAAGGAACGGACCATACGCTACCCTCACGAGATGCCGCTCGTAATCAGCAACGACGCGCAGGAGCCGAGCGCGGAACAGGTCGTCTGACTCGGGATCGGTCATGCCCTGTTCAATAGCGCAACGAGCACGCACGCGAGAAGGCCCGCCCCAAGAACGACCAGGGGAGCGTACTCAACACCTTCGTCGGTGAGAAGCTGCAAGCCAGCCACAGCTACGACCGCGACGCCTATTACGGTCGCGGTCCGGCCGAGGCTCATCTCATGAAGCCCTTCACCTTCAGGTGCTCGGCGAGGGGCAACCTATTTGGTGATCCGCACCGAGACCGGATCGCTGCCGGGGAAGCTCTCCTCCAGTGCATCGTCGAGCCGCTCGTGCATCCGGTTGGGATGGTTCTCAGCAAGGTGGCGGTCCGCCGTTGCCACAGCCGTTCCTGCTGACACGACCGCCAGTCGCCGACGCTCCGCGGCCGTCCGGAACGCCTCATAGACGAGCAAGCCAAACCCAGCCGCGATCAGCAGCGCCGGCACAGGGTTGACCCGCACATCTTGGACGAAGCGCTCGACGGTCTCGCTCGCAGCCTGCCCTGAACGGCGCAGATCGGCAAAGTCGCGCGGGATCCCCGGCTGGTTCAACCGGGCCTGCAGATCGGCCAGCGTCCGGTCCAGCCGCCCGCGGCTCGCCTCGACGTCCTGCTCCAGCTTGTCCGGCGAGTCGCTCATGTGTCCATCCGCTCCGTGAGAACCTGCGCGTCCTGCTTGACCTGCCGCCTAGTCCGGGTCGGTTCCAGCGTGGCAAGCGACGTCTTGCTGCGCCCGTACAGTCCGAGACCGATCGCGAGCAGGAGGAAGACGCCGCCCACGATCAGGGCCGCTAGCGCATCCGACTGTACCAGGACGGCGATACCCTTCACCAGCGCTAGGAGCAGCGTGAACAAGCCTGTGATGGCGAACACGGCCGCCACGAGCAACAAGCCGAGGCCGAGCGATATGCGATGGACACCCTGTGCCATCTCGGTGCGGAATAGCGCGATCTCGCCGCCGACAAGATCTCGCAGTTCACGGACCGCCTCGCCGACGAGGGTCGGGATACTGCGCAATCCTGGCTCAGCCATGCCGCTCTCCTACGGGTCCAGGGTCGAAAGAACGTCGACTGGAACCACGGCATGTGAGCGCGGGATTGGCCGGGCTTTCTGAAGGTTTAGGGTACGGAAAAGCGCGAAGCCTGCGAGGACAGCCGCCGCGGCCGCCAGTGCGGGGCGCCGGCGGACCGCCGCATCCACCTCATCGTACATCTCACCGAAGGAGCGGCGCGCAATCCCATTGGCTAGCTCGTCGACCCCGAGCGCGGCCTGATCGAAGAGTTCCTTCAGCTGCGGCAGACCGTCGAAGTTGGTGCCGGTGTCGCGGATGACGTCGCCGACATCCGAGACCAGTCGCGCCGCGTCAGCCTTGCGCTTCTCGACGTAGTTTAGCGTCTGATTGCGCAGCGTGTCGGCGAAGCCTTGAGCTGCACCAAGCTCCGGGTCGGTAGCGCTCGATCTACGGCCCTGAGCACCATTCGGCATCGAGCTTCCCCGTAAGCCATTCTAGATCAGGGAAACCGTAGGCTCCTGATACCGTTCCGCCGTGCCGATGCGGCTACTGAATCCAGCACGGAGTCATTTGGGGTCGTTCACGCGTTGATGGCGCGATGGGATCCAGTCAGCACGACCGCTGAGGAGGAAAAGCCATGGACGAAAATCAGATCACCGGGACCGCGAAGGAACTCGGCGGCAAGGTCAAAGGCGCAGCTGGTCAACTGACTGGGGATAAGCGGACGCAGGTTGAAGGGAAGGCGACCGAGGTGAAGGGCTCGGCGCAGAACCTGTATGGGCAGGCGAAGGAGACACTCAGCGATGCCGCCGATCAGGCGCGAGAGTTTGCCGGCGAAACGTTCGATCGGGCTCGCGAGCGCTACCCGGATGCGCAAAGGGTGTACCAGCGCGGCAATGAGGCACTTCGGCCCCACGTGCAGGAGTCGCCGCTAGGGCTCGCCATCTTGGCCGGCGCGATCGGTTACCTGCTAGCGTTGGTCATTCACGGCCGTCGATAGCAGATGCGGGAGACCGGGCGAGCCGTAATGATATGGCTGCCCGGCCGATCGTGTCGCTTCAGCAGTTATCGGCGCCAGGCTTCACGGGCTGACCTTCGGGAGCCTTCTTCGAGCCATCATCCTTCATGGCCGCGCCGGTGTTGTTCATCGCACCGACCGTACCCGGGGACTCGGCCTTGGCTCCGGGGCTCACCTTGGCGGTCGAACCACCATCGACGTTCGAGCTGGTATCCTTCCCCGTTGCGGCATTCGTCGTCGTGCCGACATTGCAGGGCGCAGCGACAGCGAGGCTCGCCGACATCGATAGCATCGCGGTGGCGGTGGCGATATTCAGGATCTTGGACATGCTTCCTCCAGGTTCTTATGCCTGAACAGAAGGGTCCTCACCGCTTGTTGTTCCGATAGACCCGCACGGCAACCCCACGCGTTCGGTGAGGCAAGCTCTACCCCTTCCGCTCCCGGAACCGGATCCCAGCCCCGCCGCCGTTCTCAATGATGAAGATGACGCTGGCGGCCGGCTCAGATCAGAGATCAGGCACCGTCGCGTCGAGCCACTTCGCCGCCCCCAGCAGGGTTGGGAATGTGTGCTTCGCGCTCTCGAACGGCGGTGGGAACGGCGGGCTATCGTGGAGGGTCTCGGCCATCCAGTCGCCCTCGCGACCGTCCTCGGACACGTCTCGGACGAGGCTACCGACAACCTTGCCGTCAAGGACGAGATCGAAGCTGCCTGGGGCGAGGCGTTGAAGGGTGTAGGTCATCGGGCTTCCAGAGCGGACGCCGCGCCACGCGACATCACCACCGCAACGCCGGGTAAGGAAGTCAGTTCGCGCCCTCAGGATCCTCGCGGTGCGGCACGTAGCTCTCGTCTATGCGTCCATCTTGCCGATGCGGCCAACCGCCTACCAAGCGTGCAGCAGGTGGCCCCAAGCCAACACGATGATGACGAGGGTTACGATGGAAACGGCGATCTTCTGCGCGGATCCAGATAAAAGGTAGGGACTGCGCTTCTTAGCTCGCGGCTTGAGGGCTACGACCTTCGGGTCAGACAGGTGCTGGGTCAGGCTGTCGGGGAGCCTGCGCTTCGTGCGCCTCACTTCAGATAGCCCTTCGCCTTCAGATGCTCGGTGAGGAGCTTCTCGACCAGGGAGGTGAGCGAGCGCTGATCCTCTTTGGCAGCGAACTCAGCCGCTTCCTTCAAGGCCGGGTCGATGCGCAGATTGACCTGCGCCGTCTTTTTTCGCTGCTGCATGTGTAGACAGTGTCTTGACGCCGGTCGTGTATAGACACTATACAGACAGCGGCTTGCAGCAGCAAGCGGCCCGCCGAGGTGTTGGAGCACCGCGACGAGCCTAACCATCCACGCACTGGAGCTACGTCAATGACTACCCACGCCCATAGCACACGCACGCGCTTATTACCTCCGTCTCGCAGCCCTCAGCCCTTATTAGGTCAGGGGCTCGGCGGGCAGTCGGGCCCCGTCACACAGGCCATTCGCACCATGCGGCCGGCCGATCCCGCCGATGCTGCTGTCGCTGCGATCGAGGATGGCCTGGACCGGCACTTCGCCGAGGTCGATGCCGCCGGTTCCACCACGCGGCCTGCCCTGGCTGAGCGCGCTGTCGCGCTACGCGAGCGCTTGGAAGTCCGCAGGTGCCGCAAGCCGTCCGATCCGCAGGTGGCGCTGCGAGATCGCCTGATCGCCGCCCATGCCGCCGCTATGAGGGTGCGCTGGGTGTTCGAGGTCGAGGATCCCGATAGTTCGGCCTACAAGGCCGGGCTCGTCATCGACAACGCGATGTGGGCCCTGATCGCCGAGGTGCTGACTTTACCGGCTCCAAGCACACCGGCGGGCTTGGGCGTGGTCGGCCTCGCGCTGGCCTTTCAGGTTGAGGGCGCGCTCGTCGGCAAGCCTTGGGAGAACGAGGACAAGATAGCCGCGGCCTCGCGCGCCATCCTCGCGGTCACCGGCACGGCGCTGCCGCCGGCTTTCACGGGTTTCGGGGACGAGGCGGGCCTCGAGGCACGTTAGTCGGCGGTTCTGACGCCGCCATCCAGTGGCATGCCCCCCCCGTGAATCGTCCGTGAAGGACTCACCCCTGAGCCCAATCGCTTCAAGGGCTTAGGGTCTGAACTGTGCTCGGAGGGAATTGCCCCCTCAGAAGCAACCACGCCCGCCCGTCTGGCTCAGGGGGGCGAGCTGTCAGGGCGAGCGTGGAGGTCGGAGGGACCAATCCGACAGATACCGATTTGCAAGAACCGTGCATCCACGCCCGCCCTGGCAGCTGAGGGGCACACCCGAAGGACGGGCGTGGAAGGCCAGTGGTCCGACTGACCGAGCCATTCAGTCTGGGCGAGATTGCTGGCCGATGTCCGGGCCCTTCACGAAAGCGCGCTTGTGCATGCTGTGTGAGCCTACCCTTTGGCCACGCACACCGTCAGCGCCGAGGCGCCGGCAAATGGTCGACTGGAGTCGGCGATCGCCTTTGCTGCGGCTTGGCACGCATCCTTGGTGTTGAACTCGACGGATCCAACCGATGCTCCGGACCCGGCCAATATGATGATGAGCACGTAGACCAACGCATCCTCCTCGGTTCCAGAGGAGCGCATAGCCTGAAGAAGGCCGCTCGCGCATCCAGTGCGGGCGCCAGCTGACGATGGGTTGCGCGGTTACCCGCAGCGTTACCCAAGCCCATTCAGCGATGTCATGAAACTTAGCTAAGTGTTGGCGCGCCCGAAAGGATTCGAACCTCTGACCCCCAGATTCGTAGTCTGGTGCTCTATCCAGCTGAGCTACGGGCGCCTGACACGGCGGCGGGGTCTTGGCCCGCCGGTGTGAGGGGGCTTCTAGAGGCTCCAATCGGGCTTGGCAAGACACCGCGTCGCAAGACTTTCACAACGTCTACGGCTCCCGAGCTACAGCGCCCGCGCGCTCGCCTTCACCCGCTCCTCCGCGGCCCGGATCGCCTCCGGCGTGCCGACATGCAGCCACTGGCCGTCGAGGCGCATGCCGAACAGCCGCCCGGACCTAATCGCCCGGTCGAACAGGAGGTTCAGCGAGAAGGCCCCCTCCGGCGTGTCGGCGAACAGCGCCGGGTCCAGGATCGCCACACCCGCGTAGATGAAGGGCGCCACCGCGCGCTCGCCGCGGCGCTCCAGGCGCCCGTCCGCGTCCATCACGAAGTCGCCCGCCCCCTCGTAGCCGAGGCTGGTGGTGGTGGGCGCCACCAGGAGCAGGGCGTCCATGCGCGGCGCATCCCAGGTCTCGATCAGCCGGCGCAGGTTGGAAGCCGGCCCTTCGAGCCAGAACGAATCCGAGTTCAGCACCGCGAAGGGCGCGTCCCCGAGGAGCGGCAGCGCCTTGCGGATGCCCCCGCCCGTCTCCAGCAGCGCCCCGCGCTCGTCCGAGACGATCGTGGCCGGCCCGGCGTTCGATTGCTCGGCCCGGCGGGCGAGATGGCCCTCGATCAGGTCGGGCAGGTAATGGACGTTGACGATCGCGGTGCCGATTCCGGCCTCGGCGACCCGGTCGAGGGCGTGGTCGAGGAGCGCCTTGCCGGCCACCTCCACCAGGGGTTTGGGCACCGTGGCGGTCACCGGCCGCATGCGCTTGCCCAGGCCCGCGGCCAGGACGAAGGCGCGGCTGACGGCTGGCTCAAGCTCGCTCATGCGGGACGGATCCGATGGTCAGGGTTCGGGAGCCGGCGCGACGAGGCCCGGCAGGTGCTCGGCGTGCCACGCCCGCAGCCCGGCCAGCGCCGGATGGGCGAGGTTGCGGGCGAGATAGCCCTCGATCCGCGGCAGATGCGCGAGATAGCCGGGCTTGCCGTCGCGCCGGTCGAGGCGCGCGAAGATGCCGAGGATCTTGGTGGCCCGCTGCGCCGCGAGCAGCGCGTAGGCGGTCGCGAAGGCGCCGACATCGAAGGCCGGATCCCGGCCGCGCCGCTCCCGCGCGTAGAGGCCGAGCAGCCGCAGCTCGAACTCGGCGCTGGCATCGACCCGGGCATCCTGCAGCAGCGAAGCGACGTCGTAGGCCGGGTGCCCCATCACGGCGTCCTGGAAGTCGATCACCCCGACCCGCTCCAGCCCGTCCCGCTCGGGCAGCCAGATCAGGTTGGGGGAATGGTAGTCGCGCAAAGTCCAGGTCGGCCGCTCGGGGATCGCGCCCTGGAGCGCCGCCCGCCACAGGTCCACGAACTGCGTACGCGCCTCAGCCGACAGGGTAACGTCGCGGATCGCGGGGGCGTACCACTCGGGCATCAGCTCCGCCTCGAACAGCAACGCCTGCGTGTCGTAGGTGGGCAGGACGTGGTCGATCCCCTCCGCCACCGGCAGGGTCGCGGGCAGCGGGGTGGCGTGGAGCTTGGCGAGCAGCCGCACCGTCTCGGCGTAGCGCTCGGGCCGCGGGGCGCCGGCCTCGATCACCGGCTCGCTGCCGAGATCCTCCAGGATCAGCAGGCCCTCGGCGAGGTCCTCGCCGTAGATCTTGGGCGCCGAGAAGCCGAGCGCCCGCAGGCCCCGGTCGAGGGCCACGAAGGCGTGGACGCTCTCGGCCAGATGCACGATCGCGCTGTAGGGCTTGCCGTCGCGCACCGGCGGCCCGTCCGGCCGGGGCGGGGCGATCATCAGCACCGCGCTGGTCCCGTCGGGCTTGGTCAGGCGCTCGTAGGCGCGGGAGGAGGCGTCCCCCTGCATCAGCACGCGCTCGGCGATATCCCAGCCGCTACGGTCGAGGAGGCGGCGCACCGCCCGAGCCCGGTCGAGTCGGGCGCGCATGCCGCCGGATCCATCGATCCGGGCGAGCCGCGCCCCGGGGCCGAACTCCGCCCGCAGGGACAGGTCGATGGTGAGCACCGGGCCATCCCGGGGCGGCATCCGGTCGGGCCACTCGACCAGGGTGACGGCATCCTCAGCCATCTCGTCGAAGCCGAGCTCCACCAGCTCGTCGGCGTCGCGCAGGCGGTAGAGATCGGCGTGGATGATCGGCCGCCCGTCCCGGGCCGTGTAGGGCTGGATCAGCGTGAAGGTCGGGCTCGGTACCTCCAGGCGCGGATCGCCGGTGAGTTCCCGGATGATCGCCCGCGCCAGCGTGGTCTTGCCACCGCCCAGGCCCCCGGACAGCGCCACGACATCCCCCGGGAGCAGGAACTCCGACAGGAACAGGCCGAGATCCTCGGTGGCGGGCTCCTCCGGCAATACGAATTCCCACGGCGCCGCCAGCGCGGATGCGCCCGCCGGCCCGCCGGTTCCATGCCCGTCCCGATCGTCTCCGCCCAAAGCCGCCTCCGAGACCCGAAGACGCATGGTCCGAAAACACGCTCCGGATGCAAGAGTTTCCGGCCGCGGTTGTGCGCTTCCCGCCCATCCGGTGCATCGAAAGCACGCTCGCGGGCCGAGACCGCCGATTACCGTCCCGGCGCCGCACTTGGCATACGGCTTGCCGAGGGGCGGCCGCACCGCCGGTCCGGCTGAATGACCAGGCAAGGAGGAAACGATGAAGCGTGAAGACCTCACCGAGAAGCTGCTCGACATCAAGCGCGAGAAGGGCTGGAGCTGGAAGCACATTCACGATGAAATCGGCGGCCTGTCGCCGTTCCTGATCACCGCGGCCTGCATGGGCCAGATGAAGCTGCCGAAGGCCCAGGCGAAGCGCGCGGCCGAGCTGTTCGGGCTCACCGCGGCCGAGGAGCGGATGCTGAACGAGGCGCCCTACCGCGGCTCGATCCCGTCGATGCCGCCCACCGACCCGCTGATCTACCGGTTCTACGAGCTGGTGATGGTCTACGGCACGACCTTCAAGGAGCTGATCCAGGAGGAGTTCGGCGACGGCATCATGTCGGCGATCGACTTCAACATGGAAATGGCCCGGGAGGCCAACAACAAGGGCGACCGGGTGAAGCTCACCATGTCGGGCAAGTTTTTGCCGTACAAGTATTACGGCAACGACGACGCCACGCCGGAATACGGCTTCAAGGAGGGCTGATCCTTTTCCCCTCCCCCTGGCGGGGAGGGGTCAGGGGTGGGGGTGGTTCGGAAAGAGGCGCCCCGGTGCCTTCTGCACCACCCCACCTCCAGCTCCTCCCCGCAAGGGGGAGGAGAGATCCGCGCGTCTGATCGTCAGGCCGCCGCCGGCTGCCCCTCCGGCTCCAGGTAATCCTGCACCGGCTGCGCCGGGCCGCCCCGCATCAGCACATAGAGGAACGGCACCAGCAGCAGCGTCGCCGGCGTCGCGAAGGCGATGCCGCCCATCACGGCGCGGGCCAGCGCCGCATTCTGCTCGCCGCCCTCGCCGGTGCCGAGCGCCATCGGGATCAGCCCCAGAAACATCGCCGAGGCGGTCATCAGCACCGGGCGTAGCCGGGTCTCGCCCGCAGTGATCGCGGCCTCCAGGGCGCTGCAGCCCGTCGCCTCCCGATGCTCCTTGGCGAAGGTCACGAGCAGGATCGAGTTCGCCGAGGCGATGCCCACCGACATGATCGCTCCGAAGATGGACGGGATCGAGAAGGCGGTCCCCGTGATGAACAGCGCGAAGGTGATGCCGCAGAAGGCCATCGGCAGGGCGGCGATCACCACGAAGGGATCGCCCCAGCTCTGATAGTTGACCGCCATCAGCAGATAGACGGCGATCAGCGCGATGCCGAGGCCGATCTCCAGGCGGAAGAAGGCCGAGCGCATGTTCTCGATCTGGCCGCGCACCGCGATCTTGTCGGGCGCCTCCAGGTTCTTCTGCTCGTCCTGCACGATCGCGTCGATGTCGCGGGCCACGGACCCGAGATCGCGGTCCTGCACCGCGGCGTAGATGTCGAAGGTCGGCTGGATGTTGACGTGGCTGATCATGGTCTGCGTCGGCACCCGGCGCAGGTCGGCAAGGCTGGAGAGCAGGGTCAGCACGCCGGGTCCCGAGCCCGAGGTCGCGGCCGCGCGCACGAACATCGGCGTGTTGCGCAGGTCATTGAGCGAGCTGTTGCGGTATTCGGGCGTCTGCACCCAGAGCTGGTAGGGGATGCCGGTCTTGGGGTCTGGCCAGAAGTTCGGCGTGACCTGATAGCTGCCCGACAGCGAGATGTTCATGTTCTGCGCCACCTGCTGCTCGGTGAGCCCGAGCTCCGAGGCGAGGCGCCGGTCGACGTCGACGTAGAATTGCGGCTCGTTGACGATCTGCTGCAGATGGACGTCGACGAGGCCCTTGGTGTGCTTCAGCCGCTGAACGATGCGCTGGGCGACCTCCAGATCCTTCTCCTTGTGCCGGCCGGAAACCTGCACGTCGATCGGCGTGATGACGCCGAAATTCAGGATCTGGGTGATCATGTCGGCGGGCTGAAAATACACGGTCACATCGGGGAAGCGCTTCATCAGCACGTCCCGCAGGCGCTTGGTGTAACCCGCCACCGAGCCGTGGTTTTCCTTAAGGCTGATCAGCATCTGGCCGTCGTTATAGGAGACGAACGACCCGTCCGAGAACGCGAAATTGTAGTTGTTCGACGGCAGACCGATATTCTGGAGGATCTGGTCGACTTCGTCCGGCGGGATGATCGCGCGGACCGTGTCCTCGACCTCGGCGAAGACCTGCCGTGTGGTCTCGATGCGCATGCCGGTGCGGGTGCGCAGATGCATGGTCATCTGGCTCGCCTCGATCTGCGGGAAGTAATCCTGCCCGACGAAGACGAACAGGACGCCGGTCATCCCGAGCACGAATCCGACGACGCCGAGCGTGACGATCCGGTGGCGCAAAACCGCGTGCAGCAGGCCGACATAGCCCCGGTGGAAGCGCGTGAAGCCGCGCTCGAAATGTCCGTGAATCCAGCCGGAAAGCCGCATGACCGGCGCCCCGACGACGCCCACGGCGCGGGCGATCCGACTGCGGCGGGGCGGCTCCTGCTGGTCCCGGTCCTTCGCGTGCTTCTGCCGGTATTCCGGCGCCACGATCACGTCGATCAGCAGCGGCACCAGGGTGCGCGACAGCAGGTAGGAGGTCAGCATCGCGAACACGACCGCGAGCGCCTGCGGGGTGAACAGGTACTTTGGCGTGTCCGTGAGCGCGAACACCGCCGTGAAGGCGGCGCAGATCGCGAGCGTCGAGATCAGCGCGGGCTTCGCGATGCCGGCGGCGCCGTGGACCACGCTCTCGCGGAACTCCTCGCCCTCCTCGAACAGCCGGTAGGTGTTCTCGATCGCCACCGTGGCGTCGTCCACCAGGATGCCGACCGCGAGCGCCAAGCCGCCCAGCGTCATCACGTTGATGGTCTCGCCGAGCGTCGCCAGCACGGCGAGCGAGGTCATCACGCAGAGCGGGATCGAGATCAGCACGATGATCGTCGAGCGCCAGGAGCCGAGGAACAGCAGGATGGCAAGGCCGGTCAGGGCCGCCGCGGTGAGCGCCTCGTGCAGCACGCCCTCGATGGCGTTCGAGACGAAGACCGACTGGTCGAACAACTGCGTGATCGACAATCCCTCGGGCGCCGCCGCGCGGATCGTCGGCATCGCCGCCTTGACGTTGTTGACGACGTTCAGCGTCGAGGCGGCGCCGTTCTTGATGATCTGCATCAGCACGGCCTGCTGGCCGTCGGCGCTCACCACGTTGACCTGCGGCGGGCCGCCGTCGCGGACATAGGCGACGTCGCGCATCAGCACGGGCTGGCCGGCCACCACCTTGATCGGGGCGAGATTGAGGGTCTCGATCGAGGGCGGGGTGGCGTTGAGCTGCACCGGGTATTGCTGCTCGCCGATCTTGGCGAGGCCGGACGGCACCGTGAGGTTCTGGGCCGTCATGGCGTTGGTGACGTCGAGCGGCGTCAGGCCGAGGGCCTGGAGGGCGTTGAGGTCGAGATCGACCATGATCTGCCGGGGCGCCCCGCCGAAGGGCGACGGCAGGGTCGAGCCCGGCACCTGCGCGAGGGTCTGACGGATCCGGTACTGGGCGTAGTCGTAGACCTCGTTGAGGCTCTGCTTCGCCGAGGTCAGGGCGAGCTGGATCACCGGCACCGACGAGGCGGAGTACCGCACGATCACCGGCGGCTGCGTGCCGGGGGGCATCACGGCGCGGATCGAGTTGGTCGAGGAGACCACCTGGGCGATCGCGAGATCGAGGCTCACGGAAGGATCGAAGTAGATCCGCTGCACCGCCGTGCCCTGGAGCGTCGTCGATTCCGCGCGGCGGATGTTGTTGACGTTGTTGGAGATGCCGTACTCGGCATACGTCGTGATGCGCTGTTCCATCTCCGGCGCGGACAGGCCGGTATAGGTCCAGACCACCACGACCACCGGGATGTCGACGACCGGCAGCACGTCCTTCGGCATGACGATGATCGCGCCGAGGCCGCCGAACATCATCAGCACCGCGAGCACGTAGGTCGTGATCCGGAACTTGAGCGCGTAGAGGACGAGGCCCATGCGGTCTCCGCCGGCCGGCGCGGGACCGGCAACTCCGCGTTGTGTACCAGCGAGCCGTTACACCCGGACTGTTTCGCTATCACGTCTGGCGCACGCAAGGTGCGGGCCGCGTCGCCGCAGGGCGGCCGCGCGGGCCTGACAGCGCGCCGACGCGCCGGCGGCCTCATCGTGCGCTGCGGGTGCGCGCGGCGTCGAGCAGCCGACTTCGTGGACGCCGCGACCCCGGCCGCACAGAATCAGGCGCGGATCACAGGGATCGCAGCGCGGGCGCTCCGATCCGCCTGGGTTGGTTGCCGCCGGATCAGCGCAGCAGGGCGGACTTGTCGACCTCCAGCGCCCCGGCGATCTCATCGAGCGCCTTGTGCTCGACCGCGCTGATACCGTCGATATCCGCCACGTCGGCGCCGATCAGGAACACGTCCTGCCGCTGCTCGATCGGCCGCTCCGCGATGGCGCCGACGAGGCGGAGGTTCTCCAGCCGGCCGGCCCGGGTCTTGGCCCGGGAGATCGCCTCGTAGAGCTCCTGCTCGACCCGCAGGGTGTCGTAGGATTTCTCGAGGATCGGGTTGGCGCGGATCCCGCTGATCGCCGATTCGATCTCCTCCTCGGCCACGTCGCCATCCGCCACGATGACGTTGGCGGCCGACGAGACCGCGGCCTGCAGGAAGACGGCATCGCCCGCATACGACATGATCGTGCGGCCGAACCGAAGGATGGCGTCCTGGAAAATGCTCATACCGACTCCCGTCCAGCCGGAAGTGGCGGATATTGTGGCCGCCGAGTCAAGATGCAGCCGCGCTTGCCCCGGGGATGCCGGCCTCAGGTGGCGGGTTCGTGCCCCGGCCAGTCCCTTCCGAGATGGGCCGCCACGCGGGCCGGATCGTCGCCGACCTCCGCCACCGCGGCCTCGACCTGCTCCACCGGCACCATAAACCGGCGCGCCCAGTAGGCCCGCTCCCAGGCATGGGCGACGTTCACGGCCCTGGGCTCGGTGGGATCCTGCATGCTGTCGTCGGCCATCGGTCCTCCGCGTCTCGCGAGGGCTGATGGCCCCCGGCGTGACAAACGCCGGCCGGGGCCGATCGGGTCCGGATCAGCAGCAGCGGAAACCCGAGGTATTGCCCACGCCGAAGCGGGCGTTCTCGCGATTGCGGAAGAACTCCACCTCGGTCATCGGCGCCCGGTCGGGATGGGTGCGGCGGATGTGCTCGGCATAGGCCGCGTAATCCCCCTGCCCCACCATCAGCCGGGCGCCGTCGCAGACGCATTTGGACAGCGTCCGGAGGCGGTCCCGCAGGTTCGTCGGCTGCATCGCCCTACTCCGCCGCGACCAGGCGCGGCTCGGTCTCCAGCGCGGTCCAGCGATCCGCCCGCCACGCCTTCAGGCAGGCCGCGATGCCGAAGCCCGCGATGGCGATGACGAGGCCGATGAACAGGGCCGCCAGCACCGCGTCGATCCGGTCGTTGAGGATGATCTGGCTCATCTGGTCGGCGTTCTTGGCGGGTGCCAGGATCTTGCCCTCGGCGGCGGCCCCCGCGTAGCGCTCGGCATGGGCCAGGAACCCGATCTTCGGGTCGGCGGAGAAGATCTTCTGCCAGCCCGCCGTGAGGGTGCACAGGCAGAGCCACGCGGTCGGGACGATGGTCACGAAGGCGTAGCGCTCGCGCTTCATCTTGAAGATCACCACCGTGCAGAGCGTCAGCGCCACCGCGGCCAGCATCTGGTTCGAGATGCCGAAGAGGGGCCACAGGGTGTTAATGCCGCCGAGCGGGTCGGTCACCCCCTGGTAGAGGAAGTAGCCCCAGGCCCCCACCGAGATGGCGGTCGCCGCGATGCTCGGCCCCCACGACGTGGTGTTCTTGAACGACGGGATCGCCAGCGCGACGAGATCCTGCACCATGAACCGGCAGGCCCGCGTCCCCGCATCCACGGCGGTGAGAATGAACAGGGCCTCGAACAGGATCGCGAAGTGGTACCAGAAGGCCATCATCGCCTTGCCGCCGATGGCCGACGAGATGATGTGGGCCATGCCGACCGCGAGCGTCGGCGCGCCGCCGGCCCGGGAGATGATGGTGCGCTCGCCGACATCGGCGGCGGTCTGGGTGATCACCTCGGGCGTCGTGGCGAAGCCGAGCTTGGTCACGGCGGCGGCCGCGGTCTCGGGGGTCGTGCCGATGAGGGCCGCCGGCGAGTTCATGGTGAAGTAGACGCCCGGGTCGATCACGCAGGCCGAGACCAGGGCCATGATCGCCACGAAGGATTCCATCAGCATGCCGCCGTAGCCGATGAAGCGGGCATCGGCCTCGCTGGCGATCAGCTTCGGCGTGGTGCCCGACGAGATCAGCGCGTGGAAACCCGAGACCGCGCCGCAGGCAATGGTGATGAACAGGAACGGGAACAGGCTGCCGGCCCAGACCGGGCCGGTGCCGTCCACGAACTTGGTCATCGCCGGCATCTGCATGTGCGGGGCGACGACGGCGATGCCGAGGGCGAGGCCCACGATCGTGCCGATCTTGAGGAAGGTCGACAGGTAGTCGCGCGGGGCGAGCAGCAGCCAGACCGGCAGGATCGAAGCGACGAAGCCGTAGCCGATCAGCATCCAGCAGAGCTGCGGGCCGGTGAAGGTGAAGGCCGGGCCCCAGACCGGGCTCGCCGCCACCGAGCCGCCGGCCATGATCGCCAGCATCAGCAGGACGAAGCCGAGGACCGAGACCTCGCCGATCTTTCCGGGGCGGATGTACCGGGAATAGACGCCCATCAGCATGGCGATCGGGATCGTCGACATCACCGTGAAGGTGCCCCAGGGGCTCTCGGCCAGCGCCTTGACGACGATCAGCGCCAACACGGCGAGCAGGATCACCATGATCAGGAAGGTGCCGAACAGGGCGATGATGCCGGGAATCGTGCCGAGCTCGGCCCGGATCAGCTCGCCGAGGGAGCGGCCGTCCCGGCGCATCGACACGAACAGGACCATGAAGTCCTGCACGGCGCCGGCGAGAACCACGCCGGCCAGGATCCAGAGCATGCCCGGCAGGTAGCCCATCTGGGCGGCCAGCACCGGGCCGACCAGCGGCCCCGCGCCCGCGATCGCCGCGAAATGGTGGCCGAACAGCACGCCCCGGTTGGTTGGCACGTAGTCGAGCCCATCATTGTGGCGCACGGCCGGCGTCACGCGTTTCGGGTCGAGGCGCATCACCTTGTCGGCGATGAATTTCGCGTAATAGCGGTAGGCAATCAGGTAGACGCAGACGGCCGCGACCACGATCCAGAGGGCGTTGATCGTCTCGCCCCGTTGGCTCGCCACGATCGCCAAAGCCGCGGCGCCGAGCGCGCCCACCAGGGCCCATGGCCCATGCCTGCCGAGCGCCGTACCCATCGTTCCCTCCCAGAGTATCGCCTTGAGCTCGGACGGCTCCCCCGAGCCTCCGGCCGGGATTCGTGGATCCCGTGCGACAGGACTGGTTTATCCTATCCGTCTGCCGTTGACGCAAGCGATCCGAACTGTGATGCAGCGCTTCAGACCGCACGATGAACGCTCCGTGTAACAACGGACATTCGTGGCGGACCTGTCTTACTCATCCGGGCCGGACCGATGGAATCCCGACGCCGCTCGCCGCTGATGTGGCTGCTCCTGCTCCCCTTCCTGGGGCTGCTCTGGGTGCCGTTCTACAACCAGCACGATCCGGTGCTGTTCGGCTTCCCGTTCTTCTACTGGTACCAGCTGGCCTGGGTGCCGCTGACCTCGCTGATCCTCTACATCGTCTACCGGGCCGTGCGCGATGACCGCTGATCTCGACATTCCGGCGCTGTCGGTCTTCGTCTTCTTCTTCCTGCTGGTGACCGTGATGGGCTTCGTGGCCGCGCGCTGGCGCCGGCCCGAGACGCTCGCCCATCTCGACGAGTGGGGCCTCGGCGGGCGCAAGTTCGGCACCTGGATCACGTGGTTCCTGATCGGGGGCGACTTCTACACCGCCTACACGGTCATCGCGGTGCCGGCTCTGGTCTACGCGGTCGGCGCCTACGGGTTCTTCGCCCTGCCCTACACGATCATCGTCTACCCGTTCGTCTTCGCGGTGATGCCGGTCCTGTGGCAGGCCGCCAAGGACAAGGGCTACGTCACGGCGGGCGACGTCGTGTACGGCACCTACGGCTCGCGGGCGCTGGAACTTGCGGTCGCCGTCACCGGCGTGATCGCCACCATGCCGTACATCGCGCTCCAGCTCATCGGCATGGAGGTGGCCATCAAGGCCCTGGGACTGCACGGCGAACTCCCGTTGATCGTCGCCTTCCTGGTGCTGGCCTTCTACACCTACTCGTCGGGCCTGCGGGCGCCGGCGCTGATCGCCTTCGTCAAGGACATCATGATCTACATCGTGGTGCTGGTGGCGGTGGCGATCGTGCCCTCGAAGCTCGGGGGCTACGGCGCGGTGTTCGACGCGGCCGATGCCGCCTTCAAGGCCAAGGGCTCGGGCGGCATCCTGCTCAGCCCGGCGCAGATCCTGCCCTACGCGTCGCTCGCGCTCGGCTCGGCGCTGGCGGCCTTCATGTACCCGCACACGCTGACCGGCATCTTCGCCTCCTCGGGCGGCAACACGATCCGCAAGAACGCGGTGCTGCTGCCGGCCTACACGCTGCTCCTCGGGCTGCTCGCCATGCTGGGCTACATGGGCCATGCGGCCGGCCTGAAGGTGACGAGCAACAACGACGTCGTGCCGGCCCTGTTCAAGACCCTGTTCCCGGGCTGGTTCGCGGGCTTCGCCTTCGCGGCGATCGCCATCGGCGCCCTGGTTCCGGCGGCGGTGATGTCGATCGGCGCCGCCAACCTGTTCTCGCGCAACGTCTGGAAGGCCTACGTCAACCCGAACGTCACCCCGTCCGGCGAGGCGCAGGTCGCGAAGATCACCTCGATGCTGGTCAAGATCGGCGCCCTGGTGGCGATCCTGGTCCTGCCGACGCAGTTCGCCCTCGATCTGCAATTGCTCGGCGGCCTGTGGATCCTGCAGACCCTGCCGGCCCTGGTCTTCGGCCTCTACGTCTCGTGGTTCCGCGCGCCGGCCCTGCTGGCGGGCTGGGCGGTGGGATTCGTCGCCGGCAGCGCCATCGCGTGGTCGGATGGCCTGAAGCCCCTGCACAGCCTGACCTTCGGCGACACGAAGCTCACGCTCTATACCGGGCTCCTGGCGCTCGCCGTGAACATCGTCGTGGCCGTGGTGGTGAACGCGGCGCTGAGCCTGGGCGGTCGGAAGACGGCCGTCGCGGCGGGGCGCTGAGCCCCCGGAACCCTGTTTGAGGAGAGCACAATGGCGAAGGTCGCATTCCTGGGCCTCGGCGTGATGGGCGGCCCGATGGCGGGCCACCTCGCCAAGAAGGGGGGCCACGACGTCACGGTCTACAACCGGACCACACCGAAGGCGGAAGCCTGGGTGAAGACCTATGGCGGCGCCTTCGCGCCCACACCCCGGCAGGCCGTCGAGGGCGCCGAGATCGTGTTCGCCTGCGTCGGCAACGACGACGATCTGCGCAGCGTCGTGCTGGGCGAGGACGGGGCGCTCGCCGGCATGAAGGCCGGCGCGATCTTTGTGGACCACACCACGGCCTCGGCCGAGGTTGCCCGGGAACTCGCCGCCGCCGCCGACGCGAAGGGCGTCGGGTTCATCGATGCCCCCGTCTCGGGCGGCCAGGCCGGCGCCGAGAACGGCGTGCTCACCGTGATGTGCGGCGGCGACGCGGCGACCTACGCCAAGGTCGAGGGCGCGATCGGATCCTTCGCCCGGGCCTGCCGGCTGATGGGCCCGGCGGGGTCCGGCCAGCTCACCAAGATGGTTAACCAGATCTGCATCGCCGGGCTGGTCCAGGGCCTGTCGGAGGGCGTCCACTTCGCCAAGCGGGCCGGCCTCGACGTGGAGGCGGTGCTCGACGTGATCTCCAAAGGCGCCGCCGGCTCCTGGCAGATGGAGAACCGCGGCAAGACCATGAACCAGGGCAAGTTCGATTTCGGCTTCGCGGTCGACTGGATGCGCAAGGACCTGGGCATCCTGCTCGACGAGGCCCGTCGCAACGGCGCGAAGCTCCCTGTTTCAGCCCTCGTCGACCAGTTCTACGCCGAGGTGCAGGCCATGGGCGGCAACCGCTGGGACACGTCGAGCCTGGTGGCGCGGCTGGAGCGCTGAGCGCTCTTTTCGCGCGTTGCGAAACGGCCCCCGCGGCGTCGCCCTCGCCCCTCTGCGGGAGAGGGCGGCCCGCGAAGCGGGTCGGGAGGGGGGAGCCACGGTGCAGAACGAGGCTCTGCCCCTCATGAAAGTCGCGCCTTCTCCGGAACCCGGGTTCCCGTCTCCCAACCCCTGCTGACGCAGGGGCCACCCTCCCCCGCAGAGCGGCGCGGGAGGAAGGCGCTAGGCTCACAGCTCAGCCGCGGCCACCTCCGGATCCATCCACCGCCAGTTCTCCCCCATCTGGTGGCGGAACCACGTGAACTGCCGCTTGGCATAGGCGCGCGTATCCGCCTGCCCCCGGATGATCGCATCCTCAAGGCTCATCGCCCCGTCGAGATGGGCGATCAAACCCGGCACGCCGTGGGCGCGCATCACCGGCAGCATCGGATCGAGCCTGCGCGACCGCAGGCGGGCGACCTCCTCCAGCGCGCCTTCCGCGATCATGGTCCGGAACCGGGCGTCGATGCGGGCGCGCAGGAGCGTGCGGTCGGGCGCCAGGAAGATCTTTTGGAGATGCCGCCCGGCCAGCGGGCCGGGCACCGGATCGCCGTAGAAGCTGGCGATCGGGCGACCCGTGGCGAAAAAGATCTCCAGGGCGCGCATCACCCGCATCCGGTCGCTCGGGCGCAGCCGGGCTGCCCCCTCGGAATCGTGCCGGGCGAGGTCGGCGTGCAGCGCCTCGGTCGGGCGCCCCTCTGCCGCGTCCCGGACCTGCGCCCGCACCGCCTCGGGTACGGGCGGCAGCTCCGAAAAGCCCTGCTCGAGCGCCCGGAAATACAGGCCGGTGCCGCCGACGAAAACCGGTAACCGTCCATCCAGGCTCTGGAGCAGCGCCGCCGCATCCCGCGAGAAGTGCCCAACGGAATAGTTCACGGCCCCGTCGACATGGCCGTAGAACCGATGGGGGACCCGGGCCTCCTCGTCCGAATCGGGACGGGCGGTGAGGCAGCGCAGATCGGCGTAGACCTGCATGGAATCGGTGTTGATGACCACGCCGCCACGCTGCTGCGCCAGCCGGGCGGCGAGCGCCGACTTGCCCGACGCGGTGGGCCCTGCGATGAGGATCGCCGCCGGGCGCCCCCCGGCCTCTCGGTCTGGCAAGGCGAACCTCCACGATGCTGGTCGCGGTCCTGATAGCAAACCCGGATCGGCCGTCCATCACCGACGCGGTGCTGGCCGAGACCCGCGCCGTGCTGCGGACGGAGCACCAGCCCCGGATCCTGCACGGGGAGGTCGCGGCCGAGCTGCTGGTCCCGGGCGAGCCCGCCGCCGCGGCTTCCCTCACGGACACGCTCCGGACGGCGCTCGCCGGCGAGCCGATCGACCTCGCCGTGCTCCCCGCCGACGCGCATCGGCGCAAGCGTCTGTTCCTGGCCGACATGGACTCCACCATGATCGAGCAGGAATGCATCGACGAGCTCGCCGGGACGCTCGGCCTCAAGGATCATGTCGCGGCGATCACCGAGCGCGCGATGCGGGGCGAGATCGCCTTCGAGCCGGCTTTGCGCGAGCGCGTGGCGCTGCTGAAGGACATTCCGATTGGAGCAATCGACGGGCTGATCGCTGAGCGGTTGAGCCTTACACCGGGCGGTTCCACGCTGGTGCGGACGATGCGCGCGCGTGGCGCTCAGACCTGCCTCGTCTCAGGGGGCTTCACCCTGTTCACCGGCCCGATCGCCGCGATGATCGGCTTCCACGAGCACCGGTCCAACGTGCTGGGCGTGGCGGACGGCCGGCTGACCGGTACCGTCGCGGATCCGATCGTCGGCAAGGCCGAGAAGCGCGCCACGCTGATCGAACTTCGCGGCGCGCTCGGCCTCAACCCCGCGGACACGCTGGCGGTGGGCGACGGCGCCAACGACCTCGACATGCTGGCGGAGGCCGGCCTCGGCGTGGCGTTCCGGGCCAAACCCGCGGTGGCCGCTGCGGCGCAGGTCCGGGTCGAGCACGGCGACCTCACCGCACTCCTCTACCTCCAGGGCTACGCGGCGGCGGAGTTCGTAGGATGAGCGCTCAGTGGATGGTCCGGGTCAGGGCCACCACGGTGCCCAGCACCGCCAGCGTCTGAAAGCCGATTGCCCCGGCGAGCCAGCGCACCGTCTCGACTTTGGCGGAGGCGATCGCGCCCTTGACGGCCTCGATGTCGGCCTTCGTTTCCAGCCGCAGCGCCTCAATATCGGCACGGGTCTGGATTTTCAGGGCCTCGATATCGTTTCGAACGACTTGGATGTCGGTCTGCACATCGCGGATGTCGGCTTTCGTGGCGATGTTTCCATCGAAGACGTCCACGAGTGCGTCAGCCAAGCCCTCCGCCTGCTCGGGGGACAGCTTCGCCTTATCGCGCAGGGCGCGGGCGAACTTCAATGTATCGAAGGCAACGGCTGTCATGGCTTCAGGATCGTCCGAGCCGACCCGACTCGCTGCACCAGTGTGCCGTCCCGCAGCACCACGGCAATGCGAGCTTCCCGAATGCAGAGGCCGCCGCTCCGCGCGAAGCGGCGGCCTGGGATCTTTCGTCCGACGATGCCGCTCAGTCCAGCCCGAGGGCCACGAACCGCACGTCGCCCGTCGCACTGGCCACCAGCAGCAGGACCGACTTGCGCCCGTCCTTCTTCAGGGCATCGATCCGCTTGGTCACGTCGGCCGGCGTGTTCACCGCCTCCTGGCCGACCTCGACGATCACCTCGCCGGGCTGGATCCGCTTGTCGGCCGCCGTCGAGTTCGGGTCGACGCGGGTGACGACCACGCCCTTCACGGTGTCCTTGATGGAGTACTTCTTGCGCAGATCGTCGGTCATGCCCGACAGGTTGAGGCCGAGCGCCTGACGGGTCGCGCTCTCGGGCTCCGGCTGGCGCAGGTTGGCGAGCTGCGGCTTGTCGCTGTCCTCCAGGCGCCCGAGGGTGACGGGCTTCGTCACCTCCTCGCCCTTGCGCATGACGACCACGTCGACCTTCTGGCCCACCGGGGTGGAGGCCACGATCCGCGGCAGGTCGCCGGACGCCTTCACGGGCGCGCCGTTGAACTTCAGGATCACGTCGCCAACCTCGATCCCGGCGGTCTTGGCCGGCCCCTTCTCGTCGACGCCCGCGACCAGAGCCCCCCGCGGCCCACCCTTGAGGTTGAGCGCCTCGGCGGTGGCGTCGTCGACGTTCTGGATGCGCACGCCGAGCCAGCCGCGGCGAACCTCGCCGAAATCGCGCAGCTGGTCGATCACCGGCTTCGCCGTGTCGGACGGCACTGCGAAGCCGATGCCGACCGAGCCGCCGGTCGGCGACAGGATCGCCGTGTTGATGCCGATCACTTCGCCATCCATGTTGAACAGCGGGCCGCCCGAATTGCCCTTGTTGATGGCCGCGTCGGTCTGGATGTAGTTGTCGTAGGGTCCGGACTCGATGTTCCGGCCCCGGGCCGAGACGATGCCGGCCGAGACCGAGCCGCCGAGGCCGAACGGGTTGCCGATGGCGATCACCCAGTCGCCCGGCCGCATCTTGTCGGAATTGCCGAACGGCACCGCCTTGAGCGGATGATCGGCCGGGGGCTTCACCCGCAGCACAGCAAGGTCGATCTTCGAATCCTTGCCGACAATCTCGGCCTTCAGCTTGGTGCCGTCGTGCAGGATCACCTGAATGTCGTTGGCATCGCCGATGACGTGGTTGTTGGTCACGACGAGGCCAGCCGCATCGATGATGAAGCCGGAGCCCAACGAGTTCGACTTGCGCTGGGCCCGCGGCGCCTCGCCGTCGCCGCCGCCACCGCCACCGCCCCGGCCGCCGCGGCGGTTGAAGAATTCCTCGAACAGATCCTCGAACGGGGTGCCCGGGGGCACCTGCGGCCCAGCGCGGCTGCCCCGGGCCTCGACCGTGGTGGAGGCCGAGATGTTCACCACCGCGTCCGTCACCTGATCGGCGAGGTCGGCAAGCGAGGCCGGCCCCTTTGCGAAGGCCGGGACCGGCAGCGCCGCGGTCGCCACCGAGGCCCCGACCAGGATCGCCGCCATCAGGCTGCGGGCACGCGAGAGGGGCTGCGCCTTGGCGCGGCCGAAGGGCGCCTCGGGGGCGCGCGCGACGGAATGCATGATCGACCTCTTCAAGACCGCGTTTCCGGCTCCGCGGATCCCTGACCGACGATCAGGGTCCACGTGTTGTCGCACAAGGTAGTCCCCGGGGGCCGGGGCGCCAACACGCTCAGCGTGCGGCGCCGGCGGTGGAACCGGTGGTCGCGCTCGGATCGGCGGCCCCGCGCGGGGGACGCACCGCAGCGGCAGCGGCCCGGCCCTGCGGGTCGCTGAAGTAGCGGAAGAAGTCCGTGTTCGGGCTGATCACCAAGCGCGTGTCCGATCCCTTCAGCCCGACCTCGTAGGCCTGCATCGACCGGTAGAAGCTGAAGAAATCCGCGTCCGCGCTGAACGCCTCGGCGAGGATGCGGTTCTTGTCGGCGTCGCCCTGGCCGCGCAGCTGCTCGGATTTCTGCGTCGCCTCGGCGAGGATGACCGTCACCTCGCGATCGGCCTTGGCGCGGATCGTGGCGGCGATCTGATCGCCGTTGGCGCGGATGTCGGCGGCCTCGCGCTCGCGCTCGGTCTTCATCCGCTTGTAGACCGCGGCCGAGTTCTGCGCGGGCAGATCGACGCGGGTCATGCGCAGATCCACGATCTCGATGCCCAGGAACTTGGCCTGCCGGTTCACGTCCTCCTGGATCTGGTGCATCAGCTCGCCGCGCTCGGTCTTGACGATCGCGTCGCGGGTCGAGCGGGCCAGCACGTTGCGCAGGCCGGAATTGGTGAAGCTCGCCAGCCGCTGGTTGGCCAGCCCGACATTGCCCACCGCCTGATAGAAGCGCAGCGGATCGAGGATCCGGTAGCGGGCGAAGGCATCGACCTCCAGGTTCTGCCGGTCGGCGGTCAGCACGGTCTGGACCGGCAGGTCGAGGTCGAGCACGCGCTTGTCGAAGATGACCACGTTCTCCATGAACGGGATCTTGAAGTAGAGGCCGGGCTTGTCCTCGCCGGTGGCGTTGAGGACGGCGCGGACCCGGCCGAACTGCAGGACCAGCGCTTGCTGCATCTGGCCGACGGTGAAGATCGAGGCGTAGAGCCCGATCGCGACGATCGCGGCGACCGCGATCAGGCCGGTGCGGAGAGCCTGTTTCATCGGCCGGCCCCCGTCTGGGTCTGGGCGCGGGCGCCGAACTCCGAGAGCGGCAGGACCGGCAGCACGCCGGCCGCCGTCGCGGTGCCGGGCTGCGTCCCGTTCTGGTCGATGATCACCTTGTTCACGGAGCCCAGGACCTTCTCCATCGTCTCCAGGAAGATCCGCTCACGGCTGATCGCCGGGGCGGCCTTGTAGGAGGCGTAGACCTCGCTGAACCGCGCCGCCTGGCCGGTGGCGTCGGCGGTCGCCTTGGTCCTGTAGGCCTCGGCCTGCTGGACGATCTGGGACGCCTTACCGCGGGCCTGCGGCACCTCGCGGCTCGCGTAGGTCTTGGCCTCGTTCTGCGCCGTGTCGGCGTCCTGCTGGGCGGCGTTCACGTCGATGAAGGCGGGACGCACCTCCGGCGGCGGGTTCACCGCCACGAGCTGTACCACCTCGATGCGGACGCCCGCGCCGTACTCGTCCAGCGCCTTCTGGACCATCTCCTTCACCTCCTGGGCGATGCTCGACTGCTCGTTGGTGAGGATCGCCTGGATGTTGCGGCGGCCGATCACCTCGCGCATCGCGCTCTCGGAGATCGCCTTGATGGTGCCCTCCGGGTTCTGGAGGTTGAAGACGAAGTCGGAGGCCTTCAGCGGGTTGACCCGCCACTGCACCTCGAAATCGAGATCGACGATGTTCTCGTCGCCGGTGAGCATCAAGCTCTCGTCCGGCACGTCGCGGGTGCGGCCCTGGCCGCCGGGACCGGAGCGAAAGCCGATCTGGATCGAGTTCTGGGAGCCGACATCCGGCTTCACCACCCCGCCGATCGGATAGGGGAAGTTGTAGCGCAGGCCCTCGCCCTTCGTGCCGACATAGCGGCCGAAGATCGTCTCGATGCCGACCTGCCGCGGGTAGACGGTGTAGAAGCCGGTGGCGAGCCAGACCGCGACCGCGAGCGCCGCGATCACCGCCGCGCTGCGGCCGCCGCCGAGACCGGTGGAGCCGCCTCCGCCATAGCCGCCGGTGCCGCCGCCGCCCGGAATCAGGCCACGCAGCCGGTCCTGCCCGCGCCGGAGCAGATCCTCGAGATTCGGCGGCGTCTTGCCGCCGTTGCCCCACGGGCCGCCGCCGCCACCGCCGTTACCGCCGGGCCGGCCCCAGGGACCTCCGCCGCCGCTCTGATTGCTCCAAGGCATCCTAGCCGTCGTCTCCCGCCTGTCCGCACCTGACCGACTTGCCAGCCGGCGCCCCTTGCCTGAACGGCCACGCTCGCCCGCCTAGTCCCGCCCCTCCGGTCCGATCGCCGTGCGATCCGGCCTGTATGGAGAGCTAAACACTTGCCCGGGCGCATCTTCCCGAAGAATGCGCAAGCCCGACGTGAACACGCGCACCCGACAGGCACCTGCGGGCGCATGCCCCGTGCTGTCAAGGCTGGCAGGTGGGCATGCGGGGGCCCAAAGGCAAATGCGGCGGCGCGCCTCAGCGCACGCGTTCACAATCCACGAACGCGAAAGCGTACTCGTCGCGCGGACCAGCCGGATGCGCCTCGCGCAACGTCTCGCAGAACTGGGCCCGGTCGAAGGTCGGGAATCGCACATCGCCCTCCGGCTCGGAATCGACCTCGGTGAGGTACAGGCGATCGGCCTGCGGAAGCGCGAGGGCGTAGATCTCGGCACCGCCCACCACCATCAGCTCCGTGCCGGCGGCGGCCGACAGCGCGGCGTCCCAGTCGTGAACGGTCTCGGCACCCTCGGCCCGAAAGGCGCGGTCGCGGGTCAGGACCAGCGTTCGGCGACCCGGCAGTGGCCGGCCGATCGAGTCCCAGGTCCGGCGGCCCATCAGCATCGGCTTGCCCATGGTGAGCGCCTTGAACCGCTTGAGGTCGCTGGACAGGTGCCACGCGAGGCCGTTGTCGCGGCCGATCACGCCGTTGCGGGCGACGGCCGCCACCAGGGAGACGATCGGCCTCATACCGCCACCGGTGCCGCGATGGCGGGATGCGGGTCGTAAGTCTCGATGGCGATATCCTCGTACCGGAAGGCGAAGAGGTCGCGGACCGCGGGATTGAGCCGCAGTTGCGGCAGCGGGCGCGGCGTCCGGCTCAAGAGGGTCCGGGTCTGCTCCAGGTGGTTCCGGTACAGATGCGCGTCGCCGAAGGTGTGGACGAAATCGCCGACCCCGAGGCCGGTCACCTGCGCGATCATGTGGGTCAGGAGCGCGTAGCTCGCGATGTTGAACGGCACACCCAGGAAGGCATCGGCCGAGCGCTGGTAGAGCTGGCAGGAGAGCCGCCCCTCGCTCACGTAGAACTGGAACAGGCAGTGGCAGGGGGCGAGCGCCATCTTGTCGAGGTCGGCCGGGTTCCAGGCCGACACGATCAGGCGGCGGGAATCCGGGTTGCGCCGGATCTCGTCGAGCACCCAGGCGATCTGGTCGACCGTGCCGCCGTCGGGCTTCTGCCAGGAGCGCCATTGCTTGCCGTAGACGGGCCCGAGGTCACCGTGTTCATCGGCCCACTCGTCCCAGATCGTCACGCCGTTGGCCCTCAGCGCGGCCACGTTGGTGTCGCCGGCCAGGAACCAGAGCAGCTCGTGGATGATCGAGCGCAGGTGCAGGCGCTTCGTGGTGACCAGGGGGAAGCCCGCCGACAGGTCGAAGCGCATCTGGTGGCCGAACACCGAGAGCGTGCCGGTGCCGGTCCGGTCCTCCTTGGCGGCGCCCGCATCGAGGATGCGCCGGAGCAGGTCGTGATAAGCGTCCATCCGCCATTCCTGCGCGTCGTCGGGGCGTCGGGCAAGCGCGCCACCGACATCTATGCACCGCCGTCGCGGATCATGGTGATCAGCCCGGCCAGAGCAGGTAGGTCACGAGCGCGAGGTTCGACCAGCCATGCAGGGCGATGCCGGGCCAGAGCCGCCCGGTCCGCCAGCGCAGCCACCCGAGGGCGAAGGCCAGGGGCAGCAGCGAGACCGGCCGGGCGAGCCCCCATGATGAGACATGGGCGGCCGCAAAGATGATCGCGGTAACCAGGATCGCCCCAACGGGCCCCACGGCCGCCTGGGCCCGCGCAAAGGCTTCGCCGCGCAGCAGCAGCTCTTCCGCCACGGGCGCCAGGATCGTGAGGTAGGCGAGCCACGCCGCCACCGCGGCTTGGCTCATGAACGGCGACAGCCGCACGTGCTGCCCGAAGCTCGCGCCGAACAGTTCCGCGGTGCCGGTCACCCAGGCGATGTGCAGCACCGGCCAGACCAGCAGGATCCCTAGCAGGAAGACGGGCCGCATTCCATTCGGGCGCTCCCGATCGAGGGCGAGGCGGCGGCGCCAGCCGGCGCGATCCCGCCACCAAGCCCCGCCGATGACCAGGAGGGCGAGGAAGATCTGACGCAGGGCATCGACCGCGAAGGCCCGGTGGGCGAGTTCCACCGCGCCGAGGAACGGGCGCCGCTCCGGAGGCAGGAACGGGTCAATCCCGTTCCACAGATCGAACCCGACGCGCACGGCGGCCAGCGACAGCAGGCTGGCCGCACCGAGATAGACGACGACGAGGGCGACCAACGCGCCGAGGCGCCAAGTCGCAGACCAGATTTGTTCGAAACGGCCCCGCCCGTCAGGCGCGGAGACATGGGACTGCGCACTTCCGGCAACAGCCTCGGCCGGAGGCGCGATAAGAGGCGCTGGCGCGACACGATCGGGCTTCAAAACCGGACCGATCCCCTCTATATCTCGGGAGCCGGTCGCGAGGCCGGCTATGGCGATAAACGTTCTTCGCAATAAACCTATCGGACCCGGGGGCGGTACCCGGCGCCTCCACCCGAACCCAGGACATGCTGCCGCAAGGCACGTGATCGGAAGCCTGGGCTCCGGCGGGGGCGAAATAGGATCGACGAGGGCGTAAAGGTTGGACTTTCGCTCGGCATGGTTCCGCCGTTATCGGGCCTTTGCAATAGTTGCCAACGACAACTTTGCTCCGGTGGCGGTGGCTGCGTAAGCGGTCCCCAATACCGAATTGAAGTCCTAGCGGGTAGCACCGCATAGGCGGGGTTCGGAGGCACCTGGCAACAGAAGCCTTCACTTCCTTTTTCTCGGTCCGGCCATCCGCGGCGGGGCGCCGGGCAGTCCGGGCTAGGGCGCGACCGCAGATGGCAGACGATCTGATCCGTTACGATCTTCTGGTGCAGGACGCCCTGCGCGGCGTGGTGCGCAAGGTGCTGACCGACGCGGCCCGCGAAGGGCTGATGGGCGAGCACCATTTCTACGTTTCGTTCCGGACGGAGGCACCCGGCGTGCGGATGTCGCAGGCCCTGCGCGAGAAATACCCGCAGGACATGACGATCGTCCTGCAGCACCAGTTCTGGGACCTCAACGTCACCGAGCACGCCTTCGAGGTCGGCTTGTCCTTCTCGGGTGTGCCGGAGCGGTTGCTGGTGCCGTTCGACGCCCTGTCGGGCTTCTTCGACCCCTCCGTGCAGTTCGGCCTGAAGTTCGACCTCAGCGAAGCCGGTGAGGCGCCCGAGGAGGCGAACGCCACCCCGGCCAAGGCCGGCCCGCGCGGGGCAGGCTCCGAGCCCGGCGAGGTCCGCCCCAAGGGTGCGGGTGTCGCTACGATCGGTGCGGCTGCACCGAAGGGTCTCCCAGCCCCCGCGGCAGCGAGCGACAAGGGCTCGCCGAAGCCGGACGAGAAGGCGGCCCGCCCCACCGCCAAGAAGGAGGGCGAGGAGGCAGGCGCCGAGGTCGTGAGCCTGGACGCGTTCCGCAAGAAGAGCTGAAGTCTTCCGAGGCCGAAACGACGGCCCGGGGATTTCAGGGGTGGACAAAGGGATTGCGCAGCCGGGTCTATCGGCGGGCGAACGGAAGCACCGCGCCAAGCGCTTCAACGGGGGCGTCAAGCTGGCCGCAACATTCTTTAACGCGACGCAATCCTGACGCTCGGAACAGCGTTCATCACGCCGCTCGTTCAACACCCGGCCGACGTGTTGACCAACAACGGCTAAGCTTTTCTACTCGCTGCCGTCCTCCTGCATCGGATTGGACAAACCGCGATTCGGTTGTTCCTACGGGCCGAGGAGTAGCGGAATGCCTCAGAGCTAGGCGCTTCAGATTCTAGCCCTCGCCGTAGCCATGTCGGCGCTTGGCCTCGGCGGTCTCTTTATTGCGTCACGGCTCTACGACCGCAAAACCCGTCAGCTTGAGGCGCGGCGGGGCGATTAGCCCCGCCCCTCGGCCTCCATGCGCAGCCCGTGCTCCGGCCGCAGCGTCACCCGGTGGAGCGGCGTGACCGGCGGGTGATCGGCCGGCAGATGGAACCGCACCGCCCGCACGATATGCGCCAGCAGGATCACCGCCTCCTGAACCGAGAAGCTCTGCCCGATGCAGACCCGCGGCCCCGCCCCGAACGGCAGGTAGGTGAAGCGCGCGATGCTGTCGCGGTTCTCGGGCATGAACCGCTCCGGCACGAAGGCCTCCGGGTCGTCCCAGAGCAACTGGTGGCGGTGGAGTACCCAGGGCGCCACCATCACCAGCGAGCCCCGCGGCACCTTGATCCGGCCGAACCGGTCGTCCCGCAGCGCCTGCCGGCTGAGGAACGGCACCGGCGGGAACAGGCGCATCGCCTCCTCGATCACCGCCCGCGTGTAGGGCAGCCGCTCCACGGCAAAATCCCCCGGCCCGGCGGCATCGACCTCGGCCTCGATCCGCGCCTGGGCGGCGGGATCCTGTGACAGGCAGTAGAGCGTCCAGGTCAGGGAGTTGGCTGTGGTCTCGTGGCCGGCCGCGATGAAGGTGACGATGTTCGCCTTCACGGCGAGGTCGGAGAGGCCGTTGCCGGTCTCGGGATCCTGCGCGGCGAGCAGCAGCGTGAGCAGGTCCCGCGGCGCCTCGCCCTGTGCCATCAGCGCCTTGCGCCGGGCGATCAGCGCGTCGACCACCTCGGCGAAGAAGCGCCCCGCCGGCCGCGCCCGCAGGCGGCCGATCCGCGGCACGAAATCCGGCACGCCGAACACGTCGAGCGGATCGATCGGCCCCACCGCCTCCAGAAACCGGGTGATCGCGCGTCCGAGGGCGTCCGGATCGCTGGGCAACCCGCTCGTAAAGATCGTCCGCTCCAGCACGTCCAGCGTGACGCGGGTCATCTCCAGGGCGACGTCGACCGGCTTGCCGGCCCGGCGGGCGAGGCGCCGGCCGAGGCGCGCGCCGGCGGCGTTCATCGCGTCGGAAAAACCCTGGACCGTGCGGGCGTTGAAGATCGGCGCCAGCGTCCGGCGCTGGAGCCGCCACTCGTCGCCCTCCGCGCTGAGCAGGCCGTTGCCGAGCCCGGGGGCCAGCACCCGGCGCTGGAGATCGTCCTTGCGGTAATTCTCGGCCTTCTCGATCAGCACAGTGCGAATCAGCGCCGGGTCGCTCACCAGGGTGATCCGGCCCATCGCGCCCTCAGCCGCCACCACCGGCAGCTTGAAATGCGCGTCCATCCAGGTGGTGATCGGGTTCTTCCGCGCCGCCCGCAGGAATTCGAACAGGCCGAGCGGTTCCTTCAGCCGTGGCGGCACGGTCGGGCGGAACCGGGGGGCGGCCTTCGGCTCGGAGAGATCGATCGTCGCGCTCATCGGCTCCTTCCGGCGGGAACAGAGCCCCGCCCTTGTCGGTGCGCCGGGGAAAACCGGCATCGCGATTCATCCGCGCCTCATTTAAGTAGGCACCGCACTGCACCAGACGTAGAGGCCACGATGTCGCCCACCGAGACCGCCACCCGCACCGAGTCCGACACCTTCGGTCCGATCGAGGTCCCGGCGCATCGCTACTGGGGCGCGCAGACGCAGCGCTCGATCCAGAACTTCAAGATCGGCACCGACCGGATGCCGGCGCCGCTGGTGCACGCGCTCGGCCTCGTGAAGCAGGCCGCCGCCCTGGTGAACAAGGATCTCGGTGCCCTCGACGCGAAGCTCGCCGACGCCATCGCGGCCTCGGCCGCCGAGGTGGTGGAGGGCCGCTACGACGACGAATTCCCCCTCGTCATCTACCAGACGGGCTCGGGCACGCAGTCCAACATGAACGCCAACGAGGTGATCGCGAGCCTCGCCAACGAGCGGCTGGGCGGCCAGCGCGGCGGCAAGTCGCCGGTTCACCCGAACGACCATTGCAACCGCGGCCAATCCTCCAACGACACCTTCCCGACCGCCATGCACATCGCGGTCGCCCGCGAGATCCAGGGCCGCCTGCTGCCGGCACTCTCCCACCTGCACGGGGCGCTCGACGCCAAGGCCAAGGCCTTCGAATCGATCGTCAAGATCGGCCGTACCCATCTGCAGGACGCGACGCCGGTCTCCCTCGGCCAGGAATTCTCGGGCTACGCCGCCCAGGTCGCGCTCGGCGGCTCGCGGGTCGCCGCGACCCTGCCGGGCGTCCTGGCGCTGGCCCAGGGCGGCACGGCGGTCGGCACCGGGCTCAACGCCCATCCGGAATTCGCCGACCGCTTCGCCGCTAAGGTCGCGGAGCTGACCGGACTGGCCTTCACCTCGGCCGACAACAAGTTCGAGGCGCTCGCCACCCACGACGCCCTCGTGTTCACGCAGGGCGCGTTGGCCGCGCTGGCCGCCGGCCTGTTCAAGATCGCCCAGGACATCCGCTTCCTCGGCTCGGGCCCGCGCTCGGGCCTCGGCGAGCTGTCGCTCCCTGAGAACGAGCCCGGCTCGTCAATCATGCCCGGCAAGGTCAACCCGACCCAGTGCGAGGCGCTGACGATGGTCTGCGCCCAGGTGATCGGCAACGGCACCACGGTGAGCTTTGCCGGTTCGCAGGGCAATTTCGAACTCAACGTGTTCAAGCCGGTGATCGCCAACGCGGTGCTGCAGTCGATCCGCCTGCTGGCCGACGCGGCGATCAGCTTCACCGACAATTGCGTGGTCGGCATCAAGGCCAACGAGGACAAGATCGCCGACCTGATGAGCCGCTCGCTCATGCTGGTCACCGCGCTCGCCCCCTCGATCGGCTACGACAAGGCCGCCGAGATCGCCAAGACCGCGCACAAGAACGGCACGACCCTCAAGCAGGAGGCGCTGCGCCTCGGCTACGTCACCGAGGAGGAGTTCGAGCGCGTGGTCCGGCCGGAGACCATGCTGGCCCCCAGCGCCGATTGATTTTGCGACTGGGCCGGCGCGTCTGTCCTGCGCCGGCCCGCCACTGCCGGGAAGCGATCCATGGCCGAGATCATCAACCTGCGTCAGGTCCGCAAGGCGAAGGTTCGCGCCGAGGCGGATGCCAAGGCCGAGTCGAATCGGATCGCGTTCGGTCAGCCGAAGAAGGCCAAGACCCTTCAGCAACGGCGCAAGGCCCTGGAGACCGAGCGCCACGAGGGTCACCGGCTCGAGCGGCCCGAAACCGACTCGGCGGAATGAGGGTCCGTTCGGACGCCTATGCCGCTGCCTCCGCATGAGCACCGGCCTCACCAAGCATTCCGTGATGATCGCGGGCCACCGCACCAGCGTATCCCTGGAGGATCCGTTCTGGACGGCCCTGCGCGAGGTCGCGGAGGCGCGGGGCCAATCGGTCCAGGCGCTGATCGGCGCGATCGATGCCGGGCGCGGCGGCCAGAACCTGTCCTCGGCGATCCGGGTGTTCGTGCTGGAGGCCGTGCGCAGGCCGCCGATCCAGCAAACGTGACCGCGCGCCGGATTGACCTTCCGGTCGGCCGCGCTTTGTGACATCGGCGCGACAGAACCACGCAGGACTTGCGACTCGATGACCACACGTGAACCGCTGCTCAAGCCCGTCCCGATCGCCGAGCTGCGGCCGACCCAGATGACCGTCGGCTACCGGGAGGTGGCGGAGAAACGCCGCCGCTGGCGCGCCTATGACGGCGAGAAGAAGCGCGAATTCCTCGGCGCGCATCAGATTCCGACGGTGCTGGGCCCCAAGAAGCGCCACTACGTCGTCGACCATCACCACCTCTCCCGCGCCCTGCAGGAAGAGGGCGTCAAGGACGTGCTGGTGACCGTGATCGCCGACCTGCACCATCTGGAGAAGGATGCCTTCTGGACGGTCTGCGACCACAAATCCTGGGTCTATCCCTACGATGCCGAGGGCGTGCGGCGCGACTTCAAGGATCTTCCGAAGACGATCACCGATCTGGCGGACGACCCCTTCCGGAGCCTTGCGGGCGAGCTGCGCCGGGCCGGCGGCTTCGCCAAGGACACGACGCCGTTCAGCGAGTTCCTGTGGGCGGACTTCCTGCGGCGCAACATCAAGGAGAAGCGCGTCGAGCACGACTTCTCGGCCGCGCTGGAGAAGGCCATGAGCTTGGCCAAATCCAAGGATGCCGGCTACCTGCCCGGCTGGTGCGGGCCCTCGGAGGGCTGATCAGATCCCCCAGTAGGGCGCCGCGTCGTAGTAGCGGTGGATCTGCTCCTCCCAGGCGCCGTCCGCGGCCGGATCGGTGCCCTCGGGGGTGCGGGCCGGGGCGGCGCGGAGTTGTTCCTCCGTGATGTCGAGCACATAGGCGTCCTGCCGCGGCTCGAACCGGAGTACGGACCAGGGCAGGGTATAAAAATCCTCGCCGAGCCCCAGGAAACCGCCGAAGCTCATCACCGCATAGGCGACCCGGCCGGAGATCTTGTCGAGCATCAGCCGCTCGATCCGGCCGATCCGGCTTCCGTCGGGCCGGCGCACATCGGTGCCGATGACCCGGTCGCTGGCAATCAGGCGGCGGGGTTCCCGCGGGGCGGGTTGGCCGGTCGCTGGCATGGGCGCCTCCCGATATCGTGCGTGCCTCTGCCCGAAAAACGCCCCGGGCGTGGGCCACGTTCCGGCACGCACCCCCGCCCGCCCCCCTCAGACGGACGACCCTCACCGCATGCCGATGCCGCGCCTCGCTTCGCCCCTGGCCCAGAGCCTCGCGCTCGCTGCCCTGCTCCTGCCGGCCGCCGCACAGGCGCAGGACCGTGGCAGCGTCAGCCCGAAACCCCTGCCGCCCCTGGAGCATCCGGACGCGCCCTCGACACCCGCCAAGGCGCTGTTCGGCCGCGTGACGAAGGCGTCCACGGGACCGGCCCATATCTACGGGTTCTACGCGAAGGGCTGCTTCGCTGGCGGCGAGGCGCTGCCGCTGGACGGGCCGAACTGGCAGGTCATGCGCCCGTCCCGCAACCGGATGTGGGGCACGCCCTACCTCGTGGATTTCATCGAGCACCTGTCGCAGAAGGCCACGCGGGTCGGCTGGCCGGGGCTGCTCGTCGGCGACATGGCCCAGCCCCGGGGCGGCCCGATGATCACCGGCCACGCCTCGCACCAGATCGGCATCGACGCCGATGTCTGGCTGACGCCGATGCCCGATCACCGCATGAGCCGGGCGGAGCGCGAGGAGACCTCCGCCACCGACATGGTCCGGCCCGACCGCCTCGACATCGACCCGCAGGTCTGGACGACGACGCACCTGCAATTGATTAAGCTTACCGCCGGGCAGCCGGAGGTGGAGCGCATCTTCGTCAACGCGGCGATCAAGAAGGCGCTCTGCCGCGACGCTGCCGGCAGCCGCTGGATGTCGAAGGTGCGCCCGATGTACGGGCACAACTATCACTATCATATCCGGCTGGCCTGCCCGGCCGGCCAGGAGGATTGCCAGCCGCAGGCCCCGCCCCCGGGCGGCGATGGCTGCGACGATCTCGGCTACTGGTTCTCGGACGCGGTGCTGCATCCGAAGCCCCCGAAGGTGCCACCGAAGCCCAAGCCCGCCATGACCATGGCGGCGCTCCCGACGGCCTGTCGGGCGGTGCTGAAGGCGCCGTGAGGCGATTGGGGGCGGTTCACGAACCCGCGCGATGTGCTAACGCCCCGGGATGCCCCGCTGGCTTTTCCTCATCTTCGCCGTCGCCGTTGCCCTCTCGGTGCTGGGCAGTGTGCTGATCGTGCTGCGCAGCCCGAACAGCACGCCGCAGCTCGGGGGCAATCTCCCCACCCCCGGGGCGCCGGGCATGCAGCCCAAGCCAGGCGGCAGCCCCCAAGGAACTTCCGGCGGCAGCCCTCAAGGACCAGCCGGCGGCAAACCCTGAGAACAATCAGGCGACGACGCCGGTCCCGACCGGGCAGTTGACGCCGGTACCGCCCAGGCCGCTATATTCGCCCGGGGTCTTGGCGAGGTGCTGCTGGTCGTCGCCTTCCGCGAAGTAGAAGGGCTCCAGCGGCTTGATCTCGGTGGTGATGTCCCGGGAACCGCGGGCCCGCAGCGCCTGGGCATAGGTTTCGCGCATCGCCCGGGCCGTCGCCTCCTGGGCCGGGCCATTGGTGTAGAGGCCTGAACGGTACTGGGTACCGACATCGTTGCCCGGACGTAGGCCCTGGGTCGGATCGCGGCCCTCGAAAAACGTCCGCAGCAGCGCTTCCAGTGGCAGCGCCTCCGGGCAGTTGCCAGAACCGGCGCTCGGCACCCCGGAAGCAGCCGAGACCGCGGACGATCGTCTCGGTGCCGGGCGGATAGGGACCTGTCAGCGGATGGCCGTTGACGATGTGGGTCTCGGCCGTCGCGAGCGGTGTCGGGCGTCCCGGCAGGGCCGCGGCGGGACTCGGCATAACCGGGCGCTTGCGGAACAGGACCATCGGCTCGCCTTCCGGTCTCGCGAATGGCGCTCAATATGGGTCCACCCGAGCCCCGAGAAGCATCGGGCCGCGCCCGAGGTTTGGAACCTTGAGGCAGGACTAGACCTCGCACGCGATTTACGGTTTTTAATCCCGGGTGGGCGGCGCTCAGGCCGCCATGCGGAAGGCAGAGCGGGATGGAAACGGGCTGGACCGCCACGAGCCACGTGCCGGACAACCTGCAAGGCAAGGCGCTCCGGGGCGACCCGTTCGCCGCGGCAGTGCGGGCGACCCGGATGCCGATGATCGTCACGGATCCGGGCCGGCACGACAACCCGATCGTGTTCGTGAACGACGCCTTCCTGAAGCTCACCGGCTACACGCGGCTCGACGTGACCGGCCGCAACTGTCGCTTCCTGCAGGGCCCCGAGACGGACCCGGTCACCATCGACTGCCTGCGCGCGGCCATTCGGCGGGAGGAGGATATCCGGGTCGACCTGCTCAACTATCGCAAGGATGGCTCGACCTTCCACCACGCGCTCCATGTCGGACCGGTGCGGGACGCCGCGGGCAAGGTCATCTATTTCTTTGCCGCGCAGCTCGATGTCAGCGGGCATTATGCTCTGACCGCCGAGATCGAGCGTCTGGAGGGCGAGCTGGCCGAGGCGAGGGCAAGGCTCGCCGGGCGATAGGGTCGGCGCAGCGGGTTCAGGGCTTCGTCAGGAAGCCGATCGGCTCGCGGCCCGGCTGCCCGAGCCAAAGCAGCACCGCGCCGAGGCCCAGCCCGATGAGTGAGGCCGGCGCCAGGGTCAGCGGCAGGCCCAGCACGTGCCAGAGCCAGGGCAGCGCTCCCTCGACGCTGCCCTGCAGAGCGCCGGCCCGGTCCTTGAACAGGGCGGCGATCACCTCGGAGATCGGCGTCACCCGCAGGCCATTGTTGGCGATCGAACGGGCGCCGTCATAGACCAGCGCGACGAAGCCGCCGGCCAACAGCAGGAAGCCCAGGACGCGGACCAGGAAGCGGAACATCGCGGACGTCTTCGAAGCCTTGCGCGCCCGGCTGGCGCCCGCCACGGGAGTATGGGTCCGGGCCGCCCCTGGCAACCGTCGTAAACCGCCGGTTGCCGGTCCGGGGCGCCCGTGCCACAGGCAGCGGGCGGCGGCGGGCCGTGTGGGAACGGTCGGCCTTGGACGCGCACGCGACGACACCCCCCCTGGGCCTCGTGATCTTCGATTGCGACGGCGTCCTGGTCGACAGCGAGCCCCTGAGCCTCGCCTGCCTCACGGCCGGCCTCAACCGGATCGGCGTTGCAATCGACTTCGCCACCGTGCGGGCACGCTTCACCGGCACCTCCATGACGTCGATCATGGGGCATATCGCCCGGGATTATGGAGTCACGGCGCCGCCGGACTTCGTGGAGGCGGTCAAGGCCGAGACCCTGGCGCTGTTCGATGCCGAATTGCGGGCGATGCGCGGCGTCGCGGAGGCGGTGGCGGCCCTCGGCCTACCGCGCTGCGTGGCGTCGAGCAGCGATCCGGTCCGGCTGCGCCATTCCCTGACGCTGACCGGGCTGCTGCCGCTGTTCGGCGCATCCGTGTTCTCCTCGGCGCAGGTGCAGCGCGGCAAGCCCTTCCCCGACCTGTTCCTGTTCGCCGCCGATCGTATGGGGATCCCGCCCGAGGCCTGTCTGGTCATCGAGGATAGTGTGCCCGGCGTCACGGCCGCCCGGAGCGCCGGCATGCGGGTCGCCGGCTTCACCGGCGGCGGCCATTGGGGCCACGACCCCGCGGGGGCCGACCTCGTGCGCGCCGGCGCGGCCCGGATTTTTTCGGACTTTTCCGATCTCGGCGCGGTGATCGCGGAGGCCTGACGCGTTCCGTCTCCCCCGGGCCTGGCCGGGACCGCGCCTCTGCCAAGCCCGGCCCCGAAAACGAAAATCGCTTCCGTTGACGGGCCGCGGCGGCATCGCCATCTTCAGTGGTGCCGCCGCAGGCTTGCTCTCGCGGCGGTCGCGGTGATTTGAGAAGCGTAGCTTGCGCCGCGTCATCAAACGCTAAAGCACTGCGACGGCCCCCGTGCCGCGCGGTCCTTCGGTCTGGAGGACATCTGATGTCGAAGCGAGACCCGTTCGACGCCTACAAGCTCCCCAATGCGCCCTGCTGTCGCGCCCAATATCGGCGCGGTCGACGCTAGCCGGTCGACCATCATCCAGCAGTCATCGCGATCCGGCATGGCTTCACGCCGGCCTAGGGAGCTCCAAGTGCCATGCACAGCCTCTTTGCAGAACGCACGCCCGGAATTGGCCTGACCACGGCCGATCCGACCCCCGTAAGCGTGCCAAGCCCCGGCGGGCCGCCGCGGGTGATCGAGATCGGCGAGATCACCGCCGGGATCGCCGTGCCCGAAGGGCGCGGGGTCCGGTTTTTTTCATCCGCCCGCGATTTCGACGGCCTCGACGGCACCCTCTTCCGCACAACCGAGCAGGCGACCCGCGCGGCCCGGGAGCGCGTGCGGAGCCGGGCTCACACCGGCGTCGGGCAGGATCGGGCCCGCCTCCGCCGCGCCTGACCGGAGCACCGGTCGCGCGCCCCGTCGAGGCGGCCGACGCTTCGGCGGGGGATCGGGGCATCGCGTCCTGGCGCCCTACCGGGCGCATTCCTCGCGGGTGCGCTTCATGGCCTCGGCGAAGCCCCCGAGCGCGTATTCATCGCTCGTGGGATTGCCGCGCAGCGACATGGTCTTGATGATCAGTTTCGGGTTGCGGGCGCTCATCTCGGACACGACCCGGGCCTCCTCGGCCGGGTTCTGCAGCCACGCGTTCCCGTCCTTCACCACGAGGCCGTAGCGGCTGCTGCCGAGGTTGAGGCTCGGGTCGGTGGGCGCAGCCGCCGAGCCGGGCTTGACCTGCGAGGCCGCGGGCTTCGACGGGAAGCCCAGCATCACCGCCACCTCGTTCTGGACGTTCTCGCCCTTGCGCACGCTCACGAACAGGTAGGCGGTGTCGCGCTTCAGGGTCTTGGGCGAGCGGGCCTGCGGCTGCGCGATGGCGTAGCAGAGCTTGTTGCGGCCGTCGCCGTTCACGAACACGTTCCAGTCGCCGAAGATCGCCACCGGCGTCGCCTGCTGCATGCCGGGGGGTGTCGCCGCCTTCCTCTCGGCGTGGGCGGCCGGCCGCTGGCGGCCGCGCCGACGCTCGCGCGAAGCCGGGGCCGCATCGTCGCCGCTCGTATCGACGGCAGCATCCTGCGCCCATGCGGCCGTCGCGGACAGGCCGGGCGCGCCGGCCAGCCCCCCGAGAAGACCGGTGACGAGACCGAAGGCGAGCAGGACTGGGATTCCGACCGGGAGCAGGCTAAGGACGCGGACCATCTTCACTTCCTGACGACGGGCGGCCCCAACAGGGGCCGGACCGGGATTCAGGATTAGTGAAGCTTGCGTAAAGCGTCGGCAAGATGGCGAGAGGGAGCCGTTCGCGTCAGATCGCGCGCGCTTCCACGGCCTGCGCAGCGATCACGACGGCGGCCACCGGCTCGACCGCGTCCGCGACGACCGGAGAAACCGCGTTCGGCTGGGCCGGCACGGCGCGCTTGCGGGGCGGATCGTTGTAGGGGGTGTTGTAACCCTTGCGCACGGCAGCCCAATAGGACTCCCGTGTCAGGCCCGAGCCGGTCAGGGCGGCGTCGATCATCGCCGTCGCCCGCGCCGCAAGATCCGGCACCTCTTCCGACCGCATCGAACTCTCGACAGGCATCCTGCGCACTCCGTTGCCCACGGCAAAGCTTATAGCGAAGCAGACTTAGCCAGATGGTGAACGCGCGGCTCCCCGGGATGGTTGCGCTGCACAAATCCGCGCCAGTCTGTGGGCAAGCCGGATCCCCGTGACCCGGAACGGGGCCGATTCCCCTCGGACTCCGATGCGGTCGGCATCCCCCAGTCGCTGGGCGACAGCGCTGGAAAACCCGGCGAATGCCCATTCCCACAATGCGGTTCGATGCCAGATCGACCTCGAATACCATATGTTTCCAGTATTTCCTCGGTAAATTCGTCAAGTTGACGTTGGATTTCCTCATCCAAGCCACAAGTTGGCTGTTTCCATTTGCATGACTCCAAAGCCACAGGCATTTTCTTCTTCCGCCTCGTGTGATTCTCTGATCGAACCGGGCCCGCGCGCCCAAGCGGTGAAGTCGCCATGGTGGGAGCCGTAAGACGGATTGCTTTGGCGCAAGCGGCCCAGAGCCGGCTCGTGGCGCTCCAAGATCCAGCGCCGCCCGCGCGCGGCGCACGCGCCGAGGACCGGAATCCCTGCGATGCCGCCGCGGGCATCCTGAGCCGTGCCAGACGGGCGGAGATGGAGATTCTGCTGGCGTCGATGGCCTCGGCGCCCCCCGGCGCCGACAGGATGGCAGCGCAGAGCCTGCAGGCGGCGGAGCGGAAGCTCGTGCGGCTCAAGGCGGAGGCTCGGGCGGCCGCGGCCTCCGGCGATCGGAGGGCGGCCCGCGCCATCGCCCGGGACCTTGCCGTGCTCGCCCGCCAGATCGCCGATGTCGCCCAGGATTACGCCGTCGCGCAGGCGCAGCCGGACTTGGTGTCGCCCGCCCTGGCCAAAGCCGCCGCGCGGATGAAAGCCGCCGCCCCGCCCGATGCCGGCGAGGCAATCGACGCGGGGGTCATGGTCGGAGAGGCCGCGGCGGCGGCGGCCGAGGTGGCAGGGGTCGCCGCCGCACCGGAGGAGCCGGGTACGGCACGGCCGGACGCCAGCGCGATCGATAGCGAGAGCCGCCAGATCCAGCAGCCGGCGGACCGAGATCTCGCACCCCTCGCGCCACCGCCATCCGGTCCGGGCGGCGCGCGCGACGAGGGCATCCTGGTCAAGGCCCACAGGCTGTTCGAGGACGCCTTGGAACTGTTGCACGCCCTGGAGGCGGTGGTCAGCCGACGATCGTCCTGGGTCGGCCGCCTCGGGCTGACCGCTCCGACCGTGATGCCGGTCTGGCCCTTCGCGCCCGTATCCGCGGGCGCTGGGCAGCTAGCCGTCGGCGCCCCACCCCCGGTGGCAGCTCCCGGTCCGTGAACACCCGGCGTGAAGCGTTCCTCCGGCGCGGGCGGGACGAAGTAGCGGGTGAACAGGTCGAACTCCGCCCCCGTCACCGTGCCGTCGTGTGTTTCTCGGCGTTCCGTCTTTGCAGACGGGCCCTGCAGACCGCATCGGGCCCATCGAGGACCTGGAGCTGGTGCGCGACCCCAGCAGCCTCGAACAGGATCCGCTTCCACGCCCGGCTGGCAACGGTGTTGGCCGGACAGTTCAGCACGACCGAGATCCCAAGGCGCATCAGGGCCGCGATGTGTGGCCCCATGGCATCGCGCAGCCGCACCGCGTTGCGGGCGCAATCGGCAAGGCCGGTTTGTTCGCCGGGATAGAGCCGGGCGAGCCAGTGATCCTCCGCCTACCACGAGGCTGCCGGGCTCCTGCCCCAGGCGGGCGGTCAGGGTCGATTTTCCAGCGGCGCTCTTGCCGCACGCGAGGTCCAGCGTCGCGTGGGTGACGGATACGGCGAGGGGCCTCGGAATATGCGGCGCGCAGGCCGCAGGGGCGTTCACATGCGGGACGGCCTGACGGATCGGACCGGGTGCCGAATTCGCGCGCGAATCGCGGCCCCTGCGCTGTGCGCCCACACGGTCATGGGTTCAGATTGCCATCCGCCAGCGGCGGCGCGAGAGAATGTCGCGCGGTCAGGCCAGCCGGTCGATCCAGCCCTGGGCCTGCTGGCGCACGTTGTCGGGCGCCGTGCCGCCGTAGCTGGTGCGGCTCGCCACCGAGTTCCCGACACCCAGCACCGCGTAGACCGCCTCGGTGATCCGCGGCTCGGCCTCCTGCATCTCGGGCAGCGACAGCTCTTCCAGCCCGACGCCCTTCGCGGAGGCCGCACCGACGAGGCGGCCGGTGACGTGGTGCGCCTGCCGGAACGGCAGGCCGAGTTCGCGCACCAGCCAATCGGCGAGGTCCGTGGCGGTGGCGTAGCCGGAGCCGGCGGCCCGGGCCAGGATCTCGGCGTTGGGCTCGAGGTCCTTCACCATGCCGGTCATGGCGGCGAGGCAGAGGGACAGGGCCTGGAGCGCGTCGAAGGTGCCCTCCTTGTCCTCCTGCATGTCCTTCGAATAGGCGAGCGGCAGGCCCTTCATGACGATGAGCAGGCCGGTCAGCGCACCGACGATCCGGCCGGACTTGGCCCGCACCAGCTCGGCGGCGTCGGGGTTGCGCTTCTGCGGCATGATCGACGAGCCGGTGGTGAACCCATCGGACAGGCGGACGAAGTTGAACTGGGCCGAGGTCCAGACCACCAGCTCCTCGGCGAAGCGCGACAGGTGCACGGCGCAGATCGAGGCGGCGGCGAGCGATTCCAGGGCGAAGTCGCGGTCCGCTACGGAGTCGAGGGAGTTCGCGGTCGGCCGGTCGAAGCCCAAAGCCGCCGCGGTGGCGTGCCGGTCGATCGGGAACGAGGTGCCGGCCAGCGCCGCGGCGCCCAGCGGGCATTCGTTGAGCCGCGCCCGGGCATCGCGGAACCGGCCCCGGTCGCGGGCCAGCATCTCGACATAGGCGAGGCAATGATGGCCGAAGGTCACCGGCTGGGCCGACTGCAGATGCGTGAAGCCCGGCATCACGGTTTCAGCGTGCCTCAGCGCCTTGTCGGCGAGGGCCCGCTGCAACTCGGCGGCCTGCTGGTCGAGGGAATCGAGGGTGTCGCGCACCCAGAGCTTCATGTCGGTGGCGACCTGATCGTTGCGCGAGCGCGCCGTGTGCAGGCGCCCGGCCGCCGGGCCGACGATCTCGGTCAGCCGGCTCTCCACCGACATGTGGATGTCTTCGAGCTCGCGCCTGAACGTGAAGGTCCCGGCCTCGATCTCGTCGCGCACGGACTTGAGCCCGGCCTCGATCGCGGCCACATCCTCCGCGGGAAGGATGCCCGCTTGACCCAGCATCGCCACATGCGCCAGCGAGCCGCGGATATCCTGGGGCGCGAGGCGCTTGTCGAATCCGATGGAGGCGTTGATCTCCTCCATGATTTCCGCCGGGCCGCTCGCGAAGCGGCCGCCCCACATCCGGTTGCTCATGTCGATCCTTCCGCGCCCTGAACGTCCCGGCAGGCAAAGCTGATGCCCGGCCGCACACCCATCCTGGCCGGCGCGGCCGTCGCCGCGCTCGCCGTCCTCGGGATCGCCCTATACGGGAGCGGTCTCCTGCCCGGCAACACGGACGGGGCGCTCCAGCCCTGCGCCACCGCCAAGCCGGCCCTCGCCCGGGTCGACGCCGCCGCCAAGGGCGAGGTCGCCGCCATGCAGGCGCCGGCGCAGGCCCGGCCCGCCCCCGAGATCCGGTTCAAGGGCCCGGACGGGACCGAGACCGGGCTCGCCGAGCTCAAGGGGAAGTTGCTGCTCGTCAATCTCTGGGCGACATGGTGCGCCCCCTGCAAGGCCGAGATGCCGGCGCTCGACCACCTCCAGGCGCAGCTTGGCGGGCCGGATTTCCAGGTCGTCGCCATCAACGTCGACACCCGCAACCTGGAGAAGCCGCCGGAATGGCTGAAGCAGGCCGGCATCCGCGACCTCGCCTTCTATGCCGATCCCGGTGGGCGCGTGCTTCCGGCGATCCAGCGCGACACCCAATCCCCCGGCCTGCCGACCACGATGCTGATCGACGCCCAGGGCTGCACGATCGGGGTGATGAAGGGACCGGCGGCCTGGGCGAGCCCGGACGGGCTGGCGCTGATCCGCGCGGCTTTGGGGCATTTGTCGTGAGAACAGCAGCGGCTCACGCCCGCTCGTAGAGAACGAACCGGCCCTCCGGCGCGAGTTGCTGGATGAGATCGAACGCGTCGCGGTTTGCCGTCAGCACCGGAAGACCCGCCCGGGTCGCCGGGGGGAAGATGAGCGCGTCCGCCAAGCAGGCGGTGCGCTGATGGCTCTGATAGCCTCGGGGCCTTCCCAGCGTACCGGACAAAATGCCGGCCGCCGCGAAGGTCTGAGCGTCGGGTGTCAGAAGACGCGTATCGGGGATCTGTGCGAACAGCTCGGCGTAATGATCGCGCAAAGCTTGCCAAGCCGGCCCGTGCGGGTCGGCGGCGGCAATCCCGACGGCCAGTTCGGCCAGCGCAACCGCACAGTGGAATAACAAGACACGACCGAGAAGACGCTTCAGATCCGCGGGCAGCCGGCCGGCGGCACCGTGGATGTAGGCGCCGGTATCGAGCACAAGGGCGACGGGCGCAGCCACGCTGCAGACAGTCCGATCGGCGAGTTCCTGCCGCGGACGCGGGGAAAGCCGCCTTCGACGCTTATCCCGCTTGCGCCGATGAAGGGCAGTACGGAGATCCACTCTCAGTGCGCACCCGTATCGAGATCATGGTCGGGTCCGAGGCGGCCGGCGGTACGTCGGAGAAAATCCGCGACCGGATCCGTTTGTGCCAGAAGCGCCCGTGCAATCGTGCCGAGCTCATCCGCGGAGGTGATTCCGGCCTCGCGCTTGGCGGCTTCCACCAGCGCCGACGGTACACACAGGCTCACCGACTCGGATTGGGAGTCGTCGAGCAGGCCGGATTTCCTGGCCTCCCTTAAGACAGCGGCATGGACCCGCGCTGTTGAGCGGGGGGCTCCTGACCGCCGGGTGGATGTGGGTTCCGGCGCAGCCACCCTCCGCCCTCCATTGAACGAATCATCCCGAGGCGCGGTCGCAAACGGTGCGGTCTCAGCGGACAGCCTTGCCCCCGCCCCCGTTGCGCGGCAAGTCCTGCCGCGATGACATCACATTCCAGAGATTACACCCCGCCGAGGCGCGGCCCGCGCCCCCTCTCGGCCATCCGCACGCTGCTCGCCAGCGAGGCGGCGGGCGGGCTGATCCTGATGGGCGCGGCGGCGCTCGCCCTCGTCGTCGCCAACGGCCCCCTCGCCGAGACCTACGCGCACGCGCTCCACGCCGCCCTCGGGCCGATGAGCGTGCAGCACTGGATCAACGACGGCCTGATGGCCGGATTCTTCCTGCTGGTCGGCCTGGAGATCAAGCGCGAGGCCCTCGACGGCCGGCTGCGCACCTGGCCGGACCGGATGCTGCCCGGCTTCGCGGCGCTCGGCGGCATGGCTGTGCCGGCGGGCGTGTATGCCCTCGCCAATCTGGGGAGCGACACCCTGCGCGGCTGGGCGATCCCGGCCGCCACCGACATCGCCTTCGCGCTCGGCGTCCTGGCGCTCCTCGGATCGCGGGCGCCGGTTTCGCTCAAGATCTTCCTCAGCGCGGTGGCGATCATCGACGATCTCGGCGCCGTGCTGGTGATCGCCCTGTTCTACAGTTCCGGCCTCGACCTCACGATGCTGGGGCTGGCCGCCCTGGTGGTCGCCGGCCTCTACGGTCTCAACCGGGCCGGCGTGTCGTGGCTGCCGGCCTACCTGATCCTCGGCCTCGTGCTCTGGGTTCTGGTCTTGCGCTCCGGGATCCATGCGACGATCGCGGGCGTGCTCCTGGCGCTCACCATCCCGATCCGGGTCAGCCCGGGGCGTCCGGAGGACGTGCAGTCGCCGCTGCACCGGCTGGAGCATGCGCTGGCCCCCTGGACCACGTATCTCGTGGTGCCGATCTTCGGCTTCGCCAATGCGGGCGTGACCCTGACCGGCCTGACCGCCGACGCGCTGCTCCAGCCCGTGACGCTCGGCATCGCGGCCGGCCTGTTCATCGGCAAGCAGGCCGGCGTGTTCGCGAGCCTGCGGCTCGCCGTCGCGCTCAGACTGGGTCAGCGCCCGTCCGGGGCGAGCTGGGGGCAGGTCTATGGCGTCGCCGTGCTGTGCGGCATCGGCTTCACCATGAGCCTGTTCATCGGCGGCCTCGCCTTCGCTGACCCGCAGCACGAGACCGCCGTGAAGCTCGGCGTGCTCGCGGGCTCCGCCCTCTCGGGGCTTGCCGGCGCCGCGATCCTCCTCCTGGCCCGGCCCCGCACGGCGAAGGCCTGAGCCCGCCCGCGCGAGACCGGCTTCGCCGCACAGGGCGAAATGCGCTACCCCGCTTGCGTATGCGCTTCTATCTCGGTCTCGCCACCACCTTCCACGATCCCGCCCTCGCCCTGGTCGGGCCCGACGGCACCCTGCTGTTCGCCGAAGCCGCGGAGCGCCACCTCCAGTACAAGCGCGCGCCGAACTGCGAACCGGACGCCCCGTCGCAGATGGCCGCGCTCCTGAAGGAGCACGTGCCGCCGGGCGCCGAACTCGTCATCGCCTCGAGCTGGGGCCCGCAATTCACCGCGTTCCTGCGCGGCCAGGCCGGGGCCGGCGCCTTCGACCTGACGGCGCTGTCCGCCCACACCACCACGCTCAACCGCTCCTTCGTGCCCGAGCAGGCGGAACGGGTGTTCATCGCCGATCTCCACGCCGCGCAGGAGCGGGCCGGCCATGGCACCCTGCTGGCGCTGAACCAAGAGGCGCGGATCACCGGCGCCGCGCCCCGGGCGTCGATTGCCGGGCAGCGACGCTATCCGCACCATCTCTGCCACGCCGCCTACGGCCTCTGGGGCAGCCCGTTCGCGGACGCCACCGCCCTGGTGGTCGACGGCATGGGCGAGACCGGCGCGGCGGCGATCTACCGGCTGGAGGGGGGCCGGATCAACGAGCTGCGCCGCCATCGCGGGCGCGGCTCCCTGGGCTTCCTCTACGGGTTGATCACCGATCTCGCGGGCTTCGACCAAGTGAAAGGCGAGGAATGGAAGATCATGGGGCTCGCGCCCTACGGCAGCCCCGATCCCGAGCTTGCTGCCCTGCTCGGCCGGCTCTGCACGGTCGCGGATGGCCGCCTGCGCTACGCCGATGCGGAGACCATCCGGGCCGTCGCCGAAGAGATCCGCGCCCGCCGCCCGGCCGATGCCCTGGAGAACGGCTGGGCCGACCTCGCCCGTTGCGGACAGGATCTGTTTTCGACCCTCATGGACGCGCTGGTGGCCGAGGCCTGGGCGTTGGCGCCCTCCGAGAACCTCGTGATCGCCGGCGGCTGTGGGCTGAACTCGTCCTATAACGGCCGGGTGCTGGGCCGCTCCGGGTTCCAGCGGCTGCACGTCCCCTCGGCCCCGGCCGACGACGGCAACGCGGTTGGCGCAGCTTGGCTCGCCTACGCGGAGGATCATCCGGACTGGGCCGGGCCGCCACCGGCGCAACGTCCGCTCTCGCCCTATCTGGGCGCCCGGGTTTCCACAGGCGCGATGGAGCGGCTCGCCGAGCAGGAGCCCCGGGCCCGGCGCGTCGGCCATGCCGAGGCGACGCGGGCCGCAGCCCGGATCCTGGCGGAGGGCGGCCTCGTCGGCTGGGTGCAGGGCCGGGCCGAGTTCGGGCCCCGGGCCCTCGGCAACCGCTCGATCCTGGCCGATCCGCGGCCGGAGGGGGCCAAGGACGCGCTGAACGCGAAGGTTAAATACCGCGAAGCCTTCCGGCCCTTCGCACCCTCGATCCTGGCGGAGGCCGGGCCGGACTGGTACGAGGATTACGCCGACAGCCCCTACATGGAGCGGACCCTGGTCTGGCGGGAGGCGGTCCGCGCCCGCGTGCCGGCGGTGGTCCACGAAGACGGCACCGGCCGGCTCCAGAGCGTCACGGCAGAGCGCAACCCCGCCTACGCGGCGCTGATTGCGGCCTTCGCCGAGATCACCGGGGTGCCGATCCTGCTCAACACCAGCTTCAACGTGATGGGCAAGCCGATCCTCCACAGCGCGGAGGACGCGATCCTGATGTTCTACACCACCGGCCTCGACGCCCTCGTGGTCGAGGATTGGCTGGTGGTGAAATGAGACGCGCCGCGCCCGGGAGGGACGCGGCGCGCGGTTGGGGCTGTGGTCCCTGCGGAGACTTTACTCGCAGACCTCGACGCGGCGGTAGGTGAACTCGCCGTCGCCGAGCCACTCCTTGCGGCGCTCGTAGTGGCAGATCGGGCCGCGGCGCTCGCGGATCACGACGGGCTCGGGCTCCTCGACCAGCACGCGGCGCGGGCGGTACTCCGGCGGCGGCGGGGGCGGGTTGTTGGCGCCGTTGACGAGGGCGCTGCCCACGACACCGCCGACCACGCCGGCCGCGAGGCCGCCGACGATCGCGCCGGTCTGGTCGCGGGCGGTGGCCGGGGCGACGGCCCCGAGCACCAGGGTCGCGGCAAGGGCGGCGGCCCCGGCGCGAATCATCGTGAAGGAACCGTTGAAGGACACGCGCAACATCTCCCGTTCGTGTTGAGCACAACTCAACACCGGGAGGATTAAAAATCCCCGAAGCGGCCCCATTCGATCGTGTGCCAGATGAACCGAACGGTTCCGGCCGGGGACCGTATCAGAGCAGCCCGTCGAGGCTCTCGACCACGACGGCCGGGGCGAGATCGCCGTATTCCTCCGGCAGACCCTTCCGGTTCACCCAGGCGGTGCGGAATCCGAAGGCGGCGGCCCCCGCCACGTCCCAACGGTTCGAGGAGCAGAACAGCACGTCGCCGGCTCCGACCGCCAGCCGCGTCAGGGCGCTCCGATAGGCGTCGGGGTGGGTCTTGAACACCTGTGCGTCGTCCACCGACAGAACCGCGTCGAGGTGATCGGCGAGCCCCGCCGAGGCCACCGCCCGGTCGACCATGGCGGCGTTGCCGTTGGTCAGGATCGCGGTGCGGATGTGGCGTTTGCGCAGGGCCGCCAGCACGCCTGGCACCTCCGGATAGGCGTCGAGGTCGCGATAGGCATCCAGCAGCCGCTCGCGCAAGGCCGGATCCACCCCGGGATGGACCGCGAGCGCGTAGTCGAGCGCGCGGACGGTGAGGTCCCAGAAGGCGGCGTAGCGGCCCATCAGCGCCAGGGTCCAGCTGTATTCGAGCTGCTTGTTCCGCCAGACCTCGGACAGGTGGTCGGCGTCCGGCCCCACCGCCTCGGCATAGCGCTGGACCGCAGCGTTGACGTCGAACAGCGTGCCATAGGCGTCGAAGACAGCGGCCTTCACGCCCGTGAGCGGTCCTGATGCGTCGGTCATGGCGATCCTCTCTGGGTGCTCCCGCCCGATCTGGGGCCGGAACCCGCCGCGGCGAGCCCGACCATGTTCTCACGCCCGGCGCAGGCGCAGGCCGAACAGGTGCAGCAAACCTGCCAACAGGCCACCATAAACCGCCGCGCCGGCCAGCCCGAGCAGCGCCAGCACAGCGAGTTCGCGCCCGTGCGGGAGGGCAGGCACCAGCGCCTGGGCGAGCCCCTGTCCATAGATGGCAACAACCGCCAGCCCAAAGCAGGCCAGCACGACCCCCGCGACGGTGAGCCCCAGGGTGCGACCCGGCGCCGTCCAGTTGCGGCGCCTGGCGAGCACCAGCAGGAGGATCAGGTTGACCCATTGGGCGACTGCTGTGGCAAGCGCCAGCCCCGTGACGCCGTACGAGCCGGTGAGCCACAGCTTCAGGGCAACGTTGACGCCGATCGCCGTGAGCGAGGCCCAGAGCGGGGTCTTGGTGTCCTGGCGGGCGTAGAAGCTTGCCGTTGCGCTGCGCACCAGCACCACGGCGGGCAGCGCGAAGCCGTAGGCGGCGAGTACCGAGGCCGCCCGGGCGGCATCCTCCGCGCTGAAGGCACCGCGCTGGAACAGGGCCGCCATGATCAGGCCCGGGATGGTCAGGAACGCCACGGTGAAGGGCGCCGAGAGCGCCAGGGAGAAGCCCGCCGCCCGGTTCTGTGCCGCATGCGCCCCGGCGACGTCCCCGGCGGCGATGCGTCGGCTCATCTCGGGCAGCAGCACGGTGCCGGCCGCGATGGCGATGACCCCGAACGGGAGTTGGTAGAGCCGGTCGGCATAGTAGAGTGCCGAGACCGCCCCGGTGGGCAGCCAACTCGCGATGATCGTGTCGGCGAAGGCCGCGATCTGGAACCCGGCCGAGCCGATCACCGCCGGCCCGAGCACCGCGAAGAACCGTTTGAGCGCCGGGTCGAGGCGCGGCACGGCGAGGTCCGGCATCACGCGCACCCGCCGGCAGCCCCACCAGAGCAGGCCGAACTGGAGCACGCCCGAAACGGCGACACCCCACGCGGCCGCATAGGCGGCGTTCGGGAACAGGAAGCTCAACCCCAGGGCCGCCAGCATGGCGAGGTTGAGCAGGACCGGCGCCCCCGCCGCCACGGCGAAGTGCCGGTGGGCGTTGAGGATGCCCGACAGCAGCGTCACCAGCGTCATGAACAGAAGATACGGGAAGGTGATGCGGGTCAGCGCCACCGCGAGGCGGAACCGCTCGCCATCCTCGGCGAAGCCCGGTGCCAGGGCGTGGACGACCCAGGGCATCGCCGGCAGGGCGAGGTTGAGCAGCACGAGCTGCACGATCAGCATCAGGGTGAAGACCCGGTCGGCGAAGCGGTGCGCGTCCCCCGGGGCGCCCGCCTCCGCGAGGCCGGCATAGGCCGGAACGAAGGCGGTGTTGAACGCCCCCTCGCCGAAGATCGCCCGGAAATGGTTCGGCAGCCGGAACGCGACCACGAAGGCGTCGGCCATGGGCCCCGCGCCCATCACGGCGGCCATCACGACGTCCCGGGCAAAGCCGGTGACGCGCGAGACCAGGGTCCAGCCGCCGACGGAGAGGATGGAGCGGATCATGAGTTGGGGCGCCACGCTCGGTGGCTCCCCTCCCCCCTCCGCGGGGGAGGCTGCCCCCCGGAGGGGGTCGAGCCGGGACGAAGTCCCGCAAAGGAGGAGCGACGGCGTAGAGCTGGACGTTGGCCGTCATGAAGCCCGCGCCCCGTCCGGAACCCGCGCCCCCCTCCCCCGACCCCTGCCGACGCAGGGGCCACCCTCCCCCGCAGAGGGGGAAGGGAGCACCGTAGAAGTATTGCGCTGGTCGATCGAAAGAAAATGGCCGGCCCCTTCAGCACCGGGTCATCCGGCGTGCGCGCATCAAGAACCGGTTTCGTTCGCCACCTCAAGGGTGCCGCGGACACGAGGCCCGCGGCACCGGCAGGATGCCTCAGGCGTTCGCCTCGGCGTACATCTTCTCCACGTGCTCCCAGTTCACGAGGTTCTCGATGAATGCCTTGAGATAGTCGGGCCGGCGGTTGCGGTAGTCGATGTAGTAGGAGTGCTCCCACACGTCGACGCCGAGGATCGGCTTGGCGCCGTGGACCAGCGGGTTCTCACCGTTGGGGGTCTTCATGATCGCCAGCTTGCCGTCCTTGACGGCGAGCCACGCCCAGCCCGAGCCGAACTGGCCGATGCCCGCCTGGATGAAGTCCGCCTTGAACTTCTCCGCGCCGCCGAGATCCTCGTCGATCTTCTTGGCCAGCGCACCGGGGATCGCGCCGCCGCCATTCGGCTTCATCCACTGCCAGAAATGGATGTGGTTGTAGTGCTGGCCGGCATTGTTGAAGAGCGGCTGATTCGTGTTGTAGGCGGCCTTCACGATCTCCTCGACGCTCTTGCCCTGGAGATCGGTGCCCTCGAGCAGCTTGTTGCCGGTATCGACATAGGCCTTGTGGTGCTTGTCGTGGTGAAACTCGAGGGTTTCCTTCGACATGTACGGCCCGAGCGCGTCGTAGGCGTAGGGCAGTTCCGGCAAGGTGAAGGTCATCGCGTCTGTCTCCGCTTGGCAAAGAACATGGGCAGGGGGCAGCCTCGTCCCCGGCGGGGGCTTCCGAGTCGAGAGACCGCTAGGTAAGTCGGGCGCCGCGGGACGGCAACGCCGTTCCGGGCCGGCCGCACGCGAAGTTCCCGGATCCCGGGGTATCGGGCGCCTGGGTCGGCACGCGGACAACCGGCAAAGAGCGGTATCCCGGGAGATTTCGCCAGCGGGTTTTGCAATATGACCGCCAGGCCTTACTGTGCGCGACGCCTTGAGGGCCGGCAGGGAGCCGGCACGTTCCAGAGAGTCTCATGATCGCTGCGCTGTTCGCGCTCGCCGCCGCCATGATCATCGGGGGCTGCGCCGCCGTGATCCAGGGCTTCCCGTATGTGCGTCTGGAGAGCGGGCTCGCGATGGTCATCGCGGGCTCGGTGGCGGCGTCCTCGGGGGCGGTCCTGCTCGGTCTCGGCGTGCTCGCCCTCAGCTTCCGCCGCGTCGCGAAGGCGCTCGCGCAGGTCTCGACAGCCGCGCCGCGGGACGCCGCGCCGATCACCGCGTCGGGGGTCGCCGACGAGGGCCGCGGCCGGCCGCCGGTCCTGCCTGCGGCGCCGGCCTTCATCGTGCCATCGGTCGTCGAGCCGCCCTTCGATCCCGAGCGCCCCCGGATCGAGCCGAACCTGAGCGTCGGCGCGGCAGCGGTTTCACCCGTGCCGGCCGATCTGCCGAAGCCGGTCCGGGTCGAACCGACTCCGCAGCCCCCCGCGCCGCCGGTCGTCCCGCGGGGGCCGATCCTTCCGAGAGAGGCCCCCACGCTCGACATGCGCCAGCCGGGGGCGCCCAGCAGGCCCGAGCCGCTCCGGCCGGCCGGCGAGACCGCCCCCGAGGACGACCTGTTCGCTGCGCCCGAATCCCCCCCGGGACCGGAAGCGGAACCCGCGCGCCCGAGCCCCGCACCGGAACCCGCGATCGCCGCCCCGAAGCCAGAGGGGCGCACCGTGGTCGGGCGCTACGCCTCGGGCGGCAACACCTACGTGATGTTCGAGGACGGCTCGATCGAGGCGGAGACGCCGCAGGGCCGCTTCACCTTCGCGTCGCTGGACGAGCTGAAGGCCTTTGTGGATGGCGGCGGCGAATCCGGCACGCGGGGCGCGGCCTGACCGCCCGCCGCGGGCTCAAACCAGCGGGTTGAGGCTGTCGTTACGCGCGGGGATCGGCGCCCGCATGGTGAGGGCGAAGCCCCCGGGGGCGTAATCGGTCGTCACCTCGGCCTGGACCTGGGCGATCAGGACCCGCTGCAGCAGCCGCGAACCGAAACCCTGGCGGCTCGGCGGTGCGACCGGCGGACCGCCGGTCTCCCGCCAGGAGAAGCGCAGGATCCCGGCCGGGCCGCCCGGCTCCAGCGTCCACGCCACCGCGACCCGCCCGGTGCGGTTCGAGAGCGCCCCGTACTTGGCGGCGTTGGTGGTGAGTTCGTGGATCGCCATCCCGATCGGCACCGCGATCTCGGAGGGCAGGTCGATGGCCGGCCCCGCCAGGCTGATCCGGCCCTCGGCCCCCCCCTCCGTGGTGACCTCCGCGTAGGGCCTCAGCTCGTTGAGCAGGAGGTTCTCCAGGGAGGCCATCTGCCAGGTATCCTCGGTGAGCACCGAGTGGGTATGGGCCAGCGATTTAATGCGCCCGACGAAGGCCTCGTAGAAGCTCTCGATGCTCGATGCCGTCCGCGCCGTGGAGCCCACGATCGCCTGGACGGTGGCGAGCGTGTTCTTCACCCGGTGGTGCAGCTCGCGGATCAGCAGGCTCTGGCGCTCCTCGGCGAGGCGCCGGTCGGTCACGTCCGCCACCACACCGATCAGGCGGCGCGGCAGGCGGCCGGGGGCGTCACGCTCGAACCGGCCGGCCATGTCGATCGTGCGCCATGCGCCGTCCGACTTGCGCCGAATGCGGCCGCCGATCTGCAGGATCCCGTCCTCCCGCAGCGCCCGCGAGATCGCCTTGCGCACCGCCGGCCGGTCCTCCGGGTGGAGGATGTCGTTGAGAAACTCGGCCTTGCCGATGGTGCCGTCCTCGGGCGCGTGCCCGAAGATCTCGTACATGTGCTCGTTCTCCCAGATCGCTTGGTCCTCGAGCATGTGCCACTCGAAGATGCCGAGCTTGGCGATCGTGGTGGCGACCCGCAGGCGCTGGTCACGGGAGAGGATCTCGTCCCGGGCCTCGACCCGGGTGGTGATGTCCTGAATAACGCCGACCATACTGACGGGCTGGCCGTCGGGGCCCGGAACGGCCTGTCCCCGGACCCGCAGGATCACCGTGCGTCCGGCCACCGTGATGGGCGTATCGAACTGGTAGGGCGAACCGGTCGTGCCCGCCTCGGCGGTGAGCGCGGTGAGGCGGGCAAGTTCGAAGTCCGACAGGCTGGTCTTCAGCTCATCCCACGACACGGAGCGGCCCGGCGGCCGGCCCAGGATCCGCGCGGCGCGGCGCGAGAGAGCGAGAAAGCCGGTCGCCCGGTCCCAGCGCCATTCCCCGAGGCCCGCGGCCGTCAGTGCCTCGCTGTTTGCTTCCGAATGGGCGACCGTATCCACATCGACCGACTCGATCACGAGGGTGCGGCCTGCCCGGTGTACCCGCACATCGAGGTTGCTGCCGTCTGCCCGGCGCCAGAATTGAAGGCCGGTCTGAAGCCCTCCGGGGCCCTCCCCGAGCACCTCGGCCACCGCCCGCCCGATCAGGGTGCCGGGTGCCCAGCCGATCAGGTCGTGGAGGGTCCGGTTGGCCGCGGCGATCACGGTCTCGTCCGCCGACAGCACGAGCAGGCCGATCGCGGCCTCGTCAAAGCCGGTGCGATACGGGTCGTCCGCCGCCGGGCCCTGGCCCACCCACTCACTCACTTGGACGAATCCTCGAGCGCGCCCCAGCGCGCTCTCGCAGGAGATGGCCCCTTGCCCGTCGCGACCGAATCAGGATGGCGCCCGAGCGTGGCCGTGGCAAGGTGGTCCCCTGGAATTGCGGTGCCCCGTCCCTGCGGGCTTAGAGCCTGGACGGCCGCAGGGGAAGCCAGGCGCGTCAGGCCGCAGGTCCGGCGCCGCGCGGTAGACGAACGAATTCCAGATAGGTCGGCCGCCGTCCGGCCGCCAGCGCCTTGGCCTCGTAGCGGGTGCCGGGCCAGCCCGGGAAGGGCTGCCGCCAATCCGACGCCCCCCGCGCCGTCCAGGTCAGAACCGGGCAGCGCGCGGCCCGGACCAGGGTCCAGCCGGCATAATCGTCGATGTCGCTGGCGAAGCGGAACAGGCCGCCATCCTTGAGGACCCGGCCGATCTCGACGAGCGAGGCGTCCGACACGAACCGGCGCTTGCGCTGGCGCCGCTTCGGCCAGGGATCGGGATAGAGCAGGTAGACCCGGTCCAGGCAGGCATCCGGCAGGCGCGCCAGCAGGGCGGTGACGTCCTCGTCGCGGATGCGGATGTTGCGCAATCCCCGCGCCTCGACCGCGGCCAACAGCTTCACCACGCCATTGACGAAGGGCTCGGCCCCGATGAAGCCGGTGTCGGGATGGGCCGCGGCCTGTGCGGCGAGGTGCTCGCCGCCGCCGAAGCCGATCTCCAGCCAGATCGCCTCGGGCGGAGCCGCAAGCCCGGGGAAGAGCGTGCGCGGGTCGAGGGGACCATCGTCCGGCGGCAGGGTCACGCGCAGCTTGGGCAGCAGGTCGGCGAGGCGCCGCTCCTGCTCCCCGCGCAGGCGCTTGCCCTTGCGCCGGCCAAAGAAGGCGCGCTCCGGCTCCCCGGCCGGATGAGTGGGGCCAACAGGCTTTTCGGTGTCCAACGGCTCAGCACACTTGGAGAGTGGACGCGCCCCTTTCCCGGACACCTGGAGCGTCAGCGGAAGGTGATCCGGGACCCAGCGCCCGAACCGCCGCGACGCGGCACGATCGGATCGCTCGGCATCCGCGCGCAACGGTTGCCCAGCGGACGCTGCGCGTCGTCCCGTAACGGGTCCGGACCGCATTCCGCTGGCGCTTCATGCGTCCGGGACAGGGCGGCGCCGAACACGCCGCCCGCCTCTGTTCATCCGCCCTCGACGGGCGACCGAAGCTCGGCCTGCGCTTCGGAACGACCGTGGCTCAGGCCAGAGCGGACTTCAGCTTGTCGGCGAGGTCGGTCCGCTCCCAGGAGAAGCCGCCATCGGCCTCCGGGGCGCGGCCGAAATGGCCGTAGGCCGCGGTGCGCGCATAGATCGGCTTGTTGAGGCCGAGCGCCGTGCGGATGCCGCGGGGCGAGAGGTCGAGCGCGTCCATCAGCACGCCTTCAAGCTTGGCCTCGTCGACGTTCCCGGTACCGTGCAGGTCCACGTAGATCGAGAGCGGCTTCGACACACCGATCGCGTAGGCGAGCTGGATCGTCGCCCGGCGGGCGAGACCGGCGGCCACGACGTTCTTGGCGAGGTAGCGCGCCGCATAGGCCGCCGACCGGTCCACCTTGGTCGGATCCTTGCCTGAGAAGGCGCCCCCGCCGTGGGGGGCCGCGCCGCCGTAGGTGTCCACGATGATCTTGCGGCCGGTAAGGCCGGCATCGCCGTCCGGACCGCCGATCACGAACTTACCGGTCGGGTTCACGTGCCAGGCGGTGCCCTCGTTGACCCAGCCCTCCGGCAGAGCCTTGCGGATATAGGGCTCCACGATGGCGCGCACGTCCGCCGAGTCCAGGGACTCGTCGAGATGCTGGGTCGAGAGCACGATCTGGGTGACCTCGACCGGGCGGCCGTTTTCGTAGCGGACCGTCACCTGACTCTTGGCGTCGGGGCCGAGCTTGGCGGCATCACCCTGCTTGGCCCGGCGCGCATCGGCCAGGTCCTTGAGGATGCGGTGGGCGTAGAAGATCGGGGCCGGCATCAGCTCCGGGGTCTCGTCGGCCGCGTAGCCGAACATGATGCCCTGGTCGCCCGCGCCCTCGTCCTTGTTGCCGGCGGCGTCCACGCCCTGGGCGATATCGGCCGACTGGGCATGCAGGTGGATGGCGACGTCGTTGTTCTTCCAGTGGAAGCCGGCCTGCTCGTAGCCGATATCCTTCACCGCCTCGCGGGTCAGGGCTTCCAGATCCTTGAAGGTGACCGAATCCGGCCCGCGTACCTCACCGGCGATGACGATGCGGTTGGTGGTGGCCAGCGTCTCGACCCCGAGCCGCGCTTCCGGCATCGCCGACAGGTAGGCGTCCACCACGGTGTCCGAGATCCTGTCGCAGACCTTGTCCGGGTGCCCCTCGGAGACGGACTCGCTGGTGAACAGGTAGTTGGAACGCGGCATGGACGGCCTCGGCAACAGGACACGCCGGCGCGATCGCGGCGCTTGACCCTTCTCGGGGTCGGGGTTCTCGCACCCGACCCCAGCCCGGTCAAGACGGATTAGCGAACGGATCCGCTATAACGGACGATGCGACTGGAAAAACGGCCAACACCAGATAGGGATCGCTCTGTCCCCGAGGACAGAAACCGAGCTGTGATCGATGTCTTTGCGTCCGCAACAGCCTGTATCCGAAAGCCGGTGAACCGCTCTCGAGTTGATGACCTAGCTGCCGAGCTTGTTCTCCAGCGCCCGGATCGCATCGGCGACGTCGCGGCGGGTCTCCTCGGAGCAATTCTCGATGATGTGACGGCCCACCACCTCGGCCAGCCCCTTCAGTCCGCTGTCGGACAGGGACGCCTGTTCGCGCTCACCGAAGCCCGGGGCGACGAAATCATCCGTCCGCGGCATGCCCTTGAAGAAGTAATCCATCGGCACCCCGGTCATGCGGGAGAAGATGTCGAGATGGACGGCGCTGATCCGGTTGGTGCCCTTCTCGTACTTCTGGAGCTGGGCGGCAGACATACCGAAGCTTTGCGCGACGCGGCGCTGCGTGAGGGATGCCTTCCGCCGCTGCTCAGCGATGCGCTGCCCGACATACACGTCGCGCTGATCGGTTTTCTGACCCGCCATGAAGAAGCTCGCCCACCCCCTTGCCACGATTCCTGGCGGCAAAGCTTAGCGCGAACCGGACATCTTGTCACCGGTGGGCGATCGACAGGATGAAGGATCTGCCTACGCGATAGGCTCCGCGCCGACCAAACATGCAAAAAAGTGGCGTCCCCGGCAGGGCTCGAACCTGCGACCCCAGGTTTCATACCACTTCGACTTTCGCCGCCGCGACCCGGAAGCCGCGTTCGTGGCCTGGACTATCCCTTCACCGTGAACCGGACTCGCGTCCGGCCTTTAGGTGCCGCCCGTCTAGTCTCTACACCTTCCCTCCGGACGCGCCGGGCGGGCTTGGCTCGGGATCGGCAGGGTGCCGGGCGGTGAGACGCCGGCGCCGGAAGCGTTCCCCGACTTTGAGCGGATCCGCCGCGCGGTTTCCCGGCGCGACGCCCAATTGAACCTGCTTAGGAAACCTGTGCTCTGTCCAGCTGAGCTACGGAGACAACCGCGGGCTCCATAGCATTTCCCGCAGGCGAGGCCAACCGCGCCCCGGTGGACAGGGCCTTCTCACGGGGCATGATGGCCCGGGGGATCGGATGCGCAGGACAGCGGGATCGGCGGAGCGGATCGGGGCTGCGCTGCTGGCGGCATGGGCGAGCGTGGCCGCCGCGCGGGGGGCACCGCGGGGCGGCGGGGCAGATTGTACGGCGGGACCGCCACGCGCCGAAATCCTGACGGGCGTCGGGCTCCGGGGCGAGCTCCGCCTCGCCTCGGGCGCCCGCGCGGTGCTCGATTCCCTGCGCTGGCCGGATGCGCCGGAGATGGTCGCCGCGGCGCAGGCTTGGCTCGACGCCCGGCGGGGCTCGCGCCTCACGCTGACGCCGCGGGGGGCGCCCGACCGCTGGGGCCGGGAGCGGGCCGACATTCAGCGCGCGGAGGGCGACGAGGATTTCGCAGGCGGTCTGATCGACGAAGGGCTCGCCTTCGCGGATGCGAACGAGATCGATTCGCTCTGCCGCCCGGCCCTGCGCCTGGTCGAGGCGGCGGCGCGGGCAAAACGACTCGGTTTGTGGCGCGTGGCCCTGCCGGACGCGGGCGATGGTCCGGCGCTGCGGGCGCTCGCCGGGCGCTTCGTGGTGGTGGAGGGCCTGCTGCGCCATGTCGGCGAGCGCGGCGCGCGGACCTATCTCGATTTCGGCCCACGGGGTGCCGACGCGCTCACGGTGACGGTATCGAAACGCACTTGGCGAATGGTACGCGGCCGTGGTTTGAGTGCGGCCTCGCTCGAAGGCCGGCCCGTGCGGGTGCGCGGCGTCCTTGAGATCTGGCGCGGTCCGACCCTGGAGGCCGGGGCCGACGCCATCGAGGTCCTCGGCGAGGCGGACCGGCCCGAGGCCGGCCCGGAGACGGAACGGGGGCTGCGGCGCTGATCGCGATGGGCGGGATCACGGGGGGATTCTTTCGGGCGGCGGGCGGTGTCCCGTCGAGGTTGGCGGCACTCTGTGCCGTGGCCTTATCGGCGAGCCTGATTCTGGGCGCCTGCGTGGCCGACCAGAGTGCCGCGACCGTGCAGCCGGCCGTGGTACGGGTGCCCGTCGAGGCGCCGCGGACCACCGGGCGCGAGCGTGTCGCGGATGCCGACCACGTCAAGCTCGTTGCCTCCTTTGGGGGCGAGGCCCGCGCGCCCAACGTGACCCGGATGCTCACCGAGGTGACCGACCGCCTCGTGAAGGCAAGCGACCGGCCGGACCAGAGCTACGTGGTGACGCTCCTCGACTCACCGGTGGTCAACGCCTTCGCGCTGCCGAACGGGCGGCTCTACGTCACCCGTGGGCTGGTGGCGCTGGCAAGCGACACCTCCGAGGTGGCGGCCGTGCTGGCGCACGAGATGGCGCACGTGACCCTCAACCACGCCACCGCCCGCAGCGAGCTGGAACTGCGCTCGCAGTTGGTCAGCCGGGTCGTGCGGGACGTGCTGAACGACCCCGATACCGGCGCGCAGCTCCAGAACCAGTCGCGCTTCGCCCTCGCGCGGTTCTCCCGCGAGCAGGAGCTGGAGGCGGACGCCACCGGGGTGCGCACGCTGGCCAAGGCCGGCTACGACCCGTTCGCGGCCGGGCGCTTCCTCACCGCCCTCAACCGCTCGACCGGGCTGAAGGCGAACAGCGCGAGCGAGCCCGACATGCTGGCGACCCATCCGGGCACCGCCGAGCGCATCACCCAGGTCACCCGGGCGGCCCGCCGCATCGGCGCGCCGGGCATCGGCACCGACGACCGGGCTGCCTACCTCGCCGCGGTGGACGGGCTCGCCTATGGCGACAACCCCCGCGACGGCGCGGTGCGCGGCCACCGCTTCCTCCATCCGGGGCTGGGCATCGCCTTCGAGGTGCCGGACGGGTTCACCCTGGAGAATACCCGCTCGGCGGTCCTCGGCACGACCCCGGACGGCAACCGGCGCCTGCTGTTCGATCAGATCGAGGCCAAGGAGGGCCAGCCCCTCGACGCGGTCCTGAGGGCGAGCTGGAACGACGCCTTCGACCCGGCGGGCTTCGAGAGCCGGGAGGTTGCCGGCCACCCGGCCGCCTTCGCGTTGTCGCGAGGCAAGGAATGGACCTTCCGCCTCGGGGCGATCCGAATCGGGGATTCGACCTACCGGATGATCATGGCCGCCAAGGGTACGACCGACCCCGATCCGGCCTTCCGCCGCTGGACCGCGAGCCTCGGGGCGATCTCCCCCGACGAGGCGGTGCTGCGCCCCCTGCGGCTGCAGCTGGTCCAGGCGACCTCGGCCAGTGCCGAGGAACTCGCCCGCCGCATGGCGGTGCCCGACCGGGCGCTCGAGCGCTTCCTCGTCCTCAACGGTCTGGAGCGGGGCGCCGCGCTGGTTCCGGGTCGGAGCTACAAGATCGTGACCGAATAGCCGCCCTGCGCGGCTACGGCTTGTGCGGGACGCGGCTCCGGAGATCCTTCCGGGGTCGTTCGAGGAGAGCGCCGTGATTCGATTCTTCTACAATCTCAGCCCCAATCCCATGAAGGTCGCCCTCTGCCTGGAGGAGATGGGCCTGCCCTACGAGCCGGTGCCGGTGGATACCCGCAAGGGCGAGCAGTTCGACCCCGCCTATCTGGCTGTCAATCCGAACGGGAAGGTGCCGACGATCATCGACGGCGACGTGACCGTCTTCGATTCGAACGCGATCCTGCTCTACCTCGCGGGCAAGACCGGCCGGTTCCTGCCGGAGGGCGAGCCGGTGCGGGGCGAGATGCTGTCCTGGTTGATGTTCGTGGCCACCGGCATCGGGCCGTTCTCCGGCCAATGCGTGCACTTCCGCCATTTCGCGCGGGACGGCGGCGCCTACGCCACCGAGCGCTACACCTACGAGGCGCGGCGCCATTGGGGTATCCTCGACGCGCAGTTGAAGGACCGGCCCTACATTCTCGGCGAGGACTACACGATCGTCGACATGGCGGCGTGGGGCTGGGCCCGGATGGTGCCATTCATCCTCGGCGAGGACGCCTTCACGGATCTACCCAACGTGAAGCGCCTGCTCGACGCGATCAACGCCCGGCCGGCCGCCCAGGCCGCCGAGGCGCTGAAGGGGCGCCACACGTTCAAGGCCGAGATGGACGATGAGGCCCGGAGCTTCATGTTCCGCTTCGCGCAGAACGCCGCCTGAGGCTTCACCGAATCGCGCCCCACCCGTCAGGGTACGGGGGCGGTCACCGTGAGCATCGGCAGGGTGATGGCAAGCGTGCCGCTCGGCGGTCTGTCGGCGCCCAGCGTCAGGCAGGCCGCGAGACCGAGACACAGGGCGAGACCGAGCAGGGAGGTCTCGAAGCCGCGGTAGACCCAATCCATGGTGGTGCCCTTTCGCGAGGCTTCACCAGAATGCGCCGGTTGGGTTAACGGATCGGTGTGCGGCCTCACCAACCGGAGGCGACGAGGGCAGCCCCCGTGGCGATCAGCGCGACGCCGGCCCAGGCGGCGAGGCTCAGGGTCTCGCCGAGGAGGCCCGCGCCGAGGATCGCCACCAGCACGACGCTGAGCTTGTCGAGGGGTGCGACCCGGGCAGCGTCGCCGAGCGACAGCGCCCGGAAATAGCAGAGCCAGGAGGCTCCCGTCGCGAGACCGGACAGGACCAGGAACACGAGGCTGCGGCCGGAGATCTGGGCGAGCCCGCCGGTCTGGCCTGAAGCGACGACGATCAGGCCTGCGAAGATCAGGATCACCGCCGTGCGCACGAGGGTCGCGACGTCCGACTGGACACCGGCGACGCCAACTTTGGCGAGAATCGCGGTCAGCGCGGCGAATCCCGCGGCGGCAAGCGCCCAGAAGCGCCAGGACTGCAGCAGCTGGCTCACGGAGATCTCATACGGTTTCGATTCGGGTGTCCGGCCGCACCGCCGTCTTTGCGAGCACAGCGAAGCCATCCCGTTGCGCGACACTCACAGATGGCGACCGGGCGATCCAGGCGAATGTCGTATCCGACTGAAAAGCCGCCGCGCTATGAGCGCAGCGGCTTCTCCGTCACAGAGCGCCGGGCCTGAGACCCGCGGACGTCACAGCAGCTTGTCGACCGTGATCGGCAGGTGGCGTACCCGCTTGCCGGTGGCGTGGAACACCGCGTTGGTGATCGCCGCTGCGGTGCCGACGATGCCGATCTCGCCGAGCCCCTTCACGCCGAGGGGATTCGCCTTGTCCTCCTCGTCCACGAAAATCACGTCGATGTCGTAGATGTCGGCGTTCACCGGCACGTGGTACTCGCCGAGATTGTGGTTCATGAACCGGCCGATCCGGTGATCGAGCATCGACTCCTCCTCCAGGGCCGAGCCGATCCCCATCACCACGCCGCCGAGGATCTGGCTACGCGCCGTCTTCGGATTGAGCACCTTGCCGGCCGCGATCGCCGAGACGACACGGGTCACCCGGACCTGACCCAGCTCCTCGTCGACCTTCACCTCCACGAAGACCGCCGAATGCGTGTAGGCCTCGTATTTTTGGTTGAAATCCTTGTCGGGACCGGCCTGCTCGACCGCCTCGACCTTGTCGACGCCCGCCGCCTGCAAGACCTCCACCAGGGAGACGCTGCGGCCAGGATCACCCGCCACCGAGATGCGGCCGTTCGAAAACACCGCCCGGTCAAAATCAACATTGGCCAGCGGCGAGCTCTCCATCGCGCGGGCGAGCTTGAACACCTGCTCGCCGACAGTGCGGCAGGCCTTCATCACGGCGGTGCCTGAAGAGGCCGCGGTCCAAGAGCCACCCGCGACGGGAGCTTCCGGCAGGCGGGTGTCGCCGAGCTTGGTGGTGACCGCGTCCATCGGCAGGCCGAGGGTGTCGGCGGCGATCTGGGTGAGGATCGTGTAGGTGCCGGTGCCGATATCGCCGGTGGAATTGCCCACCGTCAGGCGGCCGTCCGGCGTCAGGGTCGCGATGGCGCTCGACTGCATCATCATCGATTCCCAGACCCCGGTGGCGACGCCCCAGCCGACCAGTTCCCGCCCGTCCCGCATGGAGCGGGGCTCCGGGGAGCGCTTCGCCCAGCCGAACCGCTCGGCGCCCTGCGTGAAGCAGCTCTTGAGCTCCTTCGAGCCGAAGGGCTTGCCTCCGGCGGTGGCGTCGGACTCGGCGTAGTTCTTCAGCCGCAACGCGATCGGGTCCATCCCGGCCGCGTAGGCGAGTTCGTCCATGGCGGTCTCGATGGCGAACACGCCCGAGACGGCACCCGGCGCGCGCATGTCGCCGGGGGTCGGGGTATCGACCTTCACGAGGCCGTAGGTCAGGGCGACGTTGTCACAGCGGTAGAGGACCCCCGACCAGTTGACCACGACCTCCTGGTAATCCTCGTAGTGCGAGGTGCCATGGATCGCGTCGTGCCGGAGGGCGACGAGGCGACCGTCCCGCTCGGCGCCGAGCGCGATCGTCTGCAGGGCCTCGGGTCGGTAGGTGAACGACCACATCTGGTCACGGGTCAGGGTGACCCGCACGGAGCGCTTCAGCTCCTGCGCGGCCAGCATGGCCAGGAACAGCTGGTATTGCGGGCGCAGCCCCGAGCCGAAGCCGCCGCCGAGATAGGGATTGAGGACGCGGACCTGATCGGCCTTCAGGCCGAACACCCCGGCGAGGTACTGCTGGCTGTTCGAGACGCCCTGCACCTTGTCGTAGACCGTGTAGGTCCCGTCCGCCTCCACCACGACCGTCGAGGCGTGCGGCTCCATCGGGTTGTGGTGCTCGATGGCGAGGCTGTAGCCCTCCTGCACCCGCACGGGCGCGCTGCCGAACGCCGTGTCGGCATCGCCCCAGGGCTTCGGCGGCGGCTTGATGCCCTCGCGCTTGCCCGGCGGGTCGTAGGCCTGACTGCGCATGGCTTCGAGATCGGTCTCCGGCTCCTGGGCCGCGTAGGTCACGTGGACCAGGCTGGCGGCGTAGCGCGCGGTCTCGAAATCCTCGGCCACCACCAGGGCTACCGGCTGGCCGCTGTAGACGATCAAGTCGTCGTACAGGGCGCGGAACGGCGAGCCGGGGGGCGCCACCGCATCCTGAAAATTCTTGTCGCGCCACGCGGTGCGCGGCCGGTTCTCATGGGTGATCACCTTGAGGACGCCCGGCACGGCTTCGGCCTGGCCTGAGTCGATCGCCACGATCCGGCCCTTGGCGATCGCGCTCGACACAACGTACCCGTAGGCGAGGTCGGGGGCGGCGAACTCGCCCGCATACTTGGCAAGGCCGGTGACCTTGGCGGGGCCGTCGATGCGGCTGTGCGGGGTGCCGACGAAGGTGTCGCGGCCGGTGGAGCTGAAGGTCTGAGTCATGACGGGACCTACTGGATGCGCTTGTCGCTGAGCGACTGGGGCGTGCCGGCGGCGGCCTGTTCGAGGCCGCGCACGATGGCGCGCCGGGCGAGATCGACCTTGAAGCCGTTCTCCGATTGCGGCTTCGCCTCGGATACGATGAGATCGGCCGCCGCCTGGAAGGTTTCGCGGGTGGCGGGCTTGCCTTCCAGCAGGGCCTCGGCGTCCTGGTTGCGCCAGGGCTTGTGGGCGACGCCCCCAAGCGCGAGGCGCGCGGTCTTCACCCGGTCGCCATCGAGCTCCAGGCCCGCCGCCACCGAGACCAGCGCGAAGGCGTAGGACAGCCGGTCGCGCAGCTTCAGGTAGGTGTAGTGCTGCGGGAAGCGGCTCTCTGGTAGATCGACCGCAACGATGATCTCGCCGGGGGCGAGGTTGGTGTCCTTCTCAGGTGTGTTGCCCGGCAGGCGGTGGAACTCGGAGAACGGGATCGACCGGTCACCCTGCGGTCCGCTGACCTGCACAATGGCCTCAAGGGCGGCCAGCGCGATGCACATGTCGGACGGGTGGGTGGCGATACACTGATCGCTCGTCCCGAAGATCGCGTGGATGCGGTTCATCCCGCCGATCGCCGGGCAGCCGGAGCCGGGCTCGCGCTTGTTGCAGGCGGTGGCTGTGTCGTAAAAATAGTAGCAGCGGGTCCGCTGCAGCAGGTTTCCGCCGGTCGAGGCCGCGTTGCGAAGCTGCGCCGAGGCGCCGGCCAGGATGGCGTTGCGCAGCAGCGGATAGCGCTCGGCAACACGGTCGTAGTACGCCACCTTGGCGTTGGTGGCGAGCGCGCCGATCCGCAGGCCGCCCGCGTGATCCTCGATCTTGTCGAGGGGCAGGCGGGTGATGTCGATCAGCCGGCCCGGCTTCTCGACATCGTATTTCATCAGGTCGATCAGGTTGGTGCCGCCCGCGATGAAGCGTGCCCCGGCCCCGAAGGCCTGCACCGCCTCCGCCACCGTTCCGGCACGGACGTAATCGAAGCGGTTCATCGGGCGTCTCCCTGCATGACGTCCTCGATGGCGTCGACGATGTTGGTGTAGGCGCCGCAGCGACAGATGTTGCCGCTCATCGCCTCGCGGATTTCGTCCCGGGTGTGGGCATGGCCCTCGTTCATCAGGCCGACCGACGAGCAGAGCTGGCCCGGCGTGCAGTAGCCGCACTGGAAGGCGTCGTGCTCGATGAACGCCTCCTGGATCGGGTGGAGCGCGTTGCTGCCCGCCCGGTCGCCGAGGCTGGCGAGGCCTTCCACCGTGGTGATCTCGGCGCCGTCCTTCATCACGGCGAGGGTCAGGCAAGAATTCACCCGCGTACCGTTCACCAGCACCGTGCAGGCGCCGCACTGGCCGTGGTCGCAACCCTTCTTGGTGCCGGTGAGATCGAGTTTTTCGCGCAGCAGATCGAGGAGCGTGGTCCAGGGGGCGACCTGGAGTTCGCGCCGCTGCCCGTTGATCGTGAGCGTGATGCCGATCGGCGTATCCGCCGACACGGGCGGCTGTTTCTCAAGGAGCATGGCGTGTCCACGGTGCAGGGCGGCGCGTTCTGTCGATAACCATTCCAATCTGTGCCCGTTCCGGGACAGAGGGTCTCAGTTTCGAGTCGGCCGAGCAGGTGAAGAGATGGAACCGCTTCGCGGCGACGTCTCGCGCGGGGTCCCGGGTCGCATTCCGCTGGCGCTCCACGCGCCCGGGAAAGGGTCGATGTCTCATCCGACACCACCCCTTTCCCGGACAGGTGGAGCGTCAGCGGGTCTGATCCGGGACCCCGCGCAGGACTCGCCGCGATGCGGCTCCCAATCTCTCAAACCCACCGCCCGACATTGCCGCCCGCACCCCGCCTCGGCTAACCCTCGTCCTGCGAACAAACCCCGGAGCCCCCGATGGCCGCGCTCGACGCGATCCTCAACGACATCGACGCCGATCTGGAGAACGCCCTGGAGCGGCTGTTCGCCTTCCTGCGGATCCCGTCGATCTCCACCGATCCGGCCTATGCCGGCCCGTGCCGCGAGGCCGCCGCCTGGCTCGCCAAGGACCTGACGGCGCTGGGCTTCGACACCGCCGTGGAGGAGACCTCGCTCCACCCGGTGGTGCTGGCCCACAGGCCGAAGCCCGGGGCGCCGCACGTCCTGTTCTACGGCCATTACGACGTGCAACCGGTCGATCCCCTCGACCTCTGGACCACACCGCCCTTCGAGCCGCACATCGCCGATGACGGGCAAGGTGGAAAAAAGATCGTCGGGCGCGGGTCATCCGACGACAAGGGCCAGGTGATGACCTTCGTGGAGGCCTGCCGGGCCCACATCGCCATGAGCGGCGAGCTGCCCTGCGGCGTCACCATCCTGGTCGAGGGCGCCGAGGAGAGCGGATCGCAGGGCCTGCCGGAATGGGTCGCGGCCAACCGCGAAAAGCTCGGCTGCGACGTGGTGCTGGTCTGCGACACCACCATGTGGGACCGCGCCACCCCGGCCATCACCTCGTCACTACGCGGCCTCGCCTATTTCGAGGTGAAGGTCACCTGCGCCGACCGCGACCTGCATTCGGGCTTCTTCGGGGGCGCGGCGCGCAACCCGATCCACGTCCTCGCCAAGATCATCGCCGACCTGCACGACGCCGATGGCCGGGTGACCATCCCGGGCTTCTACGAGGGCGTCCACGAGCGCCCCGCCGAGGTGCTGGAGCAGTGGCGCGGCCTCGGCCTGACACCGGAGAAGCTCCTCGGCCCGATCGGCCTGAAGGAGCCCGCGGGCGAGCGCGGGCGGCTGCCGATCGAGCTGGTGCAGTCGCGTCCGTCCTGCGACGCCAACGGCATCATCGGCGGCTATACCGGCGAGGGCACCAAGACGGTGATCGCCTCCACGGCCTCGGCCAAGATCTCGTTCCGCCTCGTGGACGATCAGGACCCGCAGGCGCTGGCGCGGAACTTCGAGGCCTTCGTGCGGGAACGCATCCCGGCGGATTGCGCGGTCGAGTTCATCACCTACAAGGGCTCGCGGGCGATCAGCCTGCCCTTCGACATGCCGCAGCTCGGCGCCGCCAAGGCCGCTTTGGCCGAGGAATGGGGCGTGCCCGCGGTCACCGTCGGCGCGGGCGGCTCGATCCCGATCGTCGGCGACTTCAAGCGGATCCTCGGGCGCGATACCCTGCTGATCGGCTTCGGCCTCGACGACGACCGCATCCACTCGCCCAACGAGAAGTACGACCTGACGAGCTTCCACAAGGGCACGCGCTCCTGGGCGCGGATCCTCACGGCCCTCGGCCAGGGCTAGGGCTTCACCGGGCCGTCGCCCGCATCTTCGCGTCGATCCAGGCCCAGAGGGCCCGGATCTCCTCGGCGGCCAAGCCATCGGGGGCGTATTCCGTGACGCCGAGGCCGGTGGCCAAGGCGTCCTGGTGATCGACCCGGTGGACGATGCTCGGCTCGGCCAGCACCCCCAGCCCGTGCAGCTGCTCGGCATAGGCGCTGGTGCGCGGCGAGGGCAGCGGCGGGCACTGGTTCAGCACCAGGGCCAGCCGCCCGCGCAGACCGAGGCCGACCAGCGCCTTGAGGGTCGGGCGGGCCGCCACGATGTCGAGCCGCGAGGGCCGCACCGGCAGCAGCACGAAATCGGCCTCCTTCAGGGCCGGGGCGAGCCCGGCGGAGCTGCCGGCGGTGTCGAGGACGGCGAGCGTCGTGCCCTGCTCGGCCAGCTGGTCCAGGATCGCCGGGAGCTGCCCGATCTCCCAGGGCTGGACCCGGTCGACCGTGACGGAATCCTCCGTCCGCAGAGCGCTCCAGCCTGCCAGGGAGTTCTGCGGATCGAGGTCGAGGGCGGTCACGCGCTCACCCGCCTCCGCGGCGGCGACCGCCAGGGAGGCGGCCAGCGTCGTCTTGCCGGTGCCGCCCTTCTGGACGGCGACCGCGAGGATCCGCAGCGGCCGGGCGGCCCGTCGCAGCGCGGTCCGGGGCTCGACCCCGGATCCTTCAGGATCCATGCATCCCACCTGTCGATCGCCGGTATGGCCGTCGCACCTCACGCGCGATCGCGGAACCGCCGCCGTCCGATGGGACGCGGCCGACAGGGTCCGCGTCCCGGACCGGGGTCCTCGACCCGCGACTCGCGCATGCGCGATCCAGCCTGAATGATCGTAGTCCGGGTTTCATGACGATGGGGCTGTGAACATCTGAGGCCGCCGGACGACCCTCCAGTCGGAAGCGTGGGACATAAGCATCCGGATCGAGACCGGAAAAAGACGGATCCCGGCGCGCCTCTGATTTCTTCGGGACCCGTAACCGGCATCCCAAAAGATCTGCTTGTCGCAGACGCGATACTGATCCACCTGTAGCCCGCACCGCGCAATCCAGTCAAGATTTACAACCAATGGCTGATTATGACGACATTTGTATTTTATGTTCTGAATATGACAGATTTCCTCAAAGTATAAATCTGCGACCAAGATCTCAGAAATATACATTTGTATTAAAAAGATCAAAAAATTTCATATCTGTCATATTCGTCGACCGCGCTTGTCAGCAAGGGCCGCGACGGATCACCCTTGCGCCTCGGAGTCGGACCGCCTCTGACTGTCTCCCCGTGATTCGCGGCCGCCAGCCCTCCCGCATTCCGGCACGCCATGACAGATCTCTCGCATGACCCGGACTTCTTCGCCGTGCTCACCGGCAGCTACGCCCGGCGCCTGGGCGCGCCGCTGGTGCCCGACGGGGCGGATACGGCGTGGCTCTACGGGCAGGCGCCGTTCGCGGTCCTGGCCCATGACGGCGGCGCGGATCCGCGCTTCGTCTACGCCAACCGGGCGGCGCAGGCCTGTTTCGGATACAGCCGCGCGGAGCTGGTCGGCCTGCCCTCGCGGCTCTCGGCGGAGGCGCCCGAGCGCGCCGAGCTCCAGCGGCTGCTCGATGCCGTGACCCGGGACGGGTTCAGCCGGGACTACCGCGGCCTGCGCATCGCGAAGGATGGGCGCCGCTTCTGGATCGAGCGGGCCGTCGTCTGGCAGCTCGACCGCGACGGCGCGACGGTTGGGCAGGCGGCGACGTTCTCCGAATGGCGCGACGCCTGAAAGCGTCCACTCAGGCCCGCCCCTCCTGCACGGCGTGACAGGCGACGCCGTCGAGCAAAGCCGGCACCTCGGCGCGGCAGCGGTCGTTCGCCAGCGGGCAGCGCGGGTGGAAGGTGCAGCCGGAGGGCGGGTCGATCGGGTTCGGGATCTCGCCGGAGACCGGCACCCGGGCGCGGCCGACATGGGCGAGGTCGGGCACCGCGTCGAGGAGCATCCGCGTGTAGGGATGGCGCGGCGTCGCGAACAGGTCCCTGGCGGAGGCGACCTCCACGAGGCGGCCGAGATACATCACCCCCACCCGGGTCGCCATGTGGCGGACCACGGCGAGGTTGTGAGAAATGAACAGGTAGGTGAGCCCCAGCCGGTCCTGCAGGTCGCGCATCAGGTTGAGGATCTGCGCCTGGACCGAGACGTCGAGCGCCGAGGTCGGCTCGTCGCCCACCAGGAACTCGGCCTGGCTCGCCAGCGCCCGGGCGATCGCCACCCGCTGGCGCTGCCCGCCGGAGAATTCGTGCGGGTACTTTTTGGAATCGTCCGCGTGGAGCCCGACGAGGCCGAGCAGCTCGGCCACCCGGGCGCGGATCGCCCCCTCCCCCTGGATCAGGTTGAAGGCCCGGATCGGCTCGGCGATGATCTTTCCGACCCGCCAACGCGGGTTCATGGACGCGTAGGGGTCCTGGAAGATCATCTGGATGCGCGCGCGCAGGCGCCGCCGGGCGGCGGCTTGGCGCGGGTCGGTCATCGAGACGCCGGTGATCGTCACCTCGCCGGCGGAGGGCGGCAGCAGGCCGACCACCATCCGCGCGACCGTCGACTTGCCGGAACCCGACTCGCCGACGATCGCGAAGGTCTCGCCCTTCTCGATCGAGAAGCCGACGCGGTCCACCGCGGTGAGGAATTTCCGCGGCTCGCGCTCGATCACCCGGTTGAGCCAGGGTTTCGAGACGTCGAACCGGCGGCGCAGGTCGGTGACTTCGACGTAGGCGCTCACGCCGCTTGCTCCGCTGCATCGTACAGGTGACAGGCGACCCGGCTCGCATCGACCGGGATCGGCTCCGGCCGCTCGATGCGGCAGCGGGCAAACACCTTCGGGCAGCGCGGGTTGAAGGCGCAGCCCTGCGGGATGGCGGTGAGCCGCGGCATCGAGCCTGGGATCTGGCTCAGCCGGTCGGCCTCCTGCGACAGGGTCGGGATCGCTCCCATCAGGCCGACCGCGTAGGGGTGGTGCGGTTTGGCGATCACCGAGGCGACCGGGCCGATCTCGGCCACCCGCCCGGCATACATCACCGCCACCCGGTCGGCGGCCTCGGCGATGACGCCCATGTCGTGGGTCACCAGCATCACGGCGGTGCCGTGCTCGCGGCACAGGCGCTTCAGCAGGGTGATGATCTGGGCCTGGACCGAGACGTCGAGCGCCGTGGTCGGCTCGTCGGCGATGATCAACTCGGGCTCGGCGGCGAGCGCCAAGGCGATCACCACCCGCTGGCGCATGCCGCCGGAGAATTCGTGCGGGTAGCCGTCGATCCGCCGCTCGGGCGCCGGGATGCCGACCTCGGCCAGCAGATCGATGGCGCGGGTCCGGGCGGCCTTCGCCGACAGGCCGGTATGGGTGCACAGGGTCTCGACGATCTGGTCACCCACCCGGAACAGCGGATCGAGGGAGGTCAGCGGATCCTGGAAGATCATGCCGATGCGCTTGCCGCGCACCCGCCGCATCGCCTCGGGGGAGAGGTTGTCGATGCGCTCGCCGCGCAGGCGGATCTCGCCGCCGGCGATCCGCCCGGGCCGGTCGATCAGGCCGATCACCGCCGAGCCGGTCACCGACTTGCCCGCCCCGGATTCGCCGACGACGCCCAGGATCTCGCCGCGGCCGATATCGAACGAGACCCGGTCGATGGCGGTGAGCGGCCCGCGGCGGGTGTCGAAGGCGACCGTGAGGTCGCGGACGGAGAGGATGGTTTCGGTCATGGCGTAGCGGCTCCCACTGCGGAGCCTCCCCCAACCCTCCACCTCATCCTGAGGTGCGAGCGCAGCGAGCCTCGAAGGAGCCCTCCAGAAGCCGCGCGATCCCTGGAGCCCGCCTTCGAGGCCTCCGCGGCGCGCCGGCACCTCAGGATGAGGTGGAGGGTAGGATATGGCGGGAGAACGTGCAGAACCGAATCCATCACTGCAGCTTCGGATTGAGCGCGTCGCGCAGCCAATCCCCCAGGAGGTTGATGGCGATGACCAGCCCGGCCAGCGCCAGCCCCGGGAAGGCGACGATCCACCACTCGCCGGAGAACAGGAACCGGTTGCCGGTGCGGATCAGCGTGCCGAGCGACGGCATGGTCTCGGGCAATCCCGTCCCCAGGAACGACAGGGTCGCCTCGGTGATGATGGCGAGCGCCAGGTTGATCGTCGCGATGACGAAGACCGGGCCGGTGACGTTCGGCAGGACGTGGCGGACCATGATCACCGGCGGCGACAGGCCGATCAGCCGGGCCGCCTGGACGTAGTCCTTGCCCTTCTCGACCATCACGGAGGAGCGCACGGTCCGGGCGTACTGCACCCAGAACGACAGGCCGATCGAGACCACGATCAGGCCGATCAGCGGCCCGACATCCAGTGCGCTGCCGAAGCTCGCTTTGGCGACCCCGTCCACCACCAGGGCGATCAGGATCGCCGGGAAGGTGAGCTGCACGTCGGCGACCCGCATGATCAGCGTGTCGACCGCCCCGCCCGCATAGCCGGCGATCAGGCCGAGGGCGATGCCGAGGATGCCGGAGGTCACCACCCCGAGCACGCCGACGATCAGCGACAGGCGCAGGCCGTACAGCACCGCCGAGAGCACGTCCCGGCCCTGGTCGTCGGTGCCGAGATAGTAGGGTGCCTGACCGTCCGCCTGCCAGATCGGCGGCAGGTTGGAGTTGATCAGGTCGAGCTGGGCCGGGTCGTAGGGGTTTTGGGGGGCGATCCACGGGGAGGCGAAGGCGAGGCCCACCATCAGCACGGTGGCGATCAGCGCCGCCACGGCCGTCTTCGAGCGCAGGAAATTCGCCAGCAGGTCGGAATCGCGCCAGCGCGCGAGCCGGGAGGGTGGCACCTCGACCAGGGGGACCGGCGGGGCGTCGCCCGCGTCGATGTCGCGTCCGCTCATGCGTGCGCCCTCACGCTGTCCGCCCGGTCGAGAGCCGCAGGCGCGGGTCCACCACCGTGTAGAGGATGTCGACCACGAGATTGATCGTCACGAAGATCAGCGCGACGAGCAGCAGATACGCGGACATGATCGGGATATCGACGTTCTGCACGGCCTGGACGAAGAGCAGGCCCATGCCGGGCCACTGGAACACCGTCTCGGTGATGATCGAGAAGGCGATGACCGAGCCGAGCTGAAGCCCCGCGATGGTGATCACCGGCACCAGCGTGTTCTTGAGGGCGTGCCGCAGGTGGACGGCGCGGGTGGTGAGCCCCCGCGCCCGGGCGAAGCGGATGTAGTCGGTGCGCAGCACCTCCAGCATCTCGGCGCGCACCAGCCGCATGATCAGCGTCATCTGGAACAGGCCGAGCGTCACCGAGGGCAGGATCAGCGCCTTGAGCCCGGAGGCGGTCAGGAAGCCGGTGGTCCACCAGCCGAGCCGCACCGTGTCGCCCCGTCCGTAGGAAGGCAGCCAGCCAAGCGTCACCGAGAACAGGTAGATCAGCAGGATGCCGATCAGGAAGGTCGGCAGGCTGATCCCGATCAGCGAGACCGCCTGGAACAGCCCGGCGAGCCAGGAGTCGCGGAACAGCGCGCAATAGACGCCCATCAGGATCCCCACCACCAAGGCGAAGATCGTGGCGCAGAAGGCGAGCTCCAGCGTCGCCGGCATACGCTCGGCGAGGAGCTGCGAAACCGGCTGCCGGAACTGGTACGAGATGCCGAACCGGCCCCGCACCACGTTGCCGGCGTAGCGGACGAACTGGACCAGCACCGGGTCGTCGAGGCCCAGATCCGTCCGGATCTGGGCCCGCTCGGCCACGGTGGTGTCGGGGCCGACGATCTGGTTCACGGGATCGCCCGCGAACCGGAACATCGCGAAGGCGATGAGCCCGACGACCGCGAGGACCGCGGCCGCCTGGATCACCCGGCGCAGGAGAAAGGCGAGCACGCCTCAGCCTCCTACGACGGGTCCTTCGACACCCAGTAAAGCAGGAGCAGGTTGTCGGCCCGCTGGGTCAGGTGGACCTTCTTGGAGACGCCCCAGGCGAGCGCCTGCTGGTGCAGCGGGATGTAGCCCCAGTCGGCATTGAGGACGTCGAAGCCGTCCTTGATCAGGGCGTCGCGCTTGGTCTTGTCGGTCTCGGATTCGACCTTGTCGGCGATCGCGTCGATCTTCGGGTCGCAATAGCCCGCGAGGTTCCAGCCGCCCCGGCCCGACTTGTCGCCCGGCTTCCGGCAGCCAACGATCTCGTAGAGGATGTTGTGGCTGTCGAGGGACGACGGGGTCCAGCCCAGCAGGTAGAACGAGGTGTCATAGTTCGGCGCCAGCACCTTGGCGAAGTACTTGGCCTTCGGCTGGGCGTTGAGGTTCACCTTGACGTTGATGCGGGCGAGCATCGAGACCACCGCCTGGCATATCGCCTCGTCGTTGACGTAGCGGTCGTTGGGGCAATCCATGGTGAGCGAGAACCCGTCCGGGTAGCCCGCCTGGGCCATCAGCTCCTTGGCCTTCTTGAGGTCGGTGGCCGGGCGCTTGAACTCGGCGCCGCGGTCGTAGAGGGCCGGGGCGATCATCAGCGCAGAGGGCACCGCCTGCCCGCGCATGACGCGCTTGGCGATCGTGTCCTCGTCGATGGCGAGATAGAAGGCCTCGCGCACCTTGATGTCCTTGAACGGGTTCTTGCCCTTGACGCTCGAATCCTTCAGCTCGTCCCGGTCCTGATCCATGCCGAGGAAGATCGTGCGGAGCTCAGGCCCGGCCATCACGGTGGCGGTGCCGCTGGCGTTGACCCGCTGCTGATCCTGCAGCGGTACAGGGTCGATCCAGTCGACCTCGCCGGAGAGGAGCGCCGCGACCCGGGTCGCCGGGTTGGCGATGGTGGTAAGGATCGCCTCGTCGAGGTTCGACTCGACCTTACCCCAATAGCCGTCGAACTTCTTGAAGACGGTCTTCACGCCGGGCTGGTGCTCGGCGATCACGAACGGGCCGGTGCCGTTCTCGTGGAGCGTCGCGTAGCTCGGGCTGGTGGCGCTGGGCGGCGTCGGCTGGACGACGTTGTTCTTCTCGGACCACGCCTTCGACATGATCACCCAGGTCGGGAACTGGGCGATGGCGATCGGGTTCGGCTTCTTCAGCACCATGTCGACGGTGTAGTCATCGACCTTCACGAACTCGGCGTCGGCGGGCACGTTGGTGGTGAAGTTCGAGCCCGTAGCCCGGACGCGCTGGGCCGAGAAGAGCACATCGTCGGCGGTGAACGGCGAGCCGTCGTGGAACTTGACGTTCTTGCGCAGGTGGAAGCGCCAGCGGGTCGGCTCGGGCGTCTCCCAGGATTCCGCCAGCGCCGGCGCGAATTTCAGGTTCTTGTCGAGGGTGACGAGGGGCTCGTAGGCCGCTTCCTGCATCCCTTCCGTGAAGCTCTCCTTGAGGGAGTACGGATCGAGGGATTTCAGATCACCCTGGAAGGCGAAGCGGAAGACGTTGGCGGCCTGCGCGGGCAGCGCGGCGCAGGCAAACGTCGCGACCGCGACCGCGGACACGCCGCGGGCGAGGGTCTTCAGGGCAGAACGGGACAATCGGATCTCCGGAACCATGAAAGTTGAGCGCAGGCCGTCCCGCGGAAGCGGTGGTTGAGGCTTAGACCGGCCACCGCGCATCGGCAAACCGTCAGCGCGCGGCGCCCACAGCAAGGTTCGGACCAGGGGGATTGGTTGAGGGGCCAATCCCGGCGGTATCGGTGGCTGTTCGGAGGTTTTGGGTCGGGGATTAGGTAAAAAGCTGCGTGTGCATCCCTCCCCCCTCTGCGGGGGAGGGTGGCCCCTGCGTCAGCAGGGGTCGGGAGAGGGGAGCGCCGGTGCAGAACAGAGCGCTGGCCTTCATGAAGGTCGCACGACATCCGGAAACCGGCTTCCCCTCTCCCGACCCCCTTCGGGGGCCACCCTCCCCCGCAGAGGGGGGAGGGAGGGCGTGTGGCAGATCCGACCTAGGGACACCTCGGAACGACCGACGCCACGGCAAGCCCGATCCGCGCCTGCGCGCCTTCGCCCGTGAGCAGCGACGATCCTACACGCGGGCCGAGGATGCCTTCTGGCAGCAGGTGCGCGGCGGCCGCTTCCACGATTTCAAGTTCCGGCGGCAGGTGCCGATCCCACCGTACATCGCGGATTTCCTCTGTGCCTCAGCACGCCTGATCGTCGAACTGGATGGCGAGCCGCACGAGACCGAGGCGCGGCGGCGGCGCGATGCGAAGCGCGACGCTTGGCTGACGAGCCAGGGCTTCACGGTCCTGCGCTTCCCGAACGAGCTTGTGCTGAGCAATCTGGACTTGGTTCTTGACCGGGTCGGCGAAGCCATCGCGGCGCGATCCGGACATGGCACCTCCCTCCCCCCTCTGCGGGGGAGGGTACCCTGCGCAGCAGGGGGGGAGAGGGGAGCGACGGTGCAGGATCGAGCTCAGCCCGTCGCGAAAGCTGCGCCTTATCCTGAAACCGCGTCCCCTCTCCCGACCCCTGCTGACGCAGGGGCCACCCTCCCCCGCAAAGGGGGGAGGGAGATGCACGGGGCCGATTGCGCCTCTTCCGACGAGCAGGCGGCGCGCCACCCAGACCACGGGAGCCCCCACCCGTGAACATCTCCGAGCCGTTCATCCGGCGGCCGGTGGCGACCACGCTGCTCACGATCGGCGTGCTGCTCGCCGGTCTGTTCGCCTTCCTGAAGCTGCCGGTGGCGCCGCTGCCGCAGATCGACTTCCCGGTGATCCTCGTCCAGGCCCAGATGGCCGGCGCCTCGCCCGACACGATGGCGACCACCGTGGCGGCGCCCCTCGAACGGCGGCTCGGCGCCATCGCGGACGTCAACGAGATGACGTCCACCAACACCCTGGGCTCGACCCGGATCGTGCTGCTGTTCGGCCTCAACCGCGACATCGACGGCGCCGCCCGCGACGTCCAGGCCGCCATCAACGCGGCGCGTGCCGACCTGCCGACCGCGCTCCGACAGAACCCGACCTACCGGAAGTTCAACCCCGCCGACACGCCGATCATCATCCTCGGCATGACCTCGGACACGCTGACCCGCGGCCAGGTCTACGATTCCGCCGCCACCGTGGTGCAGCAGAAGCTCTCCCAGCTGCCGGGCGTCGGCAACGTCGACATCGGCGGCTCGTCCCTGCCGGCGGTGCGGGTGGAACTCGATCCCACCGCCCTGTTCAATTACGGCATCGGCCTCGAGGGCATCCGCGCGGCCTTGGCCTCCGCCAACGCCAACTCGCCCAAGGGCGAGATCGACGCGGGCGAGCGCCGCTACCAGCTCTACGCCAACGACCAGGGCCGCAAGGCCGCCGATTACCGCGACATCATCGTGGCCTACCGCAACGGCGCCGCGGTGAAGCTCACCGATGTCGGCCAGGTGCTCGACGGGGTCGAGGACAAGCGCAACCTCGGCATCGTCAACGGCAAGGCCGGCGTGCTGCTGTTCGTCTACAAGCAGCCCGGCGCCAACGTGGTCGAGACCATCAAGGCCGTAAAGGAGGCCCTGCCGCAGATCACCGCGGCGCTCCCCGGCGGCATCGACATCAAGCTCACCGGCGACCGCAGCGCCACGATCCGCGCCTCCCTCTCGGCCACCGAGGAGACCCTGCTGGTGGCGGTCGGCCTCGTGATCCTGGTGGTGTTCGGCTTCCTGCGCTCCTGGCGGGCCACGCTGATCCCGGCGGTGGCGGTGCCGATCTCGATCATCGGCACCTTCTCGGCGATGTACCTGCTCGGCTACTCGCTCAACATCCTGTCGCTCACCGCGCTGATCATCGGCACCGGCTTCGTGGTCGACGACGCCATCGTGGTGCTGGAGAACGTCCAGCGCCACATCGAGGAGGGCAAGCCCCGGCTCCAGGCGGCTTTGATCGGCGCCCGGGAGGTCGGCTTCACGGTGATCTCGATGAGCCTGTCGCTCATCGCGGTGTTCCTGCCGATCCTGCTGATGGGCGGCCTCGTCGGCCGCATCTTCCAGGAATTTTCGGTGACCCTGTCGCTGTCGATCCTGATTTCCTTGGTTCTCTCGCTCACGACCACGCCGATGATGTGCGCCCGGTTGCTCCGGGCCGAGGGGCACGGCCCCAACGGCGAACCTCCGGCGGGGCGCCGGCCGAACCTTGTGATCCGGATGCTGGAGGGCGGCTTCTCCCGGCTGCTAGGTGCCTATGCGCGGACGCTGGAGGTGGCGCTCGCCCATCCACGCCTCGTGCTGCTGACCCTGCTCGCCACGGTCGGGCTCAACGTCTACCTCTACATCACCGTGCCGAAGGGCTTCTTCCCCGAGCAGGATACCGGCCAGATGATGGGCGGCGTCCAGGCCGACCAGCGCATCTCGTTCCAGTCAATGGAGCAGAAGCTCAAGCAGGCGGCCGCAATCGTTGGCGCGGACCCGGCGATTGAAAGCGTCGTGGGCTTCACGGGCGGGCGCGGCACCAACTCGGCCAACGTGTTCGTCGGCCTCAAACCCCTCAACGAACGGGCGCCGATCTCTACCGTGATGGCGCGGCTACGGCCGAAGCTCGCGCAGGTCGCGGGGGCGCGCCTCTACGTCTTCCCCCGGCAGGACCTGCAGATGGGCGGCCGCCAGAGCTTCGCCCAGTACCAGTACACCCTCCAGGGCGACACCCCCGAGGAGCTGTTCGCCGCCGCCCCGAAGCTGGTGGCGGCCCTGCAGAAGGACCCGACTTTCGCGGACGTGACCTCCGACCAGCAGGAGGGCGGGCTGGAGAGCCGGGTCGTGATCGACCGCAACACCGCCTTCCGCTACGGCATCACGCCGAACAAGATCGACAACACCCTCTACGACGCCTTCGGCCAGCGGCAGGTCTCGACGATCTACAATCCGCTGAACCAGTATCACGTCGTGATGGAGATCGCGCCGCGCTACCTGGAGACCCCGGAGACGCTCAAGCAGATCTACGTCTCGACCTCCGGCGGCAACGCGGCCGGCTCGGCGACCACCAACGCGGTGGCCGGCACCGTGGCGGCGGCGGGCGGCGTCAACACCAACGCGGCGACCGGCACCAGCAGCCCGGGCAGTGCGGCCTCCGCGTCCGGCGCCGCCGCCGGCTCGGGGGCGGTCGGCGGTGCGACCGGGAGCACGGGCGCCGCCGCGGCGGCCGCCTCCGCCAGTACGGCCGACACCGCCTCGAACGCCGCCGCCATCGCGTCGGATTCCGCCCGCAACGCCTCCTCCAACGCCATCGCGGCCTCGAAGGGCGGGGCCTCGTCGAGCGCCCCGGTCTCGGCCGCCAAGGAGACCATGGTTCCGCTCTCGGCCTTCGCGCGGATCGAGCCCGGCAACGCGCCCACGCAGGTCAGCCACCAGGGCCTGTTCGTGGCGACCACGATCTCGTTCAACCTCGCCCCGGGCAAGAGCCTGTCGGACGCGACCGACGCCATCGACCGGGCGATGGCCTCCCTGCACCTGCCGGCCACGATCCACGGCGAGTATGCCGGCGCCGCCAAGAACTACGTCGCCTCGGCCTCGCGCCAGCCGCTGCTGATCCTGGCGGCGATCCTGGCGGTCTACGCGGTGCTGGGGATCCTGTACGAGAGCTTCGTGCACCCGCTCACGATCCTCTCCACCCTCCCCTCGGCCGGCGTCGGCGCGGTGCTGGCCCTGCTGGTGACCGGGACCGACTTCACCATCATCGCGCTGATCGCCGTGTTCCTGTTGATCGGCATCGTGAAGAAGAACGCGATCATGATGATCGACGTGGCGATCGATTCCGAGCGGACCCGGGGCGCGAATCCCGTGGATGCGATCCGGGAGGCCTGTCTCCTGCGCTTCCGGCCGATCATGATGACCACGCTGGCGGCGATGCTCGGCGCGGTGCCGCTGATCCTGGGCACCGGCGAAGGCGCGGAGCTGCGCCGGCCGCTGGGCATCGCCATCGTGGGCGGATTGATCGTGAGCCAGATCCTGACGCTCTACACCACCCCCGTCGTGTATCTCACCCTTGACCGATTGAGGCACAGGGTGCTCGACCGCCGCAGGCGCGCCGGACGGGGCGGAGAAGCGGCCCTGCCGGCCGGAGAATGATGGTTAAGGTTTCACGTGAAACATCGGCGGCCGCGGTCGTGCGCGCGGGTCGGCCCAACCCGCACCCTCATCCTGAGGTGCGGCGAAGCCGCCTCGAAGGAGGCCTCCAAGAGTCGCGCGGCTGGCTGGAGGGCTCCTTCGCGGCCTTTGCTGCGCTCCGGCACCTCAGGATGAGGTTCAGGGTGGGAGGTGCGCCTCCTGCCGACCGTCGGCTTCACACCTTTGCCGCCCTCCTCCTCGCTGCCCCGCTCCTCGCGGGCTGTGTCGTCGGCCCCGACTATTCCCGGCCCTCCGTGGAGACACCGCTCGGCTACAAGCAGGGCGGGGTCCGGGAGGACAGCCCGGCCTATATCGCGGCTCGCAAGAAGGGGTTCCGCGAGGCGCGGCCGAGTGATGCCGTCGAGCGCGGCGACTGGTGGCGGGTCTTCCGGGATCCGAATCTCGACCGGCTGATCCGCCTCGTCGACGTCGACAACCAGTCGCTGCGGCAGGCGGTGGCGAACTATCGGCAGGCCCGGGCGCTGGTCGCCTCCGCGCAGGCCGCCCTGTACCCGACGGTGATCGGCGCCCCGAGCATCACCCGCGCTGCCAGCGGCAGCACCGTGCGCACGAGCGAGTCCCTGGTGGGCCAAGCGAGCTGGCAGCTCGATCTGTTCGGCGGCACGCGCCGCACGATCGAGAGCGAGGCGGCGCTGGCGCAATCCGATGCCGCCACGATCGCGCTGACCCGCCTCACCATCCAGGCCGAGGTGGCGGCCGATTACCTGACCGTCCGCTACGCCGATTCCCTCCAGAAGGTGCTCGACGAGAATGTCGAGAACTTCAGGAAGACCGCGCAGATCACCGAGAACCAGTACGCCGCGGGTGTGGCCGCCCGGTCCGACGTGATCACGGCCCAGACCCAGGTCCAGACCATCGAGGCCCAGGCCATCGCGGTGCGGCTGACCCGGGTGCAGTACGTGAACGCCATCGCCACCCTGATCGGGCGCCCGCCCTCCGAGGTGTCGATCCCGGTCTCCGGCATCAGCCGGAATCCCCCCGCCGTGCCGGTCGGGATCCCGGGCGATCTGCTGGAGCGGCGCCCCGACGTCGCCCAGGCCGAGCGCCTCGTCCAGGCGCAGAGCGAGCGCATCGGGGTCGCGGTGGCCGCCTTCTTCCCCACCGTGACGATCTCGGCCCAGGGCGGCGTCTCGGGACTGACCCGCACCGGCCTGTTCTCGGCCGCCAACCAGTTCTGGTCGGTGGCGGGCTCGGCCAGCGAGGTGCTGTTCGACGGCGGCGCCCGCACGGCGGCCCTGCGCTCGGCCGAGGCCGCCTACGACGCGCAGGTGGCCAATTACCGCCAGGTGGTGCTCGCCGCCTACGCGGAGGTCGAGAACCAGATGGCGGCCCTGCGCATCCTCGGCCAGCAGCAGACCGCACAGGACAAGGCGGTCGAGCTGTCGCGCAAGGCGGTGGAGATCACGCTCAACGAATACCGGGCCGGCACCCAGAACTTCACCACCGTGGTGACCGCGCAGGGCCTGCTGGTGACCAACGAGATCAACGCCCTTCAGGTCCGGCTCAGCCGCTTCACCGCGGCGGTGACGCTGATCCGGGCGCTCGGCGGCGGCTGGGACGTGCGCTCCCTGCCGAGCGATTCCGAGCTGAAGGGCCCGAGTCTCCCGATCGACCGGGGCGGTCAGGCGGTCCGCCCCGACGAGTAGGCCCGGCGGGCGGTCCTGGGTTTCAAAAGGGACGCGTCCCTTTTGCGGGTGCAGGGCAGCGCCCTGCTGTACGGATCCTGGGTCCCCTCCTGGGGGCCCAGGATCCGTATGCCGGGGTTTCACCCCGACACCCCACCAAAGGGCTTCGGCCCTTTGGGATCCCGTTGGTCGGAACGCGCCTCACCGCGGCGGGTTGTCCCGCCGGTTTGCTGCAGCGCAGCCGGACAGGAGCCAGGGCCATGGCCGAGCAGACGACAGCCCTCAAGAACGATGCGGCCTGCGGCACCAAGCCGGCGCCGCCCTGCACGCTGGTGATCTTCGGCGCGGGGGGCGACCTGACCAAGCGCCTGCTGATGCCCTCCCTCTACAATCTCGCGGGTGCGGGACTGTTGGATCCGGGCTTCTCGATCCTCGGTGTCGACCACGGCGAGGGCACCGATGAGTCGCTGCGCGACAACCTCACCCAGACCCTGGAGGCGTTCAGCAAGGACCCGACCTCGGAGTTCCACGCCGACCATATCGATCAAACGAGCTGGGGCTTCATCCGCGAGCGCCTGCACTACCTGAAGGGCGATTTCGAGAAGCCCGAGACCTTCGAGGCCGTGAAGCAGAAGGTCACCGGCAACGCGGTGTTCTACTGCGCGGTGGCGGCGCGCTTCTTCGGAACGATCGTGGACGGGCTGGGTCAAGCCGGCCTGCTCCGCCAAGAGGGCGACACCTTCCGACGCGTCGTGATCGAGAAACCGTTCGGCTCCGACCTCGCCTCGGCCCGGGAACTCAACGCCCGCATCCTCAAGCAGGGCGACGAGAGCCAGTTCTACCGGATCGACCATTTCCTCGGAAAGGAGACCGTCCAGTCGATCATGGCGTTCCGCTTCGCCAACGGGTTGCTGGAGCCGGTCTGGCGGCGGGAATACATCGACAGCATCCAGATCACGGCGGCCGAGACGGTGGGCGTCGAGGAGCGCGGCGGGTTCTACGAGCCGACGGGTGCGCTGCGCGACATGGTGCCCAACCACATGTTCCAGCTCCTCTGCATGGTCGGCATGGAGCCGCCGAACTCCTTCGACGCGGAGGCCGTGCGCACCGAGAAGGCCAAGCTCGCCGAGGCCGTGCGGCCGATCCCGCCGGAGGATGCGGTCCGCGGCCAGTACACGGCCGGGACCTCGGAGGGGCGCGACGTGCCCGCCTATCGGGACGAGCCGCATGTGGCCAAGGATTCGGTCACCGAGACCTATATCGCCCTGAAGCTCCACATCGAGAACTGGCGCTGGGCGGGCGTGCCCTTCTACATCCGCACCGGCAAGCGGATGACCGGGCGGCGCACCGAGATTGCGGTGCTGTTCAAACCGGCTCCCTTCAAGATGTTCGAGGACACGCCGACCGCCGATCTGGGGCCGACCGTGATGCGGATCCTGATCGACCCCGACCATGGGGTGAGCACCGAGTTCAACGTGAAGGTACCGGGGCCGCAGATGAAGATCGGCCGGGTGCGCTCCGGCTTCCGCTACAAGGATTTTTTCGCCGATACGCCGAATGTCGGCTACGAGACCCTGCTCTACGATTGCATGACCGGCGACGCGACGCTGTTCCAGCGGGCCGACAACATCGAGGCCGGCTGGGCGGCGGTGGACCCGCTGCTCAAGGGCTGGCCGCAGGCGGATGTCAAAATCTATCCCGCGGGAAGCACCGGCCCCAAGGAGGCCGACGAGCTCCTGGCCCGGGACGGCCGGCACTGGTTGGGGTTGGATGGGGAGACGGATTGAAAAGCGAGGACCTGTGCCGTGTCTCGCGACCAGGCATTCGGACCCGGCCGTTTTCCAGACGGCTCCAACGTGTTAGCATCCAGCGATCATCGGAGATGATCCGTCGAGCTTGGGACGACGACTTTGGGCGATGCGACGTTTACCTTTCAGGTCGATGAAATCCTGAAGACCGCATTTTCTCAGGCAGCACAGGATCGGAATCGCAACAGCGCTCAGCTCTTGCGTGAATTCATGCACGCGTATGTCCAACAGCAACGGGACGAAACCGAGCATGATGCTTGGTTTCGCCGGCAGGTTCAGATCGGGCTGGATTCTGCCGAGAGCGGCCGTGTCGACTCCGCCGAGCATGTTGAAGAGCGGTTCGCTGCCAAGCGGGCAGCCACGCAGCGGCGACTCGACGCCGCAAAATGAAGGCGTTGGTCGGGACGCTGGAAGCGCTTCAGGACCACGACGCCATCTACGATTATATCGAAGCCGACAATCCGGCGGCTGCCCTCGCATTCGATAAGCGGTTCACTGAGAAGGCTGCCCGCTTGGTAGATCATCCCGCGCTCGGTCGGCGGGGTCGGGTCGCGGGCACCCGCGAGATGAGCGTGCACCGCAGGTACATCATCGTACAAGGTCGATGATAGCGCCGTGCAAATTCTTCGCGTCCTGCACGCCGCTCTGCAAAAGCCACCTTGGTCGGGGTGACAAGTCCTTACTAAAATTCCCGCGGCACCGGCTATGCAGTCGCAGGACTTCCGATGACCGGGCGTCTTGCGAGGTCCGGTGCCAAACCCGCCCTCACCGACGCTTGAACGGCAGCATCGCCGCCACTGCCAGCGCGTCCACCCTATTGTTAAGCGGGTCGCTGGCGTGCCCCTTCACCCAGTGCCACGCCACCTCGTGGCGCTCCCGGGCGGCGTCGATGCGGCGCCAGAGATCCTCGTTCTTCACGGGCTTCTTGTCGGCGGTGCGCCAGCCCCGCGCCTTCCAGTTGTGAATCCAGCTGGTGACGCCCTGGCGCAGGTACTGCGAGTCCGTGAACAGGTCGACCCGGCAGGGGCGCTTCAGCGCCTCCAGCGCCTCGATCGCCGCCAGGATCTCCATGCGGTTGTTGGTGGTGTGGGCCTCCCCGCCGGACAGCTCCTTCCGGGTATCGCCGAAGATCAGGATCGCGCCCCAGCCCCCGGGCCCGGGATTTCCCGAGCAGGCGCCGTCCGTGTAGATCTTGACCCGCGTCGCCTCGGCCGCGGGTTCGGTCACGTCGGTGCTCATGCGGTCCTCAGCCCTGCCGCCCGTAATCCTGCGCGTCCCGCGCCTGCCGGTGGAAGGTGAGCCGGCGATCGAATTCCCGCGGGTCCTTCGGCTTGACCAGGGCGCCCGGGGGCACGTTCAGCCAGTCGACCAGCCGGGTCAGCATGAAGCGGAGCGCCGCCCCCCGGCACAGGATCGGCAGGGCCGCGACCTCGGCCGGTTCCAGCGGTCGCACAGCCTCGTAGCCAGCAAACAGGGCCGTCGCCATGTCGCGGTGGAAGGTGCCGTCGGGATCGAAGCACCACGCGTTGAGGCAGACCGCGATGTCGTACGCGAAGGCATCCGTGCAGGCGAAGTAGAAGTCGATCAGGCCCGACAGGGCGTCGCCGATAAAGAACACGTTGTCGGTGAAAAGATCTGCGTGGATCACCCCGCCCGGTAGGTTGTGCGGCCAATGCGCCTCCAGGAAGGCAAGGTCGGCCCGGGTGCGTTCCGCGAGGCCGGGCTCGACCGAATCGGCCTGGGCCTCCCCTTGCGCGAAGAGGGGCCGCCAGGACGACACCGAAAGATTGTTCTCCCGGACCATCGGAAAGTCGCGGCCGGCGGCGTGCAGTGCGGCCAGCGCCCGGCCGAGTTCCCGGCAATGCTCGACGCCCGGCGCCTTGACCGAGACACCCTCCAAAAAACTCACGATCGCGGCGGGCCGGCCGCAGAGCTGGCCGAGGGCCTGGCCGGCCCGATCCCGCACCGGCTGCGGGCAGGCGAGGCCCCGGGCCGAGAGGTGCTCCATCAGTCCGATAAAGAACGGCAGGTCGGCTTCCCGCACCCGCTTCTCGTAGAGCGTCAGAATATAGCTGCCGCCGGTGGTGTGCAGGAAAAAATTCGAGTTCTCGACGCCCTCGGCGATGCCCTTGAAGGAGAGCAGGCTGCCGATCGCGTAGGCCGACAGGAAGTCGGCGAGCGCCACGTCGGATACCTCGGTGTAGACGGCCACGTGTTCGCGCTCGGGTTGGAAGTCACGGACGGTGCGGGTCATCCAACCCGCGCCCTCATCCTGAGGTGCCGGAGCGCAGCGCAGGCCTTGAAGGAGCCCTCCCGCCAGCCGCGCGATCCCTGGAACTCTCCTTCGAGGCCCGCTGACGCGGGCACCTCAGGATGCGGGTGTGGATGGGAGCAGTCCCCGAGATCTGGCCCCCGAAGCCGCCTACTCGGCGGCCTCGCTGCGCAGCTCCCGCGGCAGCGGGAACACCATATCCTCGATCACGGTCGAGACCGTATCGACGATCACGTCGTAGCGGGCCGCGAAGGCGTCGATGATCTCCTCAACCAGCACCTCGGGGGCCGAGGCGCCCGCCGTGAGGCCAAGCTTTCGGATCCCCTCGAAGGCCGGCCAGTCGATCTCCTCGGCGCGCAGCACGAGCCGGGTGATCGGGCAGCCGACCCGCTCGGCGACCTCGCGCAGGCGCTGCGAGTTCGAGGAGTTGGAGGAGCCGACCACGATCAGCGCGTCCACCAGCGGTGCCACCTGCTTCACCGCCTCCTGGCGGTTGGTGGTGGCGTAGCAGATGTCGTCCTTGTGCGGCCCGGTGATGGTCGGGAATTTCTGCTTGAGCGCCTCGACGATGTGCCTTGTGTCGTCCACCGACAGGGTGGTCTGGGTCACCCAGGCGAGATTGTCGGGGTTCTCGGGGTTCAGGGCGGCGATCTGGTCGAGATCCTCCACCAGGGTGATCGAGCCCTTGGGCAATTGGCCCATCGTGCCCACCACCTCGGGGTGGCCGGAATGGCCGACCAGCAGCACGTGGCGGCCGCGCTTGTGATGGATCTCGGCCTCGCGATGGACCTTGGTCACCAGCGGGCAGGTGGCGTCGATCGTGGTGAGCCCGCGGGAATCCGCATTGGCCGGCACGGTCTTCGCCACGCCGTGGGCGGAAAAGATCACCGGGGCGGCGCCATCCGGCACCTCGTCGAGCTCGCGGACGAACACGGCGCCCTTCCGCTTCAGGCTCTCGACCACGTACTTGTTGTGCACGATCTCATGACGGACGTAGACGGGCGGTCCGTAGATGGCGAGGGCCCGCTCCACCACGTCGATGGCCCGCACCACGCCGGCGCAGAAGCCGCGTGGGGCGCAGAGCAGGATCTCCAGCGGCGGCTTGTCGGCGGTGCCCGGGGCGGGCGCGAGGGGCGCTGTTTCGGCGGTCATGAGGGGGATGTGGCGAGGGCGGGGCTATCCTGTCAACAGGCCAGATGGCGGAACCGGGCTGCGTGACGGAGGCGGGACGCTCCTGTAGCACGATTGCCGCGCGGTTTGGACCCGTATCCGTTCAGAGGCGCCGGAGGCCCGTGACGGCACCGTAACTGTGGGCCTGGATCCGCTCCACCGCCTCCGCCAGGGGCTCCACTGCCACCGCCATGTGATGGCCGTTGGCGTGGATCAGCGTCTCGGCATCCAGCATCAGCCCCACATGGCCGCGCCAGAACACGAAATCGCCCCGGCGCAGGCCCGCGGCATCGAGGGGGAGCGCCCGGCCGAGGGCGCGCTCCTGCATGTCGGCGTCGCGTGGGCAGGGCAGGCCCGCGGCATCGAGGCAGAGCTGCGCGAGGCCGGAGCAATCGAGCCCGAGACTCGTCCGCCCGCCCCAGAGGTAGGGCGTGCCGACCAGGCGCATCGCGGTGGCCACGTAATCCGGTTCGTGCTCCGCCACCGGGGCGCAGTGGCGGGCGAACACGTAGCCGCCTCCCGTCTCCAGGTAGGCGCCCGATTCCCCGGTCACCACCAGACGCGCGCCGAGGCTCAGATGGCCGCGGACCGTCCGCTTCAGGTCGGGTTCCGGATACAGGAAGGTGCGCAAAGCCGTCACCCGGTGGGTCGGCTCCGGCCCGGCCGGGCCGAGGCTGTCGGCGGGCAGGTAGCCGACATAGCCGTCACGGGCGAGCTGCACGAAGGCGAAGCCGTCCGCCTCGGCGTAGAGGGTGACGGCATCGCCGAGCAGCGCCTCGGTGTCGAGCCCGGCTTCCGGGGCGGGTTCGCGCCGCAGGGGGGCCGAGGGTGCCGTGACACGGCGGGGGCTGCCGGCCACGAAGCGCGCGGCGTCGACCCGGCCGCGCAGGCGTTCATCGGCGATGTCGGCGCGCGCGGGGGTCAGCCGCGGATCGAGGGTCTCGGTCATGGGGCGACGCTATCACAGCCGCCTTCACGATGGGTTGCGGGTACGCGGCCGGCATACGAAACCGTTGCGCGTACGCGGTTGCGCTTCTATGTCGCAGCCATCGGCCGACAGGAAACGATTCGGAGCCGATGTGTTCGCGTCCTTGGCGGCGCCGCTGCCGGCCCCTGTGCTGCGGTAGAAACAACCCGCCAGGCATGCACCCGCGGCGGCGGTCAAACGTCTTTGATGCACTGCACAACCGGGCCGGAAGGCGCTATGTCTGGCCTATGAAGACTGCGAGTCGCCCCGTGAAGAAGACGCAGAAGAGCTTCGCCGACCTGCCGCCGATCCGGGTGCGTCGCGAGCCGCCGACGATCACCGAGGCGGTCGCGGCCGCCCAGGACTTGGCCGACGATGTGGAGCAGCAGGCCGAGATCGCGGCCGGCCTGATGGGCCTGCCCGTCGACGAGGTCCGCCCCCACGTGCTCGCCGCCAAGAAGGCGAAGCCCGAACGCGTGCCCGAACGGATCCTGACCCAGGCGAGCCCGAGCCGGGCGCCACGCACCGTCGTGGTCGAGCGCCGCACCCGCCCGACCGTGGTGATCGAGCGCCGCACCCGACCCCTCGCCCCCTCGCGCTGACGGGATCCGGCGCTACCAGGGCAGCGTCTCGCCCCGATAATCGAGGTAGTGGGCGCCCGGCCGCCCAAGTTGTGCGGTGATCACGTCGGCGAGGCCCGTAACGCTGGTCGCCACGTCGATATCGGCCTCCGCGCCGCCCATATCGGTGCGGACCCAGCCCGGGTGCAGGATCAGCACCGAGACATTGTCGGCCCGGTGCCGGATCTCAAAGCTGCGCGCCAGGGTGTTCAACGCCGCCTTGCTGGCCCGGTAGTTTTCCCAGCCGCCCGACGCGTTCAGGCTGACGCTGCCGAGGATCGAGCTCATCAGGGCGAGGCTGCCGCCGGGCGCAAGGCGATCGAGGAAGGCCTCCGCAAAGCGGATCGGGCTGATCGCGTTGGTGAGATAGACCTGCGCGGCGACCTCCCGCGGCACCGCGTGCAGCGGATCATGCGCCTGCGTGGCGACGCCGGCCACCACGAAGATCAGGTCGAAGCGCTGGTCGGCCAAGCGATCGTGCAGGGCCGCGACGCCGGCATCGTCGTCGATGTCGGCGGTCTCGACGCGCAGGGATTGCGCGTCCAGGCCGGCGAGGTCGGGGGACGGGCTGCGCTGGGTCGCGGTGACCCGCCAGCCCCGTTCCAGAAACGTCTCGACGAGGCCGAGCCCCAGGCCCCGGGAGGCCCCGACGATCAGCGCGTTCCTTTGAGACTGGGTCATGGTTGGGCTCCCGCTTCCGGTCGGATAAGGGGGGATCGGGTCCGGAGGTTTCGCGACCGGGGCCAGTTTGCGAGGCGGTGGCGCTTCAGGTTCGCCCGTGAGCAGCGTGATCGGATCACGGTCTGTTCGACCATGCACGCGCAGGCCGCGGACACGGCCGTTCCATCCCTTCACGACCCTTTCTGGGCTGGAGGGAGTGTTTGCTTTCCGGCGGTCCGAACGGCCTGGCTTAACGGAATCAATTGAGGGCGGCTTGTTCGACTCGTGGCAAGGGTTGGCTCGGAGCAGACGGAATCACGTTGCAGAGCATTTCGCCCGCGCCTGAAAGGCCGCCGCGTCGACCCGACAGAATCTGAACCGTTCTGACAGTCCGATATCAGCGTAGACGCGTTGTCGTGAAAACGATCGACGACCTGTTCCGCACGGCCCCAAACCCGACGCCTCCTCATTCGAACATTCTATGGGCGTTGTTTTAACTTATGCGCGAGCGCGAGGGTCCGCTCGGCGACAGCATCTGTGTTCAAGTACTCAAATTCCGCAAATCGTCCGACCGACATTATATCAACGCTTTCAAGGTAGGATAGTATTTTGTCGACGTTTTTCCGATGGTCCAGATCATAAATTACATAAGCATAGTTCTCATGTCTAATTGCCACATCAGTAATATCGGACCGATCAATAAATCCGGCTTTCACCATCCCCGTGATGACCTGCTCAACGATAGTGTTTTTTGACACAGTGGAAAGATAGCTATCCGGCCTAAACGTCACCTCGGCCATGAGCGTACTGCCACCATCCGGCATACAATATTGCTCGCCCAGATGATTGAGTTTTGACAATCTATGGAATATCACATCTTCGTCCGGGATATATAAACCGAAATGGTTCCCGATCTTATCCCTGCGGACTTGGACAACGACAATATATATTGAATTATAAAGCAACCGGTCCAACGTTCGGATTATGTCATCTGGTGGCTGAAGCATTTTTAGCAATTCTTGCATCGGTATAGTGCTGACGATTTTTTTCGCGAAAAACTCTTCGGTGCGAGTCTTTATTTTCCAACCCGCGGCCGACTTTTCCAATGCACAAACCTGAGCGTCGGTGCACACCGTTTGCCCCTTCGCCTCGGCGCGCGCCTTGTAACTGTCAACCAATGTCTGGAAACCACCACTTGCGGGGTAATGGTAGTACAGCTGATGTGTGTAGCCTTCCGATGCTATGCCGTTTGCGGATGCAATCACATCTTCGCGGGGAGGCTTCGGAATACGATCGACCATCTGTTTATCCATACAGGATGGATCGAATTTCCAGATTTTCTCGTTGTATGGTTGAAGATATAAACGCGTGATGCCTTCGCCGAAAGTACCCAGAAAAAACTGGAGCATGTTTGTACTGACGTAGCGATCGTACGGATTGTGCAAAAATTCCCGTAAACAACAATCACGGTCTAGCGGATCGAGCGACGAAAGATCATTCTCGAAAGGATATTTAATATATCGTCCCTTGAGGACAATTTGATTGGATCTTCTGATTTTATTCGTCTTGATCATCGACGTGTGAAGATCAAGAATCTCCCGATTCTTCGAAAATATGACATGTGGGCCGATATCGTAATCAATGCCATTAAGCGCATAGCTGCGACTGAGTCCACCAACCCGATCCTGAGATTCCAAGACGATGCTGCTTCCATCTATGAATGAGGCAAACGACAGCCCTGCGATTCCTCCTCCCAAAATAGCATACTCGTACATAATATCGTGTCCTTATGATCTTTAGATACTATAGTATAAGAATATACGATCTTATAGAATTTGATGTCCGAATCTTGATATCCCACCATATTCAAGGTAGTCCGCCGTGACACCATATGCTCGACAGACCATCATGCCATCCCGGCGTGCAGCCTCAGTGTCATAGCTCTGTCCCACAGGACGTGTGTGACGCACGGGAACGGCGTCGATCACACCGATGCGATTTCTGGGATCTCCAAGGATGACGGGCCAAGCATAATCCAACCCCCAACCGCTTGTTCCAAAATGGAAGGTTCCGCAACAACGACGCAGTGCAGATTGTGAAAAGAACGGAGTCATAATCTCTACGAAATTCGTAAATCTTATAATTTTTTCCGGTTGGTGGCGGAGAATAGAATGTGAGATATAACTGTCATGCGATAGCGATGGCTGCGCGAGAATCAAATTAAAATCGACACAGAGCTGAAATATCCTATTCAAATCCCTCCAGCTCGTGACGATATCGTCGTCCGGGAACGCGACGTAGTCGTAATCAAAGATTGGACTTCCGGGATAGCAAAGTCGATGCAGGCATTGCAGTTTAGAGCCCTTCCTTAATAGGACGCTGTATTCCGATGATGGACGCTGGAAAAACGAGGTCTCATCGCCATACCATGCCAAGCAAAGATCCCATGATCTGCGACTGGGATCAATGTCTTGAGGCCATTGCGTATGAAGCGATTTCGAATTGGCGAATAAAACAATCAAATGTTTTCTACGTTTTGCGATCGGTTCAAGAATTTGAATGTCTTGTGAGAAAGGCGCGCGTGCGTACCGATCGGTTTCTCTGAGATAATGTGTTTTGATCTGCCCTGATTCATCGATCCCAGCCAGAACCATTTTCTGTGGTGTCGACGTGCGATCAATGACAAATCTGACTACAGTAGCGTTGGATTCATCCTTGAAATGAATCATTTCATTTTCAATACACCAGCGTACAACCCTAGGATTTCGGATGCCGCCAATTTCTCCGTCTTCGTTCAAAATAAGTTGAGGAGAAATGACGCTACCGTCGACGCTGCTGAAAACCCATGCGTACTGGCATAGTGATGCCTCGGCTTGCTTGGACGAATTTCGCGTGTGGGCGTCTGTTGGGTGAGGAAGTCTATGTTCCGTAAAATGCCCATTATTGGAATCGTTTTCGGCTAAATCTCGCAATTTTAGTTTTGGATACATTGATGTATCTCGCGTATCCGATGTATTAACTTGGTCGTATGAAACTAAAGCCATAATATTCATCCTGTGATCGGGCATCTGTCTCCTACATTACAGGGGCTCTTTTGTGATTACCATCCCGATGACTCACCGCCCTCGGCATTGCGGATCATACTATGCATCGGGTTGTGGCGGTTCTGCTGCCGCGAATTGGGCTGCCGGCGCTGGATCTTCGCCAAGACACGTGCGGGCGTCCACATGTCATGGGTCCGGTGCGCACGATAGCTGCGCGAGACTCAGGCCGGAGTTGGGATGGACTTGCCTACACCGGAGAACGCCGCACGCCTCAAACGGCCTCAACACGCTGGCGAGTTGCTGAACGGGGCTGCGGCTCGTCATCCCCGTCGGCGTCGGCGATTGGGGGATGCGGAAGGACAGTCGTTACGGCACGATCCTGCTCGACCTCGGCCGTCACCGCGTGAGCACTCTGCTCCCGGATCAGGCCGCCCCGCCCCACCGGCTGATCTGTCGACAGGCACGGAAGCCCCCTGGACGTTTTGCTCGCCGCCAGCCGGCATGTTGATGCCAGCATGCGATCCTTCTGCAAGCTGGCAGCACACGAGAGCTCTGCTCTGGCCGAAAGTGGCCTCCGGTCCAGCTCAGCAGAAGGCGCGTGCTCCCGGAGACAATCAATCCGCCGTCTGCACCGACCACGTGGCGTGGCGGATGCCCGGCGCGCGGGCGAGGTCGTTGGTCACGGCGTCGAGTTCCTCCGCCTTCACGGCGCTCGCCGTCAGCGTCGCCACCACGTCGACCGCGGACTCGCCCCGCTCCTCGATCGCGACGCTGCTCACGGGATAGTTCGCCGCCTCCAGGCGCTCCACCAGCAGATCCTGCGCCGGGCCGGCCTCGCCGGGGGCCGTGGTGACCTGAACCTCGTAGGTCGCCTCGGTGGACGATTCGCGGATCGGCGCGCGGTTGATGGCGTTCACGAGCGGCCGAAGGGCCGTGTTGCAGGCCAGGACCGTCACCATCACGAACACCGCCTCGAGGGGCAGGTCGGCGCCGCAGAACGCCCCCACGGCGGCCGAGCACCACAGGGTGGCGGCCGTGTTGAGGCCGCGGACGTTCATCCCCTCCTTCATGATCACGCCGGCGCCGAGGAAGCCGATGCCGGAGATCACGTACGCCACCGTGCGCACGCCCCCGTCCGGCCCGGTCAGCCGCATGCCGAGATCGACGAAGGCCGAGGCGCCCACCGCCACCAGCACCGCCGTGCGCAGGCCTGCGGTGCGCTGGCGGTACTGCCGCTCGGCCCCGATGATCGTGCCGAGCACGAAGGCCACGAGCAGGCCGATGGCGGATTTCGCTTCTTCGGGGAGGGCGGCGTAGCTGGTCATCGGCGGTTCTTGAGAGCGGGGCGGTGACGAAACCGTGACATCACGGCCCGGTCCCGGCCCGAAAAGGGCGACGGAACCGGGATTGACGGCCGCACCGGGCAGCGGGCACACCGGCAGGAGCCTGAGGATCCCTTAAGAATTCGGGACCCGGCCGAGGAGACGTGCAGGATGCAGCACACGGCCCGAGTGGCGGAACAGGCCCGCGCAGGACACAGTCGCGCATGAGCGACGCCCTTGCCGAACGCCGTCCCGAGACCCTTCCGGATGCGGCCCTGCACGGCCGCGTCATGGCGCTCCGCGAGGGGCTGGAGCGCGGCCTGATCGGCAGCGCCGGCCTCGTCGAGCGCCTGCTGATCGGGCTCCTGACCGGCGGGCACCTGCTGATCGAGGGCGCGCCGGGCCTCGCCAAGACCCGCGCGGTCAAGCGGCTTGCCGACGGGCTCGACGGCTCCTTCGCGCGCATCCAGTGCACGCCCGACCTGATGCCGGCGGATCTGACCGGCACCACCGTGTGGCGCCAGGACAGCGGCACCTTCGAGTTCCTGCCCGGCCCCCTGTTCCACGCCCTCGTGCTGGTGGACGAGGTCAACCGCGCCCCGCCCAAGGTGCAGTCGGCTTTGCTCGAATCCATGGCCGAGGGGCAGGTCACGGTCTCCGGCCACACGCACCGGCTGTCCGACCCGTTCATGGTCGTGGCGACCCAGAACCCGATCGAGCATGCCGGCACCTTCCCGCTGCCCGAGGCGCAGCTCGACCGCTTCCTCCTGCACGTCGTGGTCGAGATGCCCGACGCCGAGACCGAGCGGGCGATCCTCGACCTCGTGGAGGGCGAGATCACCCATCACATCGAGGCGATGCCGGTGCGCCTGTCGCTCGCCGATGTCCGCGCGGCCCGGGAAGCGGCGCTTTCCACCTACGTGTCGCCGGCGTTGAAGGATTATCTCGTCCGGCTGGTGGCGGCGACCCGCACCGACGCGGCGGCGCCGGACCTGCGCGCCATGATCGAGCATCCCGCCTCCCCGCGGGGCACCCTGGCGCTGATGATGGCCGGCAAGGCCCGGGCCTGGCTGCGGGGCCGGGATCACGTGATCCCTGAGGACGTCACCGAACTCGCCCGCGACGCCCTCTCCCACCGGATCGGCCTGACCTGGCGGGCCGCCGCCGAGGGCAAGACCGCCCGCGGGCTCGTCGGCGAGCTGGTGCAGCGGGTGCGGGCGCTCTGACGGTGTTCGGATTCGGGCAGGCGCGCCGTCCCGCGATCCCGTCCCCCTCCGTGGGAGCGGACGATCGGGCGGGCGCCGAGGGCGGCATCCACCTCTCGGGCGAGGCCCTGATGGGCCTGCGCCACCTCGCCCGGCGGGGCTCGGCGCCCGCGACCCGAACGCTGGCGGGCCTGCCGGGCGGGATCGTCACCCGGCGCCGGGGGCGCGGCTCCGAGCCGGAGGATGTCCGGCTCTGGTCGGAGGGCGACGACCGCCGCTTCATCGACCGCAACGCCACCGCCCGGACCGGGCAGCTGCACGTGCGCACCCATCACGACGAGCGCGACCGCGCCGTGGTGCTGCTCGCCGATTTCCGCCCCTCCATGCTGTTCGGCACCCGCCGGACCCTGCGCTCGGTGGCCGCCGCCGAGGCCCTGGCGCTGCTCGGCTGGCGGGTCGCGGCCGATGGCGGCCGGGTCGGCCTCGCGGTGGCGACGGCCGGGGCGCCGACCGTCCTGCGGCCGGCGGGCGGCGAGCGCGCCATGATCGCGGTGACCGGTGCCCTCGCGCAGGCCCATGCCGACGCCCTGGACAAAGTGTCGGGCGCGCGCCCTGAGCCGGAGCCGCCCCTCGAGGCGACGCTCGGCCTCGCCCGCAGCCTGCTGCCGGCTGGCGGCCACATCGTCATCGCAAGCGCCCTGGACGATCCCGGTCCGGGCTTCGACGACCTCCTGACCCTGCTGGCCGAGCGGATCGCCATCCGGCTGATCCTGGTGAGCGACGCCTTCGAGCGCGCGCGACCGCCGGGCTACTACCCCTTCGCGCTGGCGGACGGGCACCGCGGGACCGCGCTGCCGACCGCGACGCCCACGGGACAGGCCGAGGCCCGGCTCGCCGATTACGCGCATCGCGGCATCGCGGGCGTGCGCCTCGATGTCGAGACCGGGCCGGAGGCCTACGCGCCGCTGATGGAGCGCCTCGATGCGGTGCTGTGAGGCGGGATCGCCATCAGGGACACGGCGATGAACACCGCCACGATACCTGCCACGATACCCGCCGAGACCCCCCTCGGCCTCGATCACCTCCGCGGCCTCCACCTGCCCGGCGGGGCCGCGGGGGCCGTGCAGGGCGAGATCGTCGCGGCGGCTCTCCTCGGCTTCTGCGCCGCCCTGCTGGTGGGCCTCGTCCGCTACTGGCGCGGCCGGACGCGGGCCACGATCCGCCGGGCGGCGCTCGCCGAACTCGCCCGGAGCCGCGGGCTCGATCCGGAGGCGCGGCTCCTGGCCCAGGCCCGCCTGCTGCGTCGGCTCGGGCGGACACTCGGCGGCGAGGCGGAGAGCCGGGCCACCGGTGCCGACTGGGCGGCCCGCCTCGACTGGCTGTTCAAGACCGACTTCTTCACGCGGGGCGCCGGACGGGTGCTGGCCGACGGCCTGTACCGGCGGCAGGCGCCGGACCTCGACGCCCTGGACGCCGAACTCGGCCGCCTGATCGGGCACATGCGGGCATGAGTACCTTCCTGCCCGCCTGGCTCAGCGCCCTCCTGTCGGCCTTCGACCTCGCCGCGCCCTGGGCGCTGCTGGCCCTGCCGCTGCCGCTGCTGGCCGCCCGCCTGATCCCGGCCGAACCCGAGGGCGGCAGCGGGGCGCTGCGCGTGCCCGGCACGCTGGTGGGCGCGGGACGCTCCGGCGCCGACCTCGCCGCCCGCGGCCGGCGCCGGGCCGCCCTGACCTGGACGCTCTGGATTGCCCTGGTGGTGGCGCTCTCGGGTCCGCGCCTCGTCATGCCAGCGACGGCGCTGCCGGCCTCCGGCCGCGAGATCATGATCGCCATGGATCTCTCGGGCTCCATGGAGCGGCGCGACTTCGCCCTCGACGGCGAGACCGTGACCCGGCTCACCGCGGTCAAGCGCGTCGGCACCGATTTCATCCGGCGCCGGGCCGGGGACCGGATCGGCCTCGTGATCTTCGCCGACCAAGCCTATGTGGCGGCGGCGCCGAGCTTCGACACCGCGGCGGTCGCCCGGGCGCTCGACGAGGCGACGATCGGCATCAGCGGCCGCTCCACCGGCATCGGCGACGGGCTCGGGCTCGCCCTGCGCCGGCTGGACCCGCGGGATACCGGGGGCGAGGCCGAGCCTCGGAAGGCCGCGAAGGCCGTCATCCTCCTCTCGGACGGCGCCAACAATGCCGGCCAGACCGCCCCCAAGGATGTCGCCGACCTCGCCAAGGAACTGGGCATCAAGGTCTACACGATCGCGCTCGGCCCCCGCGACATGGCGGACGCCGACGGCGAGCAGGACGTGGTCGACACCGAGACCCTGCGCGACATGGCGCAGGCCAGCGGCGGCGAGGCGTTCCGGGTGCGCACCACCGACGATCTCGTCAAGGTCGCCGACGCCATCGACCGGCTGGAGGGGGGCCGCGCCCTGGCGCCGCCCCTGCCGCTGCGCCGGGACCTCTGGCCCTGGCCGGCCGCCCTGGCCCTGCTTGGCGCCGCCGCATTGCTGGCCAGCCGGAGGGGGGCGTGATGCGGGACGTTTTTTGGCCGACCAAGTGGGTCGTGACCTGCCGCAGGCCCAGTACGCCTCCCCCTCCCCCCTCTGCGGGGGAGGGTGGCCCCTGCGTCAGCAGGGGTTGGGAGAGGGGAGCAACGGTGCAGGCGAGGGCGCCGGCCTTCATGAAGGCTGCGCCCCTTTTGGAAGCGGCGCTCCCCTCTCCCCCCCTGCTTCGCAGGGTACCCTCCCCCGCAGAAGGGGGAGGGAGGGCGCCTGCCATCTCCGGTTCAGCCCCATGAGCCCCCTCGACGCATTCGCCCTCCTGCGCCCCTGGTGGTTCCTGGCGATCCCGGTCGTCGTCCTGCTGGCGCTGCGCGCCGCCTCGCGCTCGGCGCCCCTCGGCGACTGGGTCCGGGCGGTCGATCCGGCGCTGATGGCCCACCTCGCCCGCACCGGCGCGGTGCTCGGCGGACGCCGGCAGGCGAACCTCGCCGCCGCGCTGGCGGCCGGACTGATCGCCCTGGCGCTGACCGGCCCCGCCGTGGAGCGGGCGGACGGGCGCACCTTCCGCAATCTCGACGAGACCGTGATCGTCGTCGACCTCTCGCGCTCGGTGGCGGAGGGCGGCAACCTCCAGGGCGTCCGGCAGGCCGCCGCCGCGGTCGCCGAGGCCGCCGGAACCCGGGCGGTCGCCCTCGTGGTCTACGCGGGCGACGCCTATCTGGCCGCCTCGCCCACCACCGACCGCGACAGCCTCGGCACCACCCTGTTCGCGCTGGACGCCGACACCGTGCCGGACCGCGGCTCCCATCCCGAGCGCGGGCTGGCGCTCGCCCGCCGCACCCTCGCGGAGGCCAACGTGGTGTCGGCCGACGTGGTGCTGATCAGCGACGGCGATGGCATCGGCGAAGCCGCCACCCGCGAGGCGCGCGCCATCGCGGCGCAGGGCTGGCGGCTCCAGGCCCTGTTCGTCCCCGCCGACAAGCCGCTGCCGGCGAACGCCCCGAAGCCCGACCGGGCCGCCCTCGACGCCCTGGTGCGGGCCGGCGGCGGCACGGTCGCCGATATCGCCACCCCCGGCCCGGTGCTCGACGCGGTCGGCGCCGGCTTGGCCCAGCACCTCGCGGCCGGCGGCTACGGCGTGCTGGCCTACGCGGATCTCGGGCGCTGGCTGCTGCTGCTCGCGGCCGTGCCGGCCCTGGTCCTGTTCCGCAGAAGCGCATGATGAGGAGCGCGTGATGCGGCTCACCCTTCCCGACTCGGGCTTCGCCGCCCCGCTCCGGGCCGGCCTGCCGCCGCGCTGGCGGCGGCTCGCCCGGATCGCCGGCCTGGGGCTCGCCGGCCTCGGCCTCCTGGCGCTGCTCGCCGTCTCGCAGCCCCGCACCGGGTTCGGGCGCCTGCTGATGGGGATCGGCCTGCCGGGGCTCGCCGCCGACGTCTTCGCCGACCCGGCCTGGCGCGCCGCCGCCCTCTACGAGGCCGGCCGCTACGCGGACGCGGTCGCGCTGTTCCGCACCGGGGGGCGGCGGGCGAGCTACAATCTCGGCAATGCGCTCGCGAAGGCCGGCGACCTCACCGGCGCGCTCGCGGCCTACGACGAGGCGCTGCGCTTCAACCCCCGGGACGCCGACGCCCAGGCCAACCGCTCGCTCATCGCCCGGATGCAGGCCGAGGTGATCGACCGCGGCCCCGGCGGCGGCATCGCCAACGGCACCGCCCAGTACGGCGCCCGCTACAACAACACCGGCAACCAGGACCAGAACAACGATATCAACGCCGCCTCCAGCGGCGAGGGTCTGGCCGGCAACAAGGAGTCGAACGCCAGCGCGTCGCTGCCCGGCAACAGCAAGGTCGCCCGCCGCGGCAAGGCCGAGCAGCAATCGATCGACACCGGCAAGGGCCAGGCCCGGGGCTCGGCCGGCGACGCGGCCGGCCGTGGCCGGACCGGGGGCGGCTCCGCCATGGTGGCCGAGGCCCCCGAGCGCGAGGTCCGCCGGGTGACCAAGAGTTTCGAGGCCCACGAGATCCGCCCGGACCGGCTCTGGCTCCAGACCCTGCCGGACGATCCGGGCCGCTATCTCAAGCTGCGCCTGCGCGCCGAGCAGACCCGCCGGGTCGAGGCCGGCACCGCGATTCCCGCCGGGAGCAACCCGTGGTGAGTTTTTTTGGGGTTTTGGGTCGGCGTACCCTTGCCGGGATGCGCCAATCCCCTCCCCCTTGGGAGGGGTCAGGGGTGGTGCACGAGGCACCGCTGCGCGCGATCCTGCACCACCCCCACCTCCAACTCCTCCCCGCAAGGGGGAGGAGAGAGCCCTATGGCCAACGACCTGCGAGCATCGGAGCCCCTGCGCATTGGAGGGAGACGCGCGCATGGCCCCTCGCCCTGCTCCTCGCCCTCTCCCCCCTCCCCGCCCGCGCCGAGATCGAGCCCGGCGACCTCACCCTCACGGTCACCGCCGAGCTGAACGGCAACAGCGCCCCCTTCCCCCGCGAGATGGTGCTGTTGAAGATCCACGGGGTCTACAAGCAGCCGATCCTGCTGGAGGAGGTGGTGCAGCCCTCGCTCGCCAACTTCTCCTGGACGCAGCTCGGCCGCGACCATTGGAGCAAGGCCAAGCTCCCCGACGGCCAGAGTGCCATCGCGTTCGACCGCACCGTGGCGATCTTCCCGCATCATGCCGGCCAGTTCACCATCGAGCCGTTCACCCACAAGCTGACCGTCAACGACGTCGGCGAGCGCCGGGTGGTCGAGGTGCGCTCGCAACCCATCCCGTTCCCGGTGGCGCAATGGACCGCCCCGACCGGCGGCCCGGATGCCAAGGAGCCCTGGTGGCTGCCCGCCAAGGACGTGGCGATCACCGATTCCTGGAGCCCCGACCCCGAGACCATCAAGGTCGGCGAGACCGCCCGCCGGATCGTCACCCTGGAGGCGCAGGGCATGGTCGCCGAGGGCCTGCCGCCCCGGCCGGTGATGCGCACCCGCGGGATCATCACCTTCGCGGGTCCCGTCACCCGCGAGACCCTGCTGACGCCCTCGGGCCCCGTGGCGCGGGCCACCTACCAGTGGGACGTGAAACCCGGCGTGCCGGAGATCATCCCCCTCGACGCGATCGCGATCCCCTGGTTCGACACGAACACCCGCACGATGCGCGAGACCGAGATCCCGGCCCGGCAGATCGGCGGCGGCCTGCCCGATCGCGAGACCGACCGGGCGCCCCCGCCGATCCCCGCCCCGCTCACGGTGGCGGCCGCGGCGCTGGCCGCCTTCGGGCTCGGGCTGGCGCTGATCGGCTTCGGCCTCGGCCGGCCGACGCTGCGCCTGTCCGGGCCGACCCGGCGTCGCCTGCAGGCGGCGGCCCGCGCCGGTGACCCGGCCGGGTTCCGCGCCGCCCTCGACGCGGCGATGCGCGAGGCACCGGAACTCGCCCGGATCTGGCGGGCGCGGCCCGACCTTGCGGCGGCCTTCGCGGATCTCGACCGGTCTGTGTTCGGCGCCTCGGGGGCGGCCGCGCCCGATCTGCCGGTCCTGGCCCGTGCCCTGTCGCGCGCCCAACCGGTCGCCGCGGCGCCCGGCCCGGACCGGCTGGCGCCCCTCGACGGACCGGCCCGGTAAGCGCGGCTGCAGGGGGAACTCCGATCCTCGCCTTGTGAAGGGTGGCCCGGGAACAGCCCGCGCGGCTATGATTTGGGTCGCCGGCGCCGATCGCCACCGGAGACTTTCCCGACATGCCCACGATCCTGACCCGACCCGTTCTCGCCGCGGCGCTCAGCGCCGCCCTGGTCCTGCCAGCCGCGCTTCCGACCGCAGCCTCCGCCCGGTCTGCTGGCACCGAGCGCACGCTGAAGATGGTCGACACCGACAAGGACGGCACCATCGACCTCGCCGAGGCGCAGGCCGCCGCCGGCAAGGTCTTCGACGGCGCCGAGAAGGACAAAGACGGCACCGTCGACGCCAAGGAGCTGAAGGGCCGGCTCAGCAAGAAGGACCTCAAGACCGCCGATCCCGATTCCGACGGTACCCTCGACCGCAAGGAATACCTCGCTTTGGTCGAGCAGCGCTTCAAGGCGGCCGATCCGGATGGCGACGGCAAGCTCGACGCCAAGGAACTCAAGACCCCCGCCGGCCGGAGCCTGCTGCAGCTCCTCAAGTGAGACCGGCCTGATCGACGGCCATTGCACAGTTCCTGGGCAAGGACTATTTCTGTGCAATGGCTCAAGATCTGAGCAGGCATCAATATTTTGCACGATCTTGCGTCATCTGAGCGAGCTCCATAGGTTTGCAGTATCCGGTCGAACAAGAACCGGATGAACCAACAGGGAGGAGCGCGATGCCACGCGCGATCGACGTCAAAGACAGGTTCCGCGCGCGGCTGCAGGAAGCCGATGCCAGGAGCAACGAGTTCCGCCAGAAGCTTCTGGAAGAGGGCACGCGGGCACTGCAGCCGGTGGTGGGCGTCCTCAACCTGATGGCCGAGGTGCTCAACGAGGAGGACAACGTCCACGGCAGCATCACGGGCCTGGAAGCCAGGATCGATCAGGACAACTTCATCAGCCTGTGCGCGCAGCTGCGCGGGACCGAAGCCGAGCAGAAGATCAAGATCACGTACGGGCCGGAACTCGGCGGCAGCAACTTCATCTCGGTCTCGGGCCTGAACCAGCGCTACAACGAGCGCCTCATGCCGGGCGCGGGGCGCTGCGCCAGCGGCCGGACGGTCGGCAGCGACATCCAGCTCGACGAGCACCGGGGCGACGAGCTGGCCGAGGTGGTCCGCGAAGTGGTGGAGGATTTCTACGCCGCCCAGATCGCGCAGCGCAGCCACTTCGCCTTCGCCCGCTGACGAGACCGGAAAACCGGATTCCCCTGTCGGCGATCCTGCGCTAAGCCTGTCGCCGATGGGGATGGAGCTCCCCGACAACCGCCCGGCCTCATCAAGCCGGGCTGATGGCTCCTACCGCACGGGCGCGCGTTCCGCCGTCCGCGGTGGGGCCGTGCGCCGAAGCCGCGACGCGCGACGCCGCCCGACCGAACAGGAAGGGCAGGCATGATCAACACCCTCATCGTCATCCTCGGGGCCGGGCTCGGCGGCGGGGCCCGCCACGGCATCAACGTCGCGGTCAGCCGGCTCCTGCCGGGCCTCGGCTTTCCCCTGGCCACGCTGATCATCAACGTGCTGGGCTCGTTCCTGATGGGCGTGCTCGCGGAGGGGTTCGCGCTGCGCGGCGCGGCGGGCCATCCGGCGCGGCTGTTCCTGACCACCGGGATGCTCGGTGGTTTCACCACCTTCTCGACCTTCTCGCTCGACGCGATCAGCCTGTACGAGCGCGGTGAGACCGGCATGGCCGCCCTCTACGTGCTGGCCTCGGTCGCGACCGGCCTCGTGGGCCTGCTGGCGGGCCTCGCCCTGGTCCGGGCGGTCCTGAGCGGCAGCTGAAAAAAGTCCCGGTTTCAAAAGGTCTTCGATCTTTTGCGGGTGCAGGGCAGAGCCCTGCTGCCGGGCTTCGCCCGGTGCCTCAGGGGCGCCGCCCCTGGACCCCGCCAAAGGGCTGAGCCCTTTGGGAACCCCGGACTCAGTCCGCGATGAATTTCAGGCGGTGATCGCGATAGAGGTCGACGATCGCGGCCGCGGTCTCCTCGATCGAGCGGCGGGTCACGTCGATCGTCGGCCAGCGGTTCTTGGTGAACAGCCGGCGCGACATCGTGATCTCGTCGGCGACCGCCGAGCGGTCGACGTAGAGCGAGGATTCGTCGGCGTTGAGGCTGGACAGCCGGTTCTGCCGGATCTGCACGATCCGCTCCGGCGAGGCGAACAGGCCGACCACCAGGGGCTTGCGGGCGCGCTCGATCGCCGGTGGCAGCGGCATGCCGGGCACCAGCGGAAGGTTCGTGGTCTTGAGGCCGCGGTTGGCAAGGTAGATCGAGGTCGGCGTCTTCGAGGTCCGGCTGACGCCCAGCAGGATCACGTCGGCCTCCTCCAGATCCTCCGGCAGGTTGCCGTCGTCGTGGGCCAGCGTGAAGTTCATGGCGTCGATGCGCTTAAAGTACTCCGCGTTCAGCATGTGCTGGGCGCCGGGCCGGGCCGTGGTCTCGGCGCCGAGATAGGCGCGCAGCAGGTCGTGGACCGGTCGCAGCACCGACAGGCAGGGGGATCCGGTCTCGCGGGCAACCTCCTCCAGCCGCTCGCCGAGATCCCCGCCCACCAGGGTGTAGAGCACGAGGCCCGGTGCCGCCCGGATCTCCGAGATCACCCGGTCGAGCTGCGCGGCCGAGCGCACGAGGGGATAGACGTGCTCGATCGCCGAGACGCCCTCGTACTGGGCGGCGGCCGCCCGGCCGACATTGATCAGCGTCTCGCCGGTCGAGTCGGAGACGAGGTGGAGGTGGAAGTAGCTGCGGCCCATCCGGACGCCTTTCGCGAGGCCCAGGTTGTCCACCGCCGGCCGCCAGGGGAGTCGATGAGTGTGGATAGGATGCCCCGTCGGGCCGGTCCAGCGTCAGGCGATGTTCGGTTATCGACTCCGCCGTTCACAGGCCGTTGATCCGGCCAGGCGGAATCCGGGCCCGTGGGAGAATCCGGGACGCAATCGGGGTGCGAACAGAACTCGGCGTTGCCAAGCCGCTGACGGACCGTCCGGTTCTCGCAACTTGGAGCAAATCCTTTAAAGCCTCGTTAACGGCGCGGCGGCGGGGATGGCCTGTGGACCCGTTTGCGACCCCGAATCTCAGGCCCCCAATAGAAAAAACAGAGTCCTAGAATCTCTCTTTTCTTTTCGAAGGGGCCTGTGTGGGGATCGGCGTGCCTCGACTCGACAGGAGGCGCGCCGACGGGCATGCGGGGTGGGGCAAACGGGGTGGAGCGCAGATGACGGGGACGCCGAAGGGGGAGCGCAAGGTCCTGCGTGTCCTCGAGGGAGAGGCCATCGGGCCGCCCCCCGCCTGGATGATGCGCCAGGCCGGCCGCTATCTGCCGGAATATCGGGCGACCCGGGCCGAGGCCGGCTCGTTCCTCGACCTCTGCTACAGCCCGGATTTCGCCGTCGAGGTGACGCTCCAGCCGATCCGGCGCTTCGGCTTCGACGCGGCGATTTTGTTTTCGGACATCCTCGTCATCCCCCACGCGCTCGGCCAGGACGTGCGCTTCGTGGAGGGCGAGGGGCCGCGCCTCGACCCGCTCGACGGGCGGGAGGCGTTTTCACGCCTGCGCGAGGCCGGTGACCCGGCGGTGATGGACCATCTCGCGCCGGTCTTCGAGACGGTGAAGCGGCTGCGCTCCGAACTACCCGGCGAGACCACGCTGCTCGGCTTCTGCGGCGCCCCCTGGACGGTGGCGAGCTACATGATCGGCGGCCGCGGCACGCCGGATCTCGCCCCCGCACGGGCCTTGGCCGAGGGCGACACGGCCCTGGTCGATACCCTGATCGACCGGCTTGTCACGGTGCAGACCGACTACCTCGTGCGCCAGCTCGAGGCCGGTGCCGATGCGGTGCAGATCTTCGAATCCCATGCCGGCACCCTGCCGCAGGCCATGCCTATAACCGCGCCGGCCTCCGGCGGGGTGGTCGAGCCGGTGGGCGACGTCGCCGAGAGCGCCCTGCCCGATGGACCCGCCGCCGACGCCCTTACCCGCTGGTCGCTGCAACCCATCGCCCGGATGATCGCGGGCGTCCGCGCCCGGGTGCCGGGGGCGAAGATCATCGTGTTCGCCCGGGGCTCGGGGCTCGACGGCCATGCCCGGGTGGTGCCCGAGACCGGTGCCGACGCCGTCGGGGTCGATTGGGGCGTGGACCTGAAGGCCCTGCGCGGCCGGGTGCCGGCCACCATGGTGACGCAGGGCAACCTGCATCCCGACACGCTGATCGAGGGCGGCCCGGCCCTTGACGCGGCGGTCGACGCCGTGCTGGCGGCGACGTCAGGCCTGCCGCACATCTTCAACCTCGGCCACGGCATCACGCCGCAGACGCCGGTCGCCCATGTCGAGCGGATGCTCGCGCGGCTGCGCGGGCAGGGCTGAGGCCGAGCGCGTGCTGTACGACTGGATCAAGGCCCTCCACGTCATCAGCCTGATCGCCTGGATGGCGGGCATGCTCTACCTGCCGCGGCTGTTCGTCTACCACGCCGGTCTGCCGGCGGGCTCGGAGGTGCAGTCGGCGACCTTCAAGGTGATGGAGCGCCGCCTGCTCAAGGCGATCATGACCCCGGCCATGATCGCCACCTGGCTGTTCGGGCTGACGCTGGCCTGGATGAGCGGCTACTACGCGGCCCCCTGGCTTCAGGCGAAGTTCGCGCTGGTCCTGGCGATGTCAGGCATCCACGGCTGGCTCGCCCGGATGGTCAAGGATTTCGCCGCCGACCGGAACACCCGCGCGCCCCGGTTCTACCGGATCCTCAACGAGGTGCCGACGCTCCTGATGATCGGCATCGTCATCCTGGCGATCGTCAAGCCGGGCCTCTGATCCGGGGATCCTGTGATCCCGGGCCGGATTCACCACGCCGGTGCGGCCCTGGGAGCTTTTCGCGGGGCGGCTCGTTCTGAGCCCATGGCGAACCGACTTTCCACCGCCCTGGCCCTAGCCCTCCTGGCGTTCAGCCCGTCCGCCCACGCGGCGAGCTTCCCCTGCGACAAGGCCGAGGCGCCCGACGAGACGGCGATCTGCGCGCATCTCCCCCTCAACGACCGGGACGTCGAGATGGCGACCCGGTTCGAGATCCTGAAGGCGGTCCTGCCGATGGGCGGGCAGACGAAGCTGCGCGAGGATCAGGAGGCGTGGCTCAAGGAGCGCCGGACCTGCGGCGGCGACGTCGCCTGCCTCACCGGGGTCTACGATGCGCGACTGAAGGTGCTCCGCGCGGTGCTGTCAGAGTTCGCCAAGCAGGGGCCGCAATAACCGCTCGGTTCCCGCAGCAAACCGCCAAAAACCCTCTCACAACCGCGCCAGCAGCCGCTCCGCCAGGGGGTTCTCGGCCGCGAAGGCATAATCCACCCGCCGCACCGTCACGGCCCGCGCCCCGGCCTCGACCAGCGCGCCGGCCAGCTCGAACACCGCGCCCTCCGGGCAGCGCAGCACGATCTCGCCCTCGGGTCCCCGCGGGGCGCCGTAGGGCAGTTCCGCCTCGTGCAGGCCCGCCAGGGTGGCGAGGTCGATCGTGCCGCTCTCCGGCAGGGCGGCGCGTACCTCCCGGGTGGTGCGGGCGCGCTCCTCGGCGGCGATCCGGCCGAGCACGGTGCGCAGGGCCGCCCGCTGGCCTTCGCCCCAGGGCGCCTTCAGGGACGCCACGAGATTTGCCTCCGAGCGCAGGATGACCCCGTCCTCCAGGATCTTCAGGGCGTTGGCGGAGAGCGTCGCCCCCGTGGTGGTGATGTCGACCACGATCTCGGCCGAGCCCGCGGCCGGTGCCCCCTCGGTGGCGCCGAGGCTCTCCACGATCCGGTAATCGGCCACGCCCTTCTCGGCGAAGAACCGGCGGGTCAGGTTCACGTATTTGGTGGCGACCCGCAGGCGGCGGCCGTGGCGGGCGCGCATCCCGGCCGCGACCTCGTCGAGATCCGACATGTCGCGCACGTCGATCCAGGCCTGGGGCACCGCCACCACCACGGTGGCGTTGCCGAAGCCGAGCGGCGTCAGCAGCTCCACCTGGCCGCGCACGTCCGGCAGGGTCTCGCGGATCAGATCCTCGCCGGTGACGCCGAGATGGGCGGCCCCGGAGGCGAGCTGCGCGGCGATCTCGGAGGCCGAGAGGTAGCGCACCTCGACATCCGGCACGCCCAGGAGCTTGCCCCGGTAGTCGCGGGCGCCCGCACCCTGCGCGAGCTTCAGCCCGGCCCGGCCGAAGAACGCGTTGGCGTTCTCCTGAAGCCGCCCCTTGGACGGGACGGCGAGGATCAGGGGTTCCGAAGCGCTCATTGTCCGGCTCCCGCCACGCGCTCGATCCAGAAGGTGCAGCCCACGGCGGGCAGAGGAACCGGGCTGCCGAGATGGCCGAGCAGCCCGTCGTAGCGGCCGCCGCCGACCAGGATCGGACCGTCGGGTTCGGCCACCTCGAAGATGAAGCCGGTGTAGTAGTCGAGGTTGCGGGCGAAGCCGCCCTGGAAGCGGAACCGCTCGATCGGCAGGCCGCGGGCCGCGATGAAGCCGGTGCGCTCCTCGAACAGGTCGAGGGCGGCCGAGAGGGCGTCGTGGCGGATGTTCGCCTCAGTGACCAGCGCCCGCAGGTCGCGCGCCGCCGCGTCCGGATGGCCCGCGATGGCGCGGTAGCGGTCGAGCACGGCGCGATTCTCGGCGTTGAGTCCGGCGCCGCCATGGGCCTGGGCGGCCGCCTTGGCGAGGAAGCGCTCGGCGATCTCGCCCGCGCTGCGCCCGCCCACCGCCGAGATCCCGGCGATCGCCAGCACGTCCTCCACGAAGGCGCGGACGCCTCGCGGGTCCTGGCCCTGGATCGCCGCCAGCAGGCCGGCATGCGGATCCTCGGGCCGCGCGCCGGCGCCGTTGGTCACGGCGTCGAGGGAGCGGCCGGCGGCGAGCGCCCGGAGCGTCCGGCGCTTGGCGGCGGGCGGGACCGCGAGCCCGTCGAGGAGCGCCACGGTCAGCCCCATGTCGCCGAGCCGCACCGCCGGGTCGGACCGGCCGAACAGCGCGAGACCTTCGAGGGCGAGGCCCAGCACCTCGGCATCCGCGGCCGGCGTGTCGGTGCGCCCGATCGACTCGATCCCGGCCTGGAAGAACTCGTCGGGCTCGTCGGCGGCCAGCCGGAAGACCGGGCCGCAATAGCTGTAATCGGCGGCCTGCCCGTCGGCTTGCGACCGGTGCAGGCGGCAGACGGGGATCGTGAATTCCGGCCGCAGGCACAGCTCGGCCCCGCCCGCATCCTGGGTCACGAAGATCCGGCGGCGGATATCCTCGCCCGAGAGTTCCAGGAACGGCTCCAGCGGTTGCAGCACCGGTGGGGTCACCGGCCGATAGCCCGCCGCATTCAGATGGGCGGAGAGCCGCGCGCGCGCCGCATCCCCCGCCCCCGTCTCGCCTGCCTCCGGTCGTGTCATCGTATCCACCTCGCGGGCGCTCTGTAGCAACCGCGGCCGGGCTTGGCGACACGCCCCGACGGAAGGCACGGCGCGCGGGATTGCGCAGAGATCGTGTCGCTTCACGGAACGGTAACGTCGCGCCGACAGGGCTTTGGGAAGGACTCCGACATATCCCGGCCTCTCCGTGCATCTGCCCCTTCGCCTTCGGACCCAATTCCTCGTTCTCGCGGGGTTGATCGGCACCATCGTGATCGCGGTCGGCGGCTAGGCCGCCCTGCGGATCCAGCAGAGCGCGGCCGTCACGGAGCGGATCGGCGACCGGTTGCTGCCGGCGGTCGATCTGCTCGGCGATCTGCGCGCCACCATGACCCGCGTGCGCCTGGGCGCCACCCGGGTGATCGACGAGACGGAACCGTCGGCCCATACCCGCGCCCGGGAGCGCAACGCGGCCCGCATCGGCGCGATGCAGGACCTGATCCGTGCCTTCGCGGCCCTGCCGGCCGAGCCCGGGACCGCGGCGGCGTTCGCGGCCTTCACCGAACGCTGGCAGGCCTATCTGAACGCGCAGACGGCCGCCTTCACCCAGGTGGCCGCGGGCGACGCCGCCGGCGGGCGGGTCGCCTTCAACGGCCCCGCCAACACGCTCTACGACGAGGCCTGGACACGTCTCGACACGCTGAAGACCGGCTACAGCCACAGGGCGCAGGAGGCGGCCGGGCAGGTGCGCGACACCAGCGCGGCGACGCTGACCCTGATCCTGCTCGGGACCGGCTTCGGCGCGGTCCTGGCGCTCGCCCTGATGGGGTGGCTGGCCGGCGACATCGCCCGCCGCGCCCTGCGGGTCGCCGCCGCCATGTCGGAACTGGCCGCCGGCAACACCGCCGTGACGGTCCCCCACACGGATCGGCACGACGAGATCGCCGACATCGCCCGGGCGGCTTTGGGCTTCCGGGCGAGCCTGGAGCGCAACCGGGCCCTGGAGGCCGAGACCGCGCTGGCCCGGGCCGACGTCGAGACGCAGCGCCGGACGGCGATGCAGGCCCTGGCGCAGACCTTCGAGGGCAGCGTCGGCGCAGTGATCGAGACCGTGACGGCGGCGGCCGCACAGCTCCAGACCACCGCCCGGAGCATGAGTTCCAATGCGGTCCAGGCCTCGGACCGGTCGGGGGGCGTCGCCCGGGCGGCCGAGGAAGCCGCCGACAATGTCGGCACCGTCGCGGTCGCCGCCGAGCAACTCGGCACCTCGGTCCTGGAGATCGGCCGGCAGGTCCGGGCCTCGACCGGTCTGGCGCAGGCCGCGGTCGCGGAATCCGGGGAGACCGCCGCCCTGGTTCAGGACCTGAGCACCGCGGTTGTCCGGATCGGCGACGTGGTGGAGCTGATCTCCAAGATCGCCGCGCAGACGAACCTGCTGGCGCTCAACGCCACGATCGAGGCGGCGCGCGCGGGCGCGGCGGGGCGCGGCTTCGCGGTGGTGGCGAGCGAGGTGAAGGCGCTCGCCGAGCAGACCGCCAAGGCGACCGAGGAGATCGGCCAGCAGATCGCCCGGGTCCAGGATTCCACCGGGCAGGCCGCCGGGGCGATCACCGGGATCGCCGGGCGCATCCGCGAGATCAGCACGGTCGCCACCTCGATCGCGGCCGCCGTCGAGGTGCAGGGCGCCGCCACCCAGGAGATCGTGCGCAACGTCTCCGAGGCCGCCGCGCGGACCAGCGCGGTCACCGACAATGTCGTGGGCTTGGCCGGCGCCGCCGACGAGACCGGCGCGGCCGCCGCCCGGGTGCTGAGTTCGGCCAACGCCCTGTCCCAGGAATCGAAGCGGCTCGGCGCCGCGGTCGGGCAGTTCCTGGCGGGCCTGCACGCGGCCTGAGGCGGGGTCTGGGATTGGAGCATCCACCCCGGTCCCGATCGCCCGTTCAAGCATCCGGGATGCGGGCTATGCCTATTCGATGTGTCTTTCGGACAAGATACGCGACAAAATCACCCTGAATTTCATTGATCCATCGCAAAATTCAGTCAATTTGGTCGTCAAAGCCGTAATTAAGGCTTCAAAGGCGAATGGATTGCGTCCGCCGCAGGGTCTGATCCATTGTCGCATGATCGAATCATCCGGCAAAGGTAGAGTCGATCCCGTGATGGCTCGGCGCGTCCTTCAGATCCTCGGACGGCGGCGGGGTGGACTCGCCGCCGCGCTGATGACCGTCCTCATGGCGCAGGCGCCCGCGCAGGCCGAGCCCAAGCTCGAACGCGTCGTGTTGGTCTCCCGCCACGGCGTGCGGGCGCCGACCGCCTCGCTGGCCGCGCTGGAGGCCAGGACGGGCCGGCCCTGGCCGGCCTTCCCGGCCGAGCCGGGCGAACTGACGGCGCACGGCGCCGAGGCCCTCTCGCGCATGGGGGCCTACCTGCGGAGCGTCTACGCCAAGGCGGAGCTGCTGCCCGAGACGGGCTGCCCGGCGGTGAACGCCGTGCAGGTCTGGGCAGACGGTGCCGCGAACCGCACCCGCCGGAGCGGCCAGATCCTGGCCGACGCGATCGTGCCGGGTTGCGGCCTCGTGGCGCGTCATGGGCCCGTCGGCGCCCTCGACCCGGTCTTCGACAGCGGGCGCGTCTGTCCCCTGGACCCGGCCGAGGCCCTGGCGGCGATCCAGCGCAGGACCCTGGGCGGGGTCGCCGTCACCGACAAACCGTCCGAGAAGGCCATCGCGGCGCTGAAGCGGATCCTCGGTCCTGCGGCCTGCAAGGCGGCTCCGTTGGCCTGCCTCGAGGGTCCCAGCACGCTGACCGCCGAGCCGGCCGGTCCGAAGATCGACGGTCCCCTGGCTCTGGCCGCCACCGTGTCGGAGAACCTGCTCCTGGAATATGTCGAGGGGCTGCCGGCCGATCAGGTCGCTTGGGGCGAGGGCTCGCCCGAGACCCTCGCGGTCCTGCTGGCCGCCCATCGGCGCGCGGCCGACCTGTTGCGCCGGACCCCCGAGATCGCCCAGTTCCGGGGGGTGACACTGCTGCGGATGCTCGCGGACCTGCTGACGGGCGAGGCCCCCCGGGGCCTCGGCGTGCCGCCGCTCGGGGCGAGCGCGCGTCTGGTCGTGCTGGCCGGCCACGACACCACCCTGTCGACCCTGTCGGGCGCCCTGGGCCTCGGCTGGTCGCTGCCCGGCCAGCCGGACCCGACGGCCCCCGGCGCGACCCTCGCCTTCGAGGTCTGGCGCCATCCGGAGACCGGGATGCGGACGATCCGGATCCGGTTCTTCGCCCAGACCCTCGATCAGCTGCGCTCGGCCCGGGCGCTCGGGCCCAGCGATCCGCCGGTCTCGCTGCCTCTGACGATCGGGATCTGCCCCGCGCGGGACGGCGGCTGCGATCTGGAAGTGTTCGCCACCAAGGTCCGCGCCGCCCTGCCACCGGTCTGCGTGCGGTAGCGCCGCGTCCCGGTTTCGAAAGGTCGAGACCTTTCGCGGGTCCAGGGCAGAGCCCTGGTGCCGGACTTCGTCCGGTCACGGGGCTCCGCCCCCGAACCCCTGCCCAAGGGCTCGGCCTTGGGAACCCAAATTGTCAGAGCGGACGGATGCTTCCGAGCCGAGCCCCGCGGGGCCGACGACCCGGTTTGCGCCGGGTCAGGGCGGAGAGCGCGGGACCCGCGGCGACGCCGGCGCTGAGGATGGGGGCGCTGCCGGTGCCGGGCGTGGCCAGGGCCACGGCGCTCGGCAGCCGGCCGGGGATCGGGCGGGCCGCAGAGGCCGGCACCGCGCAGGCGAGGAGCAGGCCGGCCGACAGGATCAGGGACTTGGTCGTCGTCTCGGCACGCATCCCCGGACTCTCCCTGCCGACAGGGTCGCGGCATCGACCGGGGACAACGCCGCCGGAGGCTTCGCGTTTCACCCCGCGGTCGATGGGAAATGCCGAGCCAGCACGGCCCGCACCTGCGCCACCAGATCGGCTTCGGGACACGAGAACTGCGCCGGCCGGGCCGCCTTCCACTCGGCGTTGCTGGCGATGGAGTCCGCCGCCCGGGCCCCCTCGATCAGGTCCTTGATCTGGACCTCGCCGGCCAGCCGCTCGTTCGAGCCCTGGATGATCGCCACGGGCGCGCGGCGGCGGTCGGCATATTTCATCTGCGCCTTCATGCCCGCAGACCCGAGATAGAGCTCGGCCCGGATGCCGTCGGCGCGCAGCAGCGCCACGAGCCGCTGGTAATCGGCCATGTTCTCCCGGTCGAGAACCAGCACCACCACCGGCCCAGGCGCTTCGGAGCCGGCAAGCAGCGGGCTGTTCACGAGCTGCAGGGCCGAGAACAGGCGCGAGACGCCGATCGAGAAGCCCGCCGCCGGCACCGGCTCGGCCCGGAAGCGCCCGACGAGCCCATCGTAGCGCCCGCCCCCCGCCACCGAGCCGAAGCGTACGGTCTGGCCGTCCTCGTTGGTGACGGGAAACGTCAGCTCGGCCTCGTAGACCGGGCCGGTATAGTATTCGAGGCCGCGCACCACGCTCGGATCGGCCCGGATCACGTCGTGGCCGTAGCCGGCGGCGGCGCAGAGGCGCATGATCGCGTGCAGCTCGGCGATACCCTCCCGGCCGGTCTCGGACTCGCCGACCGCGTCGTGCCAGCCGGCAAAGAACTTTTCCGAGAACGCCACCTTGTCGGCGCCGTCCGCGGCATTGGCCTGGAACGACACGTAGGCGAGGATCCGCCCGATCGCCGCCTCGTCGAGGCCCGCGCCCTTGGTGAAGTCGCCGCTCTCGTCCTTGCGGCCGGCGCCCAGGAGCTGGCGCACCCCATCGACACCCAGCCGGTCGAGCTTGTCGATGGCGCGCAGGACGGTCAGCCGCTGGCCGGCCCGGTCGGCGCCCGCGAGCCCCGCGGCCTCCATCACGCCATCGAGCACCTTGCGGTTGTTGACCTTGACGACGTACTGCCCGCCGAGCCCGAGCCGGTTCAGCGTGTCGGCCATCAGCATGCAGATCTCGGCATCCGCCGCGATGCTGCCCGCGCCCACGATGTCGGCATCGAACTGCATGAACTGGCGGAACCGGCCCGGCCCCGGCTTCTCGTTACGGAACACGTAGCCGGCCCGGTAGCTGCGATAGGGCTTCGGCAACGCGTCGAAATTCTCGGCCACGAACCGGGCGAGCGGCGCGGTCAGGTCGTAGCGCAGCGAGAGCCACGCCTCGTCGTCGTCCTGAAACGAGAACACGCCCGCATTCGGCCGATCGAGGTCGGGCAGGAACTTGCCCAACGCCTCGGTGTACTCGACGAAGGGGGTCTCCAGGGCCTCGAAGCCGTAGAGCTCAAAACTCCGCCGGATCGTCTCCAGCATCCGGTGCTGCGCGGCGATCTCACCGGCGCGCCGGTCGACGAAGCCGCGCGGCAGGCGGGGTTTCAGGATATCGGGCTTCGCGGTTTCGGGCTTGGACATGTGAACGCGTTCGCTTCTCGCGGGCTAGCGCCCGGATCCGGCATCGGATGGAGGCGTCCCCTGCGGGCGGGGATCCTGCGTCCGGGCTCTAGAGCATGCCGGGGGAAAGGGGAATTCGGTTCGCGGAACCGTCAATGGGCCGGGACGCGCTCTTCTCCCCGCAAGGACTACGACGTTCGCGGATCGGGTCCGAACCCGCGTCTCTCCCTCCCCCTCAGAGGCGGAGGGAGAGACGCGGGACCGCTTGTGGCCTGTAGTCAAACGGTGTTGAGCTGATCCAGCAGCCAACTCGAAACCTGGGTCCGATTGCTCGGATCAGCCTCAATACGGCGCCGTCAGCTTCAGCCAGAGCAGAGCCGCGAGGCTCACCACGGCGATCGGCATCTGGAGCGGGCGCAGGCGGGCATGGGCGAGCGGCACCTCGCCGGCGCGGGCCTGAATCGGGTCGAGGATCCCGACGAGGGCGTAGCCGAGGATCAGCATCGCCAGCCCTGGCACCGCCTTGCCCACCACGGCGGCGCACAGGCTGAACAGCCCGAGCGCGTAGAGCACCAGCATGGTGACGATCTGCGACAGCCGCGGGCCGCCCTCGGTCCGGAAGCTGACGCCCCGGTGGACGCCGGCCAGGAACAGCAGGATCGAGGCCGCGTAGAGCAGGGTGAACAGGGCGACCAGATAATCGAGCGGCTGGCCGTTCAGCCACCACGCCGCGGCGGCGCCGGCCGCGATCGGCACCATCGGGCCGAAGCCGAACACGATGTCGAGCCACGGAATCCGGCGCGGCTCGTGGGTGGTGAGGGTGCGTCCGGTGGCGTCGTCGCGCATGGCGTTCGGGCGGGGCTCTCGGGTTGAGGATCTGCTGCGCTGCAGCGCCGGGACGGTGAACACGCTCACCTCGACCCGGTTCCGGGACGGTCTGCGGCGTGGCGTGTCTAACCCCGGCGCGGCCCGTCCGCGAGAGCCTTCGCGAGGCTCTTGAGTGCGGGTGAGAAACGCGTTATCTGTGGTGGGCCCTCACCACAAGGTCTGCGCCGCAGCGCGCCCGTGAGCCGTGAGGGTCCTGCCAGTACGGTTTCGCCAATCTGATCCTCGGGCCCCTCGCCGCAGCGCGGCCCGCCCTTCGGCGCCCGTCCCCCGGGTGCTTGGCACAGAACCGGCCCTCCCACCTTTTCCGTCGGTTGCAAGACACCCATGACGACAAACCCCGACGACCTCGCCGAGATCGAGACCGCGGAGCCGGACGATCTGCCCGCTGATCGCCCGACCATGCCGGCCGCCCTTGAAGGTGTCCGCGAGGTCAAGCTCCAGGACCTCAAATCGAAGACGCCGACCGACCTGACGGCCTTCGCCGAGGAGGTCGAGGTCGAGAACGCCTCGACCATGCGCAAGCAGGAGCTGATGTTCGCCATCCTGAAGCAGCTTGCTGCCAAGGAGGTCGAGATCATCGGCTCGGGCACCGTCGAGGTGCTGCAGGACGGCTTCGGCTTCCTGCGCTCCTCCGACTCGAACTACCTGCCCGGCCCGGACGACATCTACATCTCGCCGACCCAGATCCGCCGCTTCGGCCTGCGGACCGGCGACACCGTCGAGGGCCCGATCCGCGGCCCCAAGGACGGCGAGCGCTACTTCGCGCTGCTCAAGGTCAACACGATCAACTTCGAGAACCCGGAGAAGATCAAGCACAAGGTCCACTTCGACAACCTGACGCCGCTCTTCCCGACGAAGCGGTTCAAGCTCGAGCTGGACAACCCGACCAAGAAGGATTTCTCGCCGCGGATCATCGACATCGTGGCGCCGATCGGCAAGGGCCAGCGCGCCCTGATCGTGGCGCCGCCGCGCACGGGTAAGACCGTGCTGATGCAGAACATCGCGCAGTCGATCACCCTCAACCATCCCGAGTGCTACCTGATCGTGCTGCTCATCGACGAGCGGCCCGAGGAGGTCACCGACATGCAGCGCTCGGTGAAGGGCGAGGTCATCGCCTCGACCTTCGACGAGCCGGCCACCCGCCACGTGCAGGTCGCCGAGATGGTGATCGAGAAGGCCAAGCGCCTCGTGGAGCACGGGCGCGACGTGGTGATCCTGCTCGACTCGATCACCCGGCTGGGCCGCGCCTACAACACGGTGGTGCCGTCCTCCGGCAAGGTGCTGACCGGCGGTGTCGACGCCAACGCCCTACAGCGGCCCAAGCGCTTCTTCGGCGCCGCCCGCAACATCGAGGAGGGCGGCTCGCTCTCGATCATCGCCACCGCGCTGATCGACACCGGCTCGCGCATGGACGAGGTGATCTTCGAGGAGTTCAAGGGCACCGGCAACTCCGAGATCATCCTGGACCGCAAGGTCTCCGACAAGCGGATCTTCCCGGCGATCGACATCACCCGCTCGGGCACCCGCAAGGAGGAGCTGCTGGTCCCGCCGGATGCGCTCAAGAAGACCTACGTGCTGCGCCGCATCCTCAACCCGATGGGCGTCACCGACGCGATCGAGTTCCTGCTCGACAAGCTGCGCCAGACCAAGAGCAACGGCGACTTCTTCGACTCGATGAACACCTGATCGGCCTCCGGTCGAACGCCCCGGTCGGCGCGGCCTCACGCGCGCCGACCGCCGTGACCCCGGGCAACGCCCCGTCGGTCAGCGCCGTGCTGACCGGATTGCGTCGCTCCGCCCGCAAAGAGGCTGTGCCGAAACCGGCAACCGGAACCACGATGAGACAGGCTGCCCTGTCCCAGGCCTGACATCCGGGCAGCGTGGCGCGCGAAAGAGCTTGCGCAGCCGGGCGGATCCGCACAGGCCAAGCACCGGTTCATGCCGGGGCGTCAGGCCCGCATCCGGAGCCCGCGCTTGTCCGCCCCGAGTCCGACAGCATCCCGTCCCCCCGCATCGCCGCCCGCACGCGACCGGCGCCCCCGGAACGCCGCCGGCCGGGGCAGCCTGAATCGCCCCGGCGCCGACCTGCGGCGCCTGCCGACCGGCCTCGATCTGCGGAACATCCGCCTCGTGGAGGGCGTGCGCGCCGCCTTCGCGTTCGGCGTCGTCATCCTGATCAACATCTGGCTGCAATGGCCGCCCCTGCTGACCATGGCGCTCGCCGCCAATCTCGCCTGTTTCTGCGACACCGGCGGTCCGATGCGGGCGCGCCTGCGGGTGCTCACCGCCTTCTCGCTCCTTGGCGGGTTGCTCTGGGCCGGGCTCGGCCTGATCCAGCCGTTGGGTCTGCCGGTGGTCGTGCCGGTGGCCTGCGCGCTGATCTTCGCCTGCTCGTATGCCCGCGTCTGGAGCGTGCAGGCGCAGGCCGCCGGCAACGTGCTGGTGGTGGTGCTGTGCATCGCCCTCGACCGGCCGCTCACCCTGGCGCAGGCGGCCACCACCGTGGTGATGTTCGCGGCCGGCGGCCTCTGGGCGACGTTCCTGGCCCTGGTGATCTGGCGGCTGCACCCCTACCGGCCGGCCCACCGGGCGGTGGCCGAGGTCTGGCGCGACCTCGCCCGGCTCTGCGGCGACCTCGAACGGCTCGTCGCCCTGCCGGAGCCCGACACCGAGGCCTTCGACGGCCACGCGCGCGGCCACCGGCGCGGCGTCCGGACGAGCATCGAGACCGCCCGGACCATGATCCTCGACCTCGCCCGCTCCCGGGAGCGCGTCTCGGATCGGACCGCCCAGGCGCTGCTGCGCCTGGAGAGCGCCGAGCAGATTTTCTCGGCCTTGATCGCCGTGGGCGAGCTGATCGACAGCCGGCCCGATGGACGCCGCCGGGCCCTCGCAAAGGTCTTCCTGCGCCGCCTGCGCCCCCTGCTGGTGACCATCGCGCGGGCGATCCGCGACGATGTCGCCCTCGACCTCGGCCGCCTGGAGCATTCCATCGCCCGGACGGCTGAGGGCCTGTCGGAGGATCCGACCCTGGCGCGGCTGGCCGAGCGGATCGTCGGGCGCGTGCGGATCGGCGCCAAGCTCTCGACCCCGGAGGGCTATCGCCCCGGCGGCACGCTGACCGAGGGGGGCCGCATGGATCGCTGGACCCGCTATGTCGGGCCCCTGCGGCAGAACTTCACCTTCGCGTCGCCGAACCTGCGCCACGCGCTCCGGGCCAGCACCGTCGCGGCCCCGGCCCTCGCCGCGACGCTGACCTATGCGGGCGCCTTCACGCACTGGCTGGTGATGACCGTGGTGCTCACCATGCAGCCCTTCTACGCGGCGACGTGGCAGCGGGCCCTGGAGCGGATCGGCGGCACGGTGCTGGGCGGTCTCATAGGGGCGGTGCTGGCCTACTACGCCACCACCCCCCTCGCCGAGGCCGGGCTGATCCTCGTGCTGTCGATCGTCGGCTTCGCGGCCCGCCAGATCTCCTACGGCTTCTTCATCGCCTGCCTGACGCCCCTCGTGGTGCTGCTGGTGGAGCTCCTGGAGCCCGGCCACAGCTCCTGGGAGATCGTCGCCATGCGGGGCGGCTTCACGGTGCTGGGCGGCGTGATCGCGGTGGCGAGCTGCCTCGTGCTCTGGCCGATCTGGGAGCCCGATCAGGTCCGCCAGGAATTGCGCCGGGCGCTCAAGGCCCATGCGGCCTTCGCCGAATCCGTACTGGGGGGGAGTGCCGGGCCTGATCGCGAGGTCACGATCCAGGCGAGCACCCGCGCGACCGGCCTCGCCCTCAACGACCTGGAGGCGGCGCTGTCGCGGGCCCTGCAGCAGCCCCGGGCCGGCCACCATCCGGAGGTCGAATCCGCCCTGGTGGCCGACGCGACCCTGCGCCGGATCAGCGCCCGGCTCACCGTGCTGCGGCACGCCCCCGAGGCCGTGGCCCCAGAGGCCGAGGCGTGGCGGGCCTGGATCGTCGCGACCCTGACGGCCCTGGGCGAGGACCAGCCACTGCCGGAGCGGCCCGCCCTCAACCGGGGGCAATCGCTGGTGCGGCTCGTAAGCCAGGTGGATCTGCTGGTGGGAACCCTGCGCCCGGGCGAGATCCGCGGGGAACAGCCTGTCTGACAGCACCAAGCAGGGTTTCGAAAGGGCGAGCCCTTTCGCGGGTCCAGGGCAGAGCCCTGGTGAACGTCAGGGCTCTGCCCTGACAACCCGCCAAAGGGCTTCAGCCCTTTGGAAACCCGTATCCCGTTCGCCTCAGAACCGCGGCAGGGCGTTGGCCGGGCCGCCGGCATGCGGGCCGGCGTAGCGGTAGGCGAGCGGCCGGCCGTAGCTGGCGGGGGCCTGCGACGCCACCGTGGCGTTGCCGATCCAGCCCGAATAGGCCGAGGCGGGATAGGGGGAATGCCGCGAATCCAGACCCTGCGCCAGGGCCGGCGTGGCAACCGCGGCGACCAGGGCGGCGGCGGCGAGCATGCGGATCGTCATGATGATCTCCGAACGGCTTCGGTTGACTTCAGCGGGACGTCATCCGGTCAATCGTGTCGGGTGAGGAAGATCGCAGCCGTTATGAACGGACTGGCGGTCTTGATCGCTCGGCTTTGCTTGGCCGATGGTGACTTCTCAACCGGAATACTCTGCCTCGGGTTCGCGTATTGCTGTGCGTTGGCGCACGGGACCCGCAGAGAGGGTTTCTCGATGCGGATCGCAGCCGACATCATTCCTCGGGTTGCTGGAGCGGGATAGAAGATTTACCATCCCTTTGCGTTGAGACCCGGGCCCGGCCAAATGAAAGATTGTACAGGAAACCGAAACGCCGATTCTGGTTGGCGGCGTGACCTGACCGTAACCTCGCAATTACGCAGGCCTGCATCGCGGCGTGGGGTTTTACTGGGGATCCTGGCTTGTTCGTCAGCCGCGATCGCGGCGGGTCGTGATGAGCGCGACGCGCCGGGATGGCGAGACAGGGCGTTGCAAGGGCTCGCCGCGGAGATCCGGGCGGAGGACATCACGGCTTTCCTGATCCTCCAGGGGGGCCTCCTCGTCGCGGATTGGGGCGACAGCGCCCGTAAGGTCAATGTCGCCTCGGTTCGCAAAAGCCTACTGAGCGCTTTGTACGGGATCCCGGTGGCGGCCGGCCGCATCCGGCTCACCAGCACCCTGGCCGAACTCGGAATCGACGACCTCCCGCCCGGCCTGACCCCGCTGGAGCAGCGCGCGACGGTGCGCGACCTCCTTATGGCCCGCTCGGGCATCTATCACCCGGCCGCGTCCGAGACCGCCGACATGCGCCGCAAGCGGCCGCCGCGCGGCAGCCATGCCCCGGGCTCCTTCTGGTACTACAACAACTGGGACTTCAACGCGCTCGGCACGATCTACCGTCAGGCGACCGGCGAGGACATCTTCGAGAGCTTTGCCCGGCGCATCGCCGGGCCGATCGGGATGGAGGATTTCTCCTCCGTGGACGGACATTACGTTACCGAGGCGGCGTCCCAGCATCCGGCCTACCGGTTCGATCTCTCGGCGCGGGATCTGGCCCGCTTCGGTCAGCTCGTCCTCGAAGGCGGCCGGTGGCAGGGCCGGCCTCTCATCCCGGCGGACTGGCTTCGGGAGTCGACACGCCCCTATTCGCGCACGGACCATGACGATCTGGGCTATGGCTATCTGTGGTGGACGCTCGATGCCGACCGGTTCGGTCCGGATGCCGTGATGGCCTCCGGGTATGGCGGCCAGAAGCTCGCGATCCTGCCCGCCAAACAGCTGGTTGTGGTGCAGCTGATCGAGAAGCGGGACGGCCCGCATCGCGACCGCACCAAAATCTTCCTGGACCGGCTGGCGCGCATCCTGGCAGCGGCGCCGTAGGCGCAGGAGGGGTGCGTCCGGCGGGGAAGCATGCCACAGACCGCGCCGAACGGATCCTGCCGGAAGCCCTGGACATGAAGTTGATCGTCGGCCTCGGAAATCCGGGCGCGCGCTACGCGGGCAACCGGCACAATATCGGCTTCCTGGCCGTCGACGCGATCGCCCGCCAGCACCGGGCGAGCCCGTTCCGCCTCCGCTTCCAGGGCGAGGCCGCCGAGGTGGTTCTCGGCACCGAGCGGGCGATCCTGCTGAAGCCCTCGACCTTCATGAACGAGTCGGGCCGTTCGGTCTCGGAGGCGCAGCGCTTCTACAAGATTCCGCTCGGCGACGTGATCGTGCTCCACGACGAACTCGACCTCGCCCCGGCCAAGCTCCGGGTGAAGCTCGGCGGCGGCAATGCCGGCCATAACGGGCTGCGCTCGATCACGGCGCAATGCGGCAACGACTATCGCCGGGTCCGGCTCGGCATCGGCCATCCCGGCGACAAGGCGCTGGTGCACGCTTACGTGCTCAACGATTTCGGCAAGGCCGAGCAGCCCTGGGTCGAGGATCTCTGCCGGGCCGTGGCCGACCACGCCGCGCTGCTGGCGGCCGGCGAGGATGCAAGCTTCCAGAACAAGGTCCACCTCGCCCTAGCGGGTCGCGGCTGGGACGAGGTGAAGACGCTGGGCGCGAAAAATTGACACGAAAACACGAGGACACGATAGGATCGGCCTCGGAGGCTGCCATGAAGAACGTCACCGTGACGATGGATGAGGCTCTGCTGCAGCGGGCGCGCGTCGCTGCTGCGCGTGACGGCAAGAGTCTGTCGCGCTTCATCGCCGAGTCCGTCGAGCAGCGCGTCGGCCGGCCGCTGACGCAGCTTGAGGCGATCGAGCGGTTCCTGGCCGGCCCCCTGATGAATCTGACCGACGAGAATGGACGCGCACCGACGCGCGATCAGATCTACGATGACTGAGCGGATTTTCGTCGATACCAACGTACTGATCTACGGACGCGATACCAAGCAGGGCGACAAGAGGATCAAAGCGCAAGCGCGAGTGCGAAGCCTCGGTGCGCGGGGCGCCGCGCGCATCAACATGCAGGTCCTCAACGAACTGACACGTTGGATCCTGAAGAACGAGCCGGGGCGTTCGCTGGCTGACATCCGGCAGGAGATCGAGGCGCTCAAGGCCTGGGGCGACAAGCCCCTGGACGAGGAGGAGCTTGAGGTCGCCTGGGCGGTGCGAGACAAGCTCGGCTATCAGTGGTTCGACTGCCTCCTGTTGGCTTCGGCCCGGCTCGCGGGGTGCCGCTACTTCCTGACCGAGGATATGGCGCACGGCGCTGTGTTCGACGGCCTCACCCTCATCAACCCTTTCCGCACGTCGCCCGACGATGTGCTGCGACGAACCTGATCACGGAACGGACCCATGGGCTTCAAATGTGGCATCGTCGGCCTGCCGAACGTCGGCAAGTCGACCCTCTTCAACGCGCTGACGCAGACGGCGGCCGCCCAGGCGGCCAATTACCCGTTCTGCACCATCGAGCCGAATGTCGGCGAGGTGGCGGTGCCCGATCCCCGGCTCGACGACCTCGTCCGCATCGCGAGTTCGAAGGAAAAGATCCCGACCCGGCTGACCTTCGTGGATATCGCCGGGCTGGTGCGCGGTGCCTCCAAGGGTGAGGGGCTGGGCAACCAGTTCCTGGCCAATATCCGCGAGGTCGACGCCATCGCCCACGTGGTCCGCTGCTTCACGGACGGCGACGTCACCCACGTGGAGGGCAAGGTCGATCCGGCCGCCGATATCGAGACCATCGAGACCGAGCTGATGCTGGCCGACCTCGACAGCCTGGAGCGCCGGGCCGTCGCCCTGGAGAAGAAGGCCAAGGGCGCCGACAAGGAGGCCAAGGAGAGTCTCGACCTCGTCAACCGGGCGCTCCCGCTCCTGCGCGAGGGCAAGCCAGCCCGGCTGGTGGAGCGCAAGCCCGACGAGGAGAAGCTGTTCCAGTCGCTCGGCCTGATGACGGCGAAGCCCGTCCTCTACGTCTGCAACGTCGACGAGGGCGACGCCGATAGGGGCAACAGCTATTCGGACGCGGTCTTCGCCCGCGCCAAGGCGGAGGGCGCCGTGGCCGTGGTGGTCTCGGCCAAGATCGAGAGCGAGATCGCCGTGATGCCGGAGGCCGACCAGGCCGAGTTCCTGGAGGCGGTGGGGCTCACCGAGCCCGGCCTGAACCGGGTGATCCGCGCGGGCTACGATCTTCTCGGCCTCGTCACCTACTTCACGGTCGGCCCCAAGGAGGCCCGCGCCTGGACGATCACCAAGGGCACCCGCGCGCCGGGCGCCGCCGGGGTGATCCACTCGGATTTCGAGAAGGGCTTCATCCGCGCCGAGACCATCGCGTTCAAGGACTACACGACGCTCAACGGCGAAGCCGGGGCCCGGGACGCCGGCAAGCTGCGGCTCGAAGGCAAGGAGTATGTGGTGCAGGATGGCGACGTGCTGCACTTCCGCTTCGCCAACTGAGTCCGGCTCCCCCGTCCTCGCGCGCAGCGAAGCGACCCCGGGCAGCGCGGCCCCTCCGAGCAGGGCGCCGCCGGATTGCTTCGCTCCGCGCGCACGGATGGCGGATCCCGATCCCCGCCCTGCTGACCAACGAGGCGAATTGCCATGCCGGACCCCGCCCTCGAAGATTTCTCCGTCGGCGACGTGATCGTCGGCGAGCCGCTGACGGTGACCCGCGATGACATCGTGGGCTACGCGAAAGACTTCGATTTCCAGCCGTTCCACCTCGACGAGGCGGCGGCGGAAGGCACCTTCGCGGGCCGGCTGATCGCCTCGGGCTGGCATACGGCCGCCCTCGGCATGCGGCTGCTCCAGCAGGGGCCGTTCCGGGGCGGCTCGTCGCTGGGGGCGCCGGGGATCGACGATCTGCGCTGGCTCCTGCCGGTGCTGCCGGGGGACGCCCTGACGCTGACGTTCCGGGTCCTTGGTATCCGGGACTCGGCCTCGAAGCCCGGCCTCGGCTTCGTGACCGCCGAGGTCGCCCTCGGCAACCAGCGGGGCGAGACGGTGCTGACCCAGCGCTTCACCTTCATGCTGGCCCGGCGCGGGACTGATCCGCTGCCCCCGCGGCCCGTCGCGACCGGCGAGCCGGGGCCCGTGACGGAACCGGAGGATGCCGAGATCCTGCCGTTCCTGCGCGATGCCGAGATCGGCACCGTGCGCGATCTCGGCCCCTACCCGTTCAGCGCCGAGGCGATCATCGCGTTCGCGCGGGCCTACGACCCGCAGGCCTTCCACCTCGACCCCGAGGCGGCCAAGCGCAGCCATTTCGGGGGCTTGTGCGCCTCAGGCTGGCACACGGCGGCCGCCTACATGAACCGGCTGCTCATGACCCGGGCCCGGGACGAAGCCTACACGGCCGCGCGCGGACCCGTGCCGGAGGCAGGCCCCTCCCCCGGCTTCAAGAACCTGCGCTGGCTCAAGCCCGTCTATGCCGGCGACACCGTACGGTTCAGCGCCAAGCTCACCGACAAGCGCGCCTCGGCCTCACGGCCCGGCTGGGGGCTGGCCTTCGCCCGCAACACAGGGGTGAACCAGCGCGGGGAGCCGGTTTTCGCCTTCGACAGCGCCGTATTCCACCGCTGGGAGCCCTAAGCGCGGCAGTACCGTGATGGTTGGGCCAGACGGATGGCCAGTATCCGAAACTGATATTTTTATACCGCCCAGTATCGACGATCGATGCTGGGCGGGATATCAGGACGGACTCGAGTGAACCATCACGCCGGTCGGCGTGCCAGAGGTGTGCATGCTGCTGTCGTCAAGAAGACAGGTCGTATTCGTTGGGAATTGTAATGCCTCTGATTTGGCTTCTTTCTTCTCACAGATCGATGCGTTGAAAGAAGAATTCGCGTTTCATTCTCTTCCCCTGCACGCAACACCCGTTCCGTCCCCCGAGCTGCAGGCGATCGTCGATCAGGCCCACGCCGTCTTCATCCAGGGCATCGCCGAAGCCGAGCGGTACGAGCGGGACTCGGTTCCGCCGGGCGTGGCGCGCTTCGGGTATCCGAACCTGCTCCGGCGCACGTTCTGGCCGTTCGACGGCCTGATCTATGGCCGGGACCCGCGCGCGGAGGCCGATGCCGCCGCGAGCGGCCCGGTGCGCTTCGCCGATGGCCTGCTGGCCCGGCTGCGCGGCGACGTCCCGGATCCCGAGCAGCGGTTCATCGCCTATCGCGACCTCGCGGTGCCGGGCCTGGCCAAGAACTTCCCCCGCCTCCTCGAGATGGAGGACGAGACCCTGGCGGCGATCGACGCGACCTACCGCTGCGATCTCGGGGCCTTCGTCCGCGACAACACCCGGACGCAGCAGCTCTTCCACTGGCTCGGCCATCCGAGCGGCCTGCTCTACCGGGAGCTGATGGCCTATTGCTGCGGCAAGCTCGGCATCGCCCCCGCCCTGCCGGACCCGTCCACCCTCGACGCGTGGGGGGCGATGCAGGTGCCGGTGCATCCGGCGGTCGCCGAACGGCTCGACCTGGACTGGGCGCAGCCCGGCCGGATCTACCACTACGCCCCGGTGGGCCACGTCACCTGGGAGGACTACACGCGGATGTACATCCGGCATCTCGGCTGAGGCGGAGAGCGGATTCCATGACATCCCCCGGCCTTTCCTGGCTCCCGGCGCCACCCGACGATTGGCGCGACCGCCTCGAGGCGGCCCTGGCCGAGCCCGATCCGGCCCGCGCCTGGGCGGGCCTCGGCGCCCTGGCGCGGACGAATCTCGATTTCGTGCAGACCAATCGCGTCGATGCCGGGCTGCGCAAGCGCTTCCCCGACCAGCCGCCCCACCTGACCACGCGGCCGGTGCGCCTCGCGGTTCTCGGTTCGGCAACGCAGAGCCATCTGTTCCCGGCCCTGCGGGTCGCCGCCCTGCGCCGCGGCCTCTGGCTGACCCTGCACGAGACCGGCTATGGCCAGTACCTGCAGGAGCTCGAAGCGCCGGGGCCGGAACTCCTTGCCTTCGCGCCCGACACGATCCTGATCGCCCTCGACGCGCATCACCTCACCCAGGGCGCGCGGGATTTCGCGGATCTGGCTGAGGCCGACGCGGCCGTCGATCGGATGGCGGAGCGCCTCGAAGGCCTCTGGCTGGCCGCGCAGGCGCGGTTCGGAGCCCGGGTGCTGCAGCAGACGGTGCTGCCGGTGTTTCCGCCCCTGTTCGGGAGCAACGAGCACCGGATGCCGGGCTCGCGCCACCGCTTCGTGACGCGCCTGAACGCGCGGCTGCGCGAAGGCGCCGACGCCGCCGGCATCGACCTGATCGCGGTGGACGATGCCGCCGCCCGGCACGGAATCGGCGCGTGGCACAATCCCGTGCTGTGGCACCGGGCCAAGCAGGAGATCCCGCCGAACGCGGCGCCGCTCTACGGCGAGCTGGTGGCGCGGGTCGTGGCGGCGCGGCAGGGGCTGACGGCGAAATGCCTTGTGTTCGACCTCGACAACACCCTCTGGGGCGGGGTGATCGGCGATGACGGGCTCGACGGCATCGTGGTCGGCAACGGCGACGCGCAGGGGGAAGCGTTCCTCGCCGTGCAGCTTTTCGGGCTCGATCAGGCCAAGCGCGGCATCCTGCTCGCAATCTGCTCCAAGAACGACCCCGCGAACGCGCTGGCGCCCTTCGAGAGCCACCCCGAGATGGCGCTGAAGCGCCAGGACATCGCCTGCTTCGTCGCCAACTGGGACGACAAGGCCACCAACCTCCGGGAGATCGCGCGGCAGCTCAATATCGGGCTCGATAGCTTGGTCTTCGTCGACGACAACCCGTTCGAGCGCGATCTCGTCCGGACCGAATTGCCGATGGTCGCCGTGCCGGAGGTGCCGGAGGATCCCGCCCTGGTGCCGTATTGCCTCGCGGAGGCCGGCTATTTCGAGGGCGTGGTCCTCACCGCCGACGATCGCGACCGCACCGCGCAGTACCGGCAGAACGCCGAGCGGGACGCGGCGCTCGCGGGATCCACCGACCTCGAATCCTACCTCCGGGGCCTGCAGATGGTCCTGGAATGGTCGCGGTTCGACAGCGTGAACCTCGCGCGGGTCGTCCAGCTGATCAACAAGACCAACCAGTTCAACCTGACGACCCGGCGCACCGACGAGGCCGAGATCCGCGCCGTGATGGCCGACCCGGACGCCCTCGGGCTGCACCTGCGGCTCCGGGACCGGTTCGGTGACAACGGCATCATCGCGGTGGTGATCTGCCGCCTGCAACAGACCGATCTCGTGATCGACACGTGGCTGATGAGCTGCCGCGTGCTGAAGCGGCGGGTCGAGGAGGCGACGCTGGCGGTGCTCGCCGCCGAGGCCGCCCGGATGGGCGCCCGGGCGCTTGTCGGCACGTACCGGCCGACGCCCAAGAACGGGATGGTGTGTGACCACTACGCCCGCCTCGGTTTCTTCGCGGCGGGCGGCACGGCGGCGGACGGGACGACGCGCTGGCGCCTCGACCTGCCGGGGCCTCAGCCTTCCGAATTTCCCATGACCATCGTGGAGACCACCCGATGACGCAGCAAGCCATCCATGCCGGGCTGACGCAGATCTTCCGCGACGTGCTGGCGGACGACGCGATCGAGCTTCGCCCCGAGACGACGGCCGATGATGTTGAGGGCTGGGATTCGGCGAGCCACATCAACATCCTGCTCGCCGCGGAGGAGCAGTTCGGCATCCGGATGTCGAGCGCGGAGATCGAGAAGCTCACGAGCGTCGGCGCGCTCGCCGACCTGATCGCGGCCAAGATGCAGGCCAAGGGCTAGCGCATAATCCTGCATCGCGGATCTCCGGTCACGGGTTTCCAAAGGGCTCCAGCCCTTTGGCGGGGTGTCGGGGCAGTGCCCCGACATTGGACGAAGTCCGACACCGGGCGCTGCCCTGCACCCGCAAAAGGACCGGACCTTTTGAATCCGGGATCTTCGGCGATCCTTCTGTACCGACCCGACCGGACCCCCCAGGAGGGTCGCCTTGGACAGCCTGACCGAACGCCGCTTCACCCCCGAGGACCAGCAGGCCTTCGCGGCTTTGTCGGGGGATTCCAACCCGATGCACATGGACGCCAAGGCAGCCCGGCGCACGCAGGCCGGGCGGCCGGTCGTGCATGGGATCCACGCCGTCCTGTGGGCCCTCGACGCCGCCGGGGATTGCCTCGACGGGGTTGGGGCTCTGACGGTCCGGTTCGACAGGATGATCCATGTCGGCGACCTCTGCCGGCTCCGGCTGGAGCGGCGGGACGCCGGGCGCGCGCAGATGGCCATCCTCGTGGATGATGTGGCGGTCACCCGGATCGACCTGTCGCCGCACGCCGACCGGCCTCTCCCGCCCGTAGAGCCCGAAGCGCAAAGCTTCGCGTTGGAGGCCCGCGCGGACGCCTTCGCGGCGGCCTTCCCGAAGGCCTCGACCGCGCTCGGCCCCGGCTTCCTGATCGATCTTGCCGGCCTGTCGAAGCTCGTCGGGATGGTCTGCCCGGGCCTGCACTCGATCTTCCGCGGCTTCTCGGTGACCCGCGGGGCGGAAGCCACCGGGTCGGCGATGCGCTACGCCGTGCTGCGCGACGACGAACGCTTCAACCTCGTCACCCTGCAGGTGACGGGTGCTGCCCTGAGCGGGACCGTCGAGGCGTTCCGGCGCGCGCCGCCGACGGAACAGCCGGGCGTCGATGCGCTGCGGGGTCTCGTTGAGCCGGATGCCTTCGCCAGGCGTCGGGCCCTGGTGGTCGGCGGGTCGCGCGGCCTCGGTGCGCTGACGGCGAAATTGCTGGCCCTGGGCGGGGCCGCGGTCACCCTCACCTACGCGGTCGGCGACGGCGAGGCCGGTGACGTCGCGCGCGAGATCCGCGCGGCCGGCGGCACCTGCGCGATCCTCAAGCTCGACGTGCGGCAGCCGATCGCCGGGCAGATCCCCGCCGGCGCGGCCTTCGACCAGCTCTACTACTTCGCGACGCCGTTCATCTTCGGCAAGCGCGGCCGGAGCCTCGACCCCGCGCTGCTCGCGGAGATGATGGTGTTCTACGTCCACGCCTTCTACGAACTCTGCGCCGGCCTGCGCGAGGCCGGCCCGCAGGCCATCGCGGTGTTCTACCCGTCGAGCGTCGCCGTGACCGAGCGGCCGGCCGGCCTGACCGAGTACGCCATGGCGAAGGCCGCCGGCGAGGTGCTGTGCGCGGACCTGCCCCGCCTGCTCAAGGGCGTCCGCGCCCATATCGTCCGCCTGCCGCGCCTTCAGACCGATCAGACGGCCAGCGTGCAGCCGGTGGAGACCGGATCGGCGATCGACGAGATGCTGGCGGCGATCTGGAGCGTGCAGCGCGGCTGAGCATCGCTCCCGCTGCGCAAGCCCTCCCGATCCCTCGGATCGGACCCTGTCGCCGAACGCGCCGAGCCTGCTCAGGTGAGGCAGGAGGTTGGCCCATGACGGATCGACTGGAGAAGGCGGTTGCCGCAGTGCGCCGGATGCCCGCCGCCGAACAGGACACCATCGCCCAGGCCATACTCAGCCTCGCGCAGATCACCGAGCCGCTGGATGTCGCGCCCGAACACGTGGCTGCCATGACGGCGGGCCTCGACCAAGCCGATCGCGGCGTCTTCGTGGAGGGTGACGCGGCCGAAGCCGTGGCCGCCGCCTTCGGTTCGACGCGTAGCCATATCCAACCCACCCCCTCATCCTGAGGTGCCGCAGCGCAGCGGAGGCCTCGAGGGAGGGCTCCAGAAGGCACTGCGATCTCTGGAGCCCGCCTTCGAGGCCCGCTTCGCGGTCACCTCAGGATGAGGGGGTGAGTTGGATGATCCGGCGCAAGACGTCAGCCGCTATAAAAAAGACTGGGACACCGCGGCCAGGAACACTCCTCACGCCGCCTTGCGCCGCTCCGGATAGAGCCCGTACAGCCCCTCGGCACTCGCGTCGCACACGCCGCGCTCGGTGATGATGCCGGTCACCAGCCGCGCCGGCGTCACGTCGAAGGCCGGGTTGGCCACGGGGCTGCCCGGCGAGACCACCTCGATCGTGGCGAAGCCGCCATCGGCCAGCCGCCCGGTCATGTGGGTGACCTCGCGCCCGTCGCGCTCCTCGATCGGGATCTCCGTCACGCCGTCCTGCAGCGTCCAGTCGATCGTCGAGAACGGCAGCGCCGCGTAGAACGGCACGCCGGTGTCGTGGGCGGCGAGCGCCTTCAGGTAGGTGCCGATCTTGTTGCAGACGTCGCCGCGCGCCGTGGTCCGGTCCGAGCCGACGATGCACAGGTCGACCTGCCCGTGCTGCATCAGGTGGCCGCCGGCATTGTCGGCGATCACCGTGTGGGGCACGCCGTGGCCGTGCAGCTCGAAGGCGGTCAGCGCCGCGCCCTGGCTGCGCGGGCGGGTCTCGTCGACCAGCACGTGGACCGGGACGCCCTGCTCGTGCGCGGCGTAGACCGGCGCCAGCGCCGTGCCCCAATCCACCGTGGCGAGCCAGCCGGCATTGCAGTGGGTCAACACCGTGACGGGCTTGTCGCCGCCCTTGGCCCCACCCTTGGCCTTGTGCAGGTCGGCGATGATCCGGCCGCCATGGGCGCCGATCGCGCGGCAGCTCGCGACATCCTCCTCGGCGATGCGGCCCGCCTCCGCGAAGGCGCGGTCGAAGCGCTCATCGGGTGCAACCTGCCGCAGGTTGGCGGCGACCCGATCCAGCGCCCAGCGCAGGTTGACCGCGGTCGGCCGCGTGGCGGCGAGGGTGGCCACCGCCCGGTCGATCCCGTCATGGGAGGCATCCGCCCGCATGGCGAGCGCCAGCCCGTAGGCCGCGGTGACGCCGATCAGGGGCGCGCCGCGCACGATCATGGTGCGGATCGCCACGGCGGCCTCGTCCAGGGTGGCGAGGCGCTTCAGCTCGAACGCGAAGGGCAGGCGCGTCTGGTCGATCACCTGGACGCTCACCCCATCGGGGTCCGGGAAGATCGTGCGGTAGGGCTGGCCGTCGATGTTCATGGCCGAACCTGTGCCACAGCGGGGCAGATTTTGCACCCTCTGGCGAGGATTGCGACGGTCTGGGGACACGCGGCCAGAGGCTGGTCAGGCTTCCTCAACCTTAGCGGCTCGTTAAGGGGGCCGTGCCTAGCCTGAGGGGTAAGTTCCCGTTCCGCGTCCGGTCCCGCATGCGCTCGCTTCGCCGTCCCGCATCGCCCTACGACACTTTCGTCGACAGCGTTCGCCCGTTCCTGGGCAAGCGCCTGACGGAGCTCGGCGGGCTCGTGCTGTTCACCGGCGCGGTCGCGCTGACCGTGGCTTTGGCCACGTGGTCGATCGACGACCCGAGCCTGAACCACGCCACCGACCATCCGGCCCACAACGTGCTCGGCCAGCCCGGCGCCGTGCTGGCCGACCTCGCCATGCAGATCCTCGGCCTGGGATCCCTCGCCTTCGTGCTGCCCCCGGCCCTCTGGGGCGTGCGGCTGATGCGCGAGCGCGACCTGCCCGACGGGGGGATGCGGATCGCGCTCTGGATCATCGGATTCTGCGCGGCGAGCGCGGTGGCGAGCGCGCTGCCACCCACCACGCGCTGGCCGCTGCCCACCGGGCTCGGGGGCGTGGCCGGCGACGGGCTGCTGTCGATGGCCCGGGTGATCGTCGGGGCGGTCTCGTCGGCCGCGGCCCATCTCGTCGGCTTCGTCTACGCGGCGGTGGCGATCCTCAGCCTCACCGGGGCCTGCCGCTTCGGTGCCGTGGAGGAGGAGTCGCTGCATGATGAGCCCTATCCTGTCCGGCGTCCGCCGGTCAGGAACCGCGACGAGCGCGAGGATGCCGATGAGCCGGGCCTCGGACTTGTGGGGGTCGGTGCCCTGGCGCAGGGCCTGATGCGGCTCCGCCTCGCGGCCTCCGACCGGATCGCCGGGTGGCGGTCGGGCCGGGCCGAGCCGTTCGACGGCGCCTCCCCGGCGCTCGCGGCCCGGCGCGCCTTCACGGATGCGGACCTGCCCTGGGCCGATCATCTGCCCGGTGGCGCCCCGCCCGGCCCGGGCCGGCGCGAACCCGTCTTCGACGCGGCGCCCGCCGAGGGCGAGCCCGACCACGCCGTGATGCCGCACGCCGAGGCCGAGGGCTTCGAGGCGCCGCAACAGCCCCTCCCCCAACGTGCCCCGCAGCGTCCCCAGCCGCCCCAGCCCGAGCCGACCGCCTCCCGGGTGGCTCCGCCGGCCGCTGCGCCCGTGCCGGCCCGCCGTGCCCCGGCGCCGCCGCTCCGACCCGAGGATTACGCCCTGCCGGCCCTCGACCTGCTGGCGGCGCCGCGCGGCCCGTCCCAGGCCAGCCTGATCTCGGCCGATGCCCTGGAGCAGAACGCCACGCTGCTGGAGGCGACGCTCGGCGATTTCGGCGTGCGCGGCGACATCCTGGCGGTGCGGCCCGGCCCGGTCGTCACCCTGTACGAGCTGGAGCCGGCGCCGGGCACCAAGTCCAGCCGCGTGATCGCGCTGGCCGACGACATCGCCCGGTCGATGTCGGCGGTCTCGGCCCGCGTTGCCGTGGTGCCCGGCCGGAACGCCATCGGCATCGAATTGCCGAACGCCAAGCGCGAGACAGTGTACTTACGCGAGCTCCTGGCCTCGACGGATTTCGCCGAGAGCAAGCACAAGCTGGCGCTCTGCCTGGGCAAGAACATCGGCGGCGGGCCGATCATCGCCGACCTCGCCCGCATGCCGCACCTGCTTGTGGCCGGCACCACCGGCTCAGGCAAGTCGGTGGCGATCAACACGATGATCCTGTCGCTGCTCTACCGGCTGAAGCCGGAAGAGTGCCGCCTGATCATGGTCGATCCGAAGATGCTGGAGCTGTCGGTCTACGACGGTATCCCGCACCTGCTCTCCCCCGTGGTGACGGATCCCAAGAAGGCGGTGATCGCCCTCAAATGGGCCGTGCGCGAGATGGAGGAGCGCTACAAGAAGATGGCCAAGATCGCGGTGCGCAACATCGACGGCTACAACGCCCGGGTCGCCGAGGCGGCGGAGCGCGGCGAGGTGCTGACCCGGACCGTCCAGACCGGCTTCGACCGCCACACCGGCGAGGCGGTCTACGAGGACGAGGCGATGGACCTCGCGCCGCTGCCGTACATCGTGATCGTGGTCGACGAGATGGCCGACCTGATGATGGTGGCCGGCAAGGACATCGAGGGGGCGATCCAGCGTCTGGCCCAGATGGCGCGGGCGGCGGGCATCCACCTGATCATGGCGACGCAGCGGCCTTCGGTCGACGTGATCACCGGCACCATCAAGGCGAACTTCCCGACCCGGATCAGCTTCCAGGTGACCAGCAAGATCGACTCGCGGACCATTCTCGGCGAGATGGGCGCG
>NZ_JAKSYG010000099.1 GCF_022829725.1 Methylobacterium sp. E-005 | reverse complement strand
CCTGCGAGATCAAGACATCGACCTGCCGCAGCTTAGCAACGATCTCTTCAGCCGTATGCTTCTTCCGTCCCATGACGACATCCTCCACATGGCTCAAAGCCATACCTCAGGGAGGACCACTTTTCAGGGGGCAGGCCACACCCTTTCGCAGGACACCCAACACGTAGACGTCCTCATCCCGCTTCCGGCCCGGGGCACGCACGGGAAAGGTTCGGGGCGGTTTGGACCTGCCCAGGAGCCATCGCGCCAATCTCTCATCTAAGCCGAACTCACCCAGGCGCTCGACTGCTAGCTCGACACGCCAACCCCGGTTCAAAGCGCCGACGCGGGCGACAGCTTCCAGCTCCCGAATGACGTCCGGGCACGTTACGCTGACAATACGCGTACCGGATTTGACGATGGGCCCTTCGCCGAAGCCGAGTTCCTCATAGACGACACCGGCGCAGTTCAAGGTAAATTCCTGCACAGCACCCGGGTTGAGCTCGAAGATGCCAGGAACGGCGATTTCGCCCACGTGACGTCCGACGCGCTGGAGTGCTGAGTAGGCGGCAAGACCGGAACCACCGCCCCTTGTCGCCCCGCTGAAGCTGAACCATATACATATCTGTCCGCCTGAGCACGGACTTGCCCCCTGCGGTCGGCGCGATACGGCAGCGCAGAGGGGACGCCGGGTACTGTGGGGATGCGATCATACACCCGAAGGGCACCGCGAACGCTCGAAGCCCAGGGATCGCCGGCAGCCGCACCCTCTGCCGTGAAGTAGCGAGCAACCCTCTCCGGTAGCGGCCGAGTGAGGGGCCCGAAGCGACGGCCCACACGCCAGATCCGGCGTCGTGCGCATCGATCGCGAACGGCACGCGGCCGCCCTGGCTTCAAGCCGGGGATAGGCCGCTGTGCCCTCGCTCAGGCCCCCCCGGTAAGATTCCACCGGCCCCTGCAAGACACCTAAACCCGAATCCCAAGACGAAATAGTCCTCCGGAAACTTAGGATTTTTACTCCCTTCACGCGCGCCGATCATTCCCGAAGTGACGCGATCTAATTCCCGGAATGACGAATTTACGGCGCTCGGAGACCGTGGGGGCCAAGCGGACCCGTTCAAAGGTCGCTCTCCAGGCGTACGCCATCCTTCCAGCGCTTCCACGGCTCCTTCAGCCTCATGTGGATCACCTCCTCGCCGCGCGCATTCGTCTGAGACGACAGGGCGAACTCCGGCAGGTCATTCGCCACCGCTAGCTGACGCATCTCGAAGGCGAACCGGGCGAAGGTGCCGTCGGCGCCGGACTTCTCGAACAGCATCCGCATGCGGCCCGACCAGCCGGCGCTGCCGTTGCCCCCGGCATGTTTGCGGGCCACGCGGTAGAGCCAGCGTGCGCGGCCTCCCGTCAGGCGCAGATAAGCCGGCGCGATCGGCAGGAAATTGCCGCCATCCGCCATCGCCTCGACGATCCAGTTCGGGAGGGTGATCGTCAGCGCCGCCCGTCCATCCCCGGATTCGGCGTCCTCGGTCCAAGCCTCGATGAAACGGAACGCGACCGCTGGACCGGGCTGCCCGCCGGCCCGAACATTCGTCTCGACGCGCGAATCCTGCAGGCGCGTCAGGGCCATCCGCAGGAGGTCGTAGTGCCGTCCACCCGTTCCTCGCCCCAGCGCCGTCAGCAGATCGCGCGCTCGCACCTGCAGGGACGCCGACGCTTCATCACCTCGCTTCTGCCGCGCTCGCAACGCGGAGATCAGGTAGATCAGTACGTCGGCGTCCCAGATGGTGGCGAGGCCCGATGACGTCGCATCCACGTTCACGAAGATGCGCGTGTCGGGGCTGACATATCGGATGGGGGTATGGCGTGTTTTGCTCAGCGCGAAGAACGGCCGTTCCAGCAGCGCCTTGAGATCACAGAGTCGCAGGGCGGACGAGTTCTCTCGTGCACGGCGACGGGCCCGCCGCTTCCCGGGCGGCTGCCACGTCACGCGCCACGCGCCATCGGCGTCAATGGTAACGCTGCATTCGTGGTGGGGATGTCCCTCGTAAAGCTCCTCGGGGATGCCCAGGTATTTCCCGTCATCCCCCTCGGCCTGCAAATTGGGGCTGAGTCGCGCGAAGAACTCCGGCTCGATGTCGAGGAAGTCCTCCGGCGGGAGCATGGCCCTCGGGTATTCAACCTCCGCAGGCTCCTTGGTCGGGTCCGTCCGGGACGTCTCGGGTTTCGTCTTCCTCGCAGCCATGACGTCCCTCGGTCCAACCTGATGGCTTGCCGGCCGGCGCGACGGCGGTGTCGCCCCCACCGACCGAGCCTCTCCCTTCTCAGGTGATCCTGCCACCCCTTCGCCGGTTAGATTTGCCGAAATCCTCAGCCCCCTGGATGGGCCGCGTTGCGGATGAGGCGATCATGCGACGTCTTCCTCTACGCCGTTCGAGGCAGTCGCGCCCTTCCGCAGCAGGTCGACTAGCGCCGCGCCGTCGATATTCTCCAGAAGGGCAACCAACTCGTCGCGGCGCTCTCCGAGGTATCCGAGGATCAGATCCGCGGCTGCCCTCGCCTTCTCAGCTGCCGGAGAAAGCGGCTCATGCACTTTGGCTAGCTTGGCACGCACCCTTCTAGTGAGCCTGGCTGCTTGGCGCGCCGCCTGTGTCACCTCCCTGATCTCGTTCAGAGAAAGCCGTTCACCGGCCTCCAGCCGGGCGACGAACGCCTGCTGGACCGGCTCAGGGGTCGAAGGGGCTGAGAGGGTATAGATAGCCGTTGGTCCAAGAGTCGCTACTGCGTCGTTTCTCGCCCCGAAGACCTTTGCCGCTCTCATGAAGCGCTCGGCCGTTCGTGGCGTCCATCCGAACTCCGTCACGAGCCAGCCGCCGAACCGGCCATGTCCCAGGAGGAGCTTCGCGACCGTCAAGTTGTCGCCGATCAGCAGCAGATCCCGACTGACCCTGCGCTCGAAGCGCCGGATGTCGGCCGCGGTACGCCGCAAGCTCTCAGCCTCCTTGGCGGACAGGCCTTCATAGGAGAAGACCTCTGGCCGGACATTCGCGGGGGCCGGGACCTGATCAGCGCCAGGATCTTGACCAAGGTGCATCGCAGAACCCTCACAAGGCTTATCCTCGGCTGGCCCTAGCTCACAATCGTCGACTGATCGACCCTACGGCCCTGACGCCCGAGGTGGCCCGATGCCGGCAATCACGACTGGGGGTTCTCGATCACGGGACGAAGGTCTCGCCCACGACCGTCCTGCTTGAGCCGATTGAGGGTATTCGGCGCGATGCATCCCTCCATATGGCCGAGACAAGGCCCCGGTTCTGCCGCTGCGCGCATCCGATCATCGGCCGGTGCCCAGGCGGAAGGTGAAGGTGGGGCCGCTGAACTCCTAAGCCAGCCGATGAATCTCTGGGAGGCCGCAGCCACCGCGGTCGCCAACCCCGGACGCCTGATGACCAAGTCTCGTACCCGCCTCAGGACCACCGTCGAGGCCACATCATCCGCCGGCGACACCCCGAGCCCGCCGTCGATGGCAGGACTCGACAACGCCTCCACGTTGCCACCCGACACGCTCCCCCGAGCTCCGCTCGTCCCGGAATGGCTGCTAAGCCAGCATCGCTGCCTCATCGTCGGCGACACGAGATACCGGGCGGCCCTACGCGCACGCCAGGGAATTTGGCGACGCGAACGGGGCCTCGCCATCGGCTTGCATCGGCCAGGTGGGCGCCGCGACGTCGCTCCCGTCCCGCTCGGATCCCTGCTGCATCCGGCTGACGCCGTGCGCGGCATGAACTTCGCCAGTGCGGAACTGTTCGCCTACATGCGGCGCACCCTCGCCACGCGCGAGGAGGGGGCCTGCCTCAGCCTCGACCGCCTGATGCGCAACCTGCTCTCCAGCGAAGCGCTGGCCTTCAACGCGTTCGGGCCCCTCGGCCTCGATCTCGACCTGGCGAGCACGGTGTTCCGGCGCCTCATGCCTCATCTCGTCGATCGGGTCCTTGCCATCACCTATGAGACAGCGCCCGCTCGCCGGACCGCACGCTTCCCCAACGACCGCTATCTGTCCGACCGCACGGCCTTCGACATCGCGCTGCGCGTGGACGGGCCCGGCGGCGAGACCACCATCTTCGTGGAGATCAAGCTGAGCGAGGCTTGCCAGGGCCCCGCGGCGGCCCACCGCCCACGGTACGACGAGGCCAGCCGCGAGGTGGGCCTCCACCATGATCCCGACGATCCGGCGCTGCGCTCGGTCCAGCTCGAACAGTTCTGGCGTCTTCATTGCCTCGCCGCGCTCGCGGTGCGGCACGGGGTGACGCCGCGTGCGCATCTCCTGACGATATACCCTGAGTTGAATCGGCACGTCCGAACAGCGGTTCGTCTGTATGCCAGCACGTTGAGGGAGCCTGCGGGGTCGGCGATGTCCGTCGGTTTCAGCGGGTTGACACTGGAGGCCTTCGTCGCGGTGCTCGATGCGGCAGGTGCCGCCCAACAGTCGACGTATCTGCGCGACCGCTATCTCGATCTGCGCCCGGTACTCGACCTCGTTCTCGATCCCGAGAGCCTGCCGCCCGAGGGCGAACCGCCAGCCGGAGCGCCACGCGCCTCTTCGCCGCCGGTCAAAACCGACACCGTGTCGCTTTTGACGGCCTCCGAGCCGGAGACCCTGATCCCCCGAACGGGCTCCGATCGCCCACGAAAGGGCGCTGCCCGGACTACGCGGCGGACGACAACCCGATAGGATGACGGCGGGCGGAACCTGCTGCCATCGCCTTTGTGGCGGACGTCACGCGCGCTCGCCACAAAGGCTCTGCCCGTAGCTGATGCGTCCGCTCCCGGCTCCCCGGCATGGGGTCACGCAGCTACGAGGCTTCAAGGCGGCGATCAGGTCGCTTCGCCGGAAGATCAACTGGAGCGGGGCTAGAATTTCCTGCTGCGTATAACTGGGCCTCGAAATGGTATGTGTGTCGGCGCCGAAACCGAACGGCATCGCTGTGCCCGGACTGTTTTCAGGCCTATGTCCAGTATACCCCCCTCGTGATTCATTCGGATGCGTACGTAAGCGCAGATTCCGGACTCTTGCTTCCGCTCCTGCCCCGGCCAACCCCTCCGGGTCTGCGAGTTCGCGCTCCCGTCCAGCCCGATCAGCCGACGAGGCGTCTCCCCGTACTCTTGTGCCGCTCTGTCCGACCTGGTCGTGCATCCCGACGAGCTCGTCAGCTCACGCTGAATTTCCAGCGAACCTTCGGAAGCTGATCCGGCGACCCCACCCCGGGGCCCTGATCCGGATCACCGATGCCCCTTGCCACCCCTTCGTCGCTCGAGGCCCCGACGTCCGCGCGCAAGTGCTCCGAGGCTCATGCCCGGGTCAGTGCCCTTATCCTCGCGCAGATCGAAATCGCCGACGCCGCGTCATGGAGCCCGCCCTGGCATGGCGCCGATCCCGTACCACGCAACGCACTGACCGGTCGGCGCTACCACGGCGTCAACGTGCTGGCGCTCTGGGCCGCCGCACAGGCCGACCGCTACGCCGATCCCTGCTGGAGCAGCTACAAGCAATGGGCGACCCTCGGGGCCCAGGTTCGTCGGGGCGAGCGCGGTACCGCCGTGATCTACTACCGCGACCTGACAGCCGACGACACCGACACGCCAAACGGGTCGGACGATGCGCCCCGCTTCGTCGCCAGGACGAGCACCGTGTTCAACGCCGCCCAGGTCGACGGGGCGCCGGATCTCGCGGCCTCGCCGCGCCCGCCCGCCCTCGCCGAACCCCTGCCGGTCCTCACTGCCTTCGTCGCCGCCACCGGCGCGCGCATCATCGAGGGCGGCACCCGCGCCTACTACGTGCAGGCCACCGACACCATCCACCTGCCGCCGCACGCTGCCTTCCACAGCGCCGAGGGCTACGGCGCCGTGTTCGCCCACGAACTGGTTCACTGGACCGGCGCTCCGCACCGGCTGCAGCGCGACCTCACCGCCCGTTTCGGCACCCACGCCTACGCCGCCGAGGAGCTCGTGGCGGAACTCGGATCAGCCTTCATCCTCGCGGACCTCGGCATCTCACGCCGCCCGCGCCAGGACCACGCGGCCTACGTCGCGCACTGGCTGCTATTGCTGCGCGCGGACCCACGCGCGCTCACCACTGCCGCCAGCCACGCCTCTCGCGCCGCCGACTACCTTGCCAGCCTGCAGGAGGCAGCGGGTGTCATCGAGACTGAACGCCCTGGCTTCTCAGGTGAGGCGGACGATCGAAGCGTCAAGGCGATCCCCTTCATCAAGGTCGTGGCATGATGAGCCCGTTGCCTACGCCATCCCGGCGGGTGCTGGCCGAACTCGTCGCGACGTTCCTCTCCGGGACCAACGCATCGGGTCACGATGCCTCGCCGGTGCAGCGTGCCCTTGCCACGCTGACGGCCCTCCTCGACGCGCAGGGCGTCGCGCTGGCCGAGGTCGACCGCATCGAGGCCGAACTCACGGCGCAGACCGGGTACCCACGCGTGACGCTGCCGGTTCATCCCGGGTCAGCTCCAAGCTACGCGGCCGATGCTGCCACCATCCGGCGTCACCTAGGTGATGGACCTGCGGCGCGCCGCCTGACGGCCGCCCTACGCCGGCGGCGGCATCGCCTCGTGCAGGCAGCGGAGGCTGCCGGATTGCCCGCGGCTCAAGCACACGAACATGCCGTCGCCGCGCAGATCGGCGACGTGACGGCGGCTCTGCTCCTGACACCGGTAGCCGACCTCAGGGATCTCATCCTCAAGCTGATCGTACTCATCGCCATAAGCGAACCGGGCCCGGACGAGGGCAGCCTCTACCCGGCTGCGTACTGGCGCGCCCTCCTTGCCGATGTCGACCAGCTCAACAGATCCGAAGTCGAAGATATATGATCCTCGTCAAAACGCCTGTTCGTCGCTGATCGCCCCAGCGCAACTATCGCTCCTCGAGCATGTTCGATGAGCGTGAGGGCTGGCGGATCATTGGCATATGCGATCAACTTCAGAGCGAAGTAGCGTCCGGAACGTAGAACCGCTGTAAGTCGCCTGCGCACCCGCTCGTTGACGTGCCCGCGAGCTACACCCGATATGTCGCGCTGAGCGAGTCTCTTATCGATGTCTCCTGGTGGAAGGGTCCCGTGCTCGGCTGGCTGAAATTCGTCCTTCGGCTCTTTGGGTTCGGCCACACCGCGCCGAGGTCAGCCCGCCGCTCCTACCCTACGGTTCCTCTCTCCAGGTACGACGGCACCAACAGGCCGCCGCCACTAAGGTGGAAGGCGGCGCACCCATCGACGATTGCCAGGTTCAAGGCAGAGGTGACGTGCTCCCACGGACACGGCATCGTGCTGCGCGACCACACCGTCGAAGCGGACGGACGGGTCGTGCCGAGCATCGTCTGCAACGCACCAGGCTGCGATTTCCATGAGATCGTCCGCCTGGAAGGCTGGACCGGCGGCCGTTTGCCGGGACGGCTGACGGAAGAGGCCCGAGCGGGCTAGGCTGCGATCGCGCAGTCTTCCTCGCCGCGAAGGTCGTCCGGCTTGATCGCGGTTCCCGCAGCATCGAAGGCGTACAGCAGGGCGATCCTGCTTCCGTCCCACATGTAACGGAAATGCGAGGTTTGCAGCGTGCGACCCAGGGCGACCCCGGTCACGACCGAGATCGCCATGGCGCTGGGTCGTTCGACCGGGTGGAAGAGAATGCCGTCGACGTCGTCAGGCAGGCGGCCGCCCAGGATGCGGGCCTGGGCCTGCAGTCTCTCGGCGTCGTAGGCCAGAAGGTCGAGGAAGCGCCCTTCGACAGGGGTCTTGAACATGCGCATGTCCAGGCCGACCGGCGCCTCCTCGGTGCGTGCCAGGAAACGCTCCCGCCTGGCGACCGACACAGCGAGTGCCGTCTGCGGATCGGCTGCAACCTCGAGGCACGGACGTTCCTCGTCGAAGAACGTACTACCTTCAGGATTGCCGTATGCGAACGGGGCGAGATTCCAGTTCTGGAGGCGTGTCGAGGAGGCCGGGTCCTCGCCAGCGACCTTAGCGATGCGGACCTGCGACCGCAGCCGGGGGTTCGTCAGGTCCTCGACCGCAGCCAGGGCCTCAAGCCTATCCGGTGATACCAGGCCATCGTAGACGGCGACGGGCGGAAACCTCGACGGTATCAGGCGATACGTGGTGCCTTTCCAGGGCACGACCGGTCCGAGTTCAGCCCCCACGCTGGGCATCCAGGTAGCGGCGGACCCTGTAGATGCTGGACACACTACCTTCGAGCATAACGTCGAGTGCGCTGGCACCATCGAAAAAGCGGTTGGGGCGACGGATCCATTCCTCACCCCGCTCGTCCACCGTGAAGAGGATCCGAAGGGACTTCCAGATCCCCAGCAAGTGGGAAAGCCGCTCCCTCGTGTCCACGGGCAGCGTGCCCCCCTCCTTCTTCCACTTGAAGAAAGTCGAACGCCCCGGCGAACCGAGCAGCACGATCTGCTCATCCGTCGAGAGGCGCCACCGTTCCGCGATCCCGAAATAGGCCTCCAGCTCCGGCGGAATCCCGGATCGTCCGGTGCCCTGCTGGGCATCGGGGACGTGCGCTGCCACTACTCTGCTCTCCTAGTCCAGATTCGGACTTGACGCCGATTACGGTCCCGATCCATACATAGTCCAGATCGGGACGCGGACCGGAGAATAGTCCGGATCACCGACCCGTCAAGCGCTTGGTCGTAACGGAGTTAGCGTTTCATGGACATGCACAAACCCAGCGCCGGACCCATCAGCCGGGGCATCGCCATCAACGGTGAGAACGTCGATCTCGATGATCCGAAGGTCCTCGTCAGGGAAATCCTCAATGCGGCCGGGCTGACGCCGGCGAGTGAATTCCAGACCATCCTCGTTGAGAGGGGCCGCACCCATCTGCTCGGGACCGAGGACGATTTCGTTGTTGCCGATCACCCGCATGGGCAACTGCGGGCGTTTCGTTCCGATCGCTCCTACGGCTTCACCGTCAACGAAATCGGACAGGTCTGGGGCACGGAGCAGATCGACACGGACGAGTTCTCCTCAATCTGGCCGGCGCCCGCTGGCTGCGACTGGGTCTTGGAGCGTGAGGATCAGCCCGATGTCATCATCCGGCCTGCCAGCGCCGTGTCGTTCGGGCCCACAGGCGTCGAGCACATCGTTTCCCGCCCTCATCATGCGGGCGCGAAGCTGCTGGTCACCATCCAGACGTTGAGCGGTATCTTCCCGGCTGAGGGCGCCCTTCGCGTCGAGGGTTCCGAGCTGATCTCCGACGTGCTCGTCAGGGCCGCGAAGAAGCTGCAGATCGTCGATACCACCGGCTACGTGCTCACCGACGAGCGCGACGAGAAGAGAGAGATCGCCGCCTCCCTGACCTTCGCCCAGGCGGGCCTGTCCGGAACGGTGGTGCTGAACTGGATGCCGCGGGAGGGTGGCGGCGGCAATGCTTGAGGTTCTGTCCCGGGCGGCGTTCGAGGCGGATGTCGCCCGCCTCGACCCCGGCATTCCGAAGCGACTCGGCTGGACCGTGGTTACCGCCGCCTATCCGATCCTGGATGTGATCTTCGAGCACGCAACGACGTCGTTGCGGCTCAGGCTCGACTGCACGGACTGGGACGAGATGCCTCCCAGCATCCTGCTCCTGAACGCCGACGGGTCCGACGTGTCGACTGCGCCTCCGAACGTCGGCGGCGTCTTCCATCCTGGCCCCCATCCGGCGACGGGGAAGTTCTTCGTCTGCATGCGTGGTGCCCGGGAGTATCACATCCATCCCAGCCACTTGGGCGAGCACTGGGACCACTATCGCGGCAAGGCGGGAAACGATCTCTTCGGCCTCGTGGCTCAGCTCTGGCGCGCGTGGAAGAGGGCCGTCGGATGACCGCGATCACCTGTACCTCTGCCATACTGGCCGACACGATTCGCATCCTCCAGGCCGGCGGGGAGCGACGTGAGGAGCGCGTGGTCCTCTGGTTGGCGCCGATGGCACACGAGGGAGCGACGAGGGTCGTCGAGGTCTACGAGCCCGGGCAGGTGGCGGACTTCGACTACTTCAGGCTGCCACCAGAAAGCATGAGGACGTTGATGGCGTACCTGCGGGCTGGGCGGCTCAGGCTGGTGGCCCAGGTCCACAGCCATCCCGGTTACGCCTACCACTCCGAAGCGGACGATTCCTGGGCGATCGTCAGGCAACTGGGCGGACTGTCCCTCGTCTTGCCAAGGTTCGCACGGACCACCACGCCGCTGAACTTCACCGAGCAGGCGATGACCTACGAGCTCACGCCGGAGAACAGGTGGACGCAGGTGCCCAGTCAAGGCCCGCTCGCCCGTCTGGAGGTCGTTGGATGACCGGTGCCGCTCAGGAGAACGCCAGGATGCTGGCATCCATCCTCGGGGTGGACGAGGACGAGGCTTCCCATAGGCTGAACTCCACCGTGCTGCTCACGGTGGCCGATGACGGTGTCAGCGCCGCATGGGCCGACGAGATCCAATCGCTGCTGAGTCGCACCGTATCCGTGGTCCGGGAGCCCAACGCGCGTTGCCGTATGGAACTCGTCGTCGGGCGAGCGGAGCCGCGCACCGATCTGACGCACGTCCATGCCGCCATAGACGCCGAGGGCGCCACGATCGACCGCTTCCCCGTCAAACGCGGCGGCAAGGCGCCCCATCCGCTCCTTGCCGCGATCGCGGCATGTCCGACGGCCGCCGCCACCCTGGCGACCGCCATTGACGCAACCGGCCTGCCGCCGGTGAGCTTCCCCGTCGTGATCCGGTTCGATCAGCTAGGTCTCCCACCAGGGACGCTGGACGCCACGATCGACCTCACGGGCGCCGTCTTGATCGGCGCCGGCGCCGTCGGGCACGGCTTCCTCCGCGCTCTACGCCATGTAAGCGTGAAGGGTGTGCTTCCGGTCATCGATCCCAAGAAGGTCGGCGCCGGAAACCCGAACCGCTGCCTCTACCTCACTGACGCCGACGTGCGATCGGAGAAGGCGGGGGCGCTGACCCGCAACGCCCAACCCGACTTCCCGGGGCTGCGGCTGCAACCGTTCGTCGAGGAGTTCTCGACGTTCGTCAAACGAGAGGGCCCGCAGCGCACAGTCCTCGTCACGGTAGACAGCCGCAGGGTTCGCCGGAGCATCCAGCGCGAGGTACCTCGAAGGGTGCTCGATGCCTCGACCACCGACATCCGGGCGGTGGTCGTGCACTCGCACGTGCAGCCTACGGCATACGCATGCCTCGCATGCATCTACAAGCACGTGCCGGAGGAGAACGTCCGCGAGCAGGCCATCGCGGACGGGCTCGGGATCACGCTGGCCATGGTCAAGGAGAGCCTGATCTCTGCATTCGCCGCCGCCAGGATCCGCGCCGTCCATCCGAACCTATCGGAGGCCGACCTCGTGGGTATGGCCTACGACAGCCTGTTCAAGCAGCTTTGCGCCGAGCAGGCCCTGAAGACGCCGGAGGGCCGCCAGGTACTCGCTCCTTTCGCCTTCGTCAGCTCCCTTGCTGGCGCGCTGTTGGTGGTCGAGCTTCTGCGCTCGGAGGCCGGGATCACCCCAACCAACTACTGGCAGGCTGATCCCTGGGGCGCACCGATGCATCGGCTTCGCAGGCTGCGCCCCCGCGAGTCCGACTGCGAATTCTGCTCGAAGCCGCACTTTCTGGCCGTTGCGGATAAACTCTGGGGCAAGCCATCTCTCGCCTCACGATCCATGTAGTCGTAAAAACGATCGAAATAAAAAGGGTATTACTAGTCAAAGATGGTCTGCAGTCATCGGGGATATTCTTGTAAGACAGCTAGACTGTGACGGCCTACGCCAAGTTTGCAGAGCAGCGAGTTCAGAACCTGCGTCGCTCTCCCGCAGCGGAGCCGGCGGCGCTCCGTCCGGCCCTTAGCACCACGAACAGCTCGCCAGCAGCAAACTGAACGCACGGTGGCTGAGCGAAGCGCTTATCCCGCTGCCACCTGACTGTAATTCCAGGCAACTAATTGCTGTCCGATCGACCTCTCCTGGGCTTCTGTGACGAAGGCATCAGAGGAGGAGCGTATGGCAAATTGCGAGATCGAGCTTCCGAGCCCTCCTCCGTTCGATCGCGACGCGATTCCCGACGCTGCGACCCTCTCGCGCGGCGGGACCGCGCTCAAACTGATTTGGCGCGACGGACTGTCCGCGACCCTGCCCGCTGAGCGTCTGCGCCTTCGTTGCCGGTGTGCGTGGTGCACCCGCGATCGGATCGTGGACCGCTTCCCCCAGTCCTTCGCCGACATCGCGGTCACCCACGTCGAACCTATGGGCGGCTATGCCGTCCATATCGCGTTCACTGACGGTCATGCCCGCGGGATCTTCCCCTGGGCTTACCTACGCGCCCTCGCGGCTGAGGCTGTCGACAGCCCGTCCGCTGCGGCGCAGGCCGCCTGAATCCCCGATCCGATTCCTCGGCGATCGCACGAGCGCCGCCACTCCATCGACGCGAGACCTTGCCATGAGCGCCTTCGAATCCGCGACGAAGACCGAGATCATCGAGACCGACATCCTGGTGATCGGCGGCGGCACCGGCGGCCCGATGGCCGCCATCAAGGCCAAGGAGGCCGATCCGAAGCTCCGCGTCGTCCTGATGGAGAAGGCGAACGTGAAGCGCTCGGGCGCGATCAGCATGGGCATGGACGGGCTGAACAACGCCGTCGTGCCGGGCTACGCCACGCCCGAGCAGTACGTGAAGGAGATCACGGTCGCCAACGACGGCATCGTCAACCAGAAGGCGGTGATGGCCTACGCGCAGGGGTCGTTCCCAATGATCCAGTACCTCGACAAGCTCGGGGTCAAGTTCGAGAAGGACGGATCGGGCGAATACAACATGCGCAAGGTCCACCACATGGGGACCTACGTGCTGCCGATGCCCGAGGGGCACAACGTCAAGAAGGTCCTCTATCGGCAGCTCCGCCGCCTCCAGATCGGCGTGACCAACCGCTACATGGCGACCCGCCTGCTCAAAGGGCCGGACGGGCGGATCGCCGGCGCCATCGGGGTCAACACCCGCACCAGCGAATTCTTGGTGGTGAAGGCGAAGGCGGTGATCCTCGCCTGCGGCGCAGCCGGACGCCTGGGCCTACCCGCCTCGGGCTATCTCTTCGGCACCTACGAGAATGCGGCGAATTGCGGCGACGGCTACGCGATGGCCTACCATGCCGGCGCACAGCTCGCGAACCTCGAGTGCTACCAGATCAACCCGCTTATCAAGGATTATAACGGGCCGTCCTGCGCCTACGTCACCGGCCCATTCGGGGGATACACGGCCAACAACCGGGGTGAGCGCTTCATCGAGTGCGACTACTGGTCGGGCCAAATGATGCTGGAGTTCTGGCGCGAGCTACAGGGCGGTAACGGCCCGGTCTTCCTCAAGATGGACCACCTGCGCGAGGAGACGATCTCAGAGATCGAGACCATCCTGCACTCGAACGAGCGGCCCTCACGCGGGCGCTTCCACGAACGGCGCGGCACCAACTATCGCCGCCGACCGGTCGAGATGCACATCTCGGAGATCGGCTTCTGCTCCGGCCACTCAGCCTCGGGCGTCTTCGTCGACGAGTTTGCCCGCACCACAGTCCGGGGCCTCTACGCCGTCGGCGACATGGCGAGCGTGCCGCACAACTACATGCTCGGTGCCTTCGTGAACGGCGGCATCGCCGGCGCCGACGCCGCCGCCTACTGCTCGGCCAATGCGCTGGCGGACCACGACGAGGCCGATATCGCCGTCGAGCGCGAGCGGGTCCTGGCGCCGACCCGGCGCGACGACGGCCTCACCCCGCACGAGATGGAGTTCAAGACCCGCCGCCTCGTGAACGACTATCTCGAGCCGCCGAAGGTGACGGCCAAGATGGAGCTCGGACAGCGCCGCTTCGCAGAGATCCGCGAGGACCTCGACCTCCTCTGCGCCCGCGACCCGCACGAGTTGCACCGGGCGCTGGAGATGCAGACGATCCTCGACTGCGCCGACATGGCGGCCGCGGCCTCGCTCTACCGCACCGAGAGCCGCTGGGGCTTCTATCACCTGCGCGTCGATCACCCCGAGACCGACGACGCGAACTGGAACTGCCACACCGTGCTGTTCAAGGACGCGCAGGGCCGGATGGCCCACGCCAAGCGCGCGGTCGACCCGTTCATCGTGCCGGTCGCTGCCGAGGAGATGAGCGCATACCACCAGCTCCGCATCAAGACGCCGGCCGCAGCCGAGTAGCCCTCCCACGAACCGGAGATCGATCCATGCCGATCATCAATCAGGCCAGCAGCGCCGCGGTCGTCATCGACGACGAGAAGTGCATCGCCGAGAAGGGCTGCCGCGTCTGCGTCGACGTCTGCCCGCTCGACATCCTCGCGATCGATGAGACGCGGCAGAAGGCCTACATGAAGTACGATGAGTGCTGGTACTGCATGCCCTGCGAGGTCGACTGCCCGACGAACGCGGTCAAGGTCAACATCCCGTACCTGCTGCGCTGAGGCCGACCATGAGCCCCGTATTCGATTCTTTCGACGACGACCTCGACGACGTGGCCGAGCGCTGCGCCAGCGCGGATGCGGGCGTCCGGCGCGTCGCGATGATGGAGCTTGCCGAGGCTGTCGGCCCTGAGGCGAAGGTCCTACTTCTGAAGGGTCTCGGCGACCCGGACGCCACCGTTCGGGCGGCCGCCGCCAAGGCCCTGGACGAGCACGACGGCGCGGACGTCGTCGAGGGCCTGGTGCGCTCCCTGGAGGATGCCGACGAGTCCGTGCGGCGCACCGCCGCCGACACCCTCGCCGAGAAGAAGGAGCCGACCTGCGGCCCGCTGCTGATCGAGCGCGCCGAGCACGCCGACCCCTTCGTGCAGGCGTCCGCCCTGCGGGCGCTGCGCGAGCTCGTCCTGCCTGACGCCCTGTCGGCCGCATTGAAGGCGCTCCAGAGTTCGGCGCCCGAGGTTCGCCGCGAGGGCCTCGGCGTCATCGGCTATCTCAAGGCCGAGGAGGCGCTGCCCGCGCTGATCGCCACCGCGGCCGATCCCGACCCGACCGTCCGGCGCGCGACGATGGCGGCGCTGGTCTTCCTGCGCCCCGGCGGCCCCGGCATCTCCACGTTGATCGCTGGCTTGTCTGACGACAACTGGCAGGTGCGAGAGGAAACGGCCGTATCATGCGCCAAGATCAGGCTGCCCGAGGCGACGCCCCCCCTTATCGCGGCGATGGACGATCCCGTCTGGCAGGTCCGCATCAAGGCCGCTAACGCTCTGGGCCGGATCAAAGCCTCGGCCGCCGTCGACGTTCTGGGGCGGGCACTGACCTCGGAAGTGAGTAACCTGCGCAAGGAGTCCGCCGCGGCCCTCGGCGAGATCGCCGACCCACGCGGTCTCGCTGCCCTTGAGGCGTCCTCCAACGATCCAGATCCCGACGTCCGCAAGCTCATCCAATGGGCCATCGGGCGCTGCCAGGGACGCCCCTGACCAATCCAACCGACGACGTTTGATGCGGCGCCCCCCTCTCCTTCGGGTGGGGCGCCGCAGCGCGTTCACGGACGGCTCAGCGACAGCGGGATGCCGCATGCGATCAGGGACAGTTTAGAGCTGGTACAGGGTTTGCGGCGAGATCCCTGCAAGACGCAGGAGATGGCAATGCAGACCACGGCGCCGATACGCCCGTCTCAGGCCCCGGCGGGGCTGCACACCCAGGCGAACGCCCTTCTGCTGTCCGAGGCGGCACCCACGACCGGCGCCGGCCAGCGCCCGCTGCTCGACGGATTGACCGAACGCGAGCTTGCCCTCGTCATGGAGAAGGGGCGACGCCGTGTGCTCTACCGCGGCGCGACCCTGTTCACGCAGGAGACGCCGAACGATGGGATCTGGATCGTCGAGAGCGGCCGCATCCGGGTCTTCTACGCGGCGCCTTCCGGTCGCGAGATCACGCTGGCCTACTGGTACCCCGGCAACTTCGTCGGCGGTCCCGACGTATTTGGCACCGGCCTTCACAAGTGGTCGGGCATGGCGGCGAGCAATTCCAGCGTGCTACACCTGCCGGGCAAGGCCCTCAAGCAGCTCGTGACGCAGATCCCGACGCTGGCGATCGGGGTCATCGACGGCCTGACCTTCAAGGGCCGCTGCTACTCGACCCTGGCCCAGATGCTCGGGACCCGCTCGATCACGGAGCGTCTCGCCCATCTCATCCTGCACCTGTGCGATCTCTACGGCGTGCCGGAGGAGGACGGGACCGCGATCGCGGCGACCTTTACCCACGCAGACCTCGCACACATGGTCGGCGCCACCCGGCAATGGGTGACGATCAGCCTGAAGCGGCTCTCGGAGCAAGGGGTCGTCGCGACACGGCGCACGCAGATCGTCGTGCTGCGCCCTGAGATCCTAGCGCAGATGCGTGGCGGCGAGGAATGCGCTTAAATCCGAAGCTTCCCGCTCAAATCGACAGCACATCCGGGCCGACACAACCTTTTTGCGCAACTAATCGACCCGCGCGCGCTCTCAGTGTTTGATCGAACTCGTCGCCAAGTCCGATCATGCCCTCGATGTCGTTGCGGCATCGAACCGACATGACGGAGCGGGCGATGGCAAGAGGGTTCCCCGGGCTCGGATCGGTATCCGCTCTCGCGCTTCTCGCACTCACCGGCACCGGGATCGGTACGCCTGCCCGCGCTGAGACACTGACTGTCGGCATCGGCACGCAGGACACAACGACCAACACCGCGACCGTGGGGGTGGTTATCCGACAGCTCAAGCTGCTGGAGAAGTACCTGCCCAGGACCGGGAAGTACGCCGACAAGACCATCCAGCTCGACTGGCAGAACTTCACCTCTGGGCCGCCGGTCACGAACGGCATGATGGCCGGCAAGCTTCAGTTCGGCGCCATGGGCGATTACCCGTTGGTCGTCAACGGCGCCACCTTCCAGAATAATCCCGAGAGCAAGTCGCAGCTGATCGCGGTCGCGGCGTACAACCTCTATGGTTCCGGCAATGGCATCGTCGTCAACAAGGACTCCGAATATTTCTCCTTCGAGGACCTGAAGGGAAAGGTCGTCAGCGTGCCCTTCGGTTCTGCCGCCCACGGCATGGTTCTGAAGGCGCTACAGGACAAGGGCTACCCGGCCACCTACTTCCGCCTCGTGAGCCAGAGCCCGGAGGTCGGTTCGACCAACCTTCAGGAGAAGAAGATCGACGCGCACGCCGATTTCGTCCCCTTCGCCGAGCTGCTGCCGTTCCGCGGCTTCGCCCGTAAGGTGTTCGACGGTGTCGAGACCAAGCTGCCGACCTGGCATGGCGTCGTCGTGCGCACCGATTTCGCCAAGCAGTATCCCGAGATCGTCGAGGCCTACGTGAAGGCGGTCCTCGACGCCGACGCCTGGGTCAAGGCGGACCCGAAGCGCGCCGCCGAGCAGATCGCGACGTGGACTGGCACCGACAAGGAGGTGGTCTACATCTTCCTCGGGCCCGGTGGGATCATGACCATCGATCCCACAATCAAGCCGCAGCTGATCGACGCCGCACGCGAGGACGTGAAGGTCCTGCAGAAGCTCGACCGGATCAAGGAGTTCGACGTCGGCCCGTGGGTCGACGACGCGTATCTGCGCAAGGTCTTCGCCGAGCGCGGTCTCGACTACGAGCAGCAGCGCGCGAGCACCGCCAACTACGAGGTGAGCGGCGAGGACACGTTCTGCAAGAAGCCGATCACCGAGCCGCGTAAGGCCGGCGAGATCTGGGTGAAAGGCGGCGCGATTAAGCCCTATTCCAGCGCCGCCTGCACGCTCGGCGCGCTGAACGAGATGAAGACCAAGGGGCAGCCCGTCGACGTCGCCTACGTCTTCGACACCGCCCGCGGCATCAAGCTGTTCGCCCGCGAGGCCTTCTACGTGGTCGACGGCAAGGGCGGCATCGCGCCCTTCCTGCTGAAGCAGGATGCCGAAACCGCGGCTCAGGGCGGTGGCAAGGTGATGCCCTACGACGAGGCCCTCAAGGCCGCTGTGACGGGAGGCTAGACCCTCATGGAAGCTGTCGCCCTCCGGTCCACCGCCGAGCCCGAGCCGCCGCGAACGGCGACCCTCGCGCCCCCGCCCGCGCCGGCCCAACCCACGACCGGCCGCACCCGCCGCTGGCTTCGCCTGCACCGTGGTGAGTTCCGAGCCGCGCTGATCGGGATCGCGTCGCTCATCCTGTTCATCGCCCTCTGGCAGTATCTGACTGCCAACCGCGTCACCCTCTACGTGCGGTTCCTGAACATACCCACGCCGATGGACGTCGTGGGCCGGGCGGTGATCGCTCTGCACAATCCAGTCTTCGGCGATCACGTACTCATCTCCTGCCGCCGAATCCTGTTCGGCTTTCTCCTGGCCGGCGGTGTCGCCGTCCCACTCGGCCTCCTCATGGGCCGCTATCACCTCCTGCGCGAGATTGCCTTCCCGATCTGCGAGGTGCTGCGGCCGATCCCGGCCATCGCCTGGGTTCCGATGGCGATCATGCTCTGGCCGACGAACGAGGGCTCGATCATCTTTATCACCTTCCTCGGCTCGTTCTTCCCGATCCTGATCAACACCCTCCAGGGCATGGTGCAGGTCGACCCGGTGCTGGTGCGTGCTGCACGGTGTCTCGGAGCCAGGGAAGTAGCGGTGTTCCGCGAGGTCTACCTGCCGGCCTCGCTGCCGCAGATCTTCACAGGGCTGACGGTCGGCATGGGCGTGGCGTGGGTCTCGCTGATCGCCGCCGAGATGATCTCCGGCCAGTTCGGCATCGGCTACTTCACCTGGGAGGCCTACTCCCTGGTCCAGTACCCAGACATCGCGCTCGGCATGATCACGATCGGGTTGCTCGGGCTCGGCTCGAGCTTCGCGATCCGGCTCGTGGGCCGCCTCGTCATGCCCTGGGCTTCCGCCCGGTAGGATAGCCGACGAGCCCGACGACCGCGCCTCCCTCCGTGGTGCGCCGCCTCACGCGGCGGATGCCCGCCCCCATCAATCGAGGAGCCTGCCATGCCCGAGCCGAGCCGGGGCCTGATCGAGGTCCGCGACTTCTGCCTGCGGTACGAGACGATGGAAGGCGCCGTCGAGGCCGTCTCGAATACGTCACTCACGGTGCAGCCGGGCGAGTTCGTATCGATCATTGGCCCATCCGGTTGCGGGAAGTCGACGCTGCTCAACGCCCTGGCCGGTTTTCTGAAACCATCGTCGGGACGGGTGACCGTCGACGGCGAGGCGATCTCGGGGCCGAGCGCGGACCGGGGCATGATCTTCCAGCAGTACTCACTCTTCCCATGGAAGACGGTGCGCGAGAACGTCGAGTTCGGCCTGAAGATGAAGGGACTCAGGCGCGGCGAACGCGAGCGACAGGCGCGCACGCTCCTCGGCCTCGCCGGTCTCACGCCGTTCGAGAACCACTACCCCGACCGGCTGTCAGGCGGGATGAAGCAGCGCGTCGGCATCGTGCGTGCGCTGGCCACCGGTCCGCGCATCCTCCTGCTCGACGAGCCGTTCGGCGCCCTCGACGCGCAGACCCGGCTGATCATGCAGCAGATCCTCACCAACATGTGGCAGCGCCTGAAGATCTCGGTGCTGTTCGTGACCCACGACATCGACGAGGCGATCTTCCTCTCCGACCGCGTCTACGTGATGACAGCGCGCCCCGGGAGCATCAAGGCCGAGATCGTGGTGCCGCTGCCCCGACCGCGGCAGCCAGCCCTGACCCTGTCCTCCGAGTTCCTGGGCCTGCGCCGGGGGCTCATGTCGCTGATCCGCGAGGAGAGCATCCGCGCGATGGGCGGGGAGGTCAGCGCCGAGGCGATGAAGGGCCTGGCCATCGATGTCGAGGGCCAGGATCTCGCCGCGCTACTCTGAGCTCCGCGCCAACGGGTGAAGCCATGACCTACGTCGTCACCGAGAACTGCATCCGCTGCAAGTACACTGACTGCGTCGAGGTCTGTCCGGTCGACTGTTTCTATGTCGGCGACAGCATGCTGGTGATCAAGCCGGACGAATGCATCGACTGCGGCGTGTGCGAGCCGGAGTGCCCGGCCGATGCCATCAAGGCCGATACGGAGCCGGGAACGGCAGGCTGGAAGGCCTTCAACGCCAAGTACGCCGACCTCTGGCCCAACATCTCCGAGAAGACCGAGCCGGCCGGCGACGCGGCGGCGTGGGACGGCCGCGACGGCAAGCTGCTCGAAGCGTTCGGGAATGCGGATCCGGCGGTCGCCTGAGTGAGGACGAAAGAGTCATGAGCAAGTTTCACGAGGAGCGCGTCCTGTCGGTCCATCACTGGACCGACAACCTGTTCTCGTTCCGCACCACCCGTGATCCCGCATTCCGCTTCCGCAACGGCGAGTTCACCATGATCGGCCTGGAGGTCGAGGGCCGGCCGCTGCTGCGCGCCTACTCGGTGGTCTTGGCCAATTATGAGGAGGAGCTGGAGTTCTTCTCGATCAAGGTCCAGGACGGGCCGCTGACCTCCAAGCTTCAGCACCTCAAGGTCGGCGATCCGATCATCATCGGCAAGAAGCCCACCGGCACGTTGGTGCTCGACAACCTCCTGCCTGGCCGGCACCTCTACCTGCTGGGCACCGGCACGGGGCTGGCGCCGTTCCTGTCGATCATCAAGGATCCGGAGACCTACGAAAGGTTCGAGAAGGTCGTGCTGGTCCATGGCTGCCGTCAGGTGCAGGAGCTGGCCTACGGCGAGACCATCACGGAGACCCTGCCCCGCCACGAGTTCCTGGGCGAGATGATCTCGAGCCAGCTGATCTACTACCCGACGGTCACCCGCGAGCCGTTCCGCAACCGCGGCCGGATCACCGACCTGATGGTCTCGGGCAAGCTGTTCGAGGATATCGGCCTGCCGCCGATGTCGATCGAGAACGACCGCTTCATGCTCTGCGGCAGCCCCGACATGATCCGCGACACCCGCGAGCTCCTGACCTCGCGCGGTTACGAGGAGGGCAATCACGGCGAGGCCGCCCATTACGTGATCGAGAAAGCCTTCGTCGAGAAGTAGGGAGCCCGGATCTCGTGCGCCTCCCCCACGTGACACGCACGCAGGCCGGACGGCTCTTCCTCCTCGCTACGGCGACGGGCTGGGGCCTGAACTGGCCGGTGCTCAAGCTGGTCCTTCAGGACTGGCCGCCGCTGTTCGCGCGCGGCGTCGCAGGCCTTATCGCAGCCTCAGGACTTGGCCTCCTCGCCTACGGGCGCGGCGAGCGCCTGACGGTGCCGCGCGCGCTTCTCGGACGGCTCGGTCTCGCCGCCGCGATCAACGTCTTCGCCTGGATGGGTTTCACCGGTCTGTCCCTGAGATGGCTCACCGTACCGGAGGGCGCGCTGCTGGCGTACTCGATGCCGGTCTGGGCCGTGCTTCTCGCCTGGGTTCTGCGCGGCGAGCGTCCGGACCTGCGCGGGTTCGCGGCCCTCGCTCTCGGCATCCTCGGGATCTGCGTCCTCGTCGACGGCACCGGCACCGGCCAGATCCTCCGGAAGGCGCCCGGCATCGCCCTCGCCCTGGCCGCGGCTATCCTGTTCGCGCTGGGAACGGTCCTCGAGCGAAGGCCGATCGACTTGCCACCGATCGCCCTCACCGCGTGGCAGGTCGGGCTCGGCTGCCTAGCGATGACGCTGATCAGCCTGCTCACCGAGGCCTCCGAGATCAGGGGCCTGAGCCTGCCGAGCCTGGCCGGCATCAGCTACATGGCGATCGGTCCGCTCGCGCTCTGCTACCTCAGTTGGCAGGCCGCCCTGCGCCGGTTGCCGACAGGCATGGCGACCACGGGCATGCTGTTGGTGCCGATCATCGGCACGGCGGCGGCTGCGCTCGCGCTCCATGAGACGATCGGATCTCGACAGATGCTCGCCTTCGTCCTGACGCTAAGCGGTGTCGGCCTGGCTCTACGGAGGACGGTGGCGCCAGCGTCACCGACGGCCTGCGCGTCGTCGAGCGCGGGCCTGGCACGCTGACGCACGGGGAGCACAAGGATGACCGGCCGTACGGACAGCGAGCGCAACGAGGCGAACCTGTCAGACCGTGACGATGGGGCCAACTCCGGAGGTTTGACCCGGCGAGCGATCACAGGCGCCCTTGCGCTCGCTCCCCTCCACCGCCGCGCCTCAGCGGAGGAAAATGGGCCCGATCCCTCCCTCCTCGACGGCGCAAAGCTTCAGGCGGCATATCGCGATCGGTCCTGCTCACCGACGGAGGTCGTGACCTCGGTCCTCAAACGTGCCGATGCGCTGAACCCAGCCGTCAACGCTTTCATCGTTCTGGATCGGGATGGAGCCCTCAATGCCGCTGAGGCATCGGCGTCCCGCTGGCGGGACGGCAAGCCGCTGGGTCCGCTGGATGGCGTCCCCGTGACGCTCAAGGACAACATTCCCTGGGCCGGTCACCCCACGCGTAAGGGTAGCCGTACCGGTTCGGATGCGGCGACCCTCCAGAACTCGCCTCTGGCAGAGCGCCTGTTGCGCGCCGGCGCGGTCGTCATCGGCAAGACCTGTATGCCGGAATTCGGCTGGAAGGGGGTCGGCGACAGCCCGCTGACGGGGCTGACGCGCAATCCGTGGAACACGCTGATGACCACGGGAGGGTCGACGGCCGGGGGATCCGCTGCGGCGGCGCTCAACCTCGGCGTTGTGCATTTCGGAACCGATGGCGCCGGCTCCATCCGGATCCCGAGCTCGTTCTGCGGCGTCTTCGGCATCAAGCCGAGCCTCGGCCGGATCCCGGCTGTCCCGGCCGCCCCGACGCTGCACCTCGGACCTGTGAGCCGCACGGTTCGCGATGCCGCCGTCGCGCTCCAGGCGCTCAGCGGTCCCGACCCCCGCGACATCACCTCGTCGCACGCACCGATGCCGGATCTGGTCGGGTCGCTCGAGAAGGGGGTCAAGGGTCTGCGTATCGCGTGGAGTCCAAGGCTCGGTTACGTCGAACGGCTCGATCCGGAGGTCGAGGCCATCGTCGGACGGGCCGCTGAGGCGTTTGCGCAGCTTGGCGCCACAGTGGATCATGCGGATCCGGGGTTCCCCAACCCGATGCCGATCCTCGAACCGATCTGGCTGACGATCGCGTGGTCCGCCGTCCGAATGATTCCCGAGAAGCAGTGGAGCGAACTCGATCCCGGCCTCCTTGCTCTGGCCAAGAAGGGGCAAGGTGTCTCCGGTGCCGAGTACGCGACAGCCTTCGGGGCGCGGGCATCCCTGCACGCTGCCATGGCCCGGCTCAACGAGCGGTATGACCTACTGCTCACCCCGACCGTTGCCGTCCCGGCCTTCGCGGCCGGGCACAACACGCCGCCGGGCGGGGCATACGGCGACGATTGGCTGAACTGGGCACCTTACACCTACCCATTCAATCTCAGCCTGCACCCTGCGGCGTCGGTACCCTGCGGGTTCACCGGTGATGGCCGGCCCGTCGGCCTGCAGATCGTCGGCCCCTATCTCCGGGAGGACCTCGTGCTCCGGGCTGCACGCGCGTACGAGCAGGCACACCCCTGGCCCTTCCTCGAGAGGCCAAAGTCGGGCTGATCGCCTGCGGCACCCCGACGGGAGCCTCATCGGAGCGTAGTGCTTGTCCGAACCGGTCAAGCCGTTCAGAAGGGCAGCCTGTTCCACCCTGACGGGTTTGTTCATGTCCAGGGCGACTAACGCTGTTATGGCTGCCGCCATCCTCGTCTCCCTCGGGGTACCCGCACAGGCTCAGGACCGCTTCGCTGCCGAAACGGCGACGATCGCCGAGGTCCACAAAGCTATCTCTGCCGGCCAAATCACCTGCCGCGGCCTCGTCCAGGCCTATCTGGACCGGATCGCTGCCTACGATCAGGCCGGCCCGAAGCTCGACGCCATCCGAGACATCAACCGGAACGCTCTCAAGCAGGCCGATGCCATCGATCAGGCCCACGGCGACCTCGCCTCGCGCCCACTCGCCTGCGTCCCGCTGGTGCTGAAGGACAACTACAACACCGCCGAGATGCCCACGACGGGAGGGTCCGCTTCGCTGGAGGGCGCACAGCCGAAGGAGGACGCCACAGTCGTCGCCCGGTTGCGCAAGGCCGGCGCCATCATCCTGGCGAAGGCGAACATGCAGGAGTTCGCCTTGGGTGGCACCTCAATCAGCTCGCTCGGCGGCCAGGTGCTCAACCCCTACGATCTGACCCGGACGCCAGGTGGCTCCAGCGGCGGGACCGGAGCAGCGGTGGCGAGCGGCATGGCGCTCGCCGGCACCGGCAGCGACACGGTGAACTCCATTCGCTCGCCGGCTTCGGCCAACAACCTCGTCGGCCTGCGCGCCACCCAAGCCCTGATCAGCCTCGACGGCATCATGCCCGTCTCCAAGACCCAGGATGCCATCGGTCCCATCACGCGCAGTGTCGCCGATGCGGCGGCGATGCTGCAGGTGATGACTGACCCGGACAAGGTGAAGGGGAACTACGCTGCCGACCTCAGGCCCGACGCCCTCAAGGGCGCCCGCATCGGTGTGGTGAAGGTCCTGTTCGGCACAAAGCCGGAGCATGCCGAGGTGAATCGGGTCATGCAGGGGGCACTCGACCGGCTTCGTACGGCCGGCGCCGTCCTCGTCGACATCGACGACCCGGCCCTTGAGGCTGACCGGCTGGGTGCGGAGGACGACGTCCAAACCTACGAGTTCAAGGCGCTCATCAACGCCTACCTCGCTTCGGTACCCAACGCCCCGCAGAAGGATCTCGCCGGCATCATCGCCTCCGGCAAGTACAGCAAACCGGCCCTGGAGAAATTCCTGCTCGCCGCGCAGGCGCGCGAGGATGGCATGAACGAGCCGGAGTACAAGGCTCGTCTGCAACGCATCGCGGCGTTCAAGGACCACCTCGCGGCGGTGTTCAACGAGAACAAGCTCGACGCGTTGGCCTACCCGCTCCAGAAGCGGCTGGTGGTGCCGACCACCGAGCTGAACCAGGCCGATCGCAACGGCATCATCGCGGGTTTGACCGGTTACCCGGCCATCGATGTCCCCGCTGGGTTCTCGGCCCCGACGGAAACGGCGCCGCTGGGGGTGCCGGTCGGCATGGATCTCCTCGGTTGTCCTTTCGACGAGGGGCGCCTTCTGGGCCTCGCCTACGCCTACGAGCAGGCAACAGGGCCTCATCGCTTGCCGGCCAGCACGCCACCTCTGGCACAGGTTCGCTGAGGCCTGCCGACCGGAGCCTTGGATCCCGGACGCGCTTTGCTAGCATGGGCGTTCCCGTTCCAAGCCGATGCCGAGCGCTTTAAGCGGGCGGAACGGGGTCAGCGCCTCTTTGGGCGGGGGCATCTTACTCTAACCGGTGAGTAACGTTGCAATCTCAGATAAACCCGAGCGTCCTGTCATTTGTGACTGAAGGGTATGGAGTGTGGCTGCACCCAAAGTCACACCCGCCGAGTGAGTCCCTGCACACCCGACGGAGTACAGATGGTATAGGCCGGGACACAACAGCGTCCCCCGTGATGTTTGCGATTCCAGCTGCCAGCTCCCAACCGAGGCGGTAGGGACAGCGAGCGAAGCGGTCCGACGATTCATGGGTTCGAAGCCCCATATCGCATTCGAACCGGCTCGACCTTTGCGCAGGTCGTGCGACAGTCTTTGGCGCGGCGCCGAGGGTGGCCGGACCTCGACAGCGGTACACTGGAGTGGTACACACTGCTCGAGAGGCGTCCATCTAAACCATTGTCGTTGCAGGATTTTGTGGCGTAGCGGGACATTCCCTCCGTCTCCGCCACTTGCCCCGCAAGTCGCTCGAACCCAAAAAGCTTATCTGCTTGAGATAGTTGCGGAGCGCCGGGTGGTACACCATGGCTCTTCCGCTGTCCCGCCCCTGGCGGCATCCGAAGTCGGGCGTCTACTGGTATCGGCGTCGCGTTCCGAAGGATCTGAAGCCGCTCCTTCGAAGGAGCGAAGTGAAGGCGTCCCTCAGAACCAAGGACCCGCGGCTGGCGCGCGTCCGAATCCTTCGGAAGGCCTGCGAGGTCGAAGATTCCTGGTCCAACCTGAGGAGCGGCCATCCCTTCGAGCAGGCGACCCCACCAAGCGTTCCTCACAATCGCGAACGGCGGATCGAAGGTATCGCCAGCCGATGCTCGAGGCGGCCGGAACCCGGCGCCTCGTCGCCGACCGCATCAATGTCGGCCGCACGCGACACCGGCACGGGCCCGCCCGTACCTTCGCCCTTTGCTTGCGGCCCATGCCGCCGAAGCGAATCTTGCGCCCGCCACGGTGGAACGATGGTCGGGCGTGATGGCCGAATTGGAAGCCGCTCTCGGCCGCGACGATCTCGCCTCGGTCTCCCGCCGTGATCTCATCGACTGGAAGGAGAAGCTGCTCGGTTCCAGTCGATCGGCGAATACGGTCCGCACGCTGTACCTCAGTGCGGTGAAAGCCATCATGAATTACGGCGTCGCGGGCGTCGCCTGGAAGCCAACGTGGCCACAGGCGTGGTCGTGAGGACGCCGAGGCCGGTGCTATCGCGGGACCGGGACTTTACCGACGACGAAGCCCTGACGATCCTGCGCGGCTCCCTAGAGGAGCCGCTCGCCAAGCTCGCGATCGAGCATGCCGCTGCCCGAAGATGGGTCCCGTGGCTCTGCGCCTATGACGGCGCCCGCATGAACGAGATGACCCAGCTGCGTGGGAGCGGCGTCCGACAAGTAGACGGGATCTGGATCGTCCGGATCACGCCCGAGGCCAGGTCGGTCAAGCCGGGCCGCTGGAGGGACGTTCCCTTGCATCCGCATCTCGTCGCTCAGGGCTTTCCCTCGTTCGCGGGTTCGAGAGGTTCGCGACCGCTTTTCTACGATCCGGCCCGAACCCGCGACGGTTCCAAAGCCCGCCCGATCTACAAGAAAGTCGGCGAGCGGCTGGCCGCATGGGTGCGCTCGCCCGGCGTGACGGATCTAGGGGTCGATCCGAATCATGGCTGGCGACATCGCTTCAAGACCGTTGGGCGGAGAGCAGGCATCGATCCGGCTGTGCTCGACGCCCTACAAGGCCATGCACCTAGGGCGTGTTATCGCTTGAGCTAGTCGCGGGCTGCGGCGAGGGCAAGGACGCCCATGAAGCTGGCGGCGGTTTTCTCGTAGCGGGTTGCGATGGCACGCCATTCCTTGAACCTCGCCCGGAGGTGCTCGACCTGAGTGCGGTTGTTGTAGATCCAGTCCGGGCAGGCGACGGGGGCCTCGTGGCGCTGAGGCGGGATCGCGGGGCGCACCCATGTCCCAGATGTGCTTGCGGAAGGCGTGACTGGTGTAGCCGCGGTCTCCGACGCCCCACTTGGGCACACCGGGCAGTTGGTCGAGCAGCGGCACCGCATGGGGCAGTTCGTGCGCCTGCCCCGGTGCCAGCCGGAAGGCGACGGCGCGGCCCCGCCCGTCGGCGATCACGCATGCCTTGGTGCCATAGCCGCCACGCGAGCGGTCAACAGCCTCACGAGTGTCTCGCTCGGCCCCAGATCCCCCTTTTGGCGGCACCGGCCGCTTTCCGGTGCGCGCGTCTGGTCGTGGCGTCGAGGAACACCATCCCGAGCTGAACCCCGCGCTCCTGCATGAGGCTGAGGAGACGTTCCCAGACGCCAGCACGGGACCAGCGGATGAAGATCCGTGCGGCCCGCCATCAAGGGCCCAGATCCTCCGGAATGGCCCGCCATTTGGCCCCGTTCTGATGCCGCCAGAGGAGGGCCGAGAGCGTGCGTTGCAGATCCTGCGGTGGCGTCTTGGCCTTCGGCCGGCACGCCTCGACCAGCGGCTCCAGCTCAGACCGTTGCGCGTCGCCCAGCATCATCCCTCCTGTCTTGGAGAGAGGAAAACACAAACCCCGCCAGTCTGTTCAGGTGACGACAGGCACTAAGCGTGGCGGAAGATCCGCAACGGGTCAATTTGCATCGTCGAACTTCACCCCAGCCTATGTTCGCTTTCGGACTGCCCTCGTAGCTGCTTGTACGACCGGGTTGGGTGGATTTCTGCCGGCCTGCTTTCGGGCGCAGAATTGAATAAGCGGACGCCCTGCGATTGTCTGAATCGGGCCGGATGCGGAATGGTGGCTTCGATGAAGCGCCAGCGGCGGTCCGGGCGGCTCGCATCGCTATCGTACGGTAAAGCTTCGTGGTGTGCGGGGACGTACGACTTACGCGAGCAGACGTCCCGTAAGTGCCGGCATCAGGTAAGACGCGCTTGGGGGTGTCGGTCACGGGAGGCCGGCGCATTCAGGCGTGACCGACTGCCGATCCGGCGCAGCACGCGGGAAAGCTGCTCGGCGGAGTAAGGCTTGTGCAGCAAGTCGAAGCCGTGACTCCCCTCCTCCGCAAGGACGTGACTGTACCCGGAGGTGAGCACCACCGGCAGGTGCGGCAGGCGGCGGCGCAGCTCCTCCGCCAACGCGATCCCGCCCATGCCTGGCATCACCACGTCCGAGAAGATGGCATCGAATCCGTCGCCGTCCGCCCCGAGCCGGTCCAACGCCGCCTCGGCGTTGGCAGCCCATTCCGTCGCGTAGCCGAGATCGTGCAGGATCTGGGTGGCGAAGCGGCCGACCTCGACGTTGTCCTCGACCACTAGGATGCGTCGGCCGGCCCCGTCCGTCGATGCGTCGAGGACTTGCGGCTCGGCGGCGGGCTCAGCCGGCGCAGCCACCTGGGGCAGGTAGAGCGTGAAGGTGGTCCCCGCCCCCGGCGCGCTCGCCACGTCGATGTCGCCCCCGGACTGCTTGGCGAACCCGAACACCTGGGACAGGCCCAACCCCGTTCCTTTGCCGACCTCCTTGGTCGTGAAGAACGGCTCGAAGATCCGGTCGATCTGCTCGGCCGCGATGCCCGTGCCAGTGTCGGCAAGGGATACCGCAGCGAAATGACCGCGCGAGCCGGCATGGCCGCGGATCGCCGGCATCGGCGCTCCGCAGGCCAACCGCAGCGTCAGGGTGCCCTCGCCATCCATCGCATCGCGGGCATTGACGGCCATGTTGACCAGCGCCGTCTCGAACTGGCTGCGGTCGCAATGAATGAAGCACGTGCCTTCGGGCAGATCGACGGCGACGTGGATGCGGGCCCCGGTGACGGTATCGACCATGTCGGCGACGCTGCGCAGGCAATCGCCGACTTCGAAGGTCTCCGGCTTCAGCGCCTGCCGGCGGGCGAAAGCCAGGAGTTGGCCGGTGAGCTTGGCCGCGCGATCCACGGTGTCGGAGACCGCGTCCATGTACCGTCGACGGCGGACCTCGGGGAGATCCGGGCGACGCAGGAAGTCCACCGACGAACGGATGATGGTCAGCAGGTTGTTGAAATCATGCGCCACCCCGCCGGTGAGCTGGCCGACGACCTCCATTTTCTGAGACTGGCGCAGCGCCTCCTCGGCGATGGCCCGCTCCTCGATGGCCTCGGCGACCCGGCTCTCAAGCGTGGCGTTCAGTTCGCGCAACTGGGCTTCGCGGGAGCCCAACTCTTCGAGCCGTGCCCGTGCCTCGTATTGCCGCCTGCGACCCCGCAGGGCGGTCGCCGCGACACTGACCAGGGTCGTTGGATGGAACGGTCGCTCAAGGAAGCTGACATTGCCGAGGATGCGCGAAAGCCGGGTCGCAATCGGGTTTCGGTCCACGCCGCCTTGCCGGGTGAGCATGATGAACGGCATGTCCGACCACGCCGGCTGCCCGGCGATCCAACGGTTGAGCCCGGCGAGGTCGGCGGTCCGTACCGCCTCCTCTGTGATCAGCACCGCCCCAGCGGTCTTACCGAGAGCGTCGACCAACTCGGGCAGGTCGCGGACGACCACCGCGGTGAAGTCGGCATCCGCGAGCAGCGCCTGGGCCAGTTTCGCGTCACGTCCGTGCGGCGCCAGGATCAGGATCTGCTCGGATGACGCGGCGTGCGGCGACCTCACGACCGGTCGCCGTCGAGCAGCCCCGTGTCACCGTCGCGTGGCACGAGTTCCGGCACGCCGCGCAGGATGCCCTGGAACCCCTGTAGCGGCTCGCCGACCTGCAATCCGGTGGTGGTGATGCGGAACTCCCGGATCGTATCCTCGTGTGCGCCTGTACGCTTCTTGATCACCGAGATCGCGCGGCGAACTTTCCCCAGCGCCTCGAAGTAGCGCAGCAGCACAACGGTGTCGGCGAGATAGGTAATGTCGACCGGGCTCTTCATGTCGCCAACCAGCCCGTGCTGGGCGACCGTCAGGAAGGTGCTCGCGCCCTGACGATTGAGGTACTGCAGCAGCTCGTGGACGTGCAGGATCAACGCCGTCTCGTCGGGCATGGCGGCCTGGTAACCGTTGAGGCTGTCGATCACCACGGTCTTGGCCTGTGCCTCGTCGACCTGTTGACGCACGAGGTTGACGAACTCCCCCGGCGACATCTCGGCGGCATCGATCTGGTTGATCGTCAGCAGTCCCTGGTCGCGCAGGGCGGCGAGGTCGAAGCCCATCGCCCGCATGCGCTCCAGCATCAGGCCGAGTTCCTCGTCGAAGACGAACAGAGCCGCCTTCTCGCCACGCGCAGCCGCGGCGACGATGTACTGGATCGCCAACAGCGACTTGCCGGTCCCGGCTGGCCCGAGGATGAGCGTGCTCGAACCGCTGTCGATGCCGCCGCCGAGCAGGGCATCGAGTTCCGCGACGCCGCTCGTGAGCCGGTCCCGGCTGAATTTGGTCCTGTGCTCCAGGGCGATCAGACGCGGAAAAACCTGCACACCGCCGGTATCGATGGAGAAGTCGTGGTTGCCGCCACGGAAGCGTTGGCCGCGGTACTTCACCACCCGCAGCCGTCGCCGCTCGGCGCCGTAGTCGGGTGCCAGTTCCTCCAGCCGGATCACCGCGTGGGCGACGCTGTGGACGGTCTTGTCGAGCGCATCCGCGGTGAGATCGTCGAGCATCAGCACGGTGGCGCCCCGGCGGGCGAAATAGTGCTTCAACGCCAGGATCTGCCGGCGATAGCGCAGGGAGCCGCCGGCCAGGAGGCGGATCTCGGAGAGGCTGTCGAGCACGACGAGGGACGGTTTGACCGCATCGACCTGCTCGAAAATCGCACGGGTCGTCTCGCCGAGTTCGAGGTCCGACGAGTACAGGAGGCTCTGCTCCTGCTCGGCATCGAGCAGGCTCTCGGGCGGGATCAGCTCGTAGATCGTTAGGCCGGTGGGCAGGTCCCACCCGTGCGAGCGGGCGGTCTCCTGCAGCTCCTCCTGGGTCTCGGACAGGCTGATGTACAGGCCACGCTCGCCGACCGCCGCGCCGGTGAGCAGGAACTGCATCGCGACTGTGGTCTTGCCGGTGCCGGGGTTGCCCTCCAGCAGATACAGGCGGTTGCGGGTAAAGCCGCCTCCGAGCACATCGTCCAGGCCGGCGATACCGAGCTTCGCCTTGTCCTTGGGCGCGGCCTTCGGTTCAGCGTCAGCGGGCATAGGCAATCAGTTCTCTCAACAGGGCAGGCGGCAGAGCGTGCGCGCGCCCGCACGCCGTACAAACGCGACAAGAGGGCGACCCTATCCGTGGTGAGGAAGGCACGGCCGGCAAAAATGCACAGCAAGGCTTGCTGGCAGGTATATAGCTAGCGCGTCGCCTGAATCACTGACAGGCCGAAGCCAGGCTGCACGCGCTCGCGTAGCACCGTATCCCATGGATCAGCTTCGCGTCCGGCGCCGGCATAAGCGCCCGGTATCCGCGGCACATCGGGTATGCGGTTCGCCGGCGGCAACCGAGCTCGCCCGGACGGATTGTATCCCATGCGGGCGTCCCGGTCCCCGGCGCCTCTTGTATGAGGCCCTGAGCCGGAAATGCGTCCAGGGAGTCGTTGAGAGTGTCGCGTACAGGGAATGACCGGGTGGGCGATATCGACCTCAGGCTGCTACGGGCCGCCGTCGAGGCGACCGGCGAGGCCATCCTCATCACCACCGCAGACCTCGACGAGCCCGGGCCGGTCATCGTCTACGCCAATCCGGCCTTCACCAAGCTGTCAGGCTACGATGCGGCCGAGGTCGTCGGGCGCAGCCCGCGTTTCCTGCAGGGTCCGGCCACCGACCGGGCGGCCTTGGACAGGACACGCGCAGCCCTGAAAGCGGGCGAGGCCTTCCAGGGCGAGGCACTCAACTACCGCAAGGACGGCACGACCTACCAGGTCGAGTGGTTGATCACCCCGGTCCGGGATGCGGGCGGCCGCATCACCAACTGGGTCTCGGCCCAGCGCGACGTCACCGACCGGCGCGCGTTCGAGGACCGCCAGGCGCTGATGGTGCGTGAGCTCCACCATCGGGTGAAGAACACGCTGGCCACGGTCCAGGCTGTCCTGAACGCGACGATGCGCTCGTCAGTCACGATGGCCGAGTTCTCCAAGGCTTTCGGCGGCCGCATCCTGTCTCTGGCCCGGACCCACGCACTGATCACCGAGGACGAGGCCCAGGTCGCCTCGTTCGAGGGGCTGCTGCGGGCCGAGCTCGATGCCTACGACGAGGGCGGCCGGATCACGCTGGACGGTCCCCGCCTCAAGCTGCCGTCGGACCTCGCGGTGCCGGTCAGCATGGCCCTGCACGAGCTGACCACCAACGCTCTGCGTCACGGGGCGCTCGGCCACCCGGGCGGCATGGTCGTGGTGACGTGGCGGATCGAGGACGACCCGTCCGGTCCGTGGCTTGCCTGGACCTGGAACGAGCATGACGGTCCGCCGCCGACGCTGCCGACGCGGGAGGGGTTCGGAACCCGGCTCCTGAACAAGATCCTCACGGCGCAGGTTTCGGCCGAAGTCGACATCGACTTCGACGCCGACGGCCTGCGGATCCATGTGCGGCTCCCGTTGGGCCGGCGGTAGACGCCCTGCCGCGGCGGCCCGAGCCGACATACGGCCGCTACCAGCTTTGCCGTCCGGGGACGAACCGCTTCCGCCGGAGGGCACAAGGAGCCTCGGGCTGGGATCAGGGACGTTCCCATCGCGCATGGCCGCGACCCAGGTGCCTGCGTCCGATGTCGTCCAACCATCGAGGCGGTCCCCTTGAGCGACCAGGAACCCTGCCGCTTGCGGGGAGATGCCTTTCGACGACGCCGACAGGACCGCCCGGAGACGAGCATGATCTACCTGCGCTACGCGCCCGACATCGAGCGGCCCGTTCCGGACGAGCAGGGGACCATCGACGGCATCATCCAGGGCATGATCCAGCAGTCGCAGATGGTCGAGAAGCGCGAGCACCACGCGGTGCGCGCCAGCCACGCCAAGAGCTCCGCCTGCGTGATGGGAGACCTGATTATTCCCGAGGGCCTGCCGCCGGAGCTCGCGCAGGGGCTGTTCGCCCGGCCCGGCACGCACAAGGTGGCCGTGCGCTTCGCCCAGGGTCCGGGCGAAACTCTGGGGGATCGGGTGTCCACCCACCGCGGCATGTCCATCAAGGTCTTCGACGTGCCGGGCGAGAAACTGCCCGGGCACGCAGTCGACACCCAGGACTTCGTGCTCGCCACCGGCACGACCTTCCCGTCCGGCACGGCGGCGGGATTTCTGCGCGACGGCACGGTCATCGGCAAGTCGACGGGGCTGCCGGAGGGGGTGAAGAGCGCCGTCTCCTCGACCGCGCGCAACCTCAACAAGGTGCTGCACGCCTTCGGTACTGAGAGCGCCATGGCCGACTTCTTCGGCCACCCCTTCAGCCATCCACTGGCCGACAGCTATTTCAGCCAGGCCCCCATGCGCTTTGGCGACTACGTGGCCAAGCTCGGGGCGGTGCCGGCGGCCGCAGCACAGCGCACGCTTTCCGAATGGCGGCTCGATCCAAACCAGGACGAGGACGGCTTCCGGCACGCGACGGTCGACTTCTTCCGCGATAACGATGTGGTGTTCGAGCTGAAGGCGCAGCTCTGGGCTGATGCCGAGAAACAGCCCATCGAGGATGCCTCGGTCGATTGGCCGGTCTCGGTCAGCCCCTATCGCACGGTGGCCACCATGCGCCTTACGCGCCAGGACGCCTGCTCGCCGAAGCGTGTGCGCTACTTCGACGAGGTGATGACCTTCCGTCCGGCGCACAGCCTCGCGGCGCACCGACCCCTCGGGTCGGTCATGCGGGCGCGCCTTCAGGTCTACCAGGCGCTGAGCGACTTCCGGCACGGGCAGAACGGCGTGGCCGCCGAGGATACCCTCGCGGCGGAAAGCATCCCAGCCTGAGGCGCGACTATGGACCGACGCTCATGCGTGCGGGGACATGTACCTCGTGGCTGCTCGAGGTACCTTGGTCGCCCTGACATCTGGGGGCGACGGCACCTCCGGCGCCCCTCCGTCCGGTTGGGTACGGAGGGGCAGACCTTCCTTAGTTGCGGGCGTCGCCGTCCCGCATCGGGCCCGTCGGCTCCTGGACGTGGGCCTCGAGGAACCAGAGCTGCTTGTCGACGGCGCGGGACACCTCGGTGAACAGGTCCGCCGTGCCGGGGTCGCCCGCCTCGTCCGTCTCGTCGATGTTCTCGCGTACGGCGTTGGCGTAGGCGGCGTAGCTGTCTATCAGCGCGGCGACGTGGTCGGCGATGGCGTAGATGCCTGTCGGGTAGGCGGGCAGCTTGGTCGATCCCGCCACGACCTGCGCCGTTCCCAGGGCCGTGCCGCCGAGTTGCACCGCCCGCTCGGCCACCTTGTCGTTCAGGTCGCTGATCTCGGCGCGGAAACCATCCAACATAAGGTGGATGCCGATGAATTGCGGCCCCTTGAGGTTCCAATGGGCCTGCTTGATCGCCAAGGCGAGGTCGATGCCGTCGGCCAGCCGTGCGTTCAGCGCCTCGATGGACACTCTCTTGGCGTTGGAATTGGTGTTGTTGCGGGTCTGGTGAGTGCGCTGGGTGCTGCTCGTTGCCATACGTCTGCTCCGTGGATGTCGAGGCGGCAATAGTGGAGCGGTGGGGAGGTTCCCGCGGTCGGAGCCCGAGCTGCGGGGTCCCTTGGCCGCCCGCCCTCCAGGGTCGCACCGGCCCATCGTGGGCTCGCGGTGACGGATTCCGTGGCCGTCCGGGAAGGTGGAACGGAAACCTCGCGGCTGCATCCCCTTCAGGGAGTTTGAGGGGGATGGTACTGGAGGGAAAGGGGGACTTCCCGAAAGGCTTGTCGCCGTCCAGGGCCTCTGTCGCGGCCGCGTCGGCGCTGCCGGCCGGGCGACCGCGATGCCAGGAACCGCCGTCGTCGGCCGGGGCTTCCCATCGGCCCCGGGGCAGGCCCGTCGAAAGGAACGCCGTGTCCACGGATACCGAGGGGCACCGCGAGTTGCCGGGCGCGTTGCGGGATGCCCAGGGCAAGGCCGACGGCAGTTTCGAGAAGGCGGTCACCGCCACCTTCGAGCATGTTTTTGAACATCTGAATCGCCTGAACGACCACGTCTCGCCGGGGGAGCCGGACGGTGGCGACCGGCACCTACAGCCGGGCGAGTTCCCGACACTCCGGTAGGATTGCGCACGGCCGGGCAGTCCTCACGGGCGGATCCGGCTGGCGGTGCCTAGAGGACCTGATCGGCGCGAAACCGGTTGCCGCCGGCCTGCGTGTCCTGGCACCGGCATGGTGGCGGCAGGCCCGTGCCACCCTCACGCAGGGGCATCCCACCGGTCAGCAGGCGGGCAAGCAGGTGCTCCAGCGGCTCGGCTTGGTAGGGCTTCTGCAGGACCGGCACGCCTCGGTAGGTTCCCTCAAGTCCCTGCTGTCCGTAGCCTGTCGCGAACAGGAACGGGGTGCCGCGCTCGAAGAGCAGGTCGGCGACCGGGTAGCTGTGTGCGTCCCCGAGGTTCACGTCGAGCACGGCGAGGTCGAAGGCCTCGGACCGGACCAGGTCGATAGCCCTGTTGAGCCGCATGGCGATGGCAACCTCGCAGCCGAGGTCGAGCAGCATGTCCTCGGCCAGCATCGCGACGAGGCTCTCGTCCTCGACCAGCAGGACCCGGCGTCCGAGCAGCACCGTCATGGCGCGCGCCGCCCCTCGACGGCTTCCTGGCCGACCCACCCGAGAGTGGTCAGCGGGATCTCAAGCCGGCAGGTGACCCCGGTTGGGGCATAGGTGATCACGGCGGCGCCATCAAATTCCATGGGCAGCTGCCGCTCGATCAGGCGGGAGCCGAACCCCTTGCGGGTCGGCGGGGCGACGGCCGGTCCGCCTCGCTCTTCCCACGACAGGTCGAGCTGCTGGCGTCCCTCGTCCACGTCATGCAGGGACCACGTTACCGCGACCTGACCTTCCGGGACCGACAAGGCGCCGTACTTGGCGGCGTTGGTCATCAGCTCGTGCAGCGCCATCGCTAACGTTACCGCCACCTTGGGGTGCAACCGCGCGTCCGGTCCTTCTAGCCGAAAGCGGTTAACGTCGACCTCCGCCAAAAGATGGGGGGCCAAGGCCCGCTCGATCACCTGAAACAGGCTGGCGCTCTCCCAGTTGTCCTCGACCAGCACGTTGTGGGCGTTCGACAGGGCGGCCATGCGGGCGTCGAACACGGCGCGCACCGCCTGTTCCGTCTGCCCGCGGAAAGTCTGCGCGGCGATGGACTGCACGGTGGCGAGGGTGTTCTTCACCCGGTGGTTCAGTTCGTTGATCAGCAGGCGCTGGCGCTCGGCCGCCGCCTTCTCCTCGCTGATGTCCCGCACCTCGATGATCGTCCCGATGATGTTCGCGGCATCGTCCCGGATCGGGCTGGCGGTGAAGCCGACCGGGAAGAAATGCCCGTCCCGATGGACGAACACCTCCTCGCCGCGCTCCTGGTTGTTCTCGGGGAAGGCGCGGTCGATGGCGCATTCCTCCAGGGGGAACGGTCGACCGTCCGGGTAGGTGTGGTGGACGATGTCGTGCAGCGGGCAGTCGCGGGCCAGAACCTCGGCGAGCGTCCAGCCGGTGAGCGTTTCGGCGGCGCGGTTCATGTAGATGCAGTGCTGGCGGTCATCCATCAGGAATATGGAGACGGAGGCGTTGTTCAGGACCGCATTGAGACGGCGCTCAGTCTCGAAAAGCTGCCCGCTCCCGCGCCGCAGGCTTTCCAGGGGCGTGTTGGCGGCGGCCTTCGACTGCAACGGCTGCCGGGAGTTCGGCACGGGTACGACCTTTCTCGCGGGTTGAGCCGGCACCCTACGTGCGAGCCTGGGGAAGCTGCGGAGCTGGGCACGCCAGCAACGTCGGTGTCGCGTGCGCCTGACACGGCGGGTCCAATGCACCTTATCGACCGGGAGTTCCACCCCTGGGCGAGTCGATCCGGACTGGGTGCGATGGTTCGAGCCGCGCGATCCCAGCCTGCGGTCCTGGGGCTGTCGTACGCTCCCCCCGGATAGCGCGGCGACGACAGGGCCTGCCGACGCGGCACCTCATTGACCGGCGGCGGTCTCAGCGGGATGTCCCCGGCGAAGCCTGGGCTTCACGACAGGCTGAGCGAGATGCGCGACGGGATATACGCCATGAGGCGCCGCATCCTGGACGAGGCCATCGGGCGCGAGGCCCATGCCGATGCGCTGGCGACCCTGGCGGCGTCCAGGCCCATGGACGTGCACGTTCCGACCTTGTGGGTTCTCGCACGCAGCCGGCGCATCCGGGCGATGGAGTTGCGCGGCTCCGCGGCCATCCTGCCGCATCCGCATGAGCACGATGGGCGGTCCATCGGGGGCTGACACCCGGCATGGCACGACAGGCGACCCGGACCGGCGCGGGTAGGCCCATGCCCGGCGGGGCGGCCGGCCGGTAATGCGCGGGAAGAACCTCCCGCCCCGTGAAACCACTTTGCTCCCCGAAGCTTGCACAACCGATGGACCGTAGCAGCGAGACCGCCGTCGAGACCGAACGCCTCCGGGCGCTGGACCGTTATCGCCTGCTCGACACCCCGCGGGAGCAGGATTTCGACGAGATCGCCGAGGCTGCTGCCGAGTTGTGCGAGACGCCCATCGCGGTGGTCAACCTTGTCGGCGGCGGGCGCCAGTTCTTCAAGGCCGAGGTCGGGCTCGGCGTGCGGGAGACGCCGCTGGAGACCTCGTTCTGCCGGCAGGCCCTGTTGCAGGACGACTTCCTCTGCATCCCGGACGCGACCCTCGACCCGAGGTTCGAGGGCAATCCCCTGGTCCACGGCGGGCATGGCCTGCGCTTCTACGCCGGCGCCCTGCTGAAGACCCCCGAGGGACGCCCTGTCGGCACGGTCTGCGTGCTCGACACCCGGCCGCACGCGCTCACCGAACGCCAGCGCAAGGGCCTGATGCGGCTGGCCCGGCAGACGATGGCGCAGATGGAGTTGCGCCGCTCCCTGCGCGAGCATGCGGGCCAGCGCCTCCTCCACGAGCGCATCCTCGACAGCGCCACGGACTACGCCATCGTCGCCACCGACCCGCGGGGTCACGTCACCCGATGGAACGCCGGCGCCGAACGCATCCTGGGCTGGACAGAGGCGGAGATGCTGGGCCGTAGCGCCGAGGCGTTCTTCACCCCGGAGGACCGGGCCGACGGACGGGTCCGGACGGAGATGCGGCTCGCAGTGGAGCACGGCAGCGCGCCGGCCGAGCGATGGCATCTGCGCAAGGACGGCAGCCGGTTCTGGGCTTCGGGCGAGATGATGCCGCTCCGGACAGAGGACGGCGAGACGGTCGGCTTCCTCAAGATCCTGCGCGACCGCACCGACCAGCGCGAGGTCGGCGCCGCGCTGGAAGCCAGCGAGTTGCGCTACCGGTCCCTGGTCGAGGTCAGCCCGCAGGTGGTCTGGTTCGGCAACGCCGCGGGCGAGGTCACCTACTGCAACGCCTACTGGTACGACTTCACCGGCCTGCCGGCGGGTGAGACCGGCGAGGCGAGCTGGATGGGGGTGATCCATCCGGATCACCGCGAGCCTACCCGCGCGGCGTGGTTGGCCGCGTCGCGGTCCGAGCAGCCCTACGAGGTCGAGTTCCCCCTGCGCCGGGCCGACGGGCAATACCGCTGGTTTCTGTCCCGGGCGCGTCCCGTCCGGGACGGGGCCGGGACGCTGACGAGCTGGATCGGCACCTCCATCGACATCCATGAGCGCAAGGTCGCCGAGGAGCGGTTCCAGACGCTGACCGAACTGGCGCCGGCCATCGTCTGGACAGGAAATCCGGACGGCAGCCTCAGCTACCTCAACGACCGTTGGTACGCCTACACGGGGCAGACCCCGGAGCAGGCGCTGCCGCTCGGTTGGGGCGACGTCATCCACCCGGACGACCTGCCCGGCCTGCTGCGGGCCTGGGAGCATGCCCGGACCAGCGCGACCCTGTACGACACCGAGGCCCGCCTGCGCCGGCACGACGGGGAATACCGCTGGTTCCTGATCCGGGCCGAGCCGATGCGCGACGGAGCCGGGCGCGTCGTCGGTTGGCTTGGCAGCGACAGCGACATCCAAGACCGCCGCCAAGCCGAGGACGACCTGCGGCAGGCGCGCGAGCAACTGCGCCTGGCCGTCGAATCGACCGGGACCGGCATCTTCGACTACGACCTCGTCGCCGACAGCCTGGTCTGGGACGCCCGCACCCGCGCCCTGTTCGGGCTGCCGCCGGACGCGCCGGTGGATTACGACACCTTCCTGGCCGGCCTCAATCCGGACGACCGCGGCTGGGTGGATGCGGCGGTCCGGGCCGCCATCGACCCGACCGGGCCCGGCACCTACGACATCACGTTCCGCGTGATCGGCCTACAGGACGGCATAGAGCGCTGGGTCGCAGCCAAAGGCCAGGCCTACTTCGAGGATGGCCGCACCGTCCGGTTCATCGGCACGACGCGCGACGTCACCGAGAACCGACACGCCGAGCAGGCCCTGCGCGAGACCGAGGAACGCTACAGGCTGGCCGCACGGGCCACCAATGACGCCATCTGGGACTGGGATCTCGCAACGAACCACGTTCGGTGGAACGAGGCGCTCCACACTGCCCACGGGCATGCCCCGGACGCGGTCGAGCCGACCGGGGACTGGTGGATCGACCACATCCATCCCGACGACCGCGCCCGCATCGACCGCTCGATCCATGCGGTCATCGACGGGACCGGGACGGCCTGGAGCGACGAGTACCGCTTCCGCCGGGCCGACGGCACCTATGCCGACATCCTGGACAGGGGCAACGTCATTCGGGATGCGGAAGGTCGCGCGGTCAGGATGATCGGTGCCATGTTCGACATCAGCGAGCGCAAGCGGGCTGAGGAGCATCAGCGCCTGCTCACGGGCGAGCTGCAGCACCGGGTGAAGAACACCTTGGCGATGGTGCAGGCCATCTCGGCCCAGACGTTCCGCAACGTCACCGATGTGGAAGCCGCGAGCGAGGCCTTTTCCGCGCGCTTGATCTCGCTCGGGCGGGCGCACGACATCCTGACCCAGTCGAGCTGGACGCAGGCCCCCATCGCCGAGGTCGTTGACGGCGCGCTCTCGGTCCACCGGGACGGGACGGCGTCCCGCATCCGCGACAGCGGCCCGAATGTGCCCCTGGCGGCCAAGCCTGCCCTCGCGCTGGCGCTCGCCCTGCACGAGCTCGCCACCAACGCGGCAAAGTACGGGGCACTCTCGAACGATGCCGGGACGGTCGACCTGCGCTGGCACGTCGTGCACGAGGACGGGGCGCCACGGTTCACCCTCACTTGGTTGGAGCAGGGCGGCCCGCCGATCCTGGCGCAGCCAACCCGGCGCGGGTTCGGCTCCCGCCTGATCGAGCGCAGCTTCGCCGCCGAGGTCGGCGGCGACGTCCGGCTGACCTACGCGCCGACGGGGCTCACCTGCCGGCTGGAAGCGCCCCTTGCCGCGATGCAGGAGAGGGGCGCGGACGAGGTGGCAGCCTGACCGCCCAGGACGGCGAAACGCTGCCATGGACCATGCGCCGCAGGGTTTGCGCTGCGCATTCAGGACCCGCCTTCCCGAGTTCCAGTTCACCACCTGACGGGACTGCCCGCGGTCACCGCGGCCCTGGCCAAGCACGGACGTGAGCGCGCAGCGGCGGAACCGGCCGAGTTCCGATGGCTTTGGCCCCCCGGGATGCACAACGTCGAGGCCTGACCTCGGCCAATCGCGAGACGTTGGTTTTGGTCGAGTTTGACGTCAAGGCGTTGTCGCGGGAGGAACTCGAAGCGGAGGTGATGCGCCTGCGGTCGCGGCCGCCGGAGGCAGAAGGCAAGGCGGTCGGTCTGGAATCGCGCTCAACGACCGCGGGTTGGGACTGGCTGTTCGCCGCGGTCGAGAAGACCCGCCTGCCGATGATCCTCACCGACCCGAACCTGCCGGACGATCCCATCGTCTTCGCCAACCGAGCGTTTCAAGAGCTTTCGGGCTACGGGGCCGAAGAACTGCTGGGTCGCAACTGCCGCTTCCTGCAAGGGCCGGGCACCGACCCCGCACAGGTCCAGGGCATCCGCGACGCCCTCGCGGAAAGGCGCGACACCGCCATCGACATCCTGAACTACAGGCGGGACGGCACGCCCTTCCTCAACGAGCTCTTCATCAGCCCGATCCTGGATCGGGAAGGGCGGGTCCTCTACCATTTCGGCAGCCAGGTCGACGTCTCGCGGTACCGCGACGCCGGGCGGCGGCTCGCCGCGACCGAGCGGCGCCAGCGGGCCGTCTTCGACAGCGCCGTGGATTTCGCCATCGTGGTTACCGACTGCGACGGCCTCGTCACCGACTGGAACACCGGCGCGGAGCGGATCTTCGGCTGGACGGCCGAGGAGATGCGCGGGAATACCGTCGACCGGGTCTTCACGCCCGAGGACCGTGCGGCAGGGCGGCCAGCGACCGAAATGCGGCTGGCGCGGGACGAAGGACGGGCCTCCGACGAGCGCTGGCACGTTCGCAAGGACGGCCCCCGGTTTTGGACGTCCGGCGAGATGATGCCGCTGCTCGATGAAGTCGGTGAGCATATCGGGTTCACCAAGATCGCCCGCGACCGCACGGCCGAGCACGAGGCCGGGAAGGCGCTGAGGGAGAATGAGGCGAAGCTCCGCGAGAGCGAGGATCATTTCCGGCATACGGTCGAACTCAACCCCCAGGTCCCGTGGACCTGCGACCCTGTCGGCAACATCACCTCGTACTCGAACCGCTGGCTCGAACTGACGGGACAGGCCCCAGGGGAGCCCGACGGCGCGGGGTGGATGAAGGCCCTGCATCCGGACGACGTCCCGCACACTGTCGCGGTGTTCTCCCGTTGCCTGGCCTCGGGCGATCCGGTGGACGTGGACTACCGCATCAACATCGCGGCGACCGGCACGTACCGCTGGATGCGGGCCAGGGCGCAGCCCCGCCGCGACGAGGCCGGCGGCATCGTCGCGTGGTACGGGGTGGTCGAGGACATCGACGACCGCCGCCTGGCCGAGGAGGCGCTGCAGGAGAGCGAGACGCGGTACCGGACCCTGTTCGAGACGGTCGAGGTCGGGTTCTGCATCATCCGGATGCGGTTCGACGCGGAGGGACGGGCGGTCGACTACCTGATCGAGGAGGCCAACCCGGCCTTCACCCGGCAGACCGGCGCCGACCTCGCCGGCCGGTGGGTCCGCACGTTCGCGCCCGACCTCGAACGGCACTGGTTCGACCGCTACGGCCACGTCGCCCTGACCGGGGAGCCCGCCCATTTCGAGAATTATGCCGCCGTGTTCGGGCGGTGGTTCGACGTGCGTGCGCACCGGGTCGGGGACCCGCGCGACCACCGCGTCGCGGTCTTCTTCGGCGACATCACCGCGCGCAGGAACGCCGAGTTGCGGGCGGAGGAAAGCGCGCGCGAGCTACGGCTGATCACCGACGCGCTGCCGGTGCTGATCGCGTTCATCGACGCCGGCCACATCTACCGCTTCGCCAACGATGCCTACGGGGATTGGTTCTCGGACGCGCCGGGCGAGGTCGTCGGGCGCGACGTCCGCGAGCTCCTGGGCCCGGCCTCCTACGCGGTGCGGCGGCCCTTCATCGACCGGGCGCTCAGGGGCGAGCCCGTCACCTTCGAGACGGACTGGCCGCACCGCGACGGCCGCCACCGCGTCGCCGAGATCCGCTACCTGCCCCGCCGGGACGCTGACGGCCGCGTCGACGGCTTCCACGTCTTCGTGCAGGACGTGACCGTCCGGGTGCAGACGGAGGCCGACCTCGCCCGCCAGGTCGCCGCCCGGACCGCCGAGCGCGACCAGATCTGGCAGGCTTCGTCCGACCTGCTCTGCGTGGCCAACCTCGACGGCTACTTCGTCGGCCTCAACCCGGCCTGGTCGCAAACCCTCGGGTGGACCGACGCGGAGATGAAGGCGCGGCCGTTCCTCGACTTCGTCCACCCCGACGACGTCGCGTCGACCATGGCGGCGGCGGGTGGGCTGTCGCGCGGGGAGGCCCAGCTCACGTTCGAGAACCGCTACCGCCGCAAGGACGGCAGCTACGTCTGGCTGTCCTGGAACGCCGTGCCGCGGGACGGGCTCATTTACTCGTCCGTGCGCGACGTGAGCGAGATCAAGCGGCAGGCCGAGGTCCTGGCCAGGACCGAGGAGGCCCTAAGGCAGTCCCAGAAGATGGAAGCGGTCGGCCAATTGACCGGCGGCCTCGCGCATGACTTCAACAACCTGCTCGCCGGCATCTCGGGGTCGCTGGAATTGATGCAGACCCGCATGTCGCAAGGCCGCGTGGGCGACCTCGACCGGTACATGACGGTTGCGCAAGGGGCGGCCAAGCGCGCCGCAGCGCTTACCCACCGCCTGCTCGCCTTCTCCCGCCGCCAGACCCTCGACCCCAAGCCGACCAACGTGAACCGCTTGGTCAAGGACATGGAGGAGTTGATCCGGCGCACCGTGGGTCCGGCCGTCCAGTTGGAGTTCGTCGGCCTTGCCGGGCTGTGGCCGGCGCTGATCGATGCGGGCCAGTTGGAGAACGCGCTGCTCAACCTGTGCATCAACGCGCGGGACGCGATGCCGGACGGTGGCCGTATCACCATCAAGACCGCCAACCGATGGATCGACGAGGCCGGCGGCCGCCTGCACGATCTCGCCCCCGGCCAGTACCTGAGCGTCTGCGTGACTGACACCGGCACCGGAATGGCGCCGGACCTCATCGAGAAGGTGTTCGAGCCCTTCTTCACGACCAAGCCCACCGGCGAGGGCACCGGCCTCGGCCTGTCCATGGTCTACGGCTTCGCCAAGCAGTCCGGCGGGCAGGTCCGGATCTACTCCGAGGTCAGCGAGGGCACGATGGTCTGCCTGTACCTGCCGCGCCACTACGGAGAGGCGGACGAGGACGAGGTCGCGCGCAGGCTCGCCGAGGTGGAACAAGCGGGCCAGGGCGAGACGGTGCTGATCGTCGACGACGAACCCTCGGTGCGCATGCTGGTCACCGAGGTGCTGGAGGATCTCGGCTACACCGCCATCGAGGCCGCCGACAGCGTCTCCGGGCTGAAGGTGCTCCAGTCGGACGTTCGTATCGACCTGCTCGTGACCGACGTCGGCCTGCCGGGGGGCATGAACGGGCGCCAGATGGCGGATGCCGGCCGCGAGCGGCGGCCCGACCTCAAGGTACTGTTCATCACCGGCTACGCCGAGAACGCCGTGCTCGGGAACGGCTACCTGCACCCGGGCATGCAGGTGCTGACGAAACCCTTCGTGCTGGAGACGCTCGCTACCCGCATCAAGGACCTGATCGCCAAGGGTTGAACGTGCCGGCGACCGGCCGCGCCTCAATGGACGCGGCCGGTCGCCGGAGAGCCCTAGGCGGTGCCGTTGCTTCGATGGAGGCGCAACGCGTCGCCGTCGGCAAACGTGGGTCAGCCCGGCGCGGCGCATACCAAGCATGAAAGTCGGGCCACTGGCTTACCAATAAATTTTCAACCTGTGCTTTCAAGCGCAGACGAGCTAGATTCCTGTGAGGAACGGATGCTCGTTCCGCGAACGAAGTCTAGAAGAAAACTTATCCAGGCACAGATTTTTTAGATTAATACTTCATTTTTGGGCTTAAAAAGCATGGAAATCATTCATCTACAGAAAGATCTGTACAGCCCGCTCATGCTTTCTTTGACCAGGCAGTTCTTCAGCACGAGATCGGCCACGACCTCCTTCAGCGCGCCTGCTTCGCGGCGCAGCTCCTTGACCTCATCCGCGGTGGCCGCACGGGCCCTGTCGCCGGCCAGGCGCTTCGTGCCAGCCTCCAGAAACGCCTTGGACCAGCCGCAGTCCATCGAGCTGGCGATACCCTCGCGTCGGCACAGCTCGGCGATGCTGTCCTCACCGCGCAGGCCTTCCAACACGATGCGGATCTTCTCCTCGGCCGAGAATTGCCGGCGCGTGGCGCGACGGATGTCCTTGATCACGGCTTCGGCCGGCTTCCGCGCCGGCCCGGATGTCTGGTTCATCTTCGCTCCTGGGGGCTACGATGAACCAGACATCCTCCGTTCGTGAAGGCCCTCAATCTGTCTCAGGTGTGCTGACGGCGGACAAACAGCACGATGGGCATGGTCGCCCAGGCCAGTCCCAAGACGAGCGCCAGCAGCCCGGCGACCCTGTAGCTCCGCGAGACGCCTTTTTCCGAGACCGCCTCCGCGCAGGCAGGGCGATAGAGCCAGTGTGTATGGATCGTCGCGCCGATCGTGACTGCGATCACCGCGAGGAGACCGACGAGATAGACGTGCGATGCCGAGCTCCAGAAGAACCACGTGACCGCCTCGGCGATGATCAGGTGCGTCACGGCCGAATAGTTCACGAGCTTCAAGGTCTCGTCGAGAAGACCCGCGCGCACTTGAAGGCGGTAGCGGGTTGGCAAGCCGTCGACCGCGTCCATGTGCCGTACGCTGTCTAGGAGAGAGGTGGCCTTGCCGGTCGGTTTGTTGAGAGCCCCGATCACGTCCGGTCATTCGGAGAGACGTTCAGAGCCCATATCGCGGGACGATCTTCATGCGCATGCCGCCCTTCGGGCGGAGCGTGACGCGGAACGGTGCGGTCGGCATCTCGACCGTCGCGGGCACGAAGCGGAATGCCGGCAGGAGCCTGGCAAGGATCACGAGGCATTCCGTCAGCGCGAGGCCCATGCCGATACAGACGCGCGGACCGGCCCCAAAGGGCAGGAAGGCGTATCGGTCGCGGGACGCGGCGGCCTCCGGGTCGAAGCGGTCGGGATTGAGCAACTGCGGCCGATCCCACAGCAGCACGTGCCGGTGAACCGCGCAGACCGGGACGTGAACAGACTCGCCGGCCTTCACAACCCGGTCGCCCAGGCGAATGTCAGCTGTTGCCCGCCGAACGATCAGCGGTGCCGGTGGGTACAGGCGCATCACCTCGAGCACGACCTGTCGCGTGTAGACGAGCCGGTCGACGGCCTCTGGGGAGGCGGCCAGATCCGTGTCGAGGCCGGAGATTTCCTCCAGAACCCGTCGCTCGACGTCCGGATGCTCCGCCAGCATCCGCAACGTTCACGTGAGCGCGAGGGCTGTGGTCTCGTGGCCGGCGGCAACGAACGTCAGCAGATTGTCGATGAGGCCGTCGTCCGATAGAGCCTGATCCGTCTCCGGATCCTTCGCCTGCAGCAGCAGGCCGAGCCAGTCATTGCCTGACTCCCCCCGCGCGCGCCACCGTGCGGGCCACCTCGCCGCGCAGATAGCGCACCGCCACGGCGCCGGCACGGGCGCCGGGATGGGGCACCCAGTCGGGGCCGTTCAGCATTGCGAGCGCGATCTTCCCGCTCGTCTGCCCGCGATACGTGTCGATCGCGCGCCCGAAGGGCTCCACCTTCAGATCGCTGTCCCCCGACACCATCGGGGCCACGATGGTGTCGAAGGTCGTCCGCATCATCTCCGGCAGGATGTCGTGCTCCCGGCAGGCCGCCCCCCAAGCCAGCGCTCGCGCGTGGCCCGCGCGGCCTCGGCGATGGCCGGCACAAAGCCGCGCACGCGATCGGGCCGAAACATCGGGGCCGATGTTCTGCGCTGCCCGCGCCAGTGTGTCCATCGGCGGTCAGGATCCCGACCCCGAGGGCGGGGCCGAGGGCGCGGAGCATGAACGGCTCCCGCTCCAGCGACCCGGCGTGATCGACGAGCAGGCTGTGCATGTGGCGCGGATCGCAGACACAGGTCGTCCGTCGGCCGAGAAAGCGCGTGGTAACGAGAGGCTGCGCGTAGACGGCATCCGGCTATGCCTCGATCAGGCTGCGCAGCATCGTGGCGAGCACGGATGGTAGGGCGATCGCCTCGGCGAACGCTTCCCAGATCGGAAACCTTCCCGGCTCGCAAACTCTGAACGTTCCTACCGATGTCATGCCCGGCCCCTTATTGGCCTCGCATCCGCACCTGATGTTAAATTTCCACAACTTTGACTGATTAAAGCGCGTGATGCGACCACTGCCGCAGCTGATTGATGGTTACTTCCAGAGAAAATATGTCAATAACCAAACGACCGTTGCTAGTGGCAAATGTGCAGGATCGCGCCCTCCGATCTCAAGTTTCTCGACGAGAAGGTTAGTAGGCTCTGCATGATTTAAATAGTCGACCGTACGATATTCAGCCTCAAAAGTCCGCTATAAGCTGTTTTTTAACTTAGGATTTGCGTCTTTCTCAAGACACTTTGTGGCTTAAAACTTTTGAGGCGATGCGGCTTTGAAGGATGTCCGTGCAAGGTCTCCGGGCCAGCGCCAAGGGTAGCGCGGATGCCAGACGCTCGCCGCACGCTTTGCTCTGCGCTGGCCGCCTAAGGACCGCCCCTGGCCGAAACCGACGTTGCCGGACTGCTTTACGGAGGTCCGCGATGAAGACGTGCCGACGGCGGCCTAATCAGCTGGATCGAATCGGAAGGAGCTTGTCCGTTTTTCCGGCAGCACCGCCCTGAAGCGGCGCGGCAGCTCCCGGCCAAACTACGTCATGCTGGATCGCCATCGCGTGCAGAACCGGACATTCGGCTTGGCGCCCATCCCAGTGCACTGACGCGGAGGAGGATTCACGCATGGGGTGGTGCGTGCGAGTTCGCGCCGCGGCTCAGAGCCTGTTTAGTTCCTTTGCCGGCCGTCCCCTTCTGTCTCGTGCGCAAACACAAATATCGCGCACTGATCGGCGCTGTTTCGAACACAAGGACCTCGGGCATGTTCGTGGACTTCAAAACGGCCGAGCGCAGCGCACTCGACGCGATAGCGCGTGCGCCCGGCCATCTCGCGCCGACCCAAAAGCCTTTCGATCCGCAAAGATCAGTTTGACGCTTCAGCGCCATACCTCCCTACGGGCAGAAATTCAGTCCTTCATCAAGGCCCTGGCGTTTACAGAAGGCCGATGAAGCGGTATCGATTGCCATTCCTTCATGGCGCGTGGTGTTTGCAAGAAACAGAATCGCGTCTCATGGTATAAAATTTGCCAAATTTGGATCAATATCTTCGATACTAAAAATCGTGCGTTTCAATTTCGAGTTTATTACTGGAAGTGCAGAGAGCGAAGGGTGTCCTACGGACGCTCATCGGGAAACGATCAGGAATCCTGGTTCCAATTGGTTCCCGGCACATTTAAAATCAGCCTTTGCGCATACGGCAGCCGCAGGTCAACTGGGGTGAATTCAGGTCCTTCCCCTGTATCCGGATCTCGTTGCACAGGGCTTCCCGGCCGTCGCGATTTCAAGGGGCCAGCGTCCGCTATCCTATGATCCGGCGCGGGCTCGCGGTGGCTGCGCGGCTCACCCAAACGACAAGAAGGTCGGCGAACGTCTTGCCGCTTGGGTACGACCGCTGACCAGGACAGCAACGTACGGCCCTGCAAGGGCCCGTCCTGGCAGCCTTTACCGATCGTATGACGCCCCCCGGACGCCACCCGGGGCCGATCACATGTCGATTGACCCGAGCAGTCTCGACAGCACCTTCCGGTAGCATCCGGCCGGTGACGGGGCGATCAGAGACGCCGCGACCGTGCAGGACCTCCAAAGGCCCGCCTCCGCGCTATCCACGATGCAGAGGCCGACGACCGCACCGAGTCGATGTCAGTCCATCCGCTTACGTGGGACGACGTGGCTGCTCCGCACGCTCCGGACCCCGGGCGTTCCCACGCGGTTCGATCATCGAATGACCGCTCTCACTTCGCAGAAGCGATCATAGAGCCGTCCTGCACAGCCGCATCAGCCGCGTGTTCGCCTGAGCCGCGCTGGATGCCCTGATAGCCGAGCCACCCCGTGTAGAGGCCGACGAGCACGATCAGCAGGCCTGAGATGTAGGGTGCGCGCCGGGCGAAGTCGCTGAACCCGGACCAGCGCGTCTGCACATGGCGAATGCTCAGCGCGGCCAAAACACCGGCCGAGACCATCGTCAGCGCCAGCCCGATCGAGAAGCAGACAACCAGCACGAACCCGAGCGAGAGCTGCTTGAGCTGGATGCACAGAAGCAGGACTGTGATCGCCGCCGGACACGGGATCAGGCCGCCGGTCAGGCCGAACAGGACGATCTGCCCCGTGGTGACGGTGCGCCCCGTGAAGCGCTTGCGGATGTCGGCCGCATGCGCCCGGGCGTGCGCGTCATCCGCGTCGCCGAGGTTCATATGATCGTGGTCGTGCTCCTCGAACACGACGGCGTGGGTCTCCGGACCGTTCGTGCCGGCGATGCGCAGATGTGCGGTGAAGGCGTGCGGCTCCGGGATGGCCTCCCGGCTTGCGAGGAAGTCGCCGTCGCGCACAAAGCCGAAGGTCTGACGTGAACCGTCGGGGCGCACCGTTTCAAGCATGACCTGCTGCGGCGGCGGCAGCACACCCTTCTCCCGGCTCAGCCGCCAGTGCGGCGGCACGCCGTCCTCGAACACCGTAAGCTGGAAGATCCCGTCCCGCGTGGCGACGTGCTTCACCGCGTCGTGGTCGTGATGATGCGGGTCCTGCCCGGCATGCTGCTCGCGCCATGTGTGCCAGAGCATCCACGCTGCGATGCCGACGATGAGGACCGCGGAGGCGAGCTGGAAGTAGGGCTCGAACGCCTCGCCTGCATACGCCCGGCCGACATACTGCCCCCCCAGCGCGATAAGCCACACGACCGCCGTGTGCGAGAAGGTCGCCGCCAACCCCAGCAGCACCGCCTGTGTGACGGTCCCACGCACGGCGATGATGAACGCAGCCATCATCGTCTTGGAGTGGCCGGGCTCAAGCCCGTGCAGGGCACCGAGCAGGATCGCGGTCGGCACGAACAGCCAAGCGTGCGCGGAGCCCTGCGCGAGCAGGTCGGGCAATGAGGTCATCTGGTCTCGTCACTTGAGATAGGTCCGCACCACCTCGATCAGCTCGGCAGCACCCTTGGCGCGGTCGGCGTCCGGCTCGGCGTCCGGGTTCACGACGTGGTGGCGGATGTGGTCTTCCATCAGCTCGGCGGTCAGTCCGTTGATGGCCCCACGCATCGAGGCGACCAGCATCAGAACATCCGTGCAGCCGATCTCGGCCTCCAGGGCCCGCTCGACGGCTTCAGCCTGCCCCTTGATCCGGCGCACCCGCGCCAGCAGCTTGGTCTTGTCCTTAACGGTGTGAGACATCGCGGGTCCTTCCGCTTTTGATCATATAGGGGGGTACCCTATATTTCGTCCAGTGCGGGTATCGCCGCAGAGCTGGAAAGGCCTCCTACCATGAAGAAGGATGACCCCTGCGTCGGGGTGTGTCGGTGGGATGGGCGAACGGGATGGTGCGTGGGCTGCGGTCGGACCGTCCCGGAGATCAAGGCGTGGCGGACGCTCTCGCCCTACCGACGCTCCGCCCTCCTGCGGGAGCTGCCGCGTCGGGTCGCGCAGTGTCGCCTCTCATCCGCGAAACAGACATCGGATCTGTCGCTGAGCAAGGCCGATACCCGCCCCGCGCCGCTGTTGCCGGAGGGCTGACGAATGACCGCTTCGGAGAAGCGCCGATGGCGATCCGGGCGGCTGCGTCGGGTCGGAAGCGGGATGCCTGCTCGGGGTCGGCTTGAGACTCCCGGCTTCTGAGCAGCCGAGACATCGAGCGGACAGGACCGTGATCGCAGCTCCAGCCGTGATGCATCCGGTCTTGGTTCGACAGGCCCGGCGCGTGTTCCGCCGGCAGCGCGGACCGCCTCACGAACTTGGCGCATCGCCGCATCGACCTACGCCCTCGCCCGGGTGAGCGCCGCCATGTCCCGGCGATCGCCGGATCGAGCGGCTCGGCGAACACCCTCACTGTGTCGACAAGCACCATGCCATATTTCATTCCATTTCCCAGGTTTATATCAATAAATCAGCCAATATTAACCAATTAAGAGAGCGAATGACGCTTTTCATCGAGCAGGCCACTGGTTGAATTCAGACAATCGCAAGTGGCAGAGCCCAAGCTATGGAACTCGCTCGGGCGCCATGACAAGTTATCTCGGCTCCGTGCCCCCCTGAGACTGAACGGAGACACTCATGCTCGATCTCTGGCGCGACCGTCACAAGGTCAAAGCCGCCGCGACGACCCTTGAAGCCCTCAGCACGCCGGTGATGACACTCGACGCCTGCGGGCTCATCACCGCGACGAACCGGGCCATGAGCGAGTTGCTGGAGCGGTGCGCCTGCGTTCTCCCCGCAGCCCGGGGAAGCCATGGGCATCGCCACATCGATCACCTCTGCCGCGATGCGGGAAACCGAAGCCTTGTGCCGCAATCCGGACTGCGCCACGCCGTGACCGCATTACTTGGCGAATACCGCGTCGACGTTGTCGTGACGCCCCTCCTCAGCGGCGACAGGCTCGCCGGCTACATCCTGGAATGGGCTGACGCCGCTGCGCGTCTGGAACGCGAGGAGCAAGGACGCCGCCTTGCCGCGGTCGAGGCCGTGCAGGCATTTATCGAATTCCTGCCCGACGGCACCATCGTGTCGGCCAATGCAACCTTCCTCGACCTCATGGGCTATCGTCTGGACGATCTGCGGGGGCGCCACCACGGCATCTTCGTCGAGCCCGCCTACCGTGACAGCCGCGACTACGCCGCCTTCTGGGACGGGCTACGCGCCGGCCGAGCCGAGATCGCCGCTTTCAAGCGCATCACCAAGAGCGGCAAGTCGGTCTGGATCAAAGGCTCCTACAATCCGATCCGCGACGAGTCCGGACAGGTCGCCAAGGTCATCAAGTACGCCACCGACATCACCGCCCAGACCGTCGAGACCGCCGCGCTCAGAGGCCAGGTCGACGCCATCCGCAAATCGCAGGCGGTGATCAGCTTCGACCTCGATGGGCGTGTCTTGGAGGCCAACGCGAACTTCCTGAACGCGGTCGGCTATACGGCCGCGGAGGTCGTTGGGCAGCACCACGGCCTGTTCGTCGACCCCGCATACCGTGCAAGCGCGGAGTACGCGCGTTTTTGGGAAGCGCTGCGGCGGGGCGAATACCAAGCCGGGCAGTTTCGCCGCCTCGGCAAGGGCGGCCGGGAAGTTTGGATTGAGGCAAGCTACAATCCGGTCCTGGACGCGGACGGCCGGCCCGTTCAGGTCACGAAGTTCGCCATCGACGTCACCGCGCAGGTCGAGCAGCGCGAGCGGGTCCGCCGCATCGAGGAGGAGGCCGCCCGGGAGAGGGCCGAGGCCGAGGCACGGCACAAGGCCGAGCTCGCGCGTTTGGCGGACAGTTTCGAGCAGACGGTCGGCGCGGTCCTGGGCTCTGTGGCGTCCGCGGCGACTGAATTGCAAGCGACCGCCTCGAGCATGTCGGGCATCGCGACCGAGACCGCGCGGCAATCCACGACAGTCGCGGCGGCCGCCAATCAGGCCGCCGCCAACGTTGCCACTGTGGCGGCAGCGGCAGAGGAACTGGGGGCCTCGGTCAGCGAGATCGGCCGGCAGGTCTCCGGGTCCGAGGATCTGGCCGGTCAAGCGGTGCAAGAGGCCGACGAGACGGCGGCGCTGGTCCAGGAGCTCAGCGAGGCTGTGCGCAAGATCGGGGATGTGGTCGCGATGATCTCGGCTATCGCGAGCCAGACGAACCTGCTGGCGCTAAATGCCACCATCGAGGCAGCCCGGGCCGGCGAGGCAGGGCGCGGCTTCGCGGTTGTGGCCGCCGAGGTGAAGGAACTGGCGGGCCAGACCGCCCGGGCGACGGAGGACATCACGAATCAGATCGGGCGCATCCAAGGCGCGACCGGCAGCGCCGTCGGCGCGATCGACAGCATTCGACGCCGCATCCAGGAGATCAACAGCGTCGCGTCCTCGATTGCCATTGCGGTCCAGCAGCAGGGCGCGGCGACGCAGGAGATCGTGCGCAACGTGACGGAGGCCGCGATGGGGACCGAGGAAGTCACGAGCAACGTTGCCGGCGTGGCGACCGCAGCCGAAGAGACGGGTGCTGCAGCCTCGCAGGTGCTGACTGCAGCCTCGGACCTGTCGCAGCAATCCGAGCACCTCGGCGGCGAGGTCGCCCGCTTCCTGTCCAAGATACGCGCCGCGTAGGCTGTGACGATGGCAGACATCTTCGTCCTACCCCTCAAGTTTTCGCCTGACGGTGTCCGGCGCCTCTATCTGGCCCTGGAGACCGCGTCCCGAAGCGGTATCGACCTCGGCCCGCGACAGGCACAGATCTCGTGCCTGTCGGACGCGCTGCTTCGTTCGGTGCGGGAGCTTGAGGACGTGCTCCCGTGTGCCGCGGCACATTTATCGGGGGACGACCCGACGGCGTTGCGGCTTCTCGATGCCGTCGCAAGGGTCAGACGGGCTGCTCAGATCGTGTTGCGGTTCGCAGACGCATCGCCGCGCGCTCTGCCGGAGGCCTGACGGCAAAACGGTGCCGATGGAGCGACAGGGAACGCGCCATCGGGTGCGCTTTCAGGCTTCGCGCACGCCGGGCTTGGCTCCGGCCTCGAACGTGAATTCCACACCCGCCTGCTCCAGGGCACGACGCACGGTAAGAAGCGTGTCGTGTCGTGGGCGGATGGCGGAGCGATCGTCCTCCAGCCGGTTCAAGGTGGAAACCGAGACGTCTGACAATTTGGCGAGTTCATCCTTCGACAGGCCCACGATCGCGCGCGCGGCCCGGATCTGGCTCGGGATCAGGACATCCTCAACCGGCTCCGGCCGCGCGGCCGCCGGCGCCGGCCGGGACGGCTCGGGCGCAAGGGCGCCGAAGCGGCTGCGGCCCGGGATGGTCAGGCAGACCCCGATCCACTCGCGCACCGAGCCGTCTCTGTTCAAGACGGGTACGCCCCGGGCATTGAACCACCGGTAGATGCCATCCTTGCACAGAATGCGGTAATCCGTGTTGTAGGCTGCCGAATGCTCGACCGCGGTCGTCCAGGCTGCCCGTGTGCGCGGACGATTCTCCGGATGGATGGCGTTCATCCAGCCAAGACCCTGGATGTCGGCGAAACTCTGGCCTGTCAAAGCCATCCACTGAGCCATCTCGGTGGGCTCGCCGTTGGCCTGGGTCCCCCATAGGACGGCGGCCGTTGCGGCGATCAAGGCGTTCAGGCGGTCGTGGCGCTGCATCAGCGCATTCATGGCCTCGTGCTGCATCGTGACGTCGAAGACCACCCCCATGCCGTGATCCGGACGTCCGTTCGTCCCGATGATCACCTCGGCTTGGTGGAGGACCCACCGCTGGGTCCGGTCAGGCCGGACGATGCGAAACTCGCGGTTGATCGGCTGGCCGCTGCGCAGCAGCGCGATCTGGTCGCCATGTTCGGCGCGGTCCTCCGGGTGGATCATGGCGAGGCCGAGCGCGAAGGTGACCTCGGAAGCGGGGTCCAATCCCAGGATGCGATACAGGCCCGGCGAGGCATCGAGACGCTCGGCACGAAGGTCCGCCGACCAGAAGCCGACCTTGCCGGTGTCCTCGATGAGCTTGAGGAAGTGGCGCGAGGAGAAGGCGCGCGCGACCAAGCCCTCCTCCCGCATCGCCTGCGGACGCATCAGCGCGCGTGTGGGCATCCCGTTCTTCCTCCCACTCCGGCAATGGCGCATCGGTCATGGCAAGTCCCATGTCATAAACCTTGTTTTCAGTACTTAAAAGACTGGTTCCCCCTATACTGCTGGCCCCAAAAGCGATGCACTTGACCAGTCATTGCCTCTTCGGCATTCGCGCGTCTCGAAGACCCCGCTCAGGCGATCGGCAACGATGGGCCACCGCGTCGAACTGGCTTTTGACGTCGAGTGACATAGTACCTGCCAGAATCTGGTGCATTTCGAGAGTCAGAGATGAAAGGGCAGACACTTCGACCGGGAAGACGCTGCCTGCGCCAATCTTTCGACGATCTGTGACAGGCTCTGGCCGCTCGGCAGCCTCGGGCTGACGGCAGGAGGGGCTCGAAAGCAGTCACCCGGCAAGGCCTCGCTCGGTCAGCCTGGCCTTGTCGGCCTGTCCTGGCCCCACCTCGGCGCACAGATCCTCGACGGTGCTGTGCGCGCTCAAGGCCAACTGGCGCGCCTCCGCGATCTTCGTCGCGAAGGCGGTCACGCCTTCACGCTCGACCCGCGCCTCGTCGAAGCCCTCGACCTCACGGCAGGCGATGGACAATCCGGTGAACCCGATCATTGCCGAGGACGCGCAGAGGGTATGGGCGCGGTGGCGGTGGTCCCTTCGGGATACCGGGTCGTCTGAGTCCCCATGGAAGCTCGATTTCAGCTCGGTCGCGAAGATGCCCAGCACCTGGCGCAGATGCGTTGGCGAAAGGCCCCTTTGCGTCGCGAGGTACACCGTCTCGTCGAGGCCGGGATGCAGCACGGTATCTTCGGCGCCGGTGGCCGGCAGCAGGCGTGCCACGGTCGCGAGCAGAACCGCGCGGTCGAAGGGCTTGGCCAAATAGCCGTTCATCCCCGCGGCGTGGTACGCATCGATCTGCTCGGGCAGGACGTTCGCCGTCATCGCCAGCACAGGGACAGCCGCGACGGGCGGTCCGAGCGCGCGGATCGCGCGCGTGGCCGCCATCCCGTCCATGCCCGGCATCTGAACGTCCATCAGCACCAGATCGAAACGCCGGGCCTTGACCGCCTCGACCGCCGTCTGCCCGTCGATGGCGGTCTGCACGCGGTGCCCGGCGCCGGTCAGCACGGCCTCGGCGAGCTCCCGATTGACGCCGGAATCGTCGACGAGGAGGATCCGTCCGCGGCTGCCGGGCCGCGCCGGTACGACGGTCGGTCCTTCCAAGACTGGTTCGGCCGGCGGCAGGCGTACGGTGAAGGCGAAGGTCGAGCCAATACCGGCTTCGGACGACACCTCGACCGCGGCGCCCATGAGGCCGACGAGCCGGCTGCAGATGGCGAGGCCAAGCCCCGTGCCGCCGTAGTCCCGCTGGATCGAGCCATCGACCTGGCTGAAATGGCGGAACAGCCGATCGCGCTTGTCGGCCGGGATCCCGACGCCTGTGTCGATGACCTGAATCCGAACCGCGTCGTCCGCGAGGCCGGGCGCCACGTCGAGCGTGACCGAGCCAACCGCTGTGAACTTCACCGCATTGTTGAGGAGGTTGAGGAGCACCTGCCGCAACCGGCTCTCGTCGCCCCTGACCCACCGCGGGAGCGCTGGGTCGAGCCGCAATCGTAATTCGAGCCCCTTCGTGTCGGCGGCCCCCCGCACGATGGCGACACAATTGTCGAGGAGCGCGGGCAGGGCGAAGGGCCCCTCGACAAGCTCCACCGCCCCAGCCTCAACCTTCGAGAAGTCGAGGATGTCGTTGACGACAGTCAGCAGGGCGGCCCCCGAGGAGCGCACGTGGTTCGCCTGCCGTCGGGTGCCGGGATCGAGCCGTCCCGAACTGAGCATCAGGTCGGTGAAGCCGAGGACCGCGTTGAGCGGGGTGCGGATCTCGTGGCTCATGGAGGCCAGGAAATCCGTCTTGGCACGGTTCGCCCGCTCCGCCTCGGCCTTGGCCTTCGTCAGGGCGATCTCGGCTTCCTTGCGCGCGGTGGTGTCGAGGGTCAGCCCGAGGACGCGGACCGTCCGGCCGGCGGCATCGGACTCCACGCGACCACGCGCGTTGATCCATCGAACGCCCCCGTCCGGCAGGGGCACGCGGAACTCGGTCGTGTAGCTGCCGCCGTGCGCGACGGCGTGCGCGAGGTCCGCCAGCACGTGGGGCACATCGTCCGGATGGGCGAGCGGCCGCCAGTCGCGCTCGACGTCGAGTTCGATCTCCCGCTCGGGCAGCCCGTGCTGGCGGGCGCACTCGGCCGAGAACAGCACCCGTCCGGTGGCCACGTCGTAGCTCCAGGTCCCGGCCTCGGCCGCCCGCATCTCGGCCCGATGGCGATAGCGTTCGCTCAGGTCGATGGCGATGCCGAGATACCCGAGGTCCCGACCGTCGTCGGAGCGCAGAAGGCTGACGCTCAGCAGCACCGGCAGCCGCCGGCCGCCCTGGGTGATATAGGTCCACTCGCGGGTCTCGGGTCGGCCGCGCCTTGGCCAGGTGACGAAGACGTCGATTCCCGGCTCCACCGGCCGCCCGATCTCCGCCGACAGGCTTTCGGCCCGGAGGGCGACTTCATCGGGATCATGGAACGTCGCGGGGGTCATTCGGCCGACGACCTCCGCCTCCGTGTAGCCGAGCAGCTGTCCAGCAGCGGGATTGAACAGGGTGACGGTTCCCTCGAGGTCCGTCGCGATGACCGAGTAGCCGGCATTGGCGATGACGGCCCGCTGCAGGGCGGAGCTGGCCTGGAGGGCGGCCGTCCGCTCCGCAACCTGACCCTCCAGCGAAACGTTCAGGGCATGGATGCGCTTGTCGGCGGCAACCTGCTCGGTCGCGTCCCGGATCACCGTCGCGACGCCCGTGACCTGGCCACCGGGTGAGCGGATCGGTGCCACGCTGACCTGCACGGGGAATTCGCTGCCGTCGGCCTTCTTCCGCCAGGACGCCTGCGGCGGCGTCGGCTCGCCGAGCCCAGCCCGTGCCAGGGACCACCGCTCCTCGGCCCAGCGATGCTCCGGGATCATCAGACCGGCCGCCCTTCGACCGAGCGCCTCGTCCGCCGGGATGCCGAACAGACGTTCCGCCGCCGGGTTGAACTCGGTGATGACCCCGTCGAGGGTTTTGCCGATGATGGCGTCCTGCGCGCTGGCCACGATGGCGGCCAGCCGCCCGTTCTCGGCCGCGGCCTCGCGTTGAAGACGGTCCGCGGATGACCGGATCGCGAGGAGCGATGCGATCAGGCCGGCCAGGGCGAAGGCGACGAGCGCGACGGTGGCAGGCCGCTGCAATCCGAGGTCGGCGACGAAGGCCGGCCCCGCCCGCGTTTCGACCTGCCATTCCCGCCCGTAGACCGGGAGCGTTGTGGTCCGCGACAGGACCGGTCCGGAGCCCTCGTCCACCGCCTGCCTGACGAAGACGTCGCCCTCGCCCGACGCGGTGTCGCGGAGGATCACCTCCAGACCCTCGCCGCCGAGGTCCACACCGGCCAGGATCTCATCGATGACGAGAGGCGCGTAGGTCCAGCCGACGGTGGCGGCGCGTCGGTCGGCAGACGTCCCCTGCGGCGCGCCCGGTTTCAGCACCGGCAGGAAGAGCAGGAAGCCTCGACCCTGCATCCCGGTGGCCTGTACCAGCGTGACCGGAGCCGACAGGGTCGCCCGCCCGGTATCCATGGCCGTCTCGGCGGCCTCGCGCCGGTGGGCTTCCGAGGCGACATCCAGGCCGACCGCAGCCGCGTTGCGGTCCGACGGCGTCACGAACTCGATGACGTAGCGCTCGCCGTCCCACGGTGTCAGTTGCCGGAACGTGAAGCCGGGTTCGCTCTCCGACCGGGCCCGCCCGACGAAGGCCGCCTCGTCCACCTGGGCGACCCGCCGGATGAACCCGTAGCCCCGCATCCCGGGAAACTCGGTGTTGAGGTCACGCGTCTGCGCGTACCGCTCGAACGCGTCGCGGGTTACCGCGTTCGGACCGACTGCCGCGATGGCGCCGCGCAACCCCCGCAACGCCTTCTCGTAGATCGCCATACGCTCCGTGATGAGTGTCGCGACACGCGCGGATGCCTGTGCGTGTCGCGCGCGTGCGATGCCGTCGTTGCGGACCGTCATCAGCTCGGCCGCACCTGCCGCCGCCAGCATCCCCGCGATGGCGACGGCTATCACCGTCAGGACGGGCCGCTGCCTGAACCCAGCTGTCCGAAGTCCCGCGGTCTTGACCTCGCGACGGAAGCGCCCGGTCATCGCTCCTCCCAACGCTCCGGGGGCATCCGAGAGGGGTTGATCCCCATCGCCGGACCGCTTCCCCGAGCCACCGTAGTGGTACCGGGTTACGGCCTCCGGGCCGACATTCTCCGATATACTACTCAACAAGAGTAGCGCCGACGAAGTGCTATTATTGACGCATCTCCAGCCAGCCGCAGAGATTCATTTTTTCTATTGCGGGCGCGAGACGTCCGCCATGACGGGATACCTGCTCCGAAAGTCGGTCCGGAGACAGCGTCGACGGGTTTGAGACTGTGATTCCGGCTCAGAGGCGCAGAAAAAATCTACAGGCGCAGATGTTTTTCAGGGTATCGTCAGCTGATTTCTCCGCTGTTGCGCCTTGACCCGGGCATGATGTCTTTGCCCGTGACCGGACGCTCGGACGGGCGAAGTCGCCCCTCTGCTCATGTCCAGGACATGCTCAATGGGCCATCGATCAGCGACTCCCTCGAACCGAGCGGCATGCCAACGCGGCGAGCACGTCGTGCTCGGTGGCACCGCGGGCAGCGACCGCCCGTGCGGCGACAAGGGCATCGATACCCTCTGGGGCGACGGTGGCGACACTCTCAGCGGTGGGATCGAGTCGGACCAGATCTGCGGGGGCGACGACGTGATCGAGGATCCGTTCGGCGACGCGTTCATCCGGGGCGGCGGGGCAACGATGCCCGCTCCAGCGGCCCCCGCCTCGACATCCTGTTCGGCGGCGGCCAGGACTTCATCACGCACGCGACGGATCCGGTCGAGGTTTTCGCCGGGCGCGGCGACGGTCCTTTGCGGCAGCGCCGGCGACGGCCTGATGGGCAAAACGTGGATCGAGGGCAGAGGAGGCTTCGACACCCTCTCGGGTGCTTCCGAGGGGCGGAGCTGGTGCGGGGTCCCGCCCCACCCCCGCAAGGACAATCGTCACACTACGCCATGGCCGCGAAGGCGTGTCACTTCGTCCACAGGGCGGTCGTCCGAACGGACGAGGTGAAAACTGCCCCGATAGACCGATCGACCTATGTCGGCGACAGGGCAGTGGCCCCGTTGGTGATGGCCCAGGCGGCGGCGGCGGCACGGTTCGGCACGCCGAGAACCCTCAGCACAGCGGTGACATGGACTTTCACGGTCCCCTCGCCGAGCGAGAGCGAGCGGGCGATCGCCTTGTTGGACTGGCCCGCCGCGATCAGGTCGAGCACCTGGCGCTGACGCTGCGTGAGGGTGCCGGTCGTCACCCGCCCGGCCATCCCGACGCCGGGGCCGCCTGCCGGAATGGCCTCGGTCCGCGTGACGAAGGATGGGACGAAAACGAAACCCTCCCGGACCATGCCGAGGGCTTGGACGAGTGCCTCGACGCTTGTGGCCTTCGGGATGAAGCCATGCACGCCCGCGTACAGCGCCTGGAAGACGTCATCGCGCAGGATCGAGGCGGAGACCACCACCGTGGTCGTATCGGGATGGCATTCGCGCACGGCGGCGAGGTTTGCAGGGCTCGCCATGCCCGGCATTGCGAGGTCGAACAGGGCGAGGTCGACCGCGGGATTCTCCGCCAGGACTTCCAGGGCGTCGTCGAGCGAGCCGACCTGATGCACCCGGCGGACGCCGAAATGATCGGCGAGCACGCTGGCCAGTGCCAAGCGAAAGAAGGGGTCGTCGTCGGCGACGATAGCCTCGCTCCAAGTCACGTTGGCCGTTGGCATATCGCGCGTCACCTCTCGTTTGATCGGCCTATGACGTCCGTCAACCATGGAACTCTGACAGCCGGTCTAATGGCGCCACGGCCGCCTTCGTCCTAGCTTGCCGGCGTCGAACCAGGAGGGCGAACCGGACGCGTCACCGAGCCGGACGAGACCTGGGGGCGAGACCGGGGATCATCCTGCCGAACGACAGCGTCTCTCGCAACGGGGCATCCCAGGCGTGCGCCGAGGCGTTCTGCGGAGGCGCCAAAACGTGTCGGGCAAGACGTGTCGGGCAAGACGTGCGGGGCAAGACACGTGTCGGGGATCCCTTCGGCCCCGCGGCACCCGGCCGCCGCCACGATGGGTCAGGAGGGCAGAATCACGATTTCCCTGGATCGTCGGAGGTCGGGACGATGGGTGACGACGGGATGTTGGGCAGGGACCCCCATGAGGCGGACCAGTACGTCCACGGCGCGGAGGGCGCGCTTCGCGACCCGGCGACGGCGGGGTCGCCCCCTATGCGTCAGCTGCGGGCAGCGATGTACGTCAAGGCGCTGAAGCGCCTGCGCGGCCGGATCGCGGCGCACAGGCCGCTTCCCTGGAACCGAGCCACCCCCGGCGTGTCCGGCGCGCAAGGGTCTTCAAACCGAGGATCCCGCCGGCCGAGGCACGGGCCGAATCGAATTCACGTGAGGGTCTCCAACAGCGACGGCCGCGCCGTTTGACGCGCGGTTCGCGCATCCTCGAAGGGCGGCACCACCGGGAGAGCGTGCGATGGTCAAGATGGTCCCTGTCTGTCTCGCCGTCATGGCGGCGGTCGGCAACGTGCCTCCCACGGGGCACGACATCGCTACGGTGCCCCTTCACCCGGCGGCGGTCGAGGACCTCGTCGACAGGATCGCCGAGGTCCTCATGCAGCGGGGGCGGGGGGCCTTCGCCCTACTCGACAAATGGCATGCTGCAGGGCGTGGAGAGGATCCTGACCTCTTCGTCATCGACATGCGGGGCAGGGTGCTGTTCGGGGCTCCCCGGACCATCGTCGATGCCTGCGGCGACAGGTTCGTGGAGGCTTGCCTGCACATCGCGGAGTGGTTCGGGAGCGGCTGGGTCGATGGTTCCGTTCCCGAGGGGGCGAGTTGGAGCTACGTCCGGGAGACGCGGATCGATGACGTCGCGGCATTCGTCGGTGCACGCATCTACGTGAGCAGGGACGGTGTGCTGTCCACGGCATCCTCGGCGCAATGACGGACCCGCACCATGTCGGCCACAGCCATCATGGACCCGTCTCCGGAGATGTCGAGGGGACGCCCGGAGCCTCACGACGCTGACATCCCCGCCCCAGCCGACCCGGTCCCGGGTTGGGCCAGCGGAAGCGGGCAATGGCTGCCGGATGCCACCTTCCGCCAGGACCTGCTCGCCTCCGTTCCGGCCTTGCGTGCCTTCGCGATGGCGCTGTGCGGGGACGTCGCGCGCACGGACGATCTCGTTCAGGAGACCCTGCTCAGGGCGTGGGCGAACGGCCAGCGTTTCAGGCCGGGGACAAACCTGGGTGCGTGGCTGTCCACGATCCTGCGCAACCAGTTCCACACCGCGATGCGCAGGCACACGCGCGAGGTCGAGGACGCGGACGGCGAGCACGCCAGCCAATCAGCCGAGCGACCGGCGCAGGAGGGCGTGGTCGCACGCACCGGTCTTCGTGCCAGACCGGCCCCGATACCCGAGCCGCACTGCGAGGCGCCGCTCATGGTCGGGGTCGAGGGATACACCCACGAGGCGGCGGCCCAGCGGCTCGGCGGCCGGGTCGGCCCGGTCAAGAGCAGGGTAAGCCGGGCTCGCGAGCGGCTCCACGACCTGTCGCGGTCACCCATTTCGGGGTCGCCGGGGACCGACGCGTGAGCGGTACGGGGCTCCTGCGGACGGGGGCGTCGGTCGCGATTCCCTGCGGACACGGAGCGCCTCCGCATCGGAAGGGCTCCGGGCCGCGGCAGCGATGACCGCACCCGAGAAGCCGGATCTCGGCGGACCGCCTATGGCCGTCGACAGTGGAGGCCTATCGGGGGTCGAGGACAGGCACCACGACATCTTCTTCGCCGCGGTCGAGACGACCCGCATGCCGATGATCGTCACAGACCCGCACCAGCCGGACAACCCCATCGTCTTCGCGAACCGCGCATTCCTCAAGATGACCGGGTATGCGGGCGACGAGGTCGTCGGCAGGAATTGCCGGTTCCTCCAGGGGGCCGGCACGGATGCCGGCACCATCGACGCGATCCGTTCCGCCATCGCCGGGCCGCGCGAGGTGTCGACGGAGATCTTGAACTACCGCAAGGACGGTTCCTCGTTCTGGAATGCCCTGTTCGTCTCGCCCGTGTTCGACCGGCGGGGGCGGCTCGTCTACTTCTTCGCCTCCCAACTCGACGTGTCGCGCCGTCGCGAGGCCGAGGAGGGGCTTCATCAAGCACAGAAGATGGAGAGCCTGGGGCAATTGACCGGCGGCATCGCCCACGACTTCAACAACCTGCTCCAGGTCATCTCGGGCTACACGGAGGTGATGCTCTCCCTGATCGAACAATCCTCGATCGACATCGCCCGCGTGCGCAGGGCCGGAGAGGCAGTCAGGACCGCCTCCGACCGCGCCGCCAAGCTCACACACCAACTGCTCGCCTTCTCGCGCAAGCAGCGCCTCGGGGGACGCGTCCTGAGCCTCAACAGCCTCGTGGCGAATATGGGTGAGATGACGGGGCATGCGCTTGGCGATGCCGTCGAGCTTCGCACGGATCTCGCGCCCGACCTCTGGCTGGCACGCATCGACCCGACCCAGACCGAGGTCGCCCTTCTCAACGTGCTGATCAACGCACGGGACGCGATGCCGTCCGGGGGCACGGTGACGCTGGCGACGGGCAACGTGATGGTCGAGGCGGGCCACGAGCCCCTGTCCGAGGGCATCGCCCCGGGGGCCTACGTCATGGTGTCGGTCACGGATACCGGCACCGGCATGCCGCCGGGGATGGCGGCACGGGTGATGGAGCCGTTCTTCACCACGAAGGGCGAAGGCAAGGGCACCGGCCTCGGGCTCGCGATGGTTTATGGCTTCGTGGAGCAGTCGGGCGGCACCGTCAGGATCTCTTCGGAGGTGGGCCGCGGCACCACCATCCGCCTCCTGTTCCCCGCCTCGGATCGAATGGCGGTCGAGGACGGGGAACCGGCCGGAGGGTCCTTCACCCTCGGCGGCGGCGAGACCATCCTCGTCGTGGATGACAGGCGAGACGTCGCGGCGACGGCGGAAGCCATCCTGTCGGGGTTCGGCTACCGCGTCCTCGTGGTGAGTGATCCCAGGGAAGCGATGGACCTGCTCGAGGGCAATGAGTCGATCGACCTGTTATTCACCGACTTGATCATGCCCGGCGCCATGGACGGCGCAATGCTGGCGCGGGCGGCGCAGGCGCGTCGCCCGACGATCAAGATTCTGCTGACGACAGGCTCGGCCGAAGCCTCACCGGGCGGCCCCACCATCGGCAACCCAGGGTTCGACGTCATCGACAAGCCCTATGGACGGGTCGAGCTTGCCCGGCGCGTGAGACACTTGCTTGATGGGCCGACCGGCGTTGGCGCTGAGGCGAGCCGGCACCAGTGACACCATCGTTCCGATGGGGGCCGACAGGCCGGAAATCCGTCCGGATTGCGGCCGTCACTTCTGCGCGCCGTCTCTCCGGTCCCTCATGGGCCGAAGCTGCTGACGATCTGGCGACCCGCCAAGCGCGTCGACGCGGTTGCAGAACGCCTCCGAGGGTCGAAACATCCGGCATACGAGAGAATAGCTTGCTTTACGCTCATGCGTTGCTCTGAACGCCTGCGCTTCGACGTCCGCGGCCTCGACGTCGATGATCCGCTGCCGGCGAACCTATGTGACCACCGAGCGCTCACCTGAGTGTCTCAGACGGGTGGTTTGCCGTCCCTTCGTTTGTCAGAGGTTCAAGTACCGGAGCCGACGGCAATGCTGCTCTCTCACGCGCTCGTCGCGAACGCGCGGGTTATATCCCTGCCCGCTCTGGCCTAGATCGGAAAGGGAATGCTTAGTCCGTAAGACCTAGTCCGTCGTCTCTTCTGTTGCCAGTTGCCCAATATTGGATTGTGCGGCATTGTGCCACAAAGGGAGGAAAACATGTGCCGCATCTTACTCATGACTTGTATCGGCAGCACACTCGGCATGGGATTTTTACTCTTCGCCCTGGGTCACGCGATGGATTTCGGCGTGATGTATCTAGTCGATGTTTATTTCATTGGCGGATCCATGGGCGGGATATGCGCCGCTATGCTTTATCCAGCTCTTGACCGACGGACGTGCTTCGAATTTATCAAGGAGGATAAAATAAAAAGGGCCGATATCGGCGAAAAACTCGACAAAATGCCTGTTCGTTCGGAATCCAAGCGTGTGATATTACCTACGTCCACATCATAAACTGCCATTACACCATTAAATTTGGCCACTTCCATAATCCGCCCATTAGTTCATCAAAGCAAAGACAAAGTCCCCCAATCATTTGATACAATATAAAAATATATCATGTTATAAATTATCATATCAAAAATAAAACTGGCTTTTGGCAGAATCATTATTGTCCGCCGAGATGTTTTACAGATCAAATCGTGACCTCATGAAATTTGGTACAGGTGGGTCGCGTCGGCCTTGGTCCCTGGGAACGGGCGGATCTCGGATGGCACGGTTTGACCTGACCGATGCGGAGCGGACAGCGATCGCGCTGGTCCTGCCGACGGGCGTGGGAGGCTAAGAAGCGGGTGTGCGACCGGCGCGTGCTCAACGGCATCGTCGGACGGCGCGCTCCCCGGTCCCGTCTGTGGAATGGCCCCCAAGATGGGCGCCGCGGCGGGCCGCGGGCCGGTTCTCGTCGTTCTTCTCGGCCGCGCGGCGGCCGGCGACAGGTCGTTGCGTGCCCAAGCCGAAGCGCGCCCGACGGGGTTGGGCGCGCCGGCCGGGCGCACAAGAAGGTCGGCGGATCGCCGACGGGGAGCGCCTCGTGTCGGGGTAGCGCTGGCGCCCGCTACCGAGCCCACCATGCGGCCCCTCGACGAGCCGGCCTCGGAGCTAAACGCCTCCGGGATACGGGTCTTCGTACGTCTGATCCGGCAGATCCGGGCGAGCGGCGTCCCCCTCCTGCTCGTCGAGCACGACATGCCGATGATAAGGGAGGTCCCCGACCGCATCGTCGTCCTCAACCTGGTGCCGATCACCGTGGGCGGACACCACCGGCTACTCGTGCGCGACGGGAGGCGGATCCCAGCCGCCGAGCGGGCCTGCCCCCGCGAGGGGCGGACCTGGGTCTCGGCCGATGCGCCCGTGAGGGCTGCCCTGGCCGAGGCATTTCGCCTCCTTCGACCTTGGCGATGGCACCGTCTCACCGGGCTGGTCGTTTCGTGCCCTTCGCCTGTTCGCGATCGAATCGGCCTCCGATGGGCTCTGGCTCAGGGCGATCTGAAGCGTCCCGGGAAGGGCGAGCGATCCGCCGCGTGAACGCCGACGCGGTTGGCGCGCAGGAACCGCGTTTTCCGTCCCAGGCGGGGACTGGCCACAGCGTCCTTTCGCCGACTGCTTTATTCCGCTGTCACGTCCGTGCATGATGGAAGAATGAGCATCGTGTCCTCGGACGAGGTGCTTCCGCGGGCTCTCGTCGCAAACCCGATATCAACGGGCGCGTCGATCCCGTCGCAGGGAGGATTTTGGATGGATCGTCGCGTCCTGTTGGCCGGCGTCGGCGGTCTCGCCGCATGGACTGCGCTTCGCCCGTCAATCTCCACCGCGGCCGGCGACAGGACGCCCATCGTGCTCTGGCACGCGATGTCGGGCGCGAACGGCGAGGAGGTCGAGCGGCTGACGCGCGCCTTCAACGCGAGCCAGTCCGAGGTCACGCTGGAGGCGGTCTACAAGGGCTCCTATCCCGAGACGCTGACGGCGGCGATCGCCGCCTACCGGGCCGGCAAGGCGCCGCACATCGTCCAGATCTTCGAGGTCGGCACGGGCACGATGCTGCAGGCCGGCCCCGCCATCAAGCAGGCCTGGAAGCTCGCGGAGGAGACCGGATTCGGCCTCGATCCCAAGGCCTACATCCCCGGCGTGCGCGGCTATTACAGCCTGCCGGACGGCAAGCTCGCCTCGATGCCGTTCAACTCCTCGACGGCGGTGATGTGGTACAACCGCGACGCCTTCGAGAAGGCGGGGCTCGACCCCGACACGCCGCCGGCCACCTACGACGACTACGCCAAGGCGGCCCGCACCCTCGCGTCGAAGGCGCCCACGCCGATCGCGAGCACGTCGGCCTGGATGACCTGGATCCAGTTCGAGGAATACGCGGCGATCCAGAACCTCGCCTACGCCACCGAGAATGACGGCTATGACGGCCTCGGGGCGGAACTGCTCATCAGCACCAAGCCCTTCGTCGACCAGCTCCAGCGTTTCCTCGACCTGTCGAAGGACGGAGCCTTCAAGTATACCGGCCGCGACGGAGCGCCGGACGCGGTCTTCTACTCCGGCCAGGCCGCGATCGGGTTCGGCTCGTCCTCGGGCCGCGCCGACATCGTCAAGAACGCCAAGTTCCGCTACGCCGAGGCCTTCCTGCCGACCGAGCCGGCCCTGAACCCGCGGCCGAACAACTCGATCATCGGCGGCGCCAGCCTCTGGGCGATGACGGCGCCGAAGCGCAGCGAGGCCGAGTACAAGGGCGTCGCGGCCTTCTACGCCTTCATCGCGAAGCCCGAGCAGGTCGCCCTCTACGCCCAGAACACCGGCTACGTCCCGGTGACGCTCGCGGGCTACGAGGCCACCAAGCAGGCGGGCTATTTCGACAGGAACCCCGGCACCGACGTGCCGGCGCGGCAGCTCTCCCGGGGGGAACTGACCCCGAACTCGCGGGGCCTGCGCCTCGGCCGCCTGCCGGAGATCCGGGCGATCCTCTACGAGGAGATCGAGAAGGCGCTCCAGGGCCAGCAGACCGCGCAGGCCGCGATGGACAGCGCCACCGCGCGCGGCAACCGCGTGCTGCGCGACTTCCAGAAATCCGCGCGCGGCTGACGCGGCGGACCGGAAGGCTTCCCCAAGCATGGAACGACGGACGCTGTTCCCGGGCCGGCTGCTGCCGGCCCTGCTGATCCTGCCGCAGCTCGTGCTGACGGTGGTGTTCTTCCTGTGGCCGGCCGTCCAGGCGATCCGGTCGAGCCTGGAGCGCGAGGACGCCTTCGGCACCAGCACGGAGTTCGTCGGGCTCGACAACTTCACCGACCTGTTCGCGGATCCGCTCTACCTCGCGGCGATCGGGCGGACGGTGGTGTTCTGTGCCTGCGTGACCGCTCTCTCGATGGGCGTGGCGCTGGTGCTCGCGGTCCTGGCCGATACCGAGATCCGGGGCCGCGCCTTCTACCGCACGATGCTGATCTGGCCCTACGCGGTGGCGCCCGCCATGGCGGCGGTGCTGTGGGTGCTGATGTTCCACCCGCAGATCGGCCTCGTCGGCGCGTGGCTGAACCGGATCGGGATCGCCTGGGACTACAAGCTCGACGGCACCCAGGCCATGGCGCTGGTGATCCTGGCGGCCGCCTGGAAGCAGATCAGCTACAACTTCATCTTCTTCCTGGCGGGCCTCCAGGCCATCCCGAAGACGATCATCGAGGCGGCCCGCATCGACGGGGCCCGGGGCCTGCGCCGGTTCCGCACCATCATCCTGCCGCTGCTGATGCCGACGGTCTACTTCCTGCTCGTCGTCGATCTCGTCTACGCGGCCTTCGACACCTTCGCGACGGTCTACGCGGTGAACGGCGGCGGGCCGGGCCAGTCGACCCAGACGCTCGTCCTCAAGGTCTATCTCGACGGCGTCGTCAACGCGAATGTCGGCGCGTCCTCGGCGCAATCCGTGGTGCTGATGGCCGGCGTCATCATCCTCTGCGCCCTGCAGTTCCGGTTCCTCGGGCGGAAGGCCGTCACCTGATGTCCCGGAGAGCGCTGAATCTCATCCCCCACGCCGTCCTGATCCTGGCGATCCTGCTCTTCGCCCTGCCGATCTGGATCGCGATCGCCGGCTCGACGCAGGATTCGGCCGTGATCGCCCGCGGCGAGGTCTCGCTCGTCCCGAACCTCTCCGGCCTGGGCGTCTATCGCGACGTGCTGATGGACGGCTCGGCGGGGGCCGGGCCGGTCTGGCGCGCGCTGCTGGTCTCGGCCGGGATGGCGCTCGCCATCGCGTTCGGCAAGATCGCCCTGTCGCTGCCCTCGGCCTACGCGGTCACCTTCTTCCGCTTCCCGTTCCGCATGGCGGCCTTCTGGCTGATCTTCCTGACCCTGATGCTGCCGGTCGAGGTGCGGCTGATCCCCACCTTCCAGGTCATGTCGTCGCTGGATCTGATCAACAGCTTCACGGGGCTGACGATTCCCCTCATCGCCTCCGCGACGGCGACGCTGCTGTTCCGCCAGACCTTCCTCGCGGTCCCGGACGAGCTCGTCGAGGCGGCGCGGATCGACGGGGCCGGCCCCCTGCGCTTCCTGCGGGACATCCTGATCCCGGTCTCGGGCGCCAACATCGCGGCGTTGTTCGTGATCCTGTTCGTCTACGGCTGGAACCAGTACCTGTGGCCGCTGCTCGTCGCGACCGATCCCAAGCTCGACACGGTGGTGATCAGCATCGTGAAGATGATCGGCGTCGACACCGCCACTGAATGGAACAAGGTCATGGCGACGGCGGTGCTGGCGCTGATCCCGCCGGTGGCGGTGGTGCTTCTGATGCAGCGGTGGTTCGTGAAGGGCCTGACGGAGGGCGACAAGTGATGGCGGGCCTGGAACTCGACGGCCTGCGCAAGAGCTTCGGCACCACCGAGATCCTGAAGGGGGTCGACCTCGCCCTGGCGGATGGCGAGATGCTGGTGATCGTCGGCGCGTCGGGCTGCGGAAAATCCACCCTGCTGCGCATCGTGGCGGGTCTGGAGACGCCGACCATGGGCCGTGTCCGGATCGACGGGCGCGACGTCACGGATCTCGACCCGTCGGCGCGCGACATCGCCATGGTGTTCCAGAACTACGCGCTCTACCCGCACATGAGCGTGTTCGACAACATGGCGTACGGGCTGAAGATCCGCGGCCTGCCCCGGGCCGAGATCCGCGCCAAGGTCGATGCGGCCTCGTCCCTGCTGGGCCTGGAGGCGCTGCTCGAGCGCAAGCCGCGTCAGCTGTCCGGCGGCCAGCGCCAACGGGTCGCCATGGGGCGCGCCATCGTCCGCGACCCGAAGCTCTTCCTCTTCGACGAGCCCCTGTCGAACCTCGACGCCAAGCTGAGGGTGCAGATGCGCGGCGAGATCCGCCGCCTGCAGCGCCGGCTGAAGGTGACGAGCCTCTACGTCACGCACGATCAGGTCGAGGCGATGACGCTGGGCGACCGGCTGCTCGTGATGCACCGGGGCGTGCCGGTGCAGCTGGCGACGCCGACGGAGGTCTTCGAGCGCCCCGCCGACACCTACGTGGCGGGGTTCATCGGCTCACCCGCGATGAACCTGCTGCCCGGCCGGCTCGGGCGGAACGGCACGATGGTGACGGTCGCGGGTGCCGACATCGACCTCGGATCCCGGCGGTTCGACCGGCCCGATGGGTTCCCCGTGGTCCTGGGCATCCGCCCGGAGCATGTCGTGCTCGACGCATCGGGCATGGCGTGGCCGGTCGAGGTGGTGGAACTGCTCGGGTCCGAGATGCTGGTCCATGCCGGACGTCCGGGCGAGGCGGCGCTGACGCTCAAGCTCGCGAACGGCGCTCCGATGGGCGACACGATCCGGGTCGCCTTCCCCGCCGCGCATCTCCACGTCTTCGACCAAGCGTCAGGGCTGCGGATGGAGGCCTGAGGAGTCGGGCGACGGCCCGCCCTGCGTGACCAGACGTCCGATGCAAGCCGCCGTCTGAACCGCGCGGCCGCAGGCGGCCCCGGCGGCGAGGTCCGGCGCATCGTCGATGACTTTCATCAGGCGCAATCGAGATCCTCCATTGCGATTGACGCGACCATCCCCGCACCGGACCATGCGCTTCAAGGAGCAAGGAATGGCAGATCTCTCTGGGAAGTCGGTCCTGATCACGGCGGCCGGCCAGGGCATCGGGCGCGCGAGCGCGCTCGCCTTCGCGCGCGCCGGGGCGACGGTGCACGCCACCGACATCAACGCGGCGGCGCTGGAGGACCTGCACGCCGACAACCTCAGCACCACCCCCCTCGACGTGCGGGACGAAGCCGCCGTCAAGGCCCTGGTCGCGCGGATCGGCGCCGTGGACATCCTGTTCAACTGCGCCGGCGTGGTCCATGGCGGGACCATCCTAGAGATGCTCGATGCCGATCTCGACTTCGCCCTCGACCTCAAGGCGATGATCCGCACGATCCGCGCCGTGTTGCCCGGCATGGTCGAACGGCGCGACGGCGCGATCATCAACATGGCCTCGGTCGCCTCCTCGGTGAAGGGCGTGCCGAACCGCTTCGCTTACGGGGTGACCAAGGCGGCGGTGATCGGGCTGACCAAATCGGTGGCCGCCGATTACGTCGCCCACAACATCCGCTGCAACGCGATCTGCCCCGGCACCGTGGAGAGCCCGTCGCTGCAGGAGCGCATCCGGGCGCAGGGCGATTACGAGCAGACCCGGGCGGCCTTCATCGCCCGCCAGCCGATCGGGCGGCTCGGCACCCCGGACGAGATTGCCGACCTCGCCGTGTACCTCGCGGGGGCGACCTACACGACCGGCCAGGCCGTCACCATCGACGGCGGCTGGACGATCTGACCGGGGCCCGGACCAATACGAAGCCGATCCGACGCGGCCAAACCCGGCGCCGGGTTACCCGGAACGTGCCGCCTAGGCGTCCTGCGTGGCGGCGGATCGCGCGGGCAAGACCCAGCCCGGCCGGACGAAGTGGCAGGTATACCCGTCCGGCCGGCGTTCCAGGTAATCCTGGTGCTCCGGCTCCGCCTCCCAGAACGGGCCGACCGGGGCCAGCTCGGTCACGACCTTCCCGGGCCACAGGCCGGAGGCATCGACGTCCGCGATGGTCTCCTCGGCGACCCGGCGCTGCTCGTCATCGGTGTAGAAGATCGCCGAGCGATAGCTCAGGCCCCGGTCGTTGCCCTGGCGGTTGGGGGTCGTCGGATCGTGGATCTGGAAGAAGAACTCCAGCAGGCGCCGGAAGCTCGTCCGGCTCGGATCGTAAAGGATCTCGATCCCCTCGGCATGGGTGCCGTGGTTGCGGTAGGTCGCGTTCGGCACGTCGCCGCCGGTGTAGCCGACGCGCGTGGAGACCACCCCCTCCTGGCGCCGGACGAGGTCCTGCATGCCCCAGAAGCATCCGCCCGCCAGCACTGCCCTTTCGGTTTGCATCGTCATTCCTCGTCCGTAACGTCACGTTCGCATCCATATGGGGACGGCGAGGCCGCTTTGCCCCTGAGCGACGTGACGAAGACCGAGAATTGATCGGCTCAGAACCTTGGTCATGGAGTCGCGGAGTGTCGCCGCTGTCCGCCGGCAATCGCGCGACGGATGACACGTCGTCCGCCGGCCCCCTGGGTTGCAACGGCCGCCGATCCGCGGATCGTAGGGCTCAGCGCCAGCCCGCGTCGATGAAGTAATTGTGCCCCGTGCACATCCGGGCGTCGTCCGAGGCCAGGAACAGCACCAGCGCGGCGACGTCCGCCGGCTGGATCCGCCCGTCGAGGCACTGGGACGCCACGATCTCGGCCGCGCCCTCCGGCGTGTACCACCTCTCCTGGCGCGGGGTCTGGACGTTGCCCGGAACCACCGTCGCCACACGGATGCCGTCGCGGCCGAGGTCCCGGGCGAGCGCCCGGGTCATCCCCTCGATCGCTGCCTTGGCGGTCTGGTAGATCGGCATGTCGCGCGCGCCGAGATGCCAGCTGATCGATCCGAAGTTCAGGATGACGCCGCCGCCGGCCCGCCGCATGCCCGGCACCGCCGCCTGCGCGGCGAAGAACATATGGCGCAGGTTCACCGCCATGCGATCGTCCCAGTAGGCGGGCGTCACCGCGTCGACCGTGTGGCGGTCGTCGTTGCCGGCGTTGTTGACGAGGACGTCGATGCCCCCCAGCGCCGTCTCGGTCCCGGCCACCAGGGCGCGGACGGCCTCCACGTCGGTCAGGTCGCAGTGCCGGTAGAGCGGCGCGTGCACCGCGCAGGGGGTGAGGCGCGCGATCAGGCCGGCGGCGGCCTCGTCGGCGATGTCGCAGAACACGACGCGCGCGCCCTGGGACACGAAGGCCTCGACCAGCCCCTCGCCGATGCCCGAGGCACCGCCGGTCACCAGGACCCGCCGGTCGCGGAGGCTCGGGTAGATCGCACGCGTTGCGGGGGACAGGGACACGGATGAAAGCTCCGGTGGCTGGCGGTTCAGCGGGTGGCGGCGCGATTCTGAACAGCGGCCGAGGAACAGGACGTGAGCGCCACGAAAGCCATGCGTGTCGCTCCCCCCGTCCCGGCGGAATCCCAGCGCCCTCCGCCTTCCCGATCAGGCGCCCAATGAATGAAGCCCCAAGATTTTGTCAAGCTCTTGCGCCGTCCGGAGGCGACCGCCGAAGCAACGCGAAGATTTTCCGTATCGGAACGCGTGTCAAACCGATAATTCTAAACTTTCGAAAGCTGAATCCAACCCCGTCAAGGGGCCTCTCAGACCCGCCAGATTGATTTTGACTTCACATCGGTCGCGACTGATCGGACCACGCGCGCGGCCGCCGTCTTTGCGAGCGTATGCGAAGCCATCCGGTCAGCGCCACGTCGACCACGGTCGAGCTGCCCTGGGTCGCTTCGCTGCGCTCGCGATGACGAAGAGCGCTGGGTCTCGACCTTTCGAAACCACCCTGCTGGATCGCTGAGGGCTGATCCTGCGCGAGAGCGCCATCTTCGGCATCCTGGGCGTGGCGACCCTCGGCTTCTCCGTCGATGCGGCGATCTCGGAGTTGCGCCTGGACGTCGCCGTGCTGCGGATCGTCGCCACGGCGCTCCTGACCGCGCTGGTCGACGCCCTGTCCCGGTCGCTGCGCCTCAGCGGCCTGCCGCCCCACCTGTCCCAGCCCTTCCGGGAGGCCGAAACCGGGGGCGCCTAGCCTCACGCCGCTGCAGCGGCCTCGTCCCGATCCGGCATGGCCAGCCCCAGATGCTTGTAGGCGTGGCGGGTGAGGACGCGTCCGCGGGGGGTGCGCTGCACGAAGCCGCGCTGGATCAGGTAGGGCTCGATGATGTCCTCGATCGCGTCCCGCGGCTCCGAGAGGGCCGCCCCGATCGTCTCGATCCCGACA
>NZ_JAKSYG010000192.1 GCF_022829725.1 Methylobacterium sp. E-005 | reverse complement strand
AGCGGAGGCCTCGAAGGAGCCCTCCAGACAGCTCAGCGATCCCTGGAGCCCTCCTTCGAGGCCCGCTGCGCGGTCACCTCAGGATGAGAGGATGGGTTGGACGGTCATCCTCGAATAGGCCTCCTGCCTGGACCATCGCGATCGGGCACGGCTCTACGACCCACGCGCTTCGCCGAAGAACCCAAGCAACGCGGCGTTGAAGCGCTCGACATCCTCCAAGTTCGTCAGGTGGGCGCCGCTCAACTCGCGATACTGCGCACCGGGGATGTGGTCGGCCAGAAAGCGGCCCTCAGCCGGCGGCGTCGACAGGTCGTGCGTCCCGGCGATCACGAGCGTCGGCACGGCGATCCGCGAAAGGTCGGCGCGGAAATCGGCATCGCACACCGCCAAGCAGGCCGCCGCGTAGCCCTCAGACGCCGTGGCGGACAGCATCTGCCGCAGGCTTGCGGCCAGCTCCGGCTTCGCCGCCGCGTAGTCCGCCGTCAGCCAGCGCGACGCCACCGCATCGGCGATGCTGCCGACGCCGTCGGCTCGGACCGCCGCGACCCGATTGGTCCAGTTCTCGGGGGGCCCGATGTAGGCGGCCGTGTTGCACAGGGCGAGGCGGGCCAGCCGTTCCGGATGGTTCAGGGCGAGCCATTGCCCCGTCAGGCCGCCCATCGACACGCCGGCGAAATGCGCCCGGCCGAGACCGAGATGGTCCAGCAGGCCGATCACGTCCCGGCCGAGCTGGGCGATCGTGTAGGGCCCCGGCGTGACCGCCGACTGCCCGTGCCCGCGGGTGTCGTAGCGGATCAGGTGGAAGCGGGCTGCCAGGGGCTCGACCTGCGGCGCCCACATGTCCAGCGCCGCGCCCAGCGAGTTGGACAGCACGAGCGCCGGGTTCGCCGGGTCGCCCTCCGCCCTGTAGTGCAACCGGACACCGTCCAAGTCGGCAAAAGCCATCAGCCGCCTCCCGTTTCAAAGAAAGCTTTTGCCGTCGAGATAGGCCTTGCGCCAGCGCCGGATCTCGACCCGCTCGAAGAGATCCACCTGAAAGAACGGATCCGCCTGGATAAGCGCCTCGGCCTCGGCGCGGGTCTCGACATCCACGACGTAGAGGCCTCCGCCCGCGTCGCTCCCGTCGTCGTTCAGCTTCGCGCCGCAGGCGAGCAGGCGCTTTTTGATCCGGTCGAGATAGGCGAGATGCTCGGTGCGGTTCGCCTTGCGGATTTCGAGGCTGCCGGGCCTGTCGAAGGTCTCGATGATGTAGGGCATGGTGCCGACCTCTCAGTTGGCCGCGATGGCCGAGGGATGCTGCGCCAGCGGCGTGACCTGAATCGCCATGTACGGGTACAGGGGCAGCGCCGTCAGCAGATCGTGGAGTTCGTCGTTCCCGGCGACGTCGAACACGCTGTAGTTCGCGTATTGCCCGGCGACGCGCCACAGGTGCCGCCACTTTCCATCATGCTGCAGCTTTTGCGCGAAGGCCTTCTCCTCGACCTTCAGGCGGTCCGCCTCCGCCTTCGGAAGGCTCGCCGGAATGTTGACCTGCATGTGGACCATGTAAAGCATCGGGTGTGTCCTCTGCCGACCGGGTTGATCGATGCCGTAGCCGATGAGGACGCGCAGCTTGAGCGCCCCACGGACAGGATCCGGTACGGTCGGGCTTGATTGTTCCGTCCCGCCTCTTCGTTGCCGCGGCCCGGATGCGCGCCTATTCAACCACCCCATCAATCCACAGTGAAACGGCGGGATGCGTCCGACGATGACCGAACCTGCGACCGACGAAGTGCTGTTCGAGACGCGCGGTGCCCTCGGCCTCGTGACGCTGAACCGGCCCAAGGCCCTGAACGCCCTGACGCTCGGCATGATCCGGGCGATGCAGGACCAGCTCCGGGCCTGGGAGACCGATGAGCGCGTGACGCGTGTGGCGGTGCAGGGCAGCGGCGGCCGGGCCTTCTGCGCCGGCGGCGACGTCCGGCGCATCTACGAGGCCGCCAAGGCCGGGCAGACCCAGGCGATGTTCGAGATCTGGCGCGGCGAGTACGAGCTCGTCGCCGCGATGGCCCGCTACCCAAAACCCATCGTCGCGCTGATCGACGGCATCGTCATGGGCGGCGGCGTCGGCATCTCGGTGCACGGACCGGTCCGGGTGGCGTCCGAGTCCTATGCCTTCGCGATGCCGGAGGTCGGGATCGGCTTCATCCCGGATGTCGGCACCACGGCGCTGCTGCCGCGCCTGCCGGGTCGTAGCGGCACCTATCTGGCCCTGACCGGATCCCGGATCGGCGCGGGCGACGCCCTCGCCCTGGGGCTCGCGACCCATGCGGCGCGCGCCGCCGATTTCCCCGCGATCGTCGATGATCTGGCGGCGGGCGTCGCGATCGCGCAGGCCGTGGCTGCCCATGCCGCGCCCGCGCCGGAGGCGGGACCGGTGATCCGGGAGGCCGGCCTGATCGACGCGTGCTTCTCCGCCGACAGCGTCCAGGCCATCCTGGACAGGCTCGATGCGGTCCCGGATACGGCGTTCGCCGCCGAGACCGCGCGCACCATTCGCCTCCGCTCGCCGACGAGCCTCAGCCTCGCCTTCGAGCAGATGCGGCGCGGGGCCAGCATGACCGTGCCGGAGGCGATCCGGACGGAGTACCGGCTGGTGACCCGCATCATGCGGGGGCACGATTTCCACGAGGGCGTGCGCGCGGTGCTGGTCGACAAGGACAATCGCCCGGCCTGGCAGCCGGCGACCCTCGACGCCGTCGATCCGGAGGCTATTCGGGCCGCTTTCGAACCCACAGGCGAGACCGAGCCGAGCTTCACCTGAGGGAACCCAGTTCCGATTGCTTTCGCTCACGGGACCCATCGGCGATGCGGCCTTCGTCAGATGGGGCGCGGGTCCCCCCCCGAGCGGCAGAGGGAGGGCGTCGCGTTCGCCAAGTTTCGTTTGCGCTTCAATCGTGTGGATCGCCACGGCGCCGTCCGCAGATCGGATCAGAACACCGGCGTCTCCCGATACGTCCCCCACACACCCTTCAGCGTCTCGATGATGTCGCCCATCGTGGCGCCCGAGCGGACCAGCTCGATGGTGATCGGCAGGATGTTCTGGCTCGGGTCCTTCGCGACTTCCACCAGTTGCTGCAGCAACAGGTCGAACTTCACCGGGTCGCGCTCCTGCCGCACGCGGCGGGTGCGGGCGCATTGCCGGTCGGCGGTGGACTGGTCGTAGGGGTGGGTCTCGATCTTCGGATCGGGCGTGTCGTCCACGAGGCGGTTCACGCCGATCACCGGCTTCTCGCCGGTCTGCTTCCGGATCGCGGTCTCGTAGGCGAAATCCGCGATGTGGCGCTGGAACCAGCCCTCCTGGATCAGCTTGAGCGTGCCACCGCGCTCCTCCACCTCCCGGAGGATCTCGAAGATGCGGGCCTCGTACTCCGTGGTCAGGCTCTCGACGTAGTAGCAGCCGCCGAGCGGGTCGATCACCTGGGTGACGTTGGTCTCCTCGGCGATCACCTGCTGGGTGCGCAGGGCCATGCGCATCGCGTCCTCGGTGGGGATCGCGAAGGCCTCGTCGTAGCCGTTGGTGTGGAGCGACTGGCAGCCCCCGAGCACGGCGGCCAGCGCCTGCATCGAGGTGCGCACCACGTTGACCATGTATTGCGGCTTGGTCAGCGAGGCCGCGGCGGTCTGGCAGTGGAAGCGCAGGCGCATCGAATCCGGGTTCTGCGCCCCGAACCGCTCCTTCATGATCTTGGCGTAGCAGCGCCGCAGGGCCCGGAACTTGGCGACCTCCTCGAAGAAGTCGGCCTGGCAGACGAAGAAGAAGGCGAGCCGCGGCGCGAAAGCGTCGACCGGCATCCCGGTCTTGAGCACCTCCTCGACGTAGACGATCAGGTTCGCCAGCGTGAAGGCCGCCTCGTGGAGCGGCGACGAGCCGGCTTCCGAGATGTGATAGCCCGAGATGTTGATCGGGTTGTACCGCTTCATGGTCTTGGCGCAGTAGGTGATGCAGTCGCGCACGATCCGCACCGACGGCTCCACCGGGAAGATGTACTCCTTTTGCGCCATATACTCCTTGAGGATATCGGCCTGGATCGTCCCCGAGAGCTTGTCCAGATCGTAGCCGCGCTTCTCGGCCAGCACGATGTACATGGCGAGCAGGATCCAGGCGGACGGGTTGATGGTCATCGACACGGAGATCTTCTCCAGGTCGATGCCGTCGAACAGCGCCTCCATGTCGGCGAGCGTGTCGATCGCCACGCCTTCGCGCCCGACCTCGCCCTCGCTCATGGGATGGTCGGAATCGTAGCCCATCAGGGTCGGCATATCGAAGTCGGTCGAGATGCCGGTCTGGCCCTGCGCGATCAGGTACTTGAAGCGCTTGTTGGTGTCCTCGCCGGTGCCGAAGCCCGCGATCTGGCGCATCGTCCAGTTCCGCGAGCGGTACATGGTCGGGTACGGGCCGCGGGTGAACGGGTAGCGGCCGGGCAGGCCGATATCCTCGATCGGCGTCTCGGCGGCGTCGGCCGCCGTGTAGACGCGCTTCACCGGGATGTCGCCGAGGGTGAAGAACTCGGGCTTGCGCTCGGCCTGCTTCTTCAGGAAGGCGTCGACCTCCTTCTGCTCCCACTCGGCCTCCTCCGAGCGCAGCGCCTCGACGGTCTTGCGGTCGATCAGGCTGGTCATGTCGATGCTCCGGATGCGCGCGGCGCGAGCGCCTGTTCGAGGAGGTCCGTGGCAAGCCCGTAGGGGTCGCCGTCGCGGGTGCTGAGGCGGTCCGCCAGCGGCCCGGCGACGGAGGCCGCGCCGCGGGTGAAGCGCTCGATCAGCAGGGTCTCGGCGGTCTTCTCCAGGCGGAAGCGGGCGATGGCTTGGCGGCGCTGCGCCCCCGTCTCGGTCTCGAAGGCGACGCGGCGGTGGTTGTCGATCGCCGTCATCAGGGTCTCGAAGCCCTCGCCCTTGTAGGCGGACAGGCCGATCACCGGAACGCGCCACGCGGCCTGGCGGGCGGTCAGCGCGCCGAGGGTGAGCATCTGCTTGAGGTCGGTGAGCGTGCGGTTGGCGTCGCTGCGATCGCATTTCGACACCACGTGGATGTCGGCGATCTCCAGGATGCCGGCCTTGATCGCCTGGATCTCGTCGCCGAGCCCGGGGGCCGAGACCACGATCGTCGTGTGCGAGGCCCGGGCGATCTCGACCTCGTCCTGGCCGACGCCCACCGTCTCGATGATCACCGTGTCGAAGCCCGCGACATCCAGGATGTCGACGGCGTCGAGCGCCGCCCGGGCCATGCCGCCCATGGCACCGCGGGTCGCCATGCTGCGGATGTAGACGCCCGCGTCGCAGACATGGTCGGCCATGCGGATCCGGTCGCCCAGGATGGCGCCGCCCGAATAGGGGCTCGACGGGTCGATCGCCACGACGCCGACCTTCTGGCCCGCTTTGCGCAGATGGGCCGTGAGCGTCGCTACGAGGGTCGACTTGCCGCTGCCCGGCACGCCGGTGAGGCCGACGACGTGCGCGCGCCCCGCCCGGCGGTAGATCTCGGCGAGGGCGGGCCGCGCCTCCGGCGAGCCGGCCTCGGCCCGGGATATCATCCGCCCGATCGCCGGCACGGCGCCGGCCGCCACGCGCTCCACGAGGTCGCGGGAGGGGGTCACGCGGCCCCCCGCGCGGCGCCTTGGTCGGCGATCTGGGCGTGCATGTCGCGGAACACCGCGCGGTCGTCGATCACCCGGCGGGCCTTGAAGTCGGTGCGCGGCAGGGTGTTGGGGGCCAGGATCTCGGCCTGGGCGCGCAGGCCCAGCATCTTCTGCAGCCGGTGGCAGGCGTCGCGGCGGAACGCCTCGACGGCCTCGGGACCGCGGGCGAACACGGCGTCATCGGCCTCGACGCGCAGCAGCAGCTCGTCCATCGCCGCCTGGCGGCTGATGACGATCCGGTGCTCGCCGCCATAGCCCGCGGTCTCGTTGAGGGCGGCGTCGATCTCGCTCGGGTAGACGTTCTCGCCGCGGATCGTGAACATGTCGTCGATCCGCCCGAAGATGCCCTGCGGCAGGCTCGGATAGGTCCGCCCGCACGGGGTCGGGTCGTTGGTCCAGAGGGTGAGGTCGCCCGAGGCCAGCCGGATCATCGGCTGCGAGGTGCGCTCCAGATGCGTGTAGACCGGCGTGCCGCGGCTGCCGTAGGGCACCCGGCGCATCGTGGCCGGGTCGCAGACCTCGGTGTAGACCACGTCCTGCCAGCAGAGCATGCCCTCGGTCTCGGCGGTGCCCGAGACGTTCATGAACGGCGACATCTCGGCCATCGAGCCGCAATCGAACACCTTCGCGTTGAAGGCCTCGGCGATGCGGTCGCGCACGCCCGGGATCGAGGCGCCGGGCTCGCCCGAGAAGAACATGATGCGCAGGCCGAAATCGCGCGGGTCGAGCCCCTCGTCGCGGGCGACCTCGGCGAGGTGCAGGGCGTAGGTCGGGGTGCCGTAGAAGGCCGCGGGCTTCAGGCTCGCGAGCCATTGCGCGCAGCGGGCGGTCATGCCGGGCGCGCCGGCCCCGAACGGGAAGGATTTCGCACCCAGGCGCTCGGCGCCGGCCAGCGCCCCCCAGCTGCCCATATACAGGCTGAGGATGGCGGCCACGCACACCATGTCGCCCGGCCGGATGCCCATGCCCCACATGATGCGGGCATGGGCGTTGGCGATGGCGTTCCAGTCGTTGCGGCCGATCGCGAAGGCGGTGGGCCGCCCGGTGGTGCCGCTCGTGCCATGGATGTGGAAGATCTCGCGGTCCGGCACGCAGAGATAGTCGCCGAAGGGCGGGGCCGCGTTCTGCGAGGCGCGCAACTCCGCCTTGGTGACGACCGGCACCCGGTCCTCGAAATCCTCCAGGCTCTTCAGCTGATCCGGATGGAAGCCGGCCTCGTCCCAGCGGCGGCGGTAGAACGGCGCGGTGGCGTAGGCGTAGGCGCAGACCTCGCGCAGGCGGCCGAGGATCGCGGCCTCGCGCTCGCCCGCCGGCATGGTCTCGCGCCGGGGGAACCAGTAGCGGCTGCCCTCGGCGGGAAAGTAGCTGTCGTCGTAGGCGGTGGGGAAGGTCCAGGCTTCCATGGCCGCCTCCTCAACGTTCGCCGCGCTCGGCCACCAGCCGGCGCAGGGTGTTGACGATGACCTCCGGCGGGGTGTCCTGCAGCAGGACCTCGCGCACGCCCATCTCCTTGATGGCCGCGACGTCCTCGTCGGGCATCACGCCGCCCGCGATGACGATCAGGTCGTCCGCCTGCTGCTCCGACAGGAGCCTGAAGATCTTGGGGAAGACCGTGAGCTGGACGCCCGACAGCAGGCTGACGCCGAGCACGTCGACATCCTCCTGGATCGCCGCGGTGACGACCTCCTCGGGGGTGCGGTGCAGGCCCGAGTAGATCACGTCCATGCCGGCATCGCGCAGAGTCCGGGCGACCACTTTCACACCGCGGTCGTGACCATCGAGGCCGACCTTGGCCAACAGGACGCGGATCGGCTGGCTCATCCCCTCGGCCCTCGCTATTGAATTCCGAACTCCGTATACCGTTGGTAGGATCGTGCCGGTTTGCGGTCAAGAGTGAACTTATATTGCAGCGCGGCGAGACCGGGGCCGGGCATGCGAGGGAGGGTCTCATGGCGAGCGAGAGCCGCGCCGCATCCGTGATCGCCGCGTTCCTGCGCAGCCACGGCATCGCTCGGGTCTACGGACTCTGCGGCGGCCACATCATGCCGATCTGGATGGCGTTGGACGCAGCGGGCATCCGCATCGTGGACGTGCGCGACGAGCGAGCGGCCGTCCACATGGCGCAGGCCGAGGCCGAGGTCGCGGGCGGCTTCGGGGTCGCGCTGGTCACCGCGGGGCCGGGCCTCACCAACGCGATCACCGGCATCGCCAACGCGCATGTCTCGCGCACGCCGGTCCTCGTGCTCTCGGGCACCCCACCCCGGGCGCAGGAGAACCGGGGCGCCCTGCAGGACCTCGACCACGCCCGGCTCGTCGACCCGATCACCCGCTATGCCCGCACGGTGCGGGAGCCGGGCCTCCTGCCGCAGGAACTCGCCGAGGCGGTCGCCCGGGCCCTCGGCGAGGGCGGCGATCCGGGGCCGGCCTATCTCGACGTCCCAACCGACGTGCTCCGGGCCCCGGTGCCGCCGCCACTGATGCTGCCCGAACTGATGCGCCAGCGCAGCCCGGCCCGGGCCCATCCCGATCCGGACGCGATCGGCCATGCCGTCGATCTGCTGCTGGCGGCGAAGCGGCCCCTTGTGATCAGCGGACGGGGCGCGCGCGAGGCCGACCCGCAGCTCATCGCGTTCCTCGACCGCCTCGGCTGCCCCTATCTCGATACCGGCGAGAGCCGCGGCCTGGTGCCGGACGACCATCCCGCGGTGATCGCCTCGATGCGGGGCCGGGCCATGCAGGAAGCCGATCTCGTGGTCACCGTGGGACGACGCCTGGACTTCCAGCTCGCCTACGGCTCGCCGGCCGTATTCGGCGCGGCGCAGTTCCTGCGGATCGCGGGCGCCCCCGGGGAGCTGCGCGACAACCGCCCCGGCACCGCCATCCTGGCCGATCCCGGCGCCACCCTGGCGGCGCTCACGCGCGCAATCGGCGACCGCGCCCCTTCCCTCGACCGCGCCTGGGCAGACGCCCTGCGCGACGGCCACGCCGCGCGGGCCGAAAAACTCCGGGCGCAGTCCCGGACGGCCCCGGATGGGTCGGACGGGTTCATGCATCCGAACCGCCTGCTCGCCGCGATCCAGGAGGCGGCCGGGACGGAGGCCGTGCTGGTCACGGATGGCGGCGACTTCCTCAGCTTCGCCCGGGTCGGCCTCTCGGCCCGGACGATGCTCGATCCCGGTCCGTTCGGCTGCATCGGCGTCGGCGTGCCCTACGGGATCGCGGCGGCGCTCGCGGCCCCCGACCGCAACGTCGTGGTCGCCACCGGGGACGGCGCCTTCGGCTTCAACGCCATGGAACTCGACACCGCGAAGCGCCACGCCGCGCCAGTCCTGTTCGTGGTGGCCAATAACGGCGCGTGGCAGATCGAGGTCCACGATCAGACCGTCACGCACGGGCGCGTGGTCGGCACGCGACTCCAGCGCGCCGATCATGCCGCCCTGGCGCGTGCCTTCGGACTGCATGCGGAGCGGGTGGAGCGGGCCGAGGATCTGCCGGACGCCCTCACCCGGGCGATGGCCAACCGCCCTGCCCTGCTGGACGTGCTGGTGACCACCGAGGCCGTGTCGTCGGATGCCAAGAGCGGCCTGGCCTGGGTGCCCGATCTCCAGCCCCTGGAGGCCTGGGACCGGGCCGAGCGGGCCTGGCGGGAGAGCTGAGCGGGTCCCGCTCAGCGGTTCACCAGCTTTGCCGGGTTGAGGAAGACCAGCGCGGCGCCGATCACCAGCATGGCGCCCAGCACCATCACCCCCTGCCCCGTGCTGCCGGTGGCGTCCTTCACCCAGCCCAGCAGGTAAGGGCTCACGAAGCCCGCGACGCTGCCCACCGAATTGGCGACCGCGAGGCCGGTCGCCGCCGCCGCGCCCGAGAGCACGGCCGGGACCAGGGTGTAGAATTGCGGAATGCAGGTCAGCGTCCCGGCGGAGGCCACCGTGAGGGCCGCCAGCGCCAGGACCGGGCTGTGGGCGACCATCACGCTCGCGATGAGCCCCGCCGCCCCCACAACAGCCGGAACCGCGAGGTGCCAGCGCCGCTCGCGCTGCCGGTCCGAACTCAGGCCGACGATGAACATCGTCACGAAGGCGCCCGTGTAGGGGATCGCCGTGAGGAGGCCGACGGTCAGCGGATCCTTGACGCCGCTGTCCCGGATGATCGAGGGCAGCCAGAAGCTGATCCCGTAGAGGCCCATCGTGAAGAAGAAGTAGGTGCCGCTGAGCAGCCAGATCCGGCCGCTGGTCAGGCCCTCGCGGGCCGAGTGCAGCGGCTTGTCCCGCGCCTCGGCGGCGATGTCGGTGGTGATCCGCTCCTTCTCGGCCGGGGTGAGCCACGTCGCCGAAACCGGGTCGTTGTCCAGGCGGATCAGGCACCAGAGGCCGAGGGCGGTGGCGAACAGCCCCTCGATCAGGAACATCCACTGCCAGCCCTGGAGCCCGGTGGTGCCGTGGAAGGCCGTCATGATCCAGCCCGAGAGCGGCCCGCCGATGATCCCCGAGAGCGGGATCCCGGCCAGGAACAGCGCCGAGGCCTTGCCGCGGTGGGAGGCGGGGAACCAGACCGTCAGGTAGTAGATGATCGCCGGGATGAAGCCCGCCTCCGCCACGCCGAGCAGGAAGCGCAGCACGTAGAAGCTGGTTGGCGAGGACACGAACATCATCGCGGCCGAGATCAGCCCCCAGGTGATCATGATCCGCGAGATCCAGTAACGGGCGCCGACCCGCACCATGATGATGTTGCTCGGGATCTCGAACAGGGCGTAGCCGAGGAAGAACACGCCGGCCCCGAGGCCGTAAACGGTCTCGCTGAACTTGAGATCGCTCAGCATCTGCAGCTTGGCGAAGCCGACATTCACCCGGTCGAGATAGGCGGCCACGTAGCAGACTAGCAGGAACGGCACGACCCGCCGGAGCACGCGCCCGTAGAGCGCGTCGCGATCCGACAGGCCGGCGACGGGGTTCAGCGTGAGACCGCTCGACATGACGTCCTCCCTGTCGATCACAGATCTTTTTTCGGAGTTCGGCGTCTTCGCGCCGATTCGATATCGCGGCCGCGGTTTGCAGCAGCCGGCCTGACGAAGACTGCTTTCATGCTTCGAGCCGGTGGCGTTCCGATCCCGAATGCATCCCCGTTCGCGGCGATTAGCGAACACGGAATTCAGTACACGGAACTCAGCGTGCAGACCGCTTGCGATTCTGTCAAGCGGACCGGATACCGTTCGCGGAAGAGCGGGCGGGAGTTTTGGGCGTGCAGTCACTCGAACCGTCGACGAGCCTCGTCGACCAAGCCTACGCGGTGATTCTCGACGCCCTGTGTGACGGCACCTTCAAGCCGGGCGAGCGCCTCACGCAGGACGACATCGCCGCCCGGCTGAGCGTCTCCCGCCAGCCCGTGACGCACGCGCTGGCGGTGCTGAAGGCGCAGGGCTTTCTCGTCCAGTCCGGGCGCCGGGGGCTCACCGTCACCGCAGTGGAGCCCGAGTTCTTCGAGGCGATCTACCAGTTCCGCTCCGCGGTCGAACCCTTGGCAGTGAGCCTCGCGGCGCAACGCCTGAGCAAGAGCGCCATCGTGCGCGGCCGGTCCCTGGTCGAGCACGGCCGCAACCTCGTGGTGGCGGGCGATGCCCGGGCCACTCTCCAGGCCGACATGGATTTCCATGCCTTCCTGTACGAACTCTCCGGCAATCCGATCATCGGAGAGACCATGCGGCTGCACTGGCTGCACCTGCGCCGCGCCATGGGACAGGTGCTGCGCTACCCGGGCATGTCGATCAGTGTCTGGCAGGAGCACAGCCGCATTCTGGAGCGGATGATCACCGGTGACGCCGAGGGCGCGGCCGATCTCATGCGCCGCCACGTCGTGGACGCCTACGAGCGGGTGCGGATCGCGCCGGCTACGCCTTGAATACGCGCTGGCGTCATGCGGGCCGCGCGGATGCAATCATGGCCGGGTCGAGCGCGCGGGCCGCATGTTCCGATGGTGCCGGCGATGAACCCGGGGCGGTGGCGCGACCAGCGGGGGCGCTGCGACGGTCGGCGGTGCAACGACCCCGTCATGGGCCGCAACGACGCGCCGGGCCTCCTCGACGCTCATATCGCAGGCGCTCGTCATCCCCTGAAGCGCCCCGAGGGCGCGATTGTACTCGGGCAGATTCGTGCATCCGGGAACGCCCCAGGCCCAGGCTGGAGCCGGGGCGGCGCCCATCAACGCCAGAGTGACGCCGGCCAGACCCATCCTGAGTGACACGTCCATCCTTCCGAGGCCGGGACTGAATCCTCAGATCCCACCGCGTGCCAAGCGACGACGCCCGCAATCGGTTCGCCGGTCCAGCTCCGGATGCGGCGTTTGTAATCACCCCGATGCGCCAGGCTCCGGCCCGATAGCCCCGGAGGGCCGACGTTCAGGCGGCCTGGAGCAGCGTGCGGGGCTGGGAAAAGGCGAACTCACGCCTGTAGAAGTATACGCCGCAGTTCCGCATGGCCTTGTTGGCGTCATCGACGTCGAAGCCGAACGGCTTGTCCCGCGACGTGTCGATGCAGTTCAGATAACGCCACTGCACACCGTCGATCATCCGGGGGATCGGCTGATCCTGACGGACGGCACAGAAAAGCTGGGCATCGGACGACGTGGCGAAGATATAAAAGGTCTTCCGCGCGCACATCGGAACCTCCAAAGCATTTTGGGGTGTATCTATGACGCAACGGTCAAGTTTAAACCTGATTCGAGATCAATCGTCAAGCTTATGCCACATTCCCGCCACGAATGGGGCACGCCGGTCATTCGGCAGCCTCCTGAAGGGGCCTGCCCCTGTCGACGACGTAGACCGACAGGATCTTGACGGTCCTGTCGCCGACCACCGTGTAGCCGGCATGGGGGACGCCGCGCGTGTTGATGCCGCGCTCGCCAGACGGCCGTTCCTTTGGCTCCTGACCCGGCCCCTGTTGCACGAGGCCGCCCTCGATCACGTAGTAGGCCTCTTCGCCGTTATGGACGTGCCGGCGCGAGGTCGCCCCCGGCGGGATCTCGACCAGTTGCATGACGATCTCACGGCTCGCGTCGCCCGACACTGGCTGACGGCCGAGTTCAGTCCGCCTGACCTCCTGGGCGGAGGCGGCGCCGGCAACCGACAGGGTCGCCGCTGCGATCAGGCATTTCCGGGCAAGTGGATGGCGCTTCATGTCGTTCTCCCCGGTTGTCCTCTGATTTCAAACATCATGACATGGCGCAGCTTGACCGTGGAGAGCCGTTTCCGGGATACCGGTTACAGTTGTGATGGCTGCTTCATACCGCCCGATGCTGGAGCGGCTCACAGGTCTTGTTGCGACGTGCTTTCGTGCGCCGAACCAGCATTACATCCCGGCAAAGAGCGTCCTAGAGACAGCCGATGCGTCGCAGGGCGCCGATCAACTTTCGGCCGACGCGGTAGCCGTTGAGGGATTCGGACCCGAGAATCTGGACGGTCTCGGTCTCCGCGGTCCGGCCGTAGAGGAACAGATGAAAGTTCGGCTCCTGTTGCTCCGGCGACGTGGAACTGACCTGACCGCAGAACGCGATGTCGTGGCCGGTCTCAACCGTCATCGGCCGGACCTTGCGGAAGCGGACGAGGGGCGCTCCCGGAAACTCGGCGGCGACCCGGGCCTGCATCTCCGCTTCGGGCGGCGCGCCGCGTTCAGGGCCACCCGGGGAGATCAGCCCGAACGTGTCCTGGGCGCAAACAGCGGGGGATGACAGCAGAAGCACGAGGAGCGGCGCGACCCGCTGGCCGGCATGCCCTTCGCCCGCTCGGGCGCGGGACCGGGCCCACGGCCGAAACCGGGCTGATGCCGTCTCTTCGGCTCGTGGATGCGAGGACAGCGGATCCGCTCCCGGCAGAGACTTTGCAATACACGGCGGATACGATTTGATCACGAAGTTTTCCCGCGCGAAAGCGTCCGCGGGCAAGGGTCCACATCGAGCTGGCGCGATCCCGCACGATCCGGTTTGGATCTTATGCGGCTCCAGATCGCGCGGCAGGGCCGCACCCCAGCGCGCAGTCACGCTCGGATGGCGCGCTGTCGGGCGTACCCGGAACTGCGTCGCGTTGGGCACGCAACACGAGCCTGCCCCCCGTCACGGCCCTGCGTGTTGACTCGGCCTATTGTATGAGTATCTCCCATTTGTATGCGTTATCAGGGGAGTTTACGATGAATCCGGACGAAGCGAGTGCGTCTCAGACTGAAATTCAGCACGCAATAGACAGCTTCACGGTACGCCTCGTTGCGGCGTATGTCTCGAGCAACACCGTCCCGCCGTCCAGCGTGCCGCCGATCCTGACGAGTGTGCACGCAGCGCTGACGGCCCTTGTGCAGCCGGCTGGCCCTGCCACGCCCCTGTCCGATCGGCCGACGCCGGCCGAGATCCGCAAATCGGTCCAGCACGAGGGCCTGACGAGCTTCATCGACGGGCGCTCCTACAAGACCCTGAAACGACACCTCAAGGCCCATGGCCTGACGCCGGATCAGTATCGCACGCGCTACGGTCTGCCGACCGATTACCCGATGGCCGCCCCCGGCTACGCGGCGCGGCGCTCGGAGATCGCGCGGGCGGTCCAGTTCGGACCCAGTCCGTCCTGAAGTTGCACGTGAGGTAATCTCACACAGCGCGTGCAAAGACCTGAATTGTCCGGTGTACGGCCCGACGCTACGCTCGCTTCGACGTCAGACGACGGGGTCCGGGCGACATGGATACCGATACGAACCTACGCACCGGTCAGTGCCATTGCGGCGCGGTGCGGTTCGATGTGGCACTCAGCGACGGCTTCCGGTCGATCCGGCGCTGCACCTGCTCGTACTGCCGCATGCGCGGCGCCGTCGTCGCCATGGCGGAGGCGGGCGGGATCCGGATCCGGCAGGGCGCGGAGGCTTTGACCTCCTATCGCTTCCACACCGGCGCGGCCGAGCACTTCTTCTGCTCCCGCTGCGGAATCTACACCCACCATCAGCGGCGGTCCGACAGCATGCTTCATGCGGTCAACGTGGCGTGCCTGGAGGGGGTCAGCCCGTTCGATTTCGAGGCCGTGCCCGTGATGGACGGCATCAACCACACGAACGATACCGGTCTGCCGACACGCCGCGCGGGGACGCTCCGCTACACGCCCGTCGATTGAGCCGTCGGGTGCTCCGCGGATCCCGAGAACGCGGATGAGCAGGACGGTGGCGGCCGTCCCGTCAGTAGGTCGCGCCGAGATAGGCCGCGATGGCCTTGGCCTGCTGTTCCTCGATCGGCGCGCGGTAGACCTTGACCATCTTGGCGACCTCCGCGTCCCAGAAAGCCTGCCCCTTCTTGGGCGGCTGCATGGCGACGTAGTCCGCCGAGTGGCAGGTCATGCAGGTCTCCTGCGCGGCCTGGAATCCGGCCGCGTGGCCGGCATCCGGGGGGGCCTTGAACTGCGCGGTCGGCTCCGGCAGCGCGTAGGTCTCTGGGGCGGCGAGCGCGGCCGTCCCGGCAAGCGCGAGGCAGAGGGCGGGCAACGCGGTGAAGCGGGGCATGTCGATCTCCCTCAGGCCGCCCGCACGCGGGTCGTCTCGACGACGTTGCGCATGTAGCCGGCCGGGTTCCAGCGCGACTCCATCGGCTGCGTGCCGCCGTCGTTGCCGGTCGCCCGGACGCGCAGGGCATGCGGGCCCGGCGCCAGATCGGCCTCGGCGGTCCAGGCGCGGAAGGCGTAGCGGCCGAGATCCTGGCCGAGCCGGGCCGGGCTCCAAGTCCTGCCGTCGTCGGCGGAGACCTCCACCGCCTTGATGCCCGATCCGCCGTCGAATGCGATGCCGCGCAGCGGCACGCGGCCGGCCTTCACCTGCGTGCCGTCCGCGAGATTGGTCACGAAGGAGCGGACGTTGAAGCGGCCGATCGGCACGGTCCTGTCGGGCGCCTTGCCGGGCTCGGTGCAGGCACAGGCATTGTCGGGGATGCGGTAGGCGCTCGTCATCCAGGAGCCCTCGAAGGGCGTGTCGAGCACCGTGATGGCGTTGAGGTGCTTGACCCAGTAGGTGCCGTAATAGCCCGGCACCACGAGGCGCAGCGGGAAGCCGTTGAGCCAGGGCAGGTCCTGTCCGTTCATGCCCCAGGCCAGCATGACCTCGCCGTCGTTCGCCTGATCGAGGGGAAGGGCCTTGGCGAAGTCGGGCGTCTCCGGCAGGACCGGCCCGTCGAGCCCCCCGAACGACACCTGCACGGCCCCGGCCTTTACGCCGGCCTTGTCGAGGACGCTCTTCAGCGGCACGCCGGTCCAGCGGGCACAGCCCATCGCGCCGTTGGCGAGCTGGCCGCCGGCGATCCGCGGCTCGAAGAAGCCCCGGGAATTGCCCGAGCACTGGTTGACCGCCGCGATCTCGGTCCATCCCGGCAGGGCCTTGAGCTCCGCCAGGGACAGATCGAGGGGCCGCTCGACATGGCCCGTCACCGCGACGCGGAACGCCTGCGGGTCGATCTCCGTGGGGATGTCGGCGAGGTGATAGCGGACGAAGAACGCGTCGTTGGGCGTGATCGCGCCCTCGTCGAACACCGCGAACGGCGTCTCCAATTGCGGGGGGCGGGCCGTCATCTGCAGGAGCGGCCGCTTGCCCGGATAGGCCACGAGCCGCCGCTCGCCGTTGCCGAAGGGCAGCGTCGCGGTCTCGTCCGCCCTCGCGCGGAGCGGCGCCAGGGCCCGGCTGCCCGCGCCTGCGGCCAAAGCCGCCAGAAGACTCCGCCTGTCCATTGTCATCAGCCACTCTCGCGTCGCGGGCGCCTCACGCTTGAGCCGCGACCGGGAGGGCGTCAAGCCGCCGCCCGGCTCAGGCCCTGACGCTCTGTACCGGTTCGGTTTCCGCACCAGATCGTGGCCGGCGCCGCGCCGGTCGAGAGTACCGCAATGGCCGCGCCGGGTCAGAGGCCCGACAGGCCCAGCCGCTACCGCCGCGGCACTGAGGCTGCGTGCGCCGGTCCCGCGGGGGCGGCCCGCTCGGCCGTGCGGGTCTAAGCGTGCGCCCCGCTCGACCCCTCGGACCGTGTTCACCTACCGTTCGCCGGGCTTGAACGGCGGCTCCTTGCCGGGCGGTACGCCCTCCTCGGCCATGCTCAGCAACATGGCGACCGACACGTAGGTGCCGGTCAGCGCGGTCAGGTCGACGACGCCCTGCTCACCCAGCACCGCCTTGGCCCGCGCGAAGGTCTCCTCCGAGACCGCATGCTGCGTGGAAAGCTCCATGCAGAAATCATACACGGCGGCCTCGTCGGGCTTCATGCCCTCCGGTCGCTTGTTCGCCTTGAGGTCCGCCGCAACCTGTTCGGAGAGCCCGGCCTTGAGGGCCAGGGGCTCGTGGGCGAACCACTCCACCTGCGAGCGCCACAGCCGCCCCTGGATCAGGATGGCGAACTCGTTCAGCCGGGTCGGCACGGAGGTGTGCCAGCGCAGATAGTCGAGCAGGTCGTATAGCCGCTGCGCCATCTCGGGGCTGCGGATCATCGGATTGTAGGGGCCGGCCAGCCCGACGCTCGAGATCTTCAGGATCTTCTCGCCGAGCGGACGTTGGGCGGGTGTGAGCTGCTCCAGAGTCAGCTGCGGGAAACGCGGATCGTGCGCCCCCGCCCCGCGCGCGCCCTGCGCGGCCAGCCAGCCCCCGCCCGCCGCGACGACGGCCACAGCCGCAATGCCCCAGGTCCCGAGCCTGCCCATCGCCGATCCCTCCCCTGTGCGGGCGCGCTTCGACGCGCCTCTGCGGGGGCAGTGTCGACGGGTCCGGAGCCGGGGTCCAGCGGTTTCGAGGGGGATAGGCGGCACCGTCGAAGCGCCCGGCTGCTGGCTTACCGACCCGGACAAGCCCGCCGTATCATCCACCCGCGGGCGAAGGGCTGGCGACCCCGGTAGGGCTCGAACCTACGACCTGCCGCTTAGAAGGCGGCTGCTCTATCCAGCTGAGCTACGGAGTCTGGTGCCGAAGCCGGGTCGTAGCAGCCACCCCGTCGCGTGTCATCAGGCCTCGCTCGCCCGGGCGACGCGACCATGCCCTGCGCGTGGGTGGATCGATCGGCTGCACTTGGCACGAAGACCGGTGGTCAGATCCAAATTCTATTGCATCGGCCATTCAGCGTTGGACGACGACGCGTATTGGCCACACTCACGACGCATTCCCCCGGTTTTCGAATGTGGACGGCCGAGCTTGTCAGCGGCGCTGCGGCGCGGCCCCCTCACGCTTGGCGGTTCGCGCGGCGGGATACGGGAAGTCCAGAGACATGACGATCGAGGCTCGGAAGACCGGCACCGGCGCGTGGGACGCGGGCGTGCGAGGCGGGCCGCAGGCGGCCCTGCTCAGCCGCCGGGCGTTCCTGGCCGGCTCGACCCTCGGTGCGGGCGCTTTGGCGCTCGGCGGTTGCGGAACCACCGACACGCTCCTCCTGGCCGAGGCGCGGAACACCTACGCGCCGATGCCCAACGAGAAGTTCCCGATCCCGGCGGTCGACATCAGTAAGGTCGACCCGAAGTATTACCGCCGGACCGTCGCCTATGAGACCAAGGAGGCGGCCGGCACGATCATCGTCGATCCCGCCAATTACTACGTCTACCGTGTCGAGGGCGACGGATCCGCAACCCGGTATGGCGCCAATGTCGGCCGCCAGGGGTTCCTGTGGAACGGGGACGCCTATGTCGGCCGCAAGTCCGAATGGGCGACCTGGACGCCGCCCGCTGAGATGATCCGGCGCCAGCCCGAGGCCGCGAAATACGCCCGCGGGATGCCGGGCGGCCTCGACAATCCCCTGGGCGCCCGCACCCTCCACCTCTACCAGAACGGCGCCTACACGCTCTACACGATCTACGCGAGCAGCGACGCGGAATCGATCGGCACCGGCATCACGAGCGGCTGCGTCGGCCTGCTCAGCCAGGACATGATCCACCTCTACGCGCGCACGCCGGTCAAGACGAAGGTTGTTGTCCTGCCGGCGTAGGGCCTCGGCCCCAAGCCGGCCGGCGGGACGCGGTGAGGCCCGCCGCCCCGCCGGATGCCTCAGAAGTGCCGGTGCCAGCCCCCGTGCCGGAACCCGCCCCAGCGGTGTCCGCCGCGATGCCAGGCGAAGCCGCGGTGCCAGTTGCGGTGCCACGCGTAGTGGTACCGAGAGTGCCAGCGGTAGCCGCCCCACCGGTGATAGCCGAACCGCCGGTAGCCGGGGCCGTAGGCATAGGGGCGGTAGACGAAGGGGCGGTACGCGTAGGGCCGCCAGTTCGGCCGGCACCAGCCGTAGACGCCCCGGTGGAAGCCGGGGCCGCACCCGTCCCGGGCTTCCGCGGCCGGGGCGGCGAGCAGCACCCCCGACACCAGGACGAGAGATAAGGCGAGCTTGCGGATCATGATGGACTCCGATCGGACGTGATGAGCGTCCGGCCCGCGGCCGGACGCGTCGGGTTGCCGGAGAGGGCTGGTTCAGTTCGGCCAGCAACGGCGGCCGTAGGGGCCGATGTGGAAGCCGGCCGGGCAGGAGTGGCCGCGGAGGTAGCCGCCCCACTGGCCGCCCGTGCGGCAGCCACCATAGGGACCCCGGTGGCCGTAGGGCCCGCAGCCGCCGTAGACCTGGATGATCTGCGCATCGCCGGGGCCGGTGGACACCGCGTCCTGAACCAGCGGCAGGGCCGAGGCGGGGGCCGCGAGGGCGACCAGCAGGCCGGCGGGGGCGAGGACCTTCAGCATCGCTCGATTCCTTCTGCTCGGAGGGACCGGGCGCGGCACACGGCCATCCCGGTCCGAGGTCCCGGCGGCGGGCATGCCGCATCGGGTTGAGCGAAGGTTCGCTCCCTGGATGTGCTTCGATGTGACGGGTTCGCGCGACCTCGTAACGTTGTGTGACCGCGGCTTGCCGTTCCGTTTCACCGGCCCGTTCAACCGGTCAGGCGAGGGCCGGGAGCGTCACCACGAGGCGCGCGCCGCCGGACGCCGCGGCCTCGGCCACGATCGTGCCGCCATGGGCCTCTGCGATCTGCCGGGCGATGGCGAGCCCGAGCCCGGTGCCCCCGGTCTGCCGGTTCCGCGAGCGCTCGACCCGGTAATACGGGCTGAACACGGCGGCGCGCTCCGCCTCCGGGATGCCCGGCCCGTCATCCTCGACCACGACCTGACAGGCCGTGCCCGCGCGCCGCACCGCCACGGCGACCGACGAGCGGCCGAACTTGACCGCGTTGCCGATCAGGTTGGCGATCACCCGGCGCAGGGCGAGGGCATCGCCCGCCACGGTGGCGTCCGGCACCTCCTCCCCCGACAGGCTGATCCGCGCGCCCTGCGCGGCGTGTTCGGCGACCTCGACCGCCACGATGTCGGCGAGATCGACCGGCGCCCGCCCGATCTCGGCGGCGGTGCCGCGGGCGAAGCCGAGCGAGGTCTCGATCAGCGCTGTCATCGCGGCGAGATCGTCGATCAGCCGATCCCGCCGTTCCGGTTCGGCGATGCCCTCGGCCCGCAGGCGCATGCGCGTCAGGTAGGTCTTGAGATCGTGGGAGATCGCGCCGATCAGCATCGAGCGCTCGGCCATCAGGCCGACGATGCGCTCCTGCATCGCCTGCACGGCCTGGGTGAGGCGCCGGATCTCCGGGGCGCCCTGCGGCGTGGCGGTCCGCTCGGTGACACGGCCGTCGAAGCGGGACACGGCTTCGGTCAGGCGGCGCAGCGGCGCGAGCTCGTGCCGGGTGCCGACGATGACGAGGCCGGCGGCCACGACGCCGAGCACCGCCACCCACAGGCTGAGCGGCTGCCCGAGCAGCCACGGCATGAGCGAGCGGTGCTTGGTGATCGCCGAGATGACCAGAACCCGCCCGTCCGGCAGCCGGTAGGTGGCGAGCGCCAGACCGCCTATGGCCCGGTGCCCGGTTCCGCCGGCGCGGTCGGCCGGGCCGATGCCCCGGTAGAACATCGTCGGCTCGGTGAAGGCGCGAATGCCGTCGGAGGCGTCGCCGGTCAGCCGGCGCAGGCGTCCTTCGAGGACGGGATCGCGGATCATCTCCGAAGGCTCGGGCGGTGCGTCCACGATCTCGGCCCGCAGCGCCTCGCCGTTCACGGCCCGCAGGATGGCTGGCCGCTGGGCCGGATCCGCGTCCGTCATCAGCGCCATGATGCCGGCCGCCTGATCGAGGCGGGGGAAGCGCGAGGCGTAGGGCGAGCGTTCCTGGCTGCGCTGCCAGCGGTCGATGCCGAAGGTCGCCACGACGAGCAGGGACAGCGCCCCCAGCAGGACCAGCATGATCCGCCCGAGGAGGCCGATCCGCGCCATCACGACGCCCCGGTCTTCACCGGCGCGGCCAGGATGTAGCCCGCATTGCGCACGGTCTTGATCAGGCCCGCCGTGGCGCTGCCCGCCGCATCGAGCCTGTGGCGCAGGCGGCTGACCTGCACGTCGATGGTGCGGTCGAAGGCGTCGGCGGTGCGGCCGCGGGTCCAGTCGAGGAGCTGGTCGCGCGAGAGCACCCGCTGGGGCCGGGTGACGAAGCAGTGCAGCAGATCGTACTCGGCGCTGGTCAGCGGGATCTCGGCGGCGGGCTCGCCGATCGTCACGGTGCGGGCCGCGAGGTTGATGGCGAGATCGGCCACGCTCAGCGTCTTCGGACCGGCCTCTGCGGCCGGGGCGGCGGCGCCGGTCCGGCGCAGGACGGCGCGGATGCGGGCCAGCAGCACCCGCGGGTTGAACGGCTTCGAGACGTAATCGTCGGCGCCCATCTCCAGGCCGAGCACCCGATCGATATCCTCGTCCTTGGCGGTCAGCATCACGATGGGCGGCCCGCCCGCCGCGCGCAGGCGCCGGCAGATCGAGAGACCGTCCTCCCCCGGCAGCATCCAGTCGAGCACGATCAGGTCCGGCGCCGGTCCTGCCGCGAGGGCGCGATCGAGGCTCGCGCCGCCATCGACGGCGACGACGCGCAGGCCCTCGCCCTCCAGGTAGCCGGCGAGCAGGGCGCGGATTTCGGGATCGTCCTCGACGATGGCGATGGTGGTGCCGTCGGTCATGATCCGAGGATAGGCCGGCCGGGCGGCACGGCAACGCGAATACGGCCGCTGTCACAAAACGTTACAGGCCGCCCGCCGCCCGTCACATCCGGGCATGGCCCGGGCGCGACGGTCCCGCGCACCCCGGCCGGCCCCGGACGGGCCGTGGCGGCGAGAGGCAAAGGGCCCATGGCAGACAAGAGGCGCAGGACGGCATCCCATCCCGCATCCCCGTTCCGGCTCACCGTGAGAGCCGTTGCGGTCGCGGGGGCGCTCGCCCTCCACGGCGGCCCGGCCCGGGCGGACCCCTCCGGAACGCTTCGCCTCGGCGACGGCTCGGAGACCTACCGCGGCTATCGCATCACCATGGCCCCGGACGTCCCGAACGCGGAGATCGGCCGGTTGCGGCAGGCGGCCGAGCATCAGGTCGATCTGGTGGAGGCGACGCACCTCGACCCCGGCATCAAGGACTTCCTGCGCGGCTTCCCGGTGATGGTGCGATCGGGACCCGACGCGGGCGGCCACTACAGCGGCGGCGACAGCGTGACCATCGCGGTCGATGACCCGAAGGACGACCGCCCGGTGCTGCTGCACGAATACATGCACGTCTATCACTTCCGGCGACTGCCCGGCGGCCGGGACAACCCGGATATCCTGACTTTCTACCGGCGCGCGAAGGCCGGGCACTTCTATCCGGCCGACGCTTACCTGTTGAGCAATCCGGGCGAATTCTTCGCGATGACGGCGAGCGCCTTCCTGCACGGCCGGCTGGCCCGCGAGCCCTTCACCCGCGCGGAACTGCGCCGGACGCAGCCGGTCTATTACGGCTACCTCAAGGGGCTGTTCGGCGCCCCGCACGCGGCGCAGCCGGTTCCGTCCCGCTTGGCCGAGACCGGGCCGCCGCCGCCGCCGTGCGGTCCGCCTTCGACCGACCCAGGCGCAGGTCCGCCACCCACGGATAGACGGCCGGCAGCACCACGAGGGTGAGCAAGGTCGCCGAGATCAGCCCGCCGATCACCACCGTGGCGAGCGGCCGCTGCACTTCGGCCCCCGCGCTGGTGGACAGCGCCATCGGCAGGAAGCCCAGGGCCGCCACCAGGGCCGTCATCATCACCGGGCGCAGCCGCATCTCGGCCGCCTGCGTCGCCGCCTCCCGGGGATCGAGGCCGGACCCCTCAAGGTCGCGGATGTAGCTCGTCAGCACGACGCCGTTCAGGATCGCGATGCCGAAGGTCGCGATGAAGCCGATCGCCGCCGAGATCGAGAACGGCATGTCGCGCAGCGTCAGCGCCACGATGCCGCCGGTGGCCGCCATGGGCACGTTGAGGAAGATCAGCCCGGCGAGGCGGATGTCGCCGAACATCATCACCAGCAGCAGCAGGATCGCCGCGAGCGCGGCGGGCACCACCACGGTGAGCCGGGCGGTCGCCTCCTGCAGGTTCTGGAACTGCCCGCTCCAGACCAGCGAGTAGCGCGGCGGCAGCTTCACCTGCTGGTCGACGGCCGCCTTGGCGGCGTCCACGAAGCTCTGGACGTCGCGGCCGCGGACATTCGCCTGCACGGAGATCCGCCGCTGCAGGCGCTCGCGGCTGATCTGCGCGGGGCCGGAAGCCACATCCACGCTGGCGACCATCGACAGCGGCACCATCATCCGGCTGCCCGCCTCCCGGCCGGGATCGCCGGTGCCGGACCGGCCGACCGGCAGGGCGCGAATCCGCTCGATGTCGCTGCGGTCGGCGGGATCGAGCCGCACTACAATCTCGGTGATCGAATTGTCGTCGCCGTAGACGACGCCGCTGGTCCGGCCGCCGATGCTCTCGACCATGTCGAGCACGTCCGACACGTTGATGCCGTAGCGGGCCGCCTTGGCGCGGTCGACCTGGATCGTGAGCGCCGGCATGCCGGCCTGCGCCTCGGCCTTCACGTCCGCCGCCCCGTCGACCCCCGAGACCGCGCGTACGATGGCGTCGGCCGTGTCCTTGAGGGTCTTCAGGTCGTCGCCGTAGAGGCTGATCGCCACGTCGCCGCGCACGCCCTCCAGCAGGTCGTCCATGCGCATCTGGATCGGCTGGGAGAAGCTGTAGGCGACCCCCGGCACCTCCTCCTTGAGGCGCTTGTCGAAGGCCGCCACCAAGCCCTCCTGCGTGTCGGCGGTCTTCCACGTGTCGGGATCGGTGAGGGTGATGAAGCTGTCGGTCGATTCGACGCCCATCGGGTCGGTCGGGATCTCGGCACTGCCGGTGAGCGAGACGACGCGCTTCACCTCCGGGAACGACTTCAGCACCCGCTCGATGCGGGTCACCGTGGCGAGCGAGGCGGAGAGATCGATCCCCGGCAGCTTCTCGGAGGTGATGACGATCGAGCCCTCGGACAGTTTCGGCAGGAACTCGCCGCCGAGCCGGGTCGCCAGCACGCAGGAGCCCGCGAACAGGGCGAGCGTCGCCAGCACGGTCGTGAGGGCGTGCCGCTCGGCCGCCTTCAGCAGCGGCGTATAGGCGGCGCGCAGCCAGTGGACGAGGCGCGTCTCCCGCTCGCCGACGCCGCGGCCGGCGAGGAAGATCGCGGCGAGCGCCGGCATCAGCGTCATGGTGACGACCAGCGAGCCGGAGAGCGCCAGGATGACGGTCAGCGCCATCGGCACGAACATCTTGCCGGCCACGCCCTCCAGCGCCAGGATCGGCACGTAGACGAGGATGATGATCGCCACCGCGAACATCACGGGCTTGGCCACCTCGGCCGCGGCGTCCCGGATCAGGTCCTGGGGCGGACGGTCCGGGTGCTCGCCGCGGGCGCGCAGGACGTTCTCGACCATCACCACGGCCCCGTCGACGATCAGGCCGAAATCGATGGCGCCCAGGCTCATCAGGTTTCCCGAGATACCGAGCAGCCGCATGCCGACAAACGCCATCAGCATCGCGAGCGGGATCGCGGCGGCGACGATCAACCCGGCCCGGAGGTTGCCCAGCAGCAGCAGCAGGACGACGATGACGAGGACCGCGCCTTCGAGGAGGTTGTGCTCCACGGTGTGGATCGTGCGGTCCACGAGCGCGCTGCGGTCGTAATAGGGCACGATCTCCATGCCCGGCGGCAGTTGCGGGCGCAGATCGTCGATGGTCTTCTTGACCCCGCCGACCACCGCGCTGGCATTGTCGCCGTACTGCATCAGCGCGATGCCCACGACCGTCTCACCCGCGGCATCGTGCGTCACGGCCCCGAGCCGGACCTTGGGGGCCTCCACGACGGTCCCCAGCGTCGCCATGGTCACCGGCACGCCCCCGGGTCCGGTGGCGACCACGATGTTGGCGATGTCCTCCGGACCCTTGGCGAGGCCGAGGCCGCGGATCACCTCCTGCTGGTCGTTGTGCTCGATATAGGCGCCGCCCCGGGCCGCATTGTTGTCGGCGAGCGCGGTGAAGATCTGGGCGAGGCTGACGCCGTAGCGGCGCAACGCGTCGGCCGAGACCTGGACCTCGTAGGTCGGCATCTGGCCGCCGTAGATGTTCACGTCGACGATGCCGGGCGTGAGCTTGAGCTTCGGCGCGATCGTCCATTGCAGGGTGCGGCGGAGCTGCATCGGCGTGTAGGCGGGCCCGCGCAGCTCGAACTGGTAGATCTCGCCGAGCCCCGTCGCCATCGGGCCCATCTGCGGGTCGCCGACGCCCGCCGGCATCATGCCCTTCGCGGCCAGCAGGCGCTGGAAAACTTGACTGCGCGCCTCTGTGATCGGCACGCCGTCCGCGAAGCTGACGTAGACCGCCGAGACCCCGGCCCGCGACGTCGAGCGGATGCCAGTGAGACCGGGCGCCCCCGCCATGGCATTCTCCACCGGGAAGGTGACGAGCCGCTCGACCTCCAGCGGCCCCAGGCCTGGCGACAGGGTCAGGATCATCACCTGCTTGGGCGAGATGTCGGGCACCGCGTCGATCGACAGGCCTTCGAGATTGGCCACGCCCCCCGCCGCCGCCGCGAGGGCGATCATCAGCACCAGGAACCGGCGGCGGACTAGGAGGGCGAACCACGACCGCATCGGAGGCCTCAATCCGTCGAGCCGAGCAGGCTGCGCAGCAGGATCGCCTTCAGCCCGAAGCTGCCCTTCGTCGCCACGCTCTCTCCGGCCGTCACGCCGCTCCGCACCTCGACCCAGTCGGCGCGCTGGATCCCAAGCGTCAGGGCGCGTCGCTCGAACTGATCGGGCGCCTTGCGCACAAAGGCGATCGGCCCCTGTTCGGTCTGCTGGACGGAGGCCGCCGGCACGGTGACGCCCTCCCGGCCGAGATCCGCAGCGATCGTCACGGACACGAACATGTTGGCGCGCAGCAGATCGCCGGGATTGTCGAGTTCGATCCGGGCGGGCGCGGTGTTGGTGTTCGTGTCCAGGGCGGCGTTCACCGAGCGGACCCGGCCGTCGAGGGGGGCTTGGCCCGGGATCGGGCTCTCGACGACGGCGGTGTCGCCGGCCTTCACCCGTCCGATATCGGGCCCGTAGAGGTTGGCCAGCACGAGGATGCGGGTCGGATCGGCGACCGTGAAGGCGTCGCGGGTGGTGTCGACGACCTCGCCGAGCGTCACGCCGACCCTGGTCACGACTCCAGCGATCGGGGTCACGACGGCGCTGGTTCCGGGGGCCCCCCCCTCGGTCGGGGCGAGGCGCTGATATTGCGCCCGGTACATCTCGGCGTTGGCCTGGGCCGATTTCACCGCCGCCTGGGCCTTGGCGAGATCGACCTGCCGCCGCTCCACCTCAGCTTGGGCGACGCCGCCGAACTTGAGCTGCTCCTGGCCGCGCTTGAGCTGCAGCGCGGCCACCGCCTCGGAGGCCTGCGCCTCGCCGAGGGAGGCCTGCGCGGCGAGGTAGCCGTTGCGCGCGTCGAGGAGAGAGGCGGCGTCGAGGGTCGCGAGGGTCTCGCCCGCCTGAACCCGGTCGCCGGGCTGGACCGCGAGGCTCAGCACCCGCCCAGGGGTCCGGGGCTTGAGATGGGTCACACGCCGCTCGTCGAAGGAGACGGTGCCGGGGACGTGCAAAGGCAGCACGATCCGGCGGGTCTCCGCCGTCCCGAAGGCGAGGCCGATCCGCGTCTGCCCGGCCGCGTCGAGGGTGACGCGATCGGGATCGGCCGGCGCGGCGTCGGACTTGTCGGTCTCCGCCGCCGGCGTGCTCGGCGCGGGCGGCGCGAGGTCGAGCGCCGAGAGGATGGGCGCTCGCTCGAACCAGCCCGCCGCAGCGAGGCCGGCCACAGCCAGCAGGAGGAGCACGCGCACGCCGAACCGGCGGCGCGGTGCGACCGGGGCGGGCGGCGGAGTTACCGCCTCGTCCAGGCCCTCCGGCTCGACCGCTTCTGCTTCTGTGGCGCGGGCGTGCGCCTCCGCGTTCAGTGTCATCGGCGCGCGCACCGATCTCCGGAGAGGGTCGGGCTCATGCGTCAAAACCCGGGCGCAACACCTCATCGCTCACGAAGCGCCCGGTCTCGACCTCGCGGACCACCACCTCGTAGCCCGCGCTGCGGAATTCCTTCAACCGGTCCACCGAGACATAGCTCCGCGTCTCCACGTCGTAGAGACGGGACTGGGCGTATCGGTTGATGAGGCGCCGAGGACGCTTCTTCCTAGGCATGATTGACACCCGGGGGACGGCGTCGGGCCAGGCGAGGACGATCGGGCTTCGGGTTTAGCCACCGAAGAGGGGGCGCGCCGCGTTCTGAAAGTTCTTGCCCCTCACTCTGTCCCGCCCCCGCATGGGAGAGGGGACCCGCGCGCCCTCCTGCAACCGTGGAGCCGGCCCTGATGCCCGGCTCCTGCGAAGGCTCGCGGGGGAGATTGGGGATTTCCTGCCGTTCACCGCGAACGGCGCTGCAGGGATCCGCACGGCGAGCCCATCGGGGCGCACGCGTTCTGCGGGGCGGGGTCTGCATCGAGGCGATCCGGTGAGACAAAACGGGCCGTGAAACCGGCGCCGGTACGCGCTAGAGTCATTCTAATAAGTTGGGCGAAGCCGATGCGGCGCCACTAAATTCGGGTTCACAGTGGCGTCGGCACGGGACCGGCTGGTCGAAGTGCGGCAGAGGGGACACGAGCCGGAGGCGCAAGCGTGGCAAGGGTGCTGCTGATCGAGGACGATGCGGAGACGGCGGGCGTCGTGCTCGACGATCTGCGCGGGCGCGGTCACGCGGTCACCTGGGCGGCGACCGGCCCCGAGGGCGCGCGGGCGGCCCGGGGCGGCGCCTGGGGGGCGATCATCCTCGACCGGATGCTGCCCGGCCAGGACGGGCTCGCCGTCCTGCAGGACCTGCGCCGCGACGGCGACCGGACCCCCGCCCTGGTGCTGAGCGCCCTCGGCGACGTGGACGAGCGGATCCGCGGCCTGCGGGCCGGCGGTGACGATTACCTCGCCAAACCCTTCGCGCTCGGGGAACTCGCCGCCCGGATCGAGGCGCTGCTCCGGCGCCCGGTGGACAGCCGCGAGACCCTGCTGCGGGTCGGAAGCCTGGAGATCGACCTGATCGCCGGAACCGGCCGGCGCGGCGCGCGCGACCTCGAATTGCTGCCGCGCGAACTCAAGCTCCTCGCCTATCTGATGCGGGCGCCCGGCCAGATCGTCACCCGGGCGATGCTGTTCGAGGAGGTCTGGAACTATCGGTTCACCCCGAAATCAAACCTGATCGACGTCCATCTCGGGCGCCTGCGCCGCAAGCTCGAGGCCTCCGGCGAGCCGCCCCTGATCCAGAACGTGCGCGGCCTCGGCTTCACCTTCACGCCCGATGACTGATTTTCTCCGCTCCACAACCCTACGCTGGGCCCTGGGGATTGCCCTGTGGTCGGTGCTGCTCGCCCTGACGATGTTCGCCTTCATCTACTGGCAGACGGCCGCCTATCTGCGTGAGGAACTGGCCGAGACGCTACGCCTCGAAGTCCGCGCCGTCGCCGCCGATCCCGCCTCCGCGGCTCTGCGGGTCGACACGTGGACCGCCATGGACCTGCACGCCAATCACTACGGCGGTCTGTTCGGTTCCGATGGGACGCGTCGGGCCGGCAACCTCGACGCGATGCCCGAACACCTCGCCCGCGACGGGGATGCCGACCGCGTGAGCGCCGTCGTCCAGGTCGCCGGGCGCAGGCTCGACGACGAGATCTGGGCGGCCGCCCTGCCGTTGCCCGACGGCAGCACGGTGGTGATCGCCCACGATTCCGACGAGATCGACCGCGTGCGGGTGACGACCCTGCGGGCACTCGGCCTCGGCCTCGTGCCGACGCTGGCCCTGTCGGGGCTCGGCGGCCTCCTCCTCGCGCGGCGGGGCCGCCGACGGCTGGCCGCCACCGAGGCGGCTTTGGCCGAGGTGATGCGCGGCGATCTGCGTCGGCGCCTGCCGGTCGGGACCCGGGGCGACGAGTTCGACCGGCTGGCCGCGAACGTGAACCGGATGCTCGACGAGATCGAACACCTGATGGACGAGGTCCGCAGCGTCGGCGACGCCGTGGCCCACGACCTGCGCACGCCGCTGACGCGCCTGCGCGCCCGTCTGGAACGCAGCCGGACCCAGGCCCGGACGGTGGAGGCGTTTCACGAGACGATCGACCAGGGCCTCGCCTGGATCGACCAGACGCTCGCCATGGTCACGGCCGTGCTGCGGATCGGCGCGATGGAGGAAGGCCGCCGGACCGCCTTCGCACCGGTCGATCTCGGCGAGGTGGCGGCGGCGGCCGTGGACCTGTTCGAGCCGACCGCCGAGGAGAAAGGTGTGCACCTCACCCTCGCGATCGCGGCCGGCCTTCCCGCCATTCAGGGCGACCGCGATCTCTGCTTCGAGGCCCTGTCGAACCTCCTCGACAACGCGCTGAAGTTCACGCCGCAGGGGGGCGCCGTGTGCGTGCGGCTCATGCGCCTGGGTGGCACGGTCAGCCTCGCCGTTGAGGATACGGGACCCGGCCTGCCGGCCACCGAGCGCGACAAGATCTTCCAGCGCTTCTACCGCGCGGAAGTCGCACGCCAGACCCCGGGCAACGGCCTCGGATTGAGCTTGGTGGCAGCGATCGCCAAGCTCCACGCGGCCACGGTGAGTGTCCACCCGGCCTCGACGGGCGGTTGCCGCTTCGATCTGCTGTTTCCCGCGGCCAGGACCGGTTGAGGCGGTCCCCGGCCTGAGGGATCCGATGATGGCCGGCAGGCATCCGGGCCCGATCGCGAGACCGTGACAGCGCCCGCCCCAGTCTCTACGGGGCGCCGCCGCCCACATGGCCGAACTTTAATCCCATGGACATGCGACCAACAACGCGGATGAATATTATCTGAACACGCAAAGAACGAGACAGATACAGTGGAATGTCTTGGTTCATGCGCTCAGATGGAGTCAGAAAGATGTCTTATCGCAAATCCATGACTGCGGCGCTGGTGCTCACCACCATCCTGGGCGGGACCGCTTTCGCTGCGGAACAGGCCGCCCAGCAGCCGACCGCGCAGCAGACCGCGATCGGCAAGGACGTGGGCAAGCTGTCGAAGGATGGCGCGCAGGCGTTCCGCGATCTTCAGCTGACGCGGCTGGCCATCTTCGAGGCCGATCCCGCCCAGGCCAAGACCCTGATCGGCAAGACGCAGGCCGCCTTCACCAAGGCCAAGTCCGATGACGCGGTGTTCACCAAGGCGGAGGCCGACCTGAAGACGCCCGCCGATATGGCCGGCCACAAGGGGATGGCCCAGTCCGCGACCACCACGACCCAGCCGGCCTCCAAGGATCAGGTCGCCTGGGTGCCGGTCGACGCGCAGCTGACGCTCGGCGACGACTTCGTGGCCACCCCCGAGAAGGCCTCGGCCGTAACCGAGGCGAACAAGAACCTCGCGCAGGGCGACCAGAAGGGCGCGATGGAGAAGCTCAAGCTCGCCCATGTCGACGTGAACTTCACGATGGCGGTGCTGCCGCTGAAC
>NZ_JAKSYG010000063.1 GCF_022829725.1 Methylobacterium sp. E-005 | reverse complement strand
AATTGCTCGTCCGTGATATCGCCGATGTCCTTCTGGTTGGTCTGCTTGCCGGCGTTGTTGACCAGGATGTCCAGCCCGCCCAGATCGGCGACGACCTTTTTCACGAGCATGTCGCAGAACGCCTCGTCGGTGATGTCGCCGGCTGGATCGCCCGGATCATGATCACCTGGGGCTTCGTCACCATGGGCATGGCCCTCGGGACCGGTCCCCATTCCCTCTACGTGATGCGCTTCGTCCTGGGGGCGGCGGAGGCCGGGTTCTTCCCCGGGGCGATCCTCTACCTGACCTACTGGCTGCCGAGCGAATACCGCGCGCGGATCCTAGCGACCTTCACGGTCT
>NZ_JAKSYG010000055.1 GCF_022829725.1 Methylobacterium sp. E-005 | reverse complement strand
GTGTGGATGTAATCCGCTAGATCAGCGGCGGCACGCCGGTGACGCAGGGCCCCTGAGGCCCCGCCGGCGCCGGGGACTGGTCGGCGTCCAGGGGGCCGGGGTCCCCGCCCCTGATTTCGGTCTGGTTCGTCATCGGCCTTCTCGGGCCTGACGGTCCGCCTCCCAATCGCGGCGGTGGTGGCTCTGCGAATGAAGATAGGTCCTGACGGCTCCATCGTCGCCGCTTTTCCGGCCCCTCCCCTGAGAGGGGGGACCGCGGGTCCCCTCTCCCGTGCGGGAGAGGGACAGGGTGAGGGCTACGACCTATCCGGAAAGACCTGATCCCTCACCCCAACCCTCTCCCGCTCGGGAGAGGGGGCGCGTTGCGT
>NZ_JAKSYG010000054.1 GCF_022829725.1 Methylobacterium sp. E-005 | reverse complement strand
CTCGGCGGCACGGGCATCGTGGGCGGGATCCGCGCGCTGCCGGGCGGCACCGTGTCGCCCGGCAACTCGATCGGCACGCTGACCGTCACCGGCAACGCCGCCTTCGCGCCGGGCTCGACCTACCGGGTCGAGGCCAACGCCGCCGGACAGGCCGACCGCATCCAGGCCGCCGGACAGGCCGCCCTGGCGGGCGGCATCGTCCAGGTGCTGGCCGCCCCGGGCCGCTACAACCCGCGCACCACCTACACCATCCTGTCGGCCGCCGGCGGCGTCTCCGGCCAGTTCGCCGGCGTCACCGCCAACCTCGCCTTCCTCAGCCCGGGCCTGCGCTACCGGCCCGACGAGGTCGACCTGACGCTCACCCGCAACGACGTGCCGTTCTCGGCCTCCGCCACCAGCCGCAACGGCGTGGCCGCGGCCAACGCCGTTCAGGCGGCCGGCGCCGGCCGGCTGTTCGACGCGACGGTCGCCTTCACCGCCACCGAGGCGGATGCCGGCTTCCGGGCGCTTTCGGGCGACATCCACGCCAGCACGGTTTCGGCCGCCTACGAGACCGCCTTCTTCGTGCGTGAGGCGGTGCTCGACCGCCTGCGCTGGGGCAACTCCGGCAGCGATCGCGGCGCCGGGCTCGACTACGGCCGCCTGCCGGCCGCCTACACGGCCGACCTGCCGGGCCGGGCGCCGGTCGTGGCGAACGTGCCGGTGCGCACCCTCGACCCGCAGGTGTTCGGGCTGTGGGGCCAGGGCTTCGGGTCGTTCGGCACGGCCGAGGGCGGCGGCAACGCGTTCGACCTCGACCGGCAGATCGCCGGCTTCGCGGCGGGCGCGGATGTCCGCCTTCCGAGCGGCCTGCGCTTCGGCGTGGTCGGCGGCTACACGGAGGCGTATCTGGACAGCGCCGGCCGGGTCGGCGGCACGCGCCGGGCGGAGAGCGCGACGCTGAAGAGCGGGTTCGGCGGCGTCTATGGCGGCGCCGAGCTCGGTCCGCTGTCGCTGCGGCTCGGCGCGCTCTACGCCGACACGGATGCGCGCACGCGCCGGGCGGTGCTGTACGGGCTGTCGGACACGCTGAGCGGGCATGGCGGCGGGTACACGCTGCAGGGCTTCGGCGAGATCGGCTGGAAGATCGCGCTGGGGGCGCCGGCCGCGGCCGCGCTGGTGTCGAAGGACGGGGCGGCTTTCGCGGTGCAGCCGGCGGCGTCTTACGTCGAGCCGTTCGTGGGCGGGGCGTATGTCGGGATCCGGCGGGACGCGGTTGCGGAGACGGGCGGTGCGGCGGCGGTGGCGAGCTTGGCCCGGGACTACGACCTCGGGGCGGTGACCGCGGGGGTGCGGGCGCAGACGAGCCTGGATCTGGGGCTCGGCCTGCCGGTGACGCTGCGGGGCTTGGTCGGCTACCGGCGTGCGTTCGGGGATGTGGTGCCGACGGCTCTGCTGCGGTTCGGGGCGGGCGGCCCGGCCTTCCTGAGCGCGGGCGTTCCGATCGACCGGGACGCGCTGGTGGCGCAGGTGGGCCTGGATCTGGCGGTGGCGCCGAACGCGACCCTCGGCGTGGCCTATACCGGCCAGACCGGCGCCCGGGCGCAGGACCAGGCCGTCAAGGGCAGCTTCACCCTCCGGTTCT
>NZ_JAKSYG010000041.1 GCF_022829725.1 Methylobacterium sp. E-005 | reverse complement strand
AACGCGCGGGATCCGGTCCCCGCGGCGCCCGCGGCATCGACCGGGCATCCGCCCCGATCAACGCCGTCTTTCTCGTCGCGGTGTCTGTGCGACGGCCCGGTCCTGCGACGCGCCGGCAGACGGTCTCGGACGCGGTGCTGGCACCGCCGGAACCCGCAAAGCGCTGTGGCCTTCCAGCCGTTTACCCGCCTCGTAGTGGACGGGTCCGCAGGTCACGTGGGGTCGGCCCAGAAGGGGGTCGGCGCGGGGGTCATTTCCTCCCCCCGCCGGGGTTAGCGTTGTTTCTCACGCCCCGCATCCGAGACACGCCCCGTACCGGTTCCGCCGCCCGGGGCGATGGCGGCTGAGAGCCACCGACGCGGGCACCGCCCCATCCGCGGGCCCGCCCGGTCAGCCACCGGACGGGCCCCGTAAAGGACGCCCCGGGATCACTCCCGAAGCGCCGCGGACAGGTGGCGGCTAATGAGCACAAAATAGGAACATTGTCAAGCCCTGCGGATGGGTGAACTGGTGGATCCCGTGCGGCACCAGGGCATCGTCGAAATCGGTGGCTGCACCTCATGCGAGCGAAGCGATCCCGGCGGGGAGGGGGCTGAGACCGCCCTCACCCGGATCGCCCCGTCTGCGCCCGATGGCGGAACGCTCGGCCGTGAGGCGCCTCGCAAGCCACATCGCCCGGACGGTGTCGTGGCGGCTTCGTCACCGGTCATGGCACCGTTCAAGACGAACCGTCTGAGATGCCTGCTCGGACGTGCTGGCAACATGCCGGCGACGTGCCGGGTGCCGCGTTGGCATGCCAAGCCTTCGGACCAGCCCCCTCACCCCACCCCGCGGACCGCTATAGTTCCATAATATATCTTATGCGAACGCAAAATGCCGGCTCCGGCAGGATCCGGCGGGGGGTGCTGGTGCGTCGGTGGTGCCGGTGCGTCGGTGGTGCCGGATCGGCCTTATGATCCTGGGTGGGTGGGGACATGCGGTGCCCGCGATCCTCGACCGGGCGAGGGCGGTTCAAGCCCCCTCCCCGCGCGCACGACGCGCACGCGCTGCAGCCCGATCCCGCATGCAGGTCCGCGTTCGCGCGCTCGAGATCGGGGCGGCAGGTCTGGCCTCACGGGCGTGCGGCTTCGGGCGTGCGGCTTCGGGCAGGTGGCCAACCCGCCCGGACCGCGTGGATCTCATCGTCGTCGCGCGGTTCGGCCCGCCGGGGCCGGCTGCGGCGCGGTCCACCCGCATCCCGAAGCTTCCGGACCGGATGTCGATCCAGAGTGACCGCTCCATTCCAGTATCCAGAAACTATTGATAGGGACTTATTAATTCTGAATTTTTGTCTGTTCTTAACGGGCCGCCCCCTAGATTCGCCCGCCGGCTGGTCTCGTCGTGCGGGTTCGGGCGGCGGGATCGCTCGCATCAGGAGCTTCGTCGATGCTCAGGTTCCTCATGGCTCCGGCCGCCTGTCTGATCCTGTGTGGCGCCGCCGCCGCGCAGGATATGCCCGGGCTCGCGACGCTGGCCCCACCCAATCTGGCACAGCCGGGCGACCGGGTCCCCGAGTCGAAGGTCGAGACCGGTCACGCCGAGGGCGACCCCTCCATGTCGCACGCGCTCACGATCGGCGAGAGGCCCGCCGGCGGCCCTGCCCTGCGCGGCGTGGAATCGGGCGCCAGCCAGGCCGTCGCCGATCTGAAGAGCGTGCCCTCGCCCGCCAGGCCCTGGTGTGCGCAGGAGCGCCGGGTCGGGACCGGAGCCGGCTTCTGCATGATCAACTGAGCCGGCCCGCGCGGCCATCGGTTCACGAGGCGGCGTAGAGCGAAACCTCATCGACGGTCGCGTCGGCGTCCGACGCGTAGGTGAGGGAAGCGGCGAGCAGCAGCAGCACGGCCGCCGCGACGATCGCGGTCACGAGCAGGCGCGTGAGCAGCTCCGCGTGGGCCCGGGCCGCATGGATCACCGCGCAGCCGAGCACGAAGGCACAGGCCTGTGCGGCCGGGTTTGCGAGCGCCACCGTCACCGCGTAGCGCCCGGCGCGCGCGCAAGCAGGTTTCGCACGAGCGGCCGCCGATCCTGCGACGGGACCCCGTGATCCACCGGGACCCGGGGCGGCCGACGCGTCGGCCTGCCAACGGAAATCTGCTCGGAACCGGTGGCGCTGCCATCGCGCACGGTTGCGAGTCCGCGTGTCGACCCGCGCCCTTGCGCCGAACCAGCGTCCCGTGCGGTGGGGCGTGCCCCGGGGTTCCGATTCCGGTCGCTCCCGCCCATGACACCCCTCCCCGGCCCGGAGCGCCGATCCGCCGCGCGGATCCGGCCTCACCCCGCAATCCCGCCGATCCGATCAGGTTTCCCGGCGGTCCACGACCCCGATATGAGGCAAGCGGGCCTGCGCAAGGCCGGCTCTCGCGGATTCGTGATCCGTCGGCGGTCGATCAGGCCGACACCCCATCCGTCGCCAGCGCGTAGGTGGCCTCGCCGACGCGCCGCAGGGGGCCGTCCGGGCCGGATCGCTTCCACAACCGGGTGTTGAGGGCCGCCACGGGGTCGCGGCCCGGCAGGGTGAAGCCCTGCGCCGAGAGGATGTCCAGGATCTCGGCCGCGTGCAAAGGTCGATCCGCCTGCGCCAGGGCCGCGCAGGCGGCCTCCACGACGGCCCGGCCGTAGCGCCGGGCCCCCGCGACATCCTCCGTGAAGGCGATGGCCGGTGGGATCGTCGTCCGGGTCTCGGAATATCCCGACGCGGGCAATCCGGCGGCTGCGCTTCCGCGGCCGGAGGGCCGGACGCCATCCGGCCTCGAATCCGATGGGCTCGCCTGGTTTGCGGGCGGGGGCGGGGGCGGGGGCGGGACTGTATCCTGTGCGCGGCCTCGATCGGGTGCCGGGCCGGACATGGCGCCAGCCTCCGATCCCGGGTCCGGATCGTGCCTGTCGGCCCCTGCCTTCACGGCCCCGAGGCGGCGGCCGAGTTCCTGATAGAGGACGAGATCCGCGATCTCCCGGTCGAGCGCCTCCCGCTGGCGGCGCAGAGCCGCGAGCCGCATCTCGATCTCAGCATCCGACAAGCCCATCGGCCATTCCTTCCCGCCAGAAGGAACATACCGTTTATTCCGAGTTTTGGGAACAGAATTCTGGATGGTACCGGCCTATCTCAGGGAACAGAAGGGCGTTCCCTGAGGCGCTCTCTTATTCCGTGCTTCGCAACCGCTTTCCCTTCGAGGCCGGCCGGGGCGGCACCAGCAGGGCGCTGGGGTCGGCCGGGTGCAGGGTCAGGCCGTTATCGTCGAGCACGATCGGCAGGCGCGGAAACACCTCGCACAGATGGGCGAGATCCGCCTTGAAGGCCTGCCGGAAGCTGCGGATCGAGGCGTTCTCGGCCCCGAACTGGGCGTGGAGGTTGGCCCAGGTCAGCCGCAGCGGCCGCTGGAGGGACCGCAGCCGGTAGCCGGTCCAGAACAGCAGGTCGAGCTTCCGGGCCGAGCCCGAGAAGGCCCGGGCGGCCCGGATGTCGACCGGCAGGGCGTGCCGGATCAGGGTCTCGTAGAATTCCGGATCGAAGCGCACGGTGCGTTCCGCGGTCTCGTCCCCCTCGCCGGCCCGGGGACGCCACAGCTCCAGGCTGCGGAAGGGCGGGACGTTGAGGGTGGTGGCGCTGTCGCGCCCGTCCCAGAGGCCGATCTGCATCGAGCAGGCGGCCAGCCGGTTCAGCTGTTCCTTGAACTGACGGATGGTGCCGCGCTCGCCGCCGGTCACCGCGAACCCCATCTCGCGCATGAAGCCCGACAGGGTCTCGGCGACCTTCACGGTGGCGCTGCGCTGGCGCACGGCCTCGGTGCAGAGGTGCAGCAGCATCAGCCGGGCCTTCGGCCCGTAGGGCAGGCCCTGCGGCTCGAAGGCGCCGGTCTCCGGATCCTTGATCCGCCCGGCGATCAGGCTCAGCGAGTTGCGCCCGTAGGTGCGGGAGAATTCGCGCACCGGCCCGGGGTCGCGATAGGGCAGGCCGCAGAGCGCCAGCACCGAGTGGATGTGCTGCAGGCTCGACGGCAGCGCCGGCTCGCTCTCGATCACGAGCCGCACGGCGTCGCGGCGGCGCTGGTCGCGGGAGAGGCTCGACCGGCGGCGCTCCTCCTCGCCGAGCAGGGCGGCCTGCGCGTCGCGTTCGCGCTGGCGATGCAGGACGTGCTCGACGATCTGCGCGAACAGGAAGCCGCCGCGCGCCGCCTCGACCTCGGCCCGCAGGTCCGGATCGTGGATCGCCGCGATCTTCTCCTCGATGGTCATCGCCCCTCGGCCCGAATCGCACGGGCGCACCCTCCCCTGTGGGCGGGATGGCGGCCCGATCCTGCCATGCCACGATTCGGCCGCCGGGGCCCGGCTCCGATCCGGCTTGTCCCGGTAATCCACGCTTCCCCGTGGGATTGCCCGTGGGATTGCCCGTGCGGGTCGAGCGTCGGATCACGCAGAGTCGCATACGGCCCGCGCCGGCCCGATCAGGCCACGCAGAGTTCGATACGCCCCGGCCCGGACATTCCGTCCCCGTTATCCACCGCGCCCGGCGGGATTTCGCGCCGAATCCGATACGCCGATGCGCCGAATCCGATACGGCGACCCGCAGATCCCGCGCAGACTCCGATACGTCCATGCGCAGAGTTCGATGCGCCTCCGCGCAGAGTCGGATACGCAAAGTGCCATCAAGGCCCTGACACCACACAGCAATTTCGACCCTCATATAACCTGCTGAACTGACTCTCTGAAAGACTCTCCCAGATAATCTTCCTACTGCACGCCGCACCGTTCGTTTGAGCGAACGACCCCTCAAGGGAAGGAATTTTCACAGGGATCAAAGGGAATATGCGCGGCTTGTCCACATTCCGGAGCGATCTGCCCCTCGGGGGGAAGCCTGGCGCGACGCGCTTGAGACTGACTTGACGTGACCGATCACGCCCGGTTTCTCGGGATCCCCGATGTGGGCGCCCAGAAAGGCCATGCCGATGTTCCGCTCACCCGTCCTCCCCTCATGACGGATCGCCGCAACGACGACCGCCCGGCCAAGGGCCGACCACCGGGCGGACGGCCGCCGGGTTCATGGCGACCTGGCGGGCGGCCCGGCTACCGCCCCCCGCCGACGGGCCCCCGGCGGGAGGCCGCCGACGGGGCGACCGTGCTCTATGGCTGGCATCCGGTGGTCCAGGCCCTGGGGAACGAGGCGCGCGGCCTGCACCGGCTGCTCGCCACCGAGAACGCCGCCGCGCGCCTGGAGGCGGAATTCGGGGGCGCCCTGCGGATCACCCCCGAGCTGGTCCGCCCGAGCGAGATCGGCCGGCTGCTCGGGCCCGATGCGGTCCACCAGGGCCTGTATCTCGAAGCGGAGCCCCTGCCCGCCCCCGGGCTCGACGATCTGCCGGCCGACGCCCTGCTGCTGGCGCTCGATCAGATCACCGACCCGCACAATGTCGGGGCGATCGTGCGCACCGCCGCGGCCTTCGGGGTCGCGGGGATCGTCACCACGGCCCGCCACGCGCCGGGCGCCACCGGGGTCCTGGCGAAATCCGCCTCCGGCGGGCTGGAGCACGTGCCGTTCGTGACCGTGCGCAACCTCGCCGAGGCGCTGATCGGCCTGGGGGAGCGCGGCTTCACCCGGGTCGGGCTCGATTCCGACGCGCCCGAGAGCCTCGACACCCTGACCATCGCCCGGCCCCTGGTGATCGTGCTGGGCGCCGAGGGCAAGGGCCTGCGCGAGCGGACCCGGAGCTGCTGCGACGTGCTGGCCCGGATCCCGTTCTCGGGGGCGATCCGCAGCCTCAACGTCTCGAACGCCGCCGCCATCACCCTCTACGCCCTGGGTCGGGTCAAGTCTTGAGCGGGCCGGATACACCCGGAAACGCGGTCTTGGCGCGGTGTGGTGTTGTTTCATCTAGGCGGTTACGGGAACCTGCCGTAGGATGCGCGGCGAGGGGGGCGTAGCCACGAGGCGGCGCCGGATGCTGGACGATGCGTTTACCTACGGGGGCTGGGCCATCAGCCTGGTCGCCGTCGGCGTGTGGCTGTGGCTCGCGCGGCGGGCCTTCCCGAGCTTCGACGCCTTCGTGAGGGGGTTCGAGGACGAATTGCAACTGGGCGCGAGTTCGGAGGAGCGCGCGCGCCATGCGCGCTGGCATCAGGTCCGGCAGGCCGCCGTGGCGCTGACCGCCGTGGCGGCTTTGTGCCTGTCGATCGGCTTCGCGATCCCGGACTGATGAATCGGGCGAGGCCCGAGCGTCGGGGCCCAAGCGTCGGGGCCCTGCCCCGACACCCCGCCGAAGGGCTAGCGCCCTTCGGAATCCCGTGAGGCGTCAGCGTAGACCTGTGCGGCGATCGCCCCTGCCGTGGTGAGCCAGATGCGGTCCCGGTGGGACGCGATGTGGGCGAGCGCCGCCCGCAGGGGCCGCAGCCTTTGGGGCTGCCCGACGATGTAGGGGTGGAGCGCGATCCCCATCACCAGGGGCGCCGCCGCGGATTGTTCCAGCATCTCGTCGAAGGCGTCGACGATCGCGTCGGCGAACTGGCGGCCGGTCTCCTTGCGGGCGACGATCGCCGGGATGTCGTTCAGCTCCTGGGGGTAGGGCACCGCGAGGATCTTACCCCCGCCGCGGGTCGCCATCCAGGTGGGCTGGTCGTCGTGGCACCAGTCGAGCAGGTAGCGGTAGCCGGCCTCGGCCAGGAGGTCGGGCGTGATCCGGGACTGCGAGATCCACGGGCCGAGCCAGCCCGCGGGCGCCCGCCCCTCCTCCCGGGTGAGGAGCGCGGTGGCCTCCGCGATCAGGGCGCGCTCCTCCGCCTCCGGCAGCGTGCCCTGCCGCTCGGCATTGGTGCGGCCGTGGCCGACGATCTCGTCGCCCCGCGCCCGGAAGGCCTCGATCAGGCCGGGGCAGTCCCGGTAGAGCCGGCTGTTCGCCAGGACGCTCGCCGGCAGGGCCAGGGCGTCGAAGGTGTCGCGCAGCCGCCACGCCCCAACCCGGTTGCCCCAATCCCGCCAGGCGTAGTTCAGCACGTCGGGCTGCGGCCCGCCCGGGGCCAGCTCGGCGCCGAGTCCCGCGCCGAAGTCGAAGGTCTCGAGGTTCAGCGCGACATAGACCGCGAGCCGCCGCCCGCCGGGCCAGTCGTAGACCGGGCGGTCGGGCAGGGCGCTGTAGCCGTAGCGGCCGTGTCGGGCATCATCCATCGCGGGGTCCGGGGTTCGTCAGGGTCCCCGCGAGATAGGGCGGCGCACCGGCGAACGTCACGGGATTCCAAAGGACGAGGCCTTTGGCGGGTGCAGGGCAGAGCCCTGCGGTACGGATCCCGGACCCCCTTTTCGTGGGTCCGGGATCCGTATGTCGGGGTTTCACCCCGACGCCCCACCAAAGGGCTCAGCCCTTTGGAATCCCCGATTTCAGCCGCGGCACATCGCGATCAGGCGGCGCAGGAAGCCCGCGCAGGCGTCGAGTTCGGCCCGGGTCACGTATTCGTCGGCCCGGTGGGCGCGGGCGATCGAGCCGGGGCCGATCACCAAGGCGGGCACGCCGCCGAGCCGCTCGAACAGCCCGCCCTCCGTGCCGTACGAGACCTTGGCGTGGCTGTTGCGGCCGGCGAGCCGCTTGGCCAGGGTCACGACCGGCGCCTCCGGGTCGGTGTCGAGGCCGGGATAGTCGATCAGCGGCTCGACCGCGACGCCGCAGGCCGGGTCCACGGCCCGCATCAGCGGCGCCAGCGTGTCGGTGGCGTAGGCGATCGCCGACGCCGCCAGCGCCCCGGCATCGTCCGCGCCGATCGCCCGGTACTCGAAGCTGACGCTGCAGCTGTCGGGCACGATGTTGAGCGCCGCGCCGCCCTGGATCACGCTCGACAGGCCGGTGGTGTGGGGCACGTCGTAGAGGTCGTCGCGGGCGCCGTCCCGGGCCAGCGCCTCCGCGGACAGCCGGACGTGCTCGATGAACCGGGCGGCGTATTCGACCGCGTTGACCCCCTGGGGGGCGAGCGCCGAATGGCTGGCCCGGCCCCGGAAGGTGAGGCGGGCGGCGGACTTGCCCTTGTGGCCGACCACCACCTCCATGCCCGTCGGCTCGCCCACGAAGCAGCCCAGCGGCCGGGGTACACGCTCCAGCATCCGGGCGATCAGCGGGCGCACGCCCAGGCAGCCGACCTCCTCGTCGTACGAGATCGCGAGGTGCAGCGGGGTGGCGAGATCCGCCGCGACCATCTCGGGCAGGAGCGCGAGGCAGACCGCCAGGAACCCCTTCATGTCGGAGGTGCCCCGCCCGTAGAGCCGGCCCCCCTCCTCCCGGAGGGTGAACGGGTCCGACGACCAGGGCTGGCCCTCCACCGGCACCACGTCGCTGTGGCCGGACAGCACGTAGCCGGGGCGGTCCGCGAACGGGCCGACGCTGATGAGCAGCGCCGCCTTCCGGCCGGTGGCGTCCGGCACCCGCTCCACCGCGGCGCCGTGGCGGCGGCCATAGGCCTCCACCCAGTCGATCAGCGGCAGGTTCGAGCGGTCGCTCACCGTGTCGAACCCGACGAGGGTCGCCAGCAACGCCGCGGGATCGGGCGCGTCGGCAGGGGGCGGGGCGGTGGAGGGATCGAATTCTGGCATGGGCCGCGCGACTCGTTCCGGGACAGACACCTGTGTACGGGGTTTTCGGGCCGCCGGGGATCCCGGAACCGAAGGCGCGTCCGCGGCGTAGCTTCCGGAAGGCCCCTCCCCCGCCGAGCCCGATCCATGCGCCGCCCGCCCCGCGCGATTGCCGCTTCCCTGGTCCTGTTCGTCCTGCTCCCGGCCACGGCCGAGGCCCGCCCGCACCGGCGCCCGCTGGGCCACGCGACCGACACGGACCGCACGATCGCCCGGATGGCCGCCCGCGACCGGCTCCGGGACTGGCAGAGGTGGCAAGATTCCTGGCAGCAGCCCCGGCCGCTCGCCCGGATCTTCGCCCCGGCCACGCGGGAGCGGGTGGCGGCCCCGCCCTTCACCGGCTGGGGCTACGGCGGCACGATTCCCGGGGCAGCGCCCGGCTTCTGACTTGCCTCGACCCGGCACCCTGCCATGATGGGTGAGCCGGGAGGTGCCGGAGACAACCCACAATGGTTCAAGCGTTCCGCCTCGACGATCCGACCCCGGCGGATCCGCGCCGCCGCTGGGCGTCCCTCGATCCCGACGCCCGGGACGCCTGCTACGACAACACCCGCGCGGTGGCCGACAGCGCGCAGCGGGTCGCCGCCCGGGACGCCGCCTCGGCGGCCTACCGGTCCGCGCATCCGGGGGCGCTCGACCGGCCCTACGGCCCGGGGGCCCGCAATGCGATCGATCTCTATCCGGCCCGGGACGGCGGGGCGCCCTGCCTCGTCTTCTCCACGGGGGCTACTGGCAGCGGAGCGCCCGGGAGCTGTTCGCCTGCTTCGCGCAAGGCCCGAACGCCGCCGGCTGGTCGGTGGCGATGGTCGGCTACACCCTCGCCCCGGAGGCGAGCCTCACCCGGATCGCGGCCGAGATCGGGGCGGCCCTCGACTGGCTGGCCGCGCAGGGGCCGGGGCACGGGATCCGCGGCCCCCTGGTCCTGTCGGGCTGGTCGGCGGGCGGGCTGCTCGCCGCGCTGCAACTCGGCCACCCGGCCGTGGCGGCGGGTCTCGCCATCTCGGGCGTCTACGACCTCGCGCCGATCCGCGAGACCTATCTCGACGCCAAGCTCGGTCTGACCGACGCGGAGATCGAGACCCTCTCGCCCCTGCGCCTGCCGGTCTGCCCCAAGCCCCTGTGCATCGCCTACGGCACGGCCGAGCTGCCCGCGCTGATCCACGACGCCCGCAACCTCCACGCCCTGCGGGCGGCGGCCCATGCCCCCGGCCCCCTGCTGCCCGTGGCCGGGGCGGACCATTTCTCCGTGCTCGACGCCCTGCGCCGGCCGGACGGGATCCTGGTGCGGGCGGCCCATGCCCTGCTCGGGGGCTGACGGCAGCCGTGATGGCGGCTCTGGCGGCCCCGGGACCGTCGAGTCAAATTTGCAACTGGTGATAGAGATTCTGGATCGTGGGGCGTCGATCCGGTCTTGCTGAGCGCCCGGGGCCGTGGTGAGACGGGCGTCGGAACAACAGGACGCCGAACAGGCTCGGCGGGCGCGATCTCCGGCCGCGGGGCAGGCCGGATCCGAAGAGGGATCGGATGCGGGCTCACGCGCGATCGGACGCCCCTGCCGCCGCGATGCCTCCGGCGGCTTCCCCCCCTCCCCCCGTCGCGGCCTCCTCCGGGCCGGGCGAAACCGGCGCCCGCGCCGGCCTGCGCCGCGGATGGCCGGTGCCGCGGCTGCGCGTGGTGCTGGCGCTGGGCTTCGGCACCCTCGGCCTCCTCGCCACCCTGGTGCTGGCCGCCCTGGTGAGCCGCGACGCGACCGCCCGGCTCGAGGCGGAGGTCGGCGGCCAGCTCGCCGAGATCGCCGGCCAGATGGCCCGCAGCCTCGATCTCGGCATGTTCGAGCGCTGGCGCGACATCCAGATCGCCGCCGCCTCCGACAGCCTGCGCGATCCGCGGTCCGGCACGGCGGCCAAGCGCGCCCTGATGGAGCGGCTGCAGGCGACCTACCCGGCCTACTCGATCATCGGCCTGATCGACGCGGACGGCCGCGTCGCGGTGACCAGCACCGGCGCCCTGGAGGGGGCGGACGTCTCCGGCCGCGACTATTTCCGCGCCGGCCGCGAGAAGCCCTTCGTGGGCGACGTGCATCCGGCCAAGCTCCTGCAGAGCCCGACCGCGCGGGAGCCCCTGCGCCTCCTCGACCTCGCGGCCCCGGTGCGGGGTGCGGATGGCCAGCCTGTCGGGGTGCTGGCCGCCCATCTCGACTGGACCTGGGCGCGCGACATGGCGCGCCTGCTCGAAGGCGCGTTCCGGGGCCATCGCGCCGGGGCCGAGATCCTGATCCTGGCGCGCGACGGCAGCGTGCTGCTCGGGCCCCCCGCCCTGCAGGGTTCCCCCCTCCCCGCGGATGTGCTGACCGGCGGGCGGCCCCTCGATCCGCAGGGCGCGAGCCGGGTCGGCCTGTGGCCCGATTCGACCGCGTCCTATCTCAGCGCCCGCGCCGCCACGGCCGGACACCGGGACTATCCCGGGCTCGGCTGGCAGGTGGTGGTGCGCCAGACCGCCGACCGGGCCCTGGCGCCCGCCGCCGCCCTGCGCCGCAGCATCCTGATGGCGGGCAGCGTGGTGGCCCTCGCGGCGGCCTTGCTCGCGTGGCTGCTCGCCGGCCTGATCGCCCGGCCCCTGCGGGAGCTGGCCCTGGCCGCGGGCGTCCTGGGGAGCGACCGGCCGCTGCCGCCCCTGCCCCGCTCCCTCGTGCGCGAGGGCGCGCTGATCGCCGATGCCCTGGGCCATGCGGCGGACGAGCTCGCCCGCCGCGGCGAGGCCCACCGGCTGCTAATCGACGAGCTCAATCACAGGGTGAAGAATACCCTGGCCACCGTGCAGTCGATGGCGGCGCAGAGCCTGAAGAACCTCGGCGGCGGCGCCGTGGCCGGGCGCGACGCCTTCGAGGCCCGCCTGCTCGCCCTGTCGCGCGCCCACGACATCCTGACCCGGGAGAGCTGGGCGAGCGCGGACCTGCGCGGGATGGCCGACCAGGCCGTGCGCCCCTTCCAGGGCGAGCCCGGCCCCGGCCGGGCCCCGCGCGTCACCCTGGACGGGCCGGACCTGCGGCTGCCGCCCGAGGGGGCTCTGGCGCTCACGATGATCCTGCACGAATTGTGCACCAACGCGGTCAAGCACGGCGCCCTGTCGGTCCCGGGCGGCCGCGTGGCGCTGGCCTGGACGCTGGAGAGCGCTTCGGAGGGCCGGACCCTGCGCGTGACCTGGCGCGAGCGCGGCGGTCCGCCGGTCGTGCCGCCGTCCCGGACGGGGTTCGGCACGCGCCTCCTGGAGCGGGGTTTCGCGGGGCGGGACACCGCGAGCCTGACCTACGCGGCCGAGGGTCTGGTCTACGCGGCGGCGAGCCCCCTGCCCGCGGGTTGCGCGGAGACCGGGCCGCTGCCGCGGCGCCTCCGGGCCGGGCGCGCTTAGGCGGGGCGCCTCCCGAGAGGGAGCGCGTTCGGACAGGGGGGTCTACTGACCTGCTTCCGAGCGTAGGGGCGAAGCAGAGGCTGCTCGGCCCTCCTGATGACACGGCACGAAGCGTCTGCCGTCCGGAAGTCTTCGCCGCCACGCGCGGTCGCACGACTCAATCCCATCGTGCGGCGTAATCCCGCTGCCGCGTGCGGATGTATTTCAACGTGCGCCCACGCACACAGTATTACTTGAGACAAGGATTAAATTTTTCATCGTTCGACTGTGTCCCGACGCACATCGGGCCTGGCTGATCATGCCTATGTTCACGACATCAGCGGCGACGCCCGGTCGTCCGCGGAGCCAGACCAGACCCGGAGACACGACGATGCGCGCACGCCCCCTCTCCCTCCTCCGCCCGGCCCTCGGCCTCGCCGCCCTGGCCGCCGCCCTCGCGGCACCCCTTGCGGCGCAGGCCGGCGAGGGCGGCGGCGGGAGCCGTCAGGTCGCCGGCGGCGGCCATATGAGCTCCTACGTCAGCGATCCCCACCATGACCCGCGCTCGCTCCATTCGCAGCGCCGGGGCACCGGCCAGATCCTCGGGGCGCCGATGCTCCACGAGCGGGCCGGGGCCGCGATGGTCCGCCCGGTCGAGCCCCACTGGGCCTCCGGCATCGCGCCGCGCCGTCAGGTCCTGCGCTGAGATCATCCGGCCGCCGGGCTCCGGCCCGGCCGGCCCTCCCCGCCTCCTTCCCCGCCGCCTTCCCCGCTTCCGCCCGTGTCAGGGATCCGTTCATGAACAACCTCGTCCAGGGGATCGCCGCCTTCCAGGGCACCGTCTTCCCCGGCCAGCGCGCGATGTACCAGCAGCTCGTGCGCGGCGGTCAGCACCCGAGCGCGCTGATCATCGCCTGCGCGGATTCCCGGGTCTCGCCGGAGCACATCACCCAGGCGGGGCCGGGCGACTTGTTCGTCTGCCGCAACGCCGGCAACATCGTGCCCCCGGCCTCCGACGTGATCGGCGGCGTGTCCTCGGCGATCGAGTACGCCGTGGTGGCGCTCAAGGTGCGCGACATCGTGGTCTGCGGCCATTCCGATTGCGGCGCGATGCACGGGCTGATGCACCGGGACGCGCTGGCGCGGATGCCCGCGGTCGCGGCCTGGCTGCGCCACGCGGAGGCCGCCGAGCGGATCGTCTGCGAGGCCTATCCGGAGGACATGGACGAGACAGCCCGCCACCACGCCCTCGCGTTGGAGAACGTGGTGGTGCAGCTCGCCAACCTGCGCACGCATCCGAGCGTCGCGGCCGCCCTCGCCAAGGGGACGCTGCGCCTGCATGGCTGGTTCTTCGAGATCGAGACCGGCGCCCTGCTGGCCTATGACGGCGCGGATGGCCGCTTCCGGCCGATCGCGGAGGCCGACATGCCGGTGGCCCAGGCTTCCGCCGCCGGCAGCCAGCGGCGGGCGGCCTGAGCGGAGGCCGGCAGAGGCTGGAAATAGATCGGCCCCCGCCCCGTGCGACGACGGGGCGGGGGCCGGTCAGGTTGTCTCAAGCCTTGGAATCAGGCCGCCGTCTCAGGCCGCCATCTCAGGCCGCCATGGGCGCGTAGCGCTTGTGGCCCTTCACGTCGTAGCGGTCGAGCATCATGACCTTGTCCCAGACCCGGACGAAGTCCCTGACGAACCGCGCCTCACCATCGCTGCCCGCATAGGCGTCCGCGATGTTGCGCAGCTGGGCGTTCGACCCGAACACGAGGTCGCTGCGCGTGGCCTGATACTTCGGCTGCCCACTCGCCCGGTCCTTGAGCGTGAAGGTCATGCCCTCCGCATCGGCCTTCTCCCAGACGAGGTCGGTGTCGGTCACCGCCTTGAAGAAGTCCGTGCTCAGCACGCCGACCCGGTCGGTGAGGATGCCGTGCCGTCCGCCGTCGTGGTTGGCGTTCAGCGCCCGCAGGCCGGCGGTCAGGACCGCCCATTCCGGGGCCGTCAGGGTCATCAGGTTGGCCTTGTCGAGGAAGAGTTCCTCCGGCGAGACGTTGCGGGCCACCGACCCGAACCCGTCGGCGACGTAGTTGCGGAACCCGTCCGCCACGGGCTTGAGCCACTCGAACATCTCGATGTCGGTGAGCTCCTGCGTGGTGTCGACCCGGCCCGGGGTGAACGGCACCGGGATTGCGGCGCCGGCCTCCGCGGCCGCCTTCTCGACGGCGACGCAGCCCCCGAGCACGATCAGGTCGGCGAGCGAGACCCGCTTGCCGTCGCTCCGTCCGTCGTTGAACGCGTCCATCACGCCGCGCAGGGCCTCGACCACCGGGGCGGCCCGGCGGTTGACCGCCCAGTCCTTCTGGGGCGCCAGCGCCAGCCGCCCGCCATTGGCGCCGCCGCGCTTGTCGCTGTCGCGGTAGGTCGCGGCCGCCGAGAAGGCCGTGAAGGCGAGGTCCGAGACCGACAGGCCCTTGTCCAGGATCGCCTGCTTCAGCGCGGCGATCTCGGGCTCGCCGACCGGCGCATAGGCGGCGTCGGGCAGCGGGTCCTGCCACAGGAGCCCGTCCTCGATCGTCACCTCCGGGCCGAGGTAGCGGTGCTTGGGGCCCATGTCGCGGTGGGTGAGCTTGTACCACGCCTTGGAGAAGGCCTGCGTGAAGGCGTCGAAATCGCCCAAGAACTTCTCGCAGACCTTGCGGTACTCCGGATCGACCTTGAGGGCGATGTCGGAGGTCATCATCATCAGCGGGTGCATCTGGCCTTCGACATGCGCGTCGGGGGTCTTCGGCGCATTCGGATCCTTGGGCGTCCATTGCAGGGCACCGGCCGGGCTCTTGGTCTGCTCCCAGTCGAACTTGAAGAGATTCTCCAGGTAGGCATTGTCCCACTGGGTCGGATCGGGGGTCCAGCTGCCCTCGATGCCGTTGGTCATCGTGTCCTTGCCGGAGCCCGCGCCCCGCGGGTTGTGCCAGCCCAGGCCCATCGCCTCCATGGGCGCCATCTCGGGCGGCGGGCCGATCTCCTTGGCGGGGGTCATGCCGTGGCTCTTGCCGAAGGCGTGGCCGCCCGCGATCAGCGCCACGGTCTCCTCGTTGTTCATGGCCATGCGGGTGAAGGTGACGCGGATGTCGTTCGCCGAACCCTGCGGGTCGCCGTTCGCGTAGGGGCCCTCCGGATTCACGTAGATCAGCGACTGGTGGGAGGCGGCGAGGGGGTTCTCCAAGTCGTAATCCGCGTCGCCATTCTTGCCGCGCCAGCGCTTGTCGCGGTTCACCATGTCGTCGAAGCTCGACACGCTGCCCATGTCGACCACCTCGGGGCCCCAGTAGGTGGCGTTGTCGGCCTCCCAGGCGTCGAGCCGGCCGCCGGCGAAGCCGTAGGTCGGCAGGCCCATGATCTCCAGGGCGCAATTGCCGGTGAGCACCATCAGGTCGGCCCACGACAGGGCGTTGCCGTATTTGTGCTTGATCGGCTGCAGGAGGCGGCGCGACTTGTCGGTGTTGCCGTTGTCCCACCAGCTGGAGATCGGCGCGAAGCGCTGCATGCCGGTGCCGGCGCCGCCCCGCCCGTCCGCGATCCGGTAGGTGCCGGCCGAGTGCCAGGCCATGCGGATCATCTGCGGCCCGTAATTGCCGTAGTCGGACGGCCACCACGCGACCGACGAGGTCAGGAACTGCTTGATGTCGTCCTTGAGCGCGTTGAGGTCGATCTTGGCGAACTCGGCGGCGTAGTCGAAATCCGGGCCCAGCGGATCGGCGGCCAGCCCGTTCTGGTGCAGCAGCTCGACCCGCAGGCGATGGGGATACCAGTTCTCCAGGGCAGGCCGCCCGCCGAAGGCGCCGCCGATCCGATCGCCGCCGAAGGGGCACTGGCCCTTCATCTCGAACGTCTCGGTGTTGGTCTTGTCGATCCGCATGTCGTCCATCGGGCCATCCCCTGTCTCGCGCGACCGACGCGGCCGGCCTCCGCCACAGCCCCGGAGGGCGCGGCGGGCGAGGCGCCCGACGACGGTCGGTGTCTGTCAACTTTCAGACCATTGGCGAAATCTGGCCGCGGCCCCGGAAATCAAGGGTCTCCCGTCACGCTGCGGGCTGCGCGGGTGTCGCCCGGCGTCACGTTCCGGCGACCAGGCCCATGGCCGGGCCGGCCGGCAGCGGCATTTTGCCCGGGTTCAAGGAAACCGCGGTCGCAGCCGGGCGAGGAGATCCTGCCCCGGGAACCGGGCCGGCGGCCTCGGCAGGGCGGGCTCGGGGGCATCCCCGGGGATCGGGCCCACGGCGAAGCGCGCACCGACTGACCAGAAGCCATCCCGGCGGGTTCCGACCATCCCGAGGCCGATCGGCTCGCCGGCGACCTCGGGGCGCAGCCGCCCGGAGGCCCAGACGCGCTGCCAGCACCCGCGCCGCGACAGGTCGGCGTCGCGCCAGCCGAGCCGGGCGTAGCCGGCCGCCGCGAAGACGCGTGTCCCGGAAAAATCCTCCGGGATCCAGACCCAGCTCGAGAACACGTGGATCGCGTCCCGGTCGAACCGGGCCGGATCGACCGTCCGGGTGAAGGCGCTGATCGCCGGCTCCCGGTGGCGGCCGACATGCCGGCGCAGCCGGCCCGACAGCGCCAGCGCCTCCGGGAAGGCCTCGGCGTCCAGGCGGGTCGGGCCTGCGCCGTGAACCAGCGCGTAGGCGCCGTCGACGAGGTGCATCCAGGGTTCGAGGTCGGGTTCCCAGGCCTGCTCCACCGGCGCGAACCGGCGCACCCGCCCCGCGATCAGGTGATCGCCGACGCGCCGGACGGGCTCCGGCCTCCAGGCCGGCCCGGCCTCGGTGACGTGCAGCAGCGTCGCGGGCCCGTGCGCCCGGACCGCCTCGGCGAGCCGCGCGAAGCCGGATTCCGGCTCGTCGCGGGCGAGCTTGCGCACCAGGATCTTCGAGCCGTCCGCGAGCTCGTCCAGGAACTTGCGCTTGAGATGGGCGAGCCGGCCGTATTCCCGCTCCAGCAGCGCCTCCGGGGCGATCGAGCCGGCCGGGTGCCCGGTATTGGCCCAGATGTTGTACGCGCGGCTGTGGCAGTAATAGGTGCCGCCCGTGCTCACCGACAGGCGCAGGTCGCCCGGCACCCCGAAATCCGCGAAGCCGCAGCGCAGGCCGCGGATCAGGTCCTCCAGCGGCGTGTAGGAGAAGCGCAGCAGGCCGGAGGGCTCGACGCCGCCGTAGCGCTGCACGAACCCGAACTCGCAATTGTCGCCGAGGCTCCGGAAGGCGTGGAGCCGCCGGGCGAGGATTTTGGCCGTCCCCTCCCCGCTCCCGGTCTCCGCCCCTGTCGTGTCGCGTTGCGCCATTGGGCCAGATCGCGGCGGCACGGGGTGTTTGTCCAGCCCCGCGGCTCGATCCGGAAGCCGGGCGCCACCTTTCCGGACGATCCGCGCGCCCGAGCCGGGAGCCCGGCGGGCGCGTGTCGCTCAGTGCAGGCCCCGCGTGAGGGCCGCGACCGCACCGACGATCACGAGCGCCTGAAACCCGATCGAGCCGATCACCCACTTGATGATCTCACCCTTGGTGGCCTCGATCCTGGCCTCCAGGCGCAGCTCCGCCTCGCGCAGGTCGGCCTTCGTGGAAAGTCGCAGCGCCTCGATGTCGGTCTTCGTGGAGAGCCGCAGCGCCTCGATGTCCGTCCGGACCATGGCGATGTCGGTCTTCGTCGCCAGATCGTTCTGGATCGCCTCCGAGACGGCATCGGCCAAGCCCTCCGCCTGCTCCGGCGACATCTTCGCCTTCTCGCGGAGCGTGCGGACGAAGCGGAGCGTATCGAAGGCGACGGCGGTCATGCGCCGAGACCCGGCCCGCGACCGGGCCTCTGCGCCATCGCCTGCGGCTCGGGGGCGGTCATCGGGGTCGGCCAGCGCGGCGGTTCGGATGCAATGCGCGAGAGCATAGCGAGGCGCGCATCCTGTGCAAGGGCATCGTCCTGAACGATCAGGTCCGGATCCCGGGAAAAAGAGGATGCGTACACACAGTCTCAGCCCAAAGTTTTAGCCTTGGTCACACGTCCGATCTTTTGGGCGATGCTGACAGGGACCGGATCCAGGCGGCGGCGATCGTCCGCGGCCCCGATCCGACGTCCCGGGAGCCATGCGCGGCTCAGGTGCCCAGCGGCACCTCCAGCCGGAAGCAGGCGCCCCGCGGCGTCTCCGGCGTCGTGAGCTGGCCGCCGAGCTGGCGGGTCAGGCTGCTGACGACCCGCATGCCGAGGCTCTTCGAGGCGCGTCCGATCTCGAAATCCGGCGGCAGCCCGACCCCGTCATCCGCCACCTCGACCACGAGGCTGCCGGGCCGGGGCTCCGCCCGGACCCGGATCTCGCCGCCCTCCGGATGCGTGTCCGGCGGGTAGGCGTATTTGAGCGCGTTGGTGACGAGTTCGTTGACCAGGAGCCCGATCGGGATCGCCCGGTCGGCCGAGATCCGGTACGGGGCGGCCGTGCAGGCGAGCTGCCGGTCCGGCCGGCCGCCGGCGAGGTTGGCCACGAGCTTCTCGAGGAACGGCGCGAGGTCGAGCTCGCCCGGGACCCCCGCCCCGTCCCCATCGCCGCCCCCGTCACCCTGCCGCCAGAGCTGGTCGTGGACCCCCGCGATCGCCTCGACGCGGCTGCGCGCATCCGTCAGGGCGGCCTGCACGGCGGGCTCGGCCTCGGCGGCGCGGGCCTGGAGGGCGAGCAGGCTCGCCACGATGGCGAGGCTGTTCTTGACCCGGTGGCTCATCTCGCGGGCGAGCAGATCCTGGCGGGCGAGCGCCGCGCGCAGCAGGCTCTCGGTGCGCTGGCGCTCGATGGCGCCGCCGAGCAGGTTGGCGAAGCCCTGCATGAAGGCGATGTCGGCCTCCGCAAACATGCCCTCGCGGGTGTCGTCCACCTCCAGCACCCCGAAGGCGCCCTCCCGATTCTCGATCAGCACGTTGATCGCCCGGCGGATGCCGTGGTCGGCCATGAGCTGGGGCGTGCGGAAGCGGGTCTCGTCCGCGAGGTGGTTCGAGATCACCGGCCGGCCCGTCTTCAGCGCGAAGCCCGCCGGCGAGGCGAGGTCGGCGCCGACGCGGGCCTTGCCGATCACGTCGGGTCCCCAGCCGACGCCCGCCCGCACCAGCAGCGTGTCGGCGCCGGGCCGGTATTCCAGGGCCTTGCAGAACTCCGCGCCCATGCCCGCGGCGCACAATTCCGCGGCCCGCTGCAGCAGGTGGTCGACATCGGTGCCGCGCAGGGCCTCGACGCCGAACTCCGACAGGATGATCTGCTGCCGCAGACGGTAATCCAGGTCGGGGTGCGCAGAATCGGGGTGTGCGGGCCCGGGAGGCGCGCTGGGGCTGGGTTCCACGGCGATCAGATCGGGTTTTGCGGTCATGGATCCCGGCAGAGTAGCAGGAAGGATGTCCGCGCGCGACGCATGCGTGCCGGCGGCGCCGCACCCGTCGTCGCACCCCCGCCCCCGGCCGGAGCCCTCGGGGGCCGGCTCGCGTTCGTCCGTCGAACCCGATGCGAGGAGCGCACAGCATGGCCGACGACGTGAACGGACTCTCCGACAAGGCGCTCTCGATCTTTGCCTTCGCGGCCTACCATCGGCTCGTCAGCGGCGAGCGGGTCACCTCGGTGATCCGCAAGGACGGCGCCGGCCACGAGGCCGACCCGCAAGGCGTGACGGAGCTGGAGGAGCGCGGCCTCGTCACCGCGGGCGAGACCGACATCGAGCTCGGCGAGACGGCGCAGCAGGCGGTCGAGACCATGGTGGCGGCCCTGCGGAAAGCGGTCGGGCGCTGAGGTCCTGCCCGTTAGGCGGACAGCGCCGGGGGCCGCCGGGTTCGGGGACGGGCCGCGGGCGCTGGCTCCACGGCGATGGCCGCATCCTTGATGCGCCAGAGGTAGTGGGCCAGGATCGAGCGATACGGCGTGAAGCCCGCCGCCACGGCGCGCGTGTCGGTCCGGCCGGTCAGCCGGCGCAGGCATCCCACCGCCGCGACGTCGCCCTCCGGCCAGATGTCGGGGTCGTGGAAATGGAAGATGCCGACCATGTCGGCGGTCCAGGGGCCGACGCCGCGGATACCGCACAGGATCGCGGTGCGTTCGGGATGCGGCAGGCCGCCGAGTTCCGGGCCGAGCAGGCCCGCCGCCTCGGCCGCGACGATCGCCTGGAGGGCCCGGACCTTGTTGCCCGAGAGGCCGCAGGCCCGCAGGCGATCCGGGTCACCGGCCGCGAACAGCCCGCGCGGATCGCAGCCGGCCGCGACCGCAGCGGCCTCGATCCGCGCCCAGATCGCCCCGGCGGCCCGGATGGAGAGCTGCTGGTTGACCACCTCGACGAACAGGCGCTCGGCCACGCACGCATGGGCCGCCGGCTCGATCCGGAGCGGGCCGGTCCGCGCCAGGGCATCCCGCAGGGCCGGGTACGCGCCGGCCGCCGCCAGGAGATGGTCATGGATGGCGGGATCGCGGGATTCCAAAGGGCTACGCCCTTGGGTGGGGTGCCGGGGCGAAGCCCTGGCGCGTCGGGCAAGGCCCAGCGATCGGGCATCGCCCGACTCTCGGGCGATGCCCGACAGCAGGGCGCTGCCCTGCACCCGCAAAAGGTCGCTGACCTTTTGAAACCAGGATGTTCGAGATGATCGCCATCGCGAGGAGCTATAATCTTGAGCCCGTTCGATAAGCGGCTCGCGCCCAAGGGGCAATCGGTCGGGCGGGCGTCATGACGGTCTTCTTCACCGCGGACACGCATTTCGGCGATCCGCACATCCTCCGGCACCAGCGGCCCCGGTTCGGCACGATCGAGGCCCACGACGAGGCCCTGATCGCCCGGTGGAACGCCGTCGTCGGCCCCGGGGACAGCGTCTGGCACCTCGGCGACTTCGCCGCCCATGCGAGCCGGGCGCATTGCGCGGCCGTCTTCGCTCGGCTCAACGGGACGAAGCGCCTCGTCCGCGGCAACCACGATTCGAACCGCGTGCTGGACCTGCCCTGGGCCGAGCCGCCCGTGGACAGCGTCCGCCTGTCGATTCCGGACGCCGAGGGCCGGGAACACCGGCTGTTCCTGTCCCACTACGCCCACCGGGCCTGGCCGGGCCTGTGGCGGGAGACGCGCCACCTCTACGGCCACAGCCATGGCTGGCTCGCCGACACGACCCGGTCCTGCGATGTCGGCGTCGATGCCTGCGATGGTCGTCCGGTCACCCTCGACGCGATCCTGGTGCGCCAGGCGGCGGCCACGCTGGTGCCGGAGGAACTCGCCGCCCACGGTCAGCGCTGATTCCCATGCCGATTCCCTTGCCGATTCCCTCAGGAGACCGCACCGCCATGATCGACACGCCCGCGCCACCGCCCGGCTGGGCCGAAGCCGCCGTTCAGGCCGGGACCGAACTCGGTCTCGGGAGCGCCTTCGCGGCGATGGATCCGGCGGATCGGGACCGGGTCTGCCGCCGCACCGGCCAGATCCTCGCCGACCAGGGTCAGGCCCTGCCGCCCGGCTGGGAGCACGCGATGACGCAGCTGCTCGGGGGCGCCGGCTCGCGGCCTCCGGCCGACGACGCGCTCGCGCGCGACACGGCCGACACCGTCCTGGCCGAGACGGGCGAAGTGTTCGCCCCCGAGGACGACGCCTGAGAGCCTGCTGGACGCGGGATCCCGGGTTTCCCAAGGGCTTGGCCCATTGGTGGGTCGTCAGGGCAAAGCCCTGACCGTCCCGGGGGCGGCCCGACACCGGGCTCTGCCCGGACCCGCGCAAGGGCTCGACCTTTCGAAACCGTGACGTGAGCCCTCCGCGCTTCCGTCGGACAGGCCCTGAAAAGCCGGTGCACAGCCGGGTCTCCGGAAAACTCCCTTGGGCCGGACGGTTGCCGTCGCCCGGGCCGGGGCCAATGTAGGGGGCATGCCCCAATCCGACCCTCAGCGCGTCGACACGAGATCTGCCGCCCGGCCCGGCCCGGGCGGGACGCCGGTTGCCCTGCGGGTGGTCCCGCTCGCGAACCGTCCGATCCTCGATGCGCAGACGCGCACGCGGCTCGGCCACCAGCTGCAGGCGCTGTATGATCCGGTGATCGACGAGGCTCTGGATCCGCGGCTGGCGGAGCTGCTGCAGCAGCTCGACGCGGACCGGGCGGGAAGCGCTTCGCGCTGAGGATCCTCCGGGATCCGAAGGGGGCTCCCGTCGGCGGATCGGGGGGATGTCGCACCGACGGGAGCCGAGCCGAGCCGACGGATCGACCCAACCCGCTTCATGTCGCCCAGGTCTGCACCCGGGCGCTTTCACCTAAGTCAAATTCGCTGCTGAATACAGCCGAATAAGCGATGAATTTGCCTGTTGGCCGTTGAAAACCCTGTCGGGCGGGATCGGTCGTTCAGGCCGTGGTGCCGGTGACCGAGAGAATCACGCCGTCGTTGCCGATCTCGGCCCCGCTGTAGCCGAGCATCCGGGCGAGCTGCTCCCGGGCGCGCCAGACCCGGCTCTTCACGGTGCCGATCCGGCAGTTCATCACGGCGGCGGCTTCCTCGTAGCTCAGGTTCTCGATCGCCACGAGGACGAGCGCCTCCCGCATCATCGGCGCGAGCCGCTCGAGGGCGGCGCGCACGTCCTGGAGGTCGAGATGGCCGCCCTGCTCGGGGATGCTGGTCAGCCGCTCGGCATGGTTGCCGTCGGAATCCGCCACCTCCCGGCCGTGCTTGCGGTGCTGGCTGTAGAAGACGTTGCGCAGGATCGTGAACAGCCACGCCTCCAGGTTGGTGCCGGGGGTGAAGCTGCCCCGGCCGCGCCAACCGCGCAGCAGCGTGTCCTGTACGAGATCGTCGGCCGCCGCCGGGTCGCGGGTCAGCGAGACGGCGAAGCGGTGGAGCGCCGGCACCACCTCGAGCAGCCCGGCACGGAACGTCGCCTCCCGCTCGCCCGCGGCCTGGGCGAGGGCGGCCTCGAGCCGGGCCAGGAGTTCGGCGAAGCGGTCCGAGGCGGCCCCCGGCGCCGGGCCGATCCGGTCGTAGGCGTGGCCGAGCAACGTCCCCAGATGCGCGCGCACGGCCTCCGGCAGGCCGTGCCGGGCGTCCTCGGCGGACGCGTCGGCGACATCCTCACGCGGATCCGCGACAGGATCGAGGAGGGATGAGCCTTCGGGGTCGGGCATTCAGGTCCGGTCGTCGGCGAGCGGGCCGGTCGGACCCGTGGACCGGTTGTGGCGCGCTGAGGCCGCCCATGCCGCAACATGGGTTAGCGGTTTTCCCGAACGCCAATCGGCCGCGGGGGTCCGGGGATCAGTCCCGCCGCACCGCCGCGACCCCCAGCGCCAGGACCGCGCAGGCCGCCAGGGCGGCGAGGCCGACACTCAGCGTCCCCGCGGAGGGCACGCCCTTGGCGGCGCGCATTCCCCCGTCGGCGGCGGTGCCCTGCGGCACGGGCCCGCGCAGGGCGCCGTGCGTGCGCGGGCCCGGATCGGCCCGGTCGAGGGCGCGACGGAAGCCGAAGCCCATCAGGTGCTCGGTCGGGTACGGGGCCAGCGCGTAGCCGACCTGGGCGAGGCGGGCCGGCCAGCCGACCGCGACCTCGTCGCGGGGGTGGCGCACGAGGCGGATGAAGGTCTCGGCCACCGCCTCGGGGGCGTAGAACAGGTGGCCGGGATTGAGCCGCTTGCCCGTGACGTTGGCGCCATGCTCCAGGCCCGGCGTGTCGACGATGGCCGGAAACACCCCGCAGACATGGATGTGCCGGTGCCGGGCGAGTTCCTGGCGCAGGCTCGCCGAGAAGCCGCGCAGGCCGAACTTGCTCGCGGTATAGGCGGCCGCGAAGGGCGTCGGCGCCCAGCCGCCCATGGAGACCGTGTTGATCAGCGTGCCCCGGCCCCGGTCGAGGAAATGCGGCAGCACCGCATAGGCCCCGTGGATGGCGCCCAGCAGGTTCACCGCGATGGTCTGCCGGTGCAGGTCGAGGGGGGCGTCGAGCAGGGGGCCGAACACGCCGGTGCCGGCGTTGTTGATCCAGACATCGATGCCGCCGAAGCGGCGCAGGGCTTCCCGGGCCAGGGCCGCCACGGCCTCCGGGTCGGTGACGTCGGTGGGGACCGCGATGGCCTCGGCGCCGGCCGCGCGCAGGTCCCGGGCGAAGCGATCGAGCACGTCGGCCCGGCGGGCGGCCAGCACCACCCGGGCGCCCCGGGCCGCGAAGGCCTCGGCCGCGGCCCGGCCGATGCCGCTCGAAGCCCCGGTGATGACGACGGTGCGGCCGTTCAGGCGCGCCATGCCGGTTCTCCGTATGGTGTTGCAACTGGAAGGCGAACCGTTGCGTGCGATGCGGCGTTCCCCTTCGCGGCTGCGGCCATTCGAACAGGCCCTCGGGCGTGTCGGAGCCCGCGCCGCATGTCGCTCAGAACCTGCCCGGGATCCGCCGATGCCAGCCCACGAACCCGCCCGCCCCGAGGCCGCCGGTCCGCCGGGACAGGCGTCAACGGTCTGGACGCTGGCGCTGGCCACCGCGCTGATCGGCCTCGTGGCTCTCCCGCGCCGGACGGGGCTGCCCCGGGGCCGGGTTTCGGATCCCGCCTCCGACCAGGACGGGGCGCGCCGGCCGTCGCCCTCGCACGCGGGCGGCGCGGCGCAGGCCGTCGCCCGGACCCAGGCCGATCGCGGGCGCAAGGCCGCGACGCCCACCGAGATCCCCGCCAAGGGCTGGAAGGACATCGCGCTGCGCACCTACCGCGACATCGGCGAGAACCGCCTGTCGCTGATCGCGGCCGGCGTCACCTTCTTCACCCTGCTGGCGATCTTCCCCGCGGTGGCGGCCCTGGTCTCGTGCTACGGGCTCGTGGCCGACGCCTCGACCATCAACGAGCAGCTCGCCAGCCTGCAGGGCATCCTGCCCCAGGGGGCGCTGGAGATCATCGGCGATCAGGTCAAGCGCCTGAACGAGCAGGGCAACACCACCCTCGGGTTCAGCCTGCTCTTCGGCATCGTCCTGTCGATCTGGAGCGCCAATGGCGGCGTGAAGCATGTCTTCGACGCGCTCAACCTCGTCTACAACGAGCGGGAGAAGCGCAATCTTCTCGTCCTCAACCTCGTCTCCCTCGGCTTCACCGCGGGGGCGCTGCTGTTCCTCATCCTGGCGCTGGCCGCGGTCGTGGTGCTGCCGGTGGTGCTCTCCTATGTCGGGCTCGGCACCGACGCGTGGTGGCTGACCTTGCTGCGCTGGCCGGTGCTGCTCGTGGCGGTGCTGTTCGGCCTTGCGATGCTCTACCGCTACGGGCCCAGCCGGGACGCGCCGCGCTGGCGCTGGGTCACGCCGGGGGGGGCGCTGGCGGCGGTGCTGTGGATCGCCGCGTCGCTGCTGTTCTCCTGGTACGTCGCCCATTTCGGCAGCTACAACAAGACCTACGGCTCCCTCGGCGCGGCCATCGGCTTCATGACCTGGATCTGGCTCTCGACCATGATCGTGCTGGTGGGCGCCCAGCTGAACGCCGAGATGGAGCACCAGACCGCCGAGGACACCACCGTCGGCGAACCGCAGCCGCTGGGGACCCGCCGGGCGCGCATGGCCGATACGGTGGGCGCCGCCGCGGAATAGCGCACCCTCCGTCCCGGCTGCAGGTGATGCACGAGCTCAGCGGCGGCGGATGCAAGCAATGGCGGGTTCGGTTCCGGCCCGAGACAGGATTGGATGCCTGTCGAGGGCGGCGTGAACGTCCTCACCGGGCAAATTAACACAGGTTGGCGCGCGTTTCTCCGGTCCGGGCACAAGCGGACCAAGAACATCCGGATTTCGTTGTCCGGAAGACGCCTACTGCGTGCTGATCGAAATATCCGTGCTTGGCAACTTGATCGATACCTTCGACGGCGCCGTCGCCTCGGCTGTCCCGAACGCGTGCCTCCGCCGACGGTCATGGGCCGGCCCCCGCGCCGCGGCGGCGCCCGGCCGCGAAGCCCCGGAGGATCACGGGGCCGGCGGCCTGAAACCGGTCCGCCCCACAGACTCCGCTGCTTTCTGACCGGAGACGGACGTGGAGAATCCGTTCGTTCGGAAGATGGAGCGGCATACCCGCCTCGCGCCCGAGGACCGCGCGGCCCTCGACGGCCTCGCCCGCCAGCACGTCCGCTACGTCGCCGGCCGCCAGGATATCGAGGGGCCGCACACCGAGCCCTACCACACGCACCTCATCCTCGATGGCTGGGCCTGCCGCTACAAGCAGTTCCCGGACGGCCGGCGGGCGATCGTCGCCCTGCTGCTGCCCGGCGACCTGTGCGACCCGTTCGCGTTCCGCCGGGTGCGCATGGACCACGCCATCGGGGCGCTGACGCCCGTCACGGTCGCGCGGATCACCCCCGATCAGATCGGCGAGGCGGTCCGCGGCCGGCCCGCCATCGAGGAGGGCCTGTGGCGGGAGACGCTCGCCACCACGGCGATCCATCGCGAATGGATCGCCAGCGTCGGGCGCCGCTCGGCGATCGAGCGGCTGGCGCATCTGTTCTGCGAGCTGCACCTGCGGCTCACCTGGGCGGGCCTGGCGGACGGGACCACGCTGCCGATGCCGGTGACGCAGCCCGACCTCGCCGACGCCCTCGGCCAGACGAGCGTGCACATCAACCGCACCCTCAAGGAATTGCGCACCAGCGGCCTCGTCGTCCTCCGCAACCGGCGCCTGACGATCCGCGACCTCGACGGCCTCCGGGAGCAGGGCCTGTTCGATCCGGCCTACCTGCAGCCGGCGTGAACGAACCGGGCGATACGCCGCGGCACCGGTCGTCCTGAGAGTCCCCTGGCGAACCTTGCCTTGGGGCCGATGCGGACGATCTGAGCGGAATCGCCCGATCCGTGGCAGGCCGACCGGCAGACGATGCACATTCACCTCGACCCACTCGGCGGCGTGGCCGGCGACATGTTCGCCGCCGCGCTGCTGGACGCCTTCCCCGAGCATCAGGCGGGCGTGGGCGCCAGCATCCGGGCGGTCGATGCCCGCATCGCCTGCGCGCTGCACCCGCACAACGACGGCATCCTGCGCGGCGCGCGTTTTTCCGTTTCCGGACCCGAGATCGAGCCCGGACACCGGCCAGGTCACCGGCATAATCACCGGCATGATCACCGGCATGATCACCATCCCCACCATCATGACCACGACCATGACCCTGCGCACGACCATACGCATGCTCACGGGGCCGGCCACGGCCACCGGCCCTGGTCGGAGATCCGCGCCGCGCTCACGGAAGCGGAGCTTGCGCCCGCGGTCCGGGCGCAGGCGCTCGGCATCTTCGGGCATCTGGCCGACGCGGAGGCCCGGGTCCATGGCATCGCGGTCGACGCGGTGGCGTTCCACGAGGTCGGGGCCTTCGACTCGATCGCCGACATCGTGGCGGCCGCCCACCTGATCGTCGCCCTGGAGGTGCGGAGCTGGAGCGTCTCGGCCCTGCCGCTCGGTTCCGGCCGGGTGCGGACCCAGCACGGACCCCTCCCCGTCCCGGCCCCCGCCACGACCCTGCTGCTCGACGGCTTCTCCACGCTGGATGACGGTGTCTCCGGCGAGCGCGTCACCCCCACCGGGGCGGCGATCCTGCGCCATCTCTGCGGCGACGATCCCGGGCGGGGCCGGCCCCGGGGCATCCTCGGGCGCACCGGCATCGGCTTCGGCACCAAGGTGCTGCCGGGCCTGAGCAACTGCCTGCGCGCGCTGGTGCTGGAGGAGGGTGCCGCCGCCGGACCGGGCCGGCGGGACCTCGCGGTGATCGCCTTCGAGGTCGACGACCAGTCCGGCGAGGATCTCGCCATGGGCCTCGACCGGCTGCGCGCCGAGCCCGGCATCCTCGACGTCGTGCAGGCGCCGGTCCTCGGCAAGAAGGGCCGGATGATGGCCCATATCCAGGCCCTGGTGCGGCCGGAGAGCCTGGAGGCCGCCATCGCGGCCTGCTTCCGGGAGACCACCACGATCGGCCTGCGGTACCACCGGGTGGAGGGCGCGGTGCTGGATCGGGAGGCCCGCACGGTCGAGCAGGCGGGCCGGCCGGTCCGGGTGAAGATCGTCGACCGCCCGGGCGGCCGCACCGCCAAGGCCGAGGCCAACGACGCCCTGGATCACGCGGGCCACGCCGCACGGGCCGCCCTGCGCCGCGAGGCCGAGCGGCGCGCGCTGGATCTGCCGGAGGAGGAGTCGTGACGCGCCAGAATCTCGAAACCGTCCTCAATGGGCTCGGCCCCGTGGCGGTGGCGGTGAGCGGCGGGGTCGACAGCCTGACGCTGGCCACCCTCGCCCACCGGCTGGCGCCGGGGGTGGCCCTCATGGTCCATGCGGTCTCGCCGGCGGTGCCCGGGGAGGCGACCGCGCGGGTCCGCGCCGAGGCCGCCCGCGAGGGCTGGTCCTTACGGGTGATCGAGGCCGGCGAATTCGCCGACCCGGCCTACCGGGCGAATCCGGTCAACCGCTGCTTCTTCTGCAAGACCAACCTGTACGGCGCGGTCCGGCGGGTGACCGACCGCCAGATCCTGTCGGGCGCCAATCGCGACGATCTGGGCGAGTACCGCCCGGGCCTCGACGCGGCCCGGGCGCACGGCGTGCGCCACCCTTACGTAGAGGCCGGGTTCGACAAGGCCGCCGTCCGGCGGCTGGCCCGCGACCTCGGCCTCGGTGCCGTCGCGGAACTGCCGTCGGCGCCCTGCCTGTCGAGCCGGGTCGAGACCGGCATCGCGATCGAGCCGGAGACCCTGACCTTCATCCACGCGGTCGAGCGGCTGGTGAGCGGGGCGCTCGATGCGGGCAGCGGCGCCAGAGCGCCCTCCGCCGAAGCGGATACCGGTTCGGCGCCAGGGCGCGCGTCAAAACAAAGGCTCAGGGCCGTACCCGATGGCAGCGCGATCGGGCACGGCCCTGAGCGGGCGGTCCGCTGCCGGGTGCGCGCCGAGGGCGTGGTGGTGGAACTCGATCCCGGAAGCCTCGCGGCCCTCGACGCCGCGGATCGCGAGACCCTCGGGGCGGGCATCCGGGCGCTCGCGCCGCCGCGTCTCGCAGGGCTCGTCCGCTTCGCCCCCTACCGGGTCGGCAGCGCCTTCCTGGTCGATCAAGGGGAGGCCCGGGCGTGAGCATCGCGGAAGAATTCACCCTCGATTTCGCCCGGTCCGAGCGGATCGGCCTGGAGGAGGCGATCTTCTGCGCCGGCAAGAGCCCGGAGCAGATCGACGCGATCCTGGAGGCCGCGCGTGCCCGTGGCGCTCCGCTCCTCCTCACCCGCCTCGATCCGGAGAAGCGCGACCGGCTCAACGCGGCGGCGCAACTCGACTATTGCCCGGTCTCGCGCACGGCGGTGTTCGGCGACGCCCCGCGGATCACCGGCCCGGCCCGGGTCGCCGTGGTGGCGGCCGGCACCTCGGACGTGCCCGTCGCCCGCGAGGCCCTGCGGGTGCTCGGCTATGCCGGCCGGGCGGCTTCGCTCTTCGCCGATGTCGGCGTCGCCGGCCTGTGGCGGCTGACATCGCGGATCGAGGAGATCCGGGCGCATCCGGTGGTGATCGTCGCCGCCGGCATGGATGCGGCTTTGCCGAGCGTCGTCGGCGGCCTCGTGGCCGGGGCGGTGATCGCGGTGCCGACCTCCGTGGGCTACGGCGTCGCGGCGGGGGGCCGGGCGGCGCTCGAGGCCGTGCTGGCGAGCTGCGCCCCCGGCATCACGGTGGTCAACATCGACAACGGCTACGGCGCCGCCTGCGCCGCCCTGCGCCTGCTCCACGCGGCAGGACGCCTCGCCGAGGAGCGCGAACGATGACCCGGTACGAACCGTTACTTTCCCTCACCCGACCATTCTCGAACGGAGACAGCCGATGGAACGCCGCAGCTTCCTACAGGGCGCCGTGCTCGGCGCAGGCCTTTCGGGCGCAAGCCTCGCGGGCGCCGGCAGCGCAGGTGCGGCCGTGAGCGCCACGGGCCTTCCCAACACCCGCCCGCAGGATCCGGCGGATCTGCCCTTCGTCACCGATCCCGGCGAGCGCCGGGGCGAGATGCTCTATCGGTCGTTCGGGAAAACCTCCGAAAAAATCTCGGCGATCGGCATGGGCGGGTTCCATCTCGGCAAGAGCGCCGTGACCGACGACGAGGCGACGCGGCTGTTCCATGCCGGGATCGACCGCGGCATCACCTTCATGGACAATTGCTGGGACTACAACGACGGGCGCTCCGAGCTGCGCATGGGCGCGGCCCTGGCCCAGGACGGCTACCGCGACAAGGTCTTCCTGATGTCCAAGATGGACGGGCGGACCAAGGCGGAGGCGATCAAGCAGATCGACCAGTCGCTCCTGCGCCTGCGCACCGACCGGATCGACCTCGTCCAGCATCACGAGATCCTGCGCTACGACGATCCCGACCGGGTCTTCGCCGAGGGCGGCGCCATGGAGGGGTTTCTCGAAGCGAAGAAGCAGGGCAAGCTGCGCTATATCGGCTTCACCGGCCACAAGGACCCGCGCATCCACCTGCAGATGCTGGAGGTGGCGGCCGAGCGCGGCTTCCACTTCGATTCCGTGCAGATGCCCATCAACGTGATGGACGCGCAGTTCCGCTCGTTCAGCCACCTTGTGCTGCCGTATCTCGTGCAGAACGGCATCGCGCCGCTCGCCATGAAGACCTTCGGCGACGGGGTGATCCTGAAGGCGGATGCGCCGATCAAGCCGATCGAGTATCTGCACTTCTCGCTGAACCTGCCGGTCTCGGTGGTGATCACCGGCATCCAGAACCAGCGCGACCTCGATCAGGCCTTCGAGGCGGTGAAGACCTTCAAGCCGATGGACAAGGCGACGGTGGCCGAGCTGCTGTCGCGCGCCAAGCCCTACGCGCTGGAGGGCAAGTACGAGCTGTTCAAGACGAGCGCGACCTTCGACGGCACCGCCAAGAACGCGGCGTGGCTGGGCGACGACGTGGCAAGCGTGAAGAAGCTCGCGCCGACGATGGAGTAGGACGGTCCTGGAACGATGCGCCTGCCCGCCTCTGCGCGCGGCCGGCGCGTTCGGCCTCCCGGCGCCGCGGAGTCCGCGAGGCCCGGGGAGATTTGTCCCGAACGTTGCGGCACGCCAGAGGCGCACCCGGCAAAGCCCGGCGTCCGATGGCTGCCGGTCGCCTCCCCCGGCCTTGCGCGATGGCCCGGCTCGCAAAGGGCTTGGCGCGGGTCCTCGCGATCCCGTCCCGGGCGCCGCTCTCGTTAGGACAGGCTAAAGATTTTCCGCCGATCCGGGCCTATGGTCCCCGCCCGCAGCATCCTGCGACGGAGGAAGAGACCGGCATGCCCCTCACCAGCGACATTCGCGGCGTCGTGCCGATCGTCCCGACGCCGTTCCATCCGGATGGCCGGATCGACGAGGCCTCCCTCGACCGGATGACGGATTTCTTCGGCGCAGCCGGCGTCGACGGCCTGACGATCCTGGGTCAGCTCGGCGAGGCCGGCAAGCTCGACCATGCGGAGGGGATCGCGGTGGCCAAGCGCGTCCTCGGGCGCACGCAGCTGCCGGTGATCGTCGGCGTCACGGCGCCGGGCTTCGCCGCCATGCGGTCCCTCGCCCGCGAGGTGATGGAACTCGGCGCCGCCGGCGTGATGATCGCCCCGCCCAACACCCTGCGCACCGACGATCAGGTGGCTGGCTATTTTCGGAATGCCGCCGAGGCCGTGGGCCCGGATGTGCCCTTCGTGCTCCAGGATTATCCCCTCACCTTCTCGGTGCAGATGACCCCCGGCGTGATCCGCCGGATCGTGTCCGAGAACCCCTCCTGCGTGATGCTCAAGCACGAGGACTGGCCGGGCCTGGAGAAGATCTCGACGCTGCGCGGCTTCGAGGCGGACGGCTCGATGCGCCACATCAGCATCTTGGTCGGCAATGGCGGCCTGTTCCTCGATTTCGAGACCGAGCGCGGCGCCGACGGGGCCAATACCGGCTACGCCTTCCCGGAGATGCTGGTCGACGTGGTCCGCCTCGGCCGGGCCGGCGAGCGGGACGCCGCCCACGACCTGTTCGACGCCCACCTGCCCTATCTCCGCTACGAGCAGCAGCAGGGTCCGCTGGGTCTGGCGGTGCGCAAATACGTGTTCCAGCGCCGCGGGATCTTCGCCTCCGACGCGCAGCGCAAGCCCTCGCAGGCGCTCACCGCGCAGGCCAAGGCCGAGGTCGAGTACCTGCTGGCCCGCCTCGCCCGCACCGACAGCCGGGCGCGGCTGGATCCCGTGCGCTAAGCAGACTTGCGGTGGCAGGCCAACGCTTCGTCTGCTTAGGTCCTTGGTAGGTCGCAGGTTTTCGTCGCAAAACCGGTGGCCACTTTCGCGAAACCTGCTTAGGGGAGCCGTGTCGCGTGCCCGAAACGGGTTTCCAAAGGGCGTCAGCCCTTTGGCGGGTGATCAGGGCAGAGCCCTGATGGAACGTCCGCTCACGCCCCCGCCTTGCCCTCGGGCTGCGGCGTGACCCGGTCGCCGTCGCGCAGGGAGGCCGGCGGCCCCACCACCACGCGCTCGTCTCCGGTCAGGCCCGAGCGCAATTCCAGCGCCGTCCGGGTCTGGCGGAAGATCGTCACCGGGCGCAGCCGCGCCACGGTTCTCCCGTCCGCCCCCGTCTCGACCGTGGCCACGCGGGTCCCGTGCTGGTCGAAGATCAGGGCGTCGCTCGGCACGCTCACGGCCGGCGCGACCCGCGGGATCTCCAGCGTGAGGGTGATGTAGAGGCCCGGTCGGAGCGCGCCGTCGGGATTGGGGATGTCGACCTGCGTGACCAGGGTGCGCGCGGAGGACAGCAGCGTCGTCGACGAGCGCGAGACTTTTCCGGGGAAGATCTTTCCGGGGATCTGCGCCACCTCGATCCGCGCGTCGAGCCCGTCGCGGACGCCGTCGGCCGCGTAGAGCGGCACGTTCACCGCCATGCGCAGCACGTCGTCCCGGTTCAGCGTCAGCAGCGGCGCCCCCGTGTTGGTGTCCGCCGTGACCGCGTCGCCGACATCGTTGTTGCGCGCCGTTACCACCCCGTCGAAGGGCGCGCGGATCTCCTCGAAGCTGGTCAGGACCTTGAGCCGGCTGACCTGCGCCTCCTGGGCGGCGATGTTGGCCTCGGCGACCTTCACGGCGGCCTTGGCGGCGTCGACATTGGCGGTCTGCGTCAGCACCCCGGCCTGCGACGTATCGGCGTTCTGCCGGGTCTCGACCCCGGTGCCGGCCAGCGTCGAGGTCCGCCGGTTGTTCGCGTCCGCGAGATGGCGGTTGGCTTCGGCCTGATCGACCATCGCGCGGGCCTGGATCAGCGCCGCCTGGAGCTGGACCACCTGAGCCTGGGCCTGGACGAGCTGCTGGTCGAGGTCGGGGGCGCTGATCCGGAACAGCAGGTCGCCCTGCTTCACCTGCGAGCCGATATCGACGCTGCGCTCGACGATGTAGCCGGTCGCCCGCGGGTAGAGATTGGCCGTGTCGAAGGCCTGGGTCGTGCCGGTCTGGGTGAGGCTCAGGGGCCCGGAGGCCTGCATGGCCCTGGCCACCCGCACGGCGGGCGGCTTCGCCGCGGGGGCGTGCGGCGGGCTGGCGGCCCGGGACGCGTCCGGCCAGAGGCGGTATCCGAGGAGACCCGCGCCGGCCAGCACCAGTACGGCGAGCCAGACGCGCCCGCTTCGTGCGGGCCGGCCGGCGTGGTCTGCGGCTGAGTTGTCCCGGTCCGCCATCCTGCCCTCGGGCGCGCTGCGCCGCATCGCGGGCCCGCTGCCCGCCCGGGACGCGCCCGGTCCTGTATCCAATACATAATCCGCGGACCGGGTCCGGGCGAGATGCCGCACTGCACGATCCGGGCCGGATCCTCCCGTCCCGCGCCCGGTTACCCAGCCAGAGAGCGGGATTCGAGCGACAATGACCGAGATTTCCAGGCGCGCCATCATCGCGGCGGCCGGGGGCGCGATGATGGCGTCCCCCGCGATGGCGCAATCCGCCGGCCCGTCTGCCCCCGTGCCCGAGCGCGGCGACAAGGGCGCCGACATCCTCGGGCCGCGCAACCCGCCGCGGGCCGGCGAGGAGCCCTTCACCCTGGCCCCGCCCGCCACCGACCATGGCACGATGCCCAACCTGAAATGGTCGTTCGCCGACAGCCACATGCGGCTGGAAAAGGGCGGCTGGGCGCGCCAGACCACGATCCGCGAGCTGCCGGTCTCGAAGGCCATGGCCGGGGTCAACATGCGGCTCAAGGCCGGCGTGGTGCGCGAGATGCACTGGCACAAGGAATCCGAGTGGGCCTACATGATCAAGGGCAAGGCCCGGATCACCGCGGTCGATCAGGACGGGCGCACCTTCGCGGACGATGTCGGCGAAGGCGATCTCTGGTACTTTCCGGGCGGCATCCCGCACTCGATCCAGGGGCTGTCCGCCGACGGGGTCGATGGCTGCGAGTTCCTGCTGGTGTTCGACGACGGCGCCTTCTCGGAGGATTCCACCTTCCTGCTGACCGACTGGCTGGCGCACACGCCGACCGATATCCTGGCCAAGAATTTCGGCTTGCCCGAGAGCGCCTTCGCCAAGGTTCCCCAGAAGGAGCTTTACATCTTCCCCGGCCCGAATCCGGGACCGCTCGCGGCCGACAAGATGGGCGGCGCCGGTGAGATTCCAAAAACATTCAGCCACCGGATGCTGGCGCAGGAGCCGATCCGCACCAAGGGCGGCAGCGTGCGCATCACCGATTCCACGGTGTTCCCGGCCTCGGTGACCATCGCGGCGGCCCTGGTCGAGGTCGAGCCCGGGGGGCTGCGCGAGCTGCACTGGCATCCCAACGGCGACGAGTGGCAGTACTACCTCTCGGGCAAGGGCCGGATGACGGTGTTCGGCTCCGAGTCGAAGGCGCGCACCTTCGACTATCAGGCCGGTGACGTCGGCTACGTGCCCTTCGCCATGGGCCACTACATCGAGAACACCGGCGACACGGTGTTGACCTTCCTGGAGATGTTCAAGAGCCCGCGCTACGCCGACATCTCGCTGACCCAGTGGCTGGCGCTGACCCCGCACCCCCTGGTGGAGGCCCATACCGGGCTCGATCCGAAGCAGGTCGAGGCCCTGCCGCAGACCAAATCACCGGTTGTGCCCGGTTGACGCGGCCCGGAACTTGGCGCGTCTTCGAGACGTCGACCGTGTAGACGTCTCGCTCCAGTCACGGAGAGCCCCATGCGCGCCGCATCCCGCGCGCTCCTCGCCCTGGCGCTCGCCCTCCCGGCGGGCGCCGCCCGGGCGCAGGTGCAGCAGAACAATCCGGACGCGGCCAACGCCTCGTTCGCCCTGCAGAGCCAGATCCGCACCCTCAACCAGCAGCGGGTCACGGATTACAACACGCTGAACCAGTCGATCCAGCGCAACGTCCAGTTCGAGTCCTTCGGGCCGGTCCTGCCCTATCGGGGCCTCTACGGCGGGCACGCACTCGGGCGCCATGTCGGTCACCAAGCTGGTCACCCCGGCGGCGCCCGCGGCTTCGTCCGGCGCGGCGGCGGCATCAACACGAGCGTGTGCACCGGCTGCTGAGCGGCCGGGATAGCTGCGTGAAGCGGGGAAAGCCCGAAAAAAACCTTTCCCCGCCAGCAGGTTTCGCCCAGAACCTGGGTTCATGGTGGCGGACGCATGAATATCCTGCTGATCGGTTCGGGCGGCCGCGAGCACGCCCTCGCCTGGCGACTGGCCCAGAGCCCCCTCTGCACCCGGCTGTTCACGGCGCCCGGCAATCCCGGCACCGCCCGGCACGGCACCAACCGGCCCGACCTGACGGTCACGGACCACGCCGCGGTGGCGGCCTTCTGCGCGGCGGAATCGATCGGCCTCGTGGTGGTCGGCCCCGAGGCGCCCCTGGTCGCCGGTCTGGTCGACGACCTGAAGGCGGCCGGAATCCGCGCCTTCGGCCCGACCCGCGACGCCGCCCGGCTCGAGGGCTCGAAGGGCTTCACCAAGGACCTCTGCGCCGCCTGCAACATTCCCACCGCCGCCTTCGCGCGCTTCACCGCATTGGAGCCGGCGCTGGCCTATGTCCGGCAGCAGGGCGCCCCGATCGTCGTGAAGGCCGACGGGCTCGCCGCCGGCAAGGGCGTCACGGTCGCCGAGACCGTGGATCAGGCCGAGGACGCGCTCACCGCCCTTTTCGCCGAGCCCGGCGCCGAGGTGGTGGTCGAGGAATGCCTGTTCGGCGAGGAGGCGAGTTTTTTCGCCCTGTGCGACGGGACGCGCGCCATTTCGCTCGGCACCGCGCAGGACCACAAGCGCGTGTTCGACGGCGACCGCGGCCCCAACACCGGCGGCATGGGCGCCTATTCCCCGGCCCGGGTCGTCACCCCGGAGATCGAGGCCCGGGTCATGGCGGAGATCATCGCCCCCACCTTGGCCGGGATGCGGGCGCGCGGCTGCCCGTTCACCGGCATCCTGTATGCCGGCCTGATGCTCACCGCCGACGGCCCGAAGCTCATCGAGTACAACACCCGCTTCGGCGATCCCGAGGCGCAGGTGCTGATGCCGCGGCTCTCGTCCGACCTCGTCCCGGCCCTGCTCTCGGCCTGCGACGGTGACCTCTCCGGCGTGACCCTCGAATTCGACGCTCATCGCGCCGCCCTCACCGTGGTGATGGCGGCGGCCGGCTATCCCGGGGCCGTAGTGCGCGGCTCGGTGATCCGGGGCGTCGAGGCGGCCGAGGGCGACGGTGTGTTCGTGTTCCAGGCCGGCACCCGGTCCGAGGGCGGGCAGCTGCTCGCCGATGGCGGCCGGGTCCTGGCAATCACGGCGCTGGGCGACAGCGTCACGGATGCCAAGGATCGCGCCTACGCCGCGGTGGCGCGGCTCGACTGGCCCGAAGGGTTCTGTCGGCGTGACATCGGCTATCGGGCCGTGGCGCGCGAAGCCGGGCAGGGCTGAAAAGTCCCGGTTTCAAAAGGTCGTTGACCTTTTGCGGGTCCAGGGCGGAGCCCTGATGTTTCAGGGGCTCCGCCCCCGAACCCCGCCAAAGGGCTGAGCCCTTTGGGATCCCGTTACTCGCCGATCGCAGCCCCGGCCGGCCTCCGGTTGTCGTTGGCGCCGTAGAGCAGGCCCGGGCGCATGCGCTCCGTGCGCGAGGCGTCGTTGCCCGAGGAGGCCGCCTCCGGGGCGTCGGGCGCGGCGGCGCGCACCGCGATCAGCTCCTCCGCGCCCCAGGGCTTCTGCGCGACGATCGTGTGGCCCATGTCGCGCAGGATCGCCTTCGTGTCAGCCGAGAGCGCGAAGGGCTCGGCATAGACGGTGTCGGGCAGCCATTGGTGGTGGATGCGCGGGGCGTCCACCGCCTCCTGCGGTTCCATGCCGAAGTCGAGCATGTTGATCAGCGTCTGCGCGTTGATCGTGATGATCCGCGAGCCCCCCGGCGAGCCCGCCACCAGCGCGACCTTGCCGTCGCGCAGCACGATCGTGGGCGCCATCGAGGAGAGCGGACGCTTGCCCGGCTGGATCGCGTTCTTGGTGCCCTGCACGAGGCCGAACAGGTTCGGCACGCCGGTCTTGACCGTGAAGTCGTCCATCTCGTCGTTGAGGAAGAACCCCGTGTCGCCCGCGATCACCCCGGCGCCGAAATAGCCGTTGATCGTGTAGGTCAGCGAGGCGGCGTTGCCGGCCCGGTCCATCACCGAGATGTGGGTGGTCTCGGCCCGCTCGTGGGTCTCCAGGCCCGGATCCGGGCGGATCTCGGCCGATGGGGTCGCCCGGTCCGGCCGGATCGAGGTCCGGAGCTTGTCGAGGTAGGTGGGCGACAGGAGCTGGGCGACCGGGTTCGCCACGAAGGCCGGATCGCCGAGCAGCAGGTTGCGGTCGGCATAGGCACGCCGCATCGCCTCGACCATCAGGTGCACGCTCCGGGCGGAATTGAACCCGGCCGCCCGCAGGTCGTAGCCGTCGAGGATGCCGAGGATCTCGCAGAGCGTGACGCCGCCGGAGGAGGGTGGGGGCGCCGACAGGATCGTCGCGCCCCGGTAGCGGCAGGTCAGCGGCTCCGACTCGGTCACCGTGTAGGCCGCGAAATCGGCCGCCGTGAGCAGGCCGCCCCCCGCCCGGGAGGCCGCCTCCACCGCCTCCGGGATCGCGCCCTTGTAGAACGCGTCCGCGCCGCGCGCGGCGATGGCCTGAAGCGTGCGGGCGAGGTCCGCCTGGACCAGCCGGTCGCCGGGCCGCCAGGGGCTGCCGTCCGGGCGCAGGAAGATGCGGGCGACGTTGGCTTGGCCGGCGAACAGCTTGGTGCCGGATTCGAGGATGTCGGTGTCGCCCCGGGTCAGCACGAACCCGTCCCGGGCGAGCGCGATCGCCGGCGCCATCACCTGCGCGAGCGGCAGCGTCCCGTACTGGGCCAGCGCCGTGTTCAGCCCGAGCACGGTCCCCGGCACGCCGGCCGCCTTCCAGCCGCGCAGGCTCGCGCCCTTCACGACGTTCCCGGCAGCGTCGAGGTACATGTCCCGGGTGGCCGCCGCCGGGGCGGTCTCGCGGAAGTTGATGAAGCGGCTCCGGCCGTCGGCCGCGTGCAGCACCAGGAAGCCGCCGCCGCCGAGATTGCCGCAGCACGGGTTCACCACCGCCTCGGCATAGGCCACCGCCACCGCGGCATCGACGGCATTGCCGCCGGCCTTCAGGATATCGGCGCCCACCTGCGAGGCGAGGCGCTGGGACGAGACCACCATCCCGTTCTCGCCCTCCACGGCCGGCCCCGAGGCGGCCCGGGCCGGGGGCGCGCCGAGCGCGAGCAGGGCGGCCAGGAGCAGTGCGCGTGCCGGTGCGATCATCCCTGCCCTCTCCGGTGTGGTCCAGCGCCGCCATATAGGGGACCACACGCCGGAGGCGCAGCTCCCGACCGGAGCCGGATCCTGTGTTCAGGATCCGGGGTGGGATGGGAGGTCCGTTCGCCCCGCCTCAGCCGTTGCGGAAGGTGTAGCTGTAGCCGTTGAGCGCCGGGGCGCCGCCGAGATGGGCGTAGAGCACCTTCGAGCCCTTCGGGAAGAAGCCCGTCTTCACGAGGTCGATCATGCCCTGCATCGACTTCCCCTCGTAGACCGGGTCGGTGATCATCCCCTCGAGCCGGGCCGAGAGCCGGATCGCCTCCACGGTCTCCTGGGAGGGCACGCCATAGACCGGGTAGGCGTAATCCTCGTTGAGCACCACGTCGTCGGCCACGATGTCGCCCGCGCCGACCAGCGCTGCGGTGTTCTGGGCGATGTCGAGGACCTGGGCCTTGGTCTGGGCCGGGGTGCAGGAGGCATCGATGCCGATGACGTTGCGGGCGCGCCCGTCGGCGGAGAAGCCCACCAGCATGCCGGCATGGGTCGAGCCCGTGACGGTGCAGACCACGATGTAGTCGAAGTGCAGGCCCATCTCGGCCTCCTGCTTCCGAACCTCCTCGGCGAAGCCGACATAGCCGAGCCCGCCATACTTGTGCACCGAGGCGCCGGCCGGGATCGCGTAGGGCTTGCCGCCCTCGGCGTCGACCTCGGCCAGCGCCCGCTTCCACGAATCGCGGATGCCGATATCGAAGCCGTCATCCACGAGCTGCGTCTGCGCGCCCATGATCCGCGACAGGAGGATGTTGCCGACCCGGTCGTAGACCGCGTCCTCGTGGGGGACCCAGGCCTCCTGGATCAGCCGGCACTTCATCCCGATCTTCGCGGCGACCGCGGCGACCATGCGGGTGTGGTTCGACTGCACGCCGCCGATCGACACCAGCGTGTCGGCCCCGCTCGCGATGGCATCCGGCACGATATATTCGAGCTTGCGCAGCTTGTTGCCGCCATAGGCGAGACCCGAATTGCAATCCTCGCGCTTGGCGTAGAGCTCGACCTCGCCGCCGAGATGGGCGGTCAGGCGCTTCAGCGGCTCGATCGGCGTCGGGCCGAAGGTCAGGGGATAGCGCTCGAATTTGTCCAGCATCGGGTCTCTCCGGGTCTCGGGTCGCGGCCGGGGGCAGGGGCGGTCTCCGTCCGGCCCGGACGCGTCGAAGCGAGGCCCCGAGGGATCCGGGCTGCGGGCCGGCCCGGTCTTCGAGGCACAGGGGAAATCTACCCGATCCCCGATGAAAGGTGCTCTCGAACTTTCCGCGCGGCAGGCCGACGCGTTGCAGATCCAGGCCTTTCCGCTAAAAATAATCCCGGATTGTGAGCGCGTTCTGAAAGAACCCACCATGTCCGAAGGGCTCGACCGGATCGATTACAGGATCCTGCGGTTGCTGCAGGGCGATGGGCGCATGGCCAATGCCGAGATCGCCGAGCGCGCCGGTACCAGCGCGGCCACCTGCCACCGCCGAATTCAACGGCTGTTCGCGGAGGGGTTCGTGCGGGCGGTACGGGCACTGATCGACCCGGCCCGCGTCGGACGCGGCACCCTGGTCTTCGTCGGCGTCGTGCTCGACCGTTCGACGCCGGAAAGCTTTTCGGAGTTCGAGGCCGCCGTGCGGGCGATCCCCGTGCTCCTCGATTGTCATCTCGTGGCCGGCGACTTCGACTACATGCTGAAGATCCGGGTCTCCGACATGGCCGACTTCAACCGCCTCCACAGCGCCACGCTGATCGGCCTGCCCGGGGTCCGCCAGACCCGGACCTTTTTCGTCATGAAGGAGGTGATCGACAACGCGCCGCTGGATCTGTGAAGCCGCCTTATCCCTCCCCGCGCCGCTCCTTCCGCAAAGTCTCCCACCGGTCGAGCCGCTCGCCGATGCGGCTCTCGTAGCCCCGTTCGCTCGGCTGATAGAGGTGCTGCTGCCCCAGGGCGTCGGGCCAGTAATCCTGGCCCGAGAAGGCGTCGGGCTCGTCGTGGTCGTAGCGGTAGCCCTCGCCGTAGCCGATCCGCTTCATCAGCTTGGTCGGCGCGTTGAGGATGGTCCGCGGCGGCGGCAGGGAGCCGGCCTCCTTGGCGAGGCGCGTCGCGGCCTTGTAGGCGGTATAGACGGCGTTCGATTTCGGTGCGCAGGCGAGGTAGATCGCCGCCTGGGCCAGCGCCAGCTCGCCCTCCGGGCTGCCGAGGAAGTCGAACGCGTCCTTGGCGGCGTTGGCCACCACCAGGGCCTGCGGGTCGGCGAGCCCGATATCCTCCACCGCCATCCGCACCAGCCGGCGGGCGATGAACAGCCGGTCCTCGCCGGCATCGAGCATCCGGCAGAGATAGTAGAGCGCCGCGTCCGGATCCGAGCCGCGCACGGTCTTATGCAGCGCCGAGATCAGGTTGTAGTGCCCCTCCTGCGCCTTGTCGTAGATCGGCGCCCGCCGCTGCACGATGGTCTGCAACGCGTCCGCGTCGAGGATCTCGCCGGGGCCGGCCGAGCGCCAGACCTCCTCGGCCAGGGTCAGGGCCGCCCGGCCGTCGCCGTCGGCCATCCGCACCAGCACGCCGCGTGCCTCCTCGGTGAGCGGCAGCGCCTGACCGGTCAGCGCCTCGGCCCGGACCAGCAGCCGGGCGATCGCCCCCGGGTCGAGGGCCCGGAACAGCAGCACCCGGGCCCGGGACAGGAGCGCGGCGTTCAGCTCGAAGGAGGGGTTCTCGGTGGTGGCGCCCACCAGCGTGACGGTCCCATCCTCCATCACCGGCAGGAAAGCGTCGAGCTGCGCCCGGTTGAACCGGTGGATCTCGTCCACGAACAGCAGGGTCGCCTGCCCGGCGGCCCGGCGCTTGCGCGCCGCCTCGAACACCTTGCGCAGGTCGGGCACGCCCGAAAAGATCGCCGAGATCTGTTCGAAATGCAGGTCGGTGCCCTGGGCGAGCAGCCGCGCCACCGTGGTCTTGCCGGTGCCGGGCGGTCCCCAGAAGATCAGAGAGCCGAGGGTCCGTCCGCGCAGGAGGCGGGTGAGCGCCCCGCCCTCCCCGGTCAGGTGCTCCTGGCCGACGACCTCGGCCAGGCTCTGCGGGCGCAGCCGGTCCGCCAGGGGCCGGGCGGCCTCGGCACCGGATGAGCGGCCGGCATCCGGCATCGCGGGCGGCTCCGCGGAGGCGAACAGATCGGACATCCGCGCATCAACACCGGCGCCGGGGCCGGGTGCAAGCGGATCCCGGCCGCGCGTGCCGAAAAGGAGGGCGCATTCCTCGGACCGCCTTCATCCTGGCTCCTGCCCTTCCACGCGGTCTGCCCGCGCCGCTGGCCCGGTTGCGCCCTGGAGCGGGACGGATCTTCTTCTCGTGGTCCCTGACAAAATATCATGACATAGAATCTGGATATGCCGTAAAAATTTGAGATGTTAGCCAGTAAAAATCTAATTATCTTTCAACATTTCAATCGTAAACTTGTCGAATCATGCAGTTTTGAGCCAAGTCACGCTCTACCGAAGTGAATGCTCGTTCGGCGAAAGCGAGCACGTCGAGGCAACGACTGGGAGCCATTCCCTGTTGCAACACGATCGGGAACATCTCTAGGTATGGTCGCGATGATGTGCGTGACTGACGGGATGGGTCAAATGGCACTGCTTTTCGCAAGAGGCGGATCGAGTTTCAAGATCGATTTGTGTTTGTCGTTATTTGATGAATCTCCGGATAGTATTACCGTCATCGACGACACGGGGAAATATGTAGATTGTAATGATGCTGCCGTCAGGTTGCTGGGCGCCGCCAGCAAGGAGGATATCCTGCATGCGCAGCCCAGCGCGCTCTCCCCGCCGGTGCAACCCGATGGAAAAACCTCTGCCGAGAAGCAGAAAGAGCTGGTCGACCTGGTATCCCGGGACGGATTTGCCCGTTTCGAATGGGTCCATCGTCGATTCGATGGTGCGACCGTTCCTGTCACGGTCACGCTCTTCACAACGACGATCCGGGGTCGAGCCTACGTCATCGGCGTGCTGAGCGAATTTTCCGGTCTGCAGGCGCGGGAACAGCGCGCCGCCGCCCTGGAAGGCCTGACCCGGACCTTCGACGGCCAGGTCTCGGATGTGCTGGAGGCCGTCGGACGAACGAGCACCGAACTGGAGACGACGGCGTCCGCCCTGTCCTCGGCGGCGGAGCACGCCTCCGCGCGGGCGACAGCGGTCGCCGCCGCGGCCGAGCAGACCTCGGCCCATGTCCGGACGGTGGCGACCGCCACCGAGGACCTGTCCTCCTCCATCGCCGAGATCGGCTGCCGCGTGGCCGAAGCCGCAAGCCTGTCCGCCAAGGCGTCGGAGGAGGCCGCGCACACCAATGAACGGATGCAGCGCCTCTCGACCGCCGCCGGGCGCATCGACGCGGTGGTCCGGCTGATCGACGCGATCGCGTCCCAGACCAACCTGCTGGCCCTCAACGCGACCATCGAGGCGGCCCGGGCCGGCGCAGCCGGCAAGGGCTTCGCGGTCGTGGCGGGCGAGGTGAAGACCCTGGCCGATCAGACCGCCAGGGCGACCCAGGACATCGGCCGGCAGATCGCGTCCGTCCAGCAGGAGACACGCACGAGTGTCGCAGCCGTCGAGACGGTCGCCGTCATCATCGGGCAGATCAACCTGATCGCCGCCGGTATCGCCACGTCCGTCGAGGCGCAGAGCGCGGCCACGCGGGACATCGCCCGAAGTGTCCTCCAGGCCGTCCAGGGGAGCCAGCAGGTCAGCGGGTCCATCGCCGTCATCTCTGCGGGCGCCACCACGACCGGACAGGCCGCACGGCAGGTGCTGGCCTCCGCCGGCCATCTGTCCGAGGGGGCGGACCGCCTGAGACATGAGGTCAAGGACTTCGCGGCGGCCGTCCAGATGGCGTGACGCCGGAGATGCCCCTGGCCGGATGGGCCCAGGAGGGGGGCACCGGGCAGACTTAGCCCCCGAACACCGAGGTCAGGACCTCGCCGTTGCGGTTGATCGCCACCTCCCAGGAATTGAGGCTGTTGCGGGTGACCCGGTCGAGGTCCTTGGTGGTCGCGATCGGCACGCCGTTGACCGCCACGATCACGTCGCCCTTCTGCAGCCCGACCCGGGCCGCGACGGAGTTCTCCTCCACCGCCTGCACGACCACGCCGTCCGTCTGGAAATCGACCTGCATCTCCTCGGCGACCGCCGGCGAGGTATTGACGAGGGTCGCCCCCAGGAACGGCGAGCGGGTCTTCACCTTGAGCGTGTCCCGCGGGCGCGTCTCCGGCGCGGGTGACAGCTTGACGGTTACGGTCTGCCGATTCGTGCCGCGCAGGATGCCGAACCGGGTCTGCCCCTGGACGCCCTTGAGGGCGAAGCGGTAGCCGAAGGCCTCCGGGTCGGCGACCTCCTGGCCGTCGACCGTGAGGATCAGGTCGCCGCGCTTGAGGCCAGCCTCATCGGCCGGGCTCTTGGCCTGCAGGCTCGCGACCAGCACACCGGTCGGATGGTCGAGGCCCATGCTGTCGGCGATGTCCGGGGTGACGCTCTGGATCCGTGCCCCGAGCCAGGGCCGGCGCACGACGCTCGCCCCCTCGCGGGCCGCGTCGACCACCGCCTTGACCATGCCCACGGGGATCGCGAAGCCGATGCCGTGGCTGCCGCCCGACTGCGAGTAGATCGCGGTGTTGATGCCGACCAACTGCCCCTTCAGGTCGACCAGGGCGCCGCCGGAATTGCCCGGGTTGATCGCCGCGTCGGTCTGGATGAAGTACTGGTAATCGGCCGAGCCCACCTGCGTGCGCGCCAGGGCCGAGACGATGCCCTGCGTCACCGTCTGGCCGACGCCGAACGGGTTGCCGATCGCCATCACGAAGTCGCCGACCTCCAGGGCGTCGGCATCGCCGAACGGCATCGGCACGAGGCCCTTCGACGGCTCCTTGATCTTGAGCACCGCGAGATCGGTACGGGTGTCGCGCATCACGATCGTGGCCTCGAACTCGCGCCGGTCGGCCAGCGCGATCCGCACCTCGTTCATGTTGTCGATGACGTGGTTGTTGGTGATGACGAGCCCGTCGGCATCGACCAGCACGCCGGAACCCAGGGAGCGCTGCGCCCGGTCGCCCCGGGGCCCGCGGCCACCCTCCGGCTCACCGAAGAAGCGGCGCATGAATTCCTCCATGGCGCTGGTGCGGGCGCTGGAGCGCTTGTCCACGTGGGAGGCGTAGACGTTGACCACCGAGGGCGCGGCCCGCTTCACCACGGGGGCGAAGGAGAGCTGCACGTCGGCCTTGCTGAGGGGCACGACCTTGTTGGGCGTCCCCTCCTTCGCGCTCTCCGTGCGCGCCATCTGAGCCGCGGCCGGGCCGGCGGCCAGCAGGGCCGCGACGAAGGCGGGCAGGGCAAGGCGAGTCAGCATACAGAGGCCTCCGACGTCAGGGCGGCGCTGTCCTGGATAAGGCGGACGCGCACGCAGCGGCCCTACGCTATCGAGGCCGATTGCGGCAGGTCCACGACACCTTCGCCGCACGCCGCGCGAACGAAGAATCGGGGCGCGGCCAAGAGGATCCTGTCGACAGGTCCAGAGGCCGAACAGCAGAAAGCCCCCGTTCAGGTGAACGGGGGCTTTCTGCTTGTGTGTCGTGAGATTTGGTTGCGGGGACAGGATTTGAACCTGTGACCTTCAGGTTATGAGCCTGACGAGCTACCGGGCTGCTCCACCCCGCGCCAAGTGTGTGCGGCTGGTCCGGTGCGCCGACGCGGTGTGCGCGCGGGCGATGGCTCCGGGGCCGGATCGGTGTCGTGTCGAGGGAAGCGCGCCGTCTCTGGGCGAGCGACGCATGGATTGCGATGGGCAGGTCTGGCGGCGACCGACTCTCCCGTGCCTTGAGACACAGTACCATGGGCGCTGGCGTGTTTAACGGCCGAGTTCGAGATGGGATCGGGTTCTGGGCACGCCGCTCGAGCCACCAGACCGGCGCATCGCAATTCGTTTGGCACCGGGCGGCGCAGGGTGCTGCGACGGCCAGTGCTGTGTTCGGCAAGCAGGCAGCGGATACGCTGCGGGTCTTCTTATGCTGTGTGTCTCTGGCTTCGCCAGCCTTGCGGCTGCCGAACCAGTCCGGACACGGATCACGAGAGCGATCAAGCCAATCGGGCGATTAGTACCGGTCGGCTCAACGCGTCGCCGCGCTTGCACCCCCGGCCTATCGACGTGG
>NZ_JAKSYG010000182.1 GCF_022829725.1 Methylobacterium sp. E-005 | reverse complement strand
ACATCAAGACGTCGGGCGCGCGCAGCCGGTCCGAGCTGGAGGAGGCGTGCCGGATTTCGCTCCGGAGCCTCCTGGGCGACGCCGCGGTGCCGGATCAGATCGCCGTCCTGATGCCGATCGGCCTCGACCGCTGGCCGCGGGGTGAAGCAGCCCGTTGTTATCATTGGCGAAATCGAATAGGGAGCGGGGTCCCCGTCGGCGCCGATCGGGACCCCGCTTATAGACAGAAAAAACGTTCGTTTTAGAGGATGTTACCGTCTTTTAGAGGAGGGTCCCGGTTCGG
>NZ_JAKSYG010000023.1 GCF_022829725.1 Methylobacterium sp. E-005 | reverse complement strand
GCGGGTCGTAGGCTTGGTGAGCGAGGACAGCTTCGAATTCCCGATGACCCAGGATGATCTCGCTGACGCGCTGGGTATCAGCTGCGTACACGTGAACCGGGTGCTTCAGGATCTGCGAGGTCGTGGCCTGCTCGAATGGAGGCGCAAGCGCATGCGCATTCCCAACGCTGCGCGGCTGATGGATTTCGCCAAGTTTGATCCGAAGTATCTCCACCTGAACCCACGCGACGACGAGCGTCCGCTCTCGGGTACGTCGTAGACTGGCTTCTGCGGAACATCCGCTTCGGGGCCAAGGCTCAAGGTCCGCTCGCCATCCCGAGCCCAAGTTGCCGGACGGCTGACGAATGACTGCTTCGGAGAAGCGTCCATGGCGGTCCTTGCGGCTGGGTTGGGTCGGATGCGGAACAGCGGCTCGGGGTGGATATCTGCCGGTCTGCTTCTGAGCAAAATTGCCATGGAGCGGACGGTCGAAAGCGGTTGGACATCGGCATCGCCGATACAAGCGGCGAGCGCGCGCTCCCAATCAGCACTAGGAACCACTACGGCGCTACTTTCGGGCAGCCGCAAGCGCCCGGGCGAATGCCAGTATCTTCCGTCGATCCGCTGGCTGCTCTAGGCTACTTCAGATCCGCAGTAAATCCGTCGTGGCATCCATCTCGGCGTTGGTAACCGTCTATTTTATCAGGGCTGCCTTGGGTATGCCGAGCACCTTTGCGATGCGTTGAACCACATCCACCTTGCGCGATGAGGCGTAGTCATCGTCATGATAATCATCTGACACGGCGGTCTCCATTCGCGCTTCGCACGCGCCGACCGACGCACGTTCAATTTCGACTACTGTACTGAATTTTGCATACAATTTTGTTGCAATAAAGGGACATCGGAAACGTTTGAGAATTACAGCGTAGTCCTGACTGCCTATAGAGGCGCACCCAAAGCGGGCAGAAGGCGTCCCCTTCCAGCTGCGTAATGCAAAAGCGGCGACTTAATCGGCTGCGGTAGGAGTTCTGCAGCCGATCACTGCACCTCGCACAGAAAAAAGGCCGCTCCACAGAGGAGCGGCCAGTCAAGGGAGGAAACGCCCACGATGGGGCCGCACGAGTTGAGACGTGCAGCGCAGCAACGATTGTGCGGTGCGGTCACTCCGGGGCTGATAAGATATTGCACCGCCGCATTTGCCCGATCCGTTGATCGGCAGTTCAGCGGTGTAGGATAGTCATGTTGCTCGATGCGAAGAGTACCTTTTTGCGCGATTGCGCGGCGGAAGCATGAAGACGGGTTCTACCGCTGATTTCGATTGGTCGCGGTTGAGGCGATGCCACGCATCAAACTCAGCAACTGGCATCGGACGTCCAAAAAGATAGCCCTGGCTTTCGTCGCAACCCATATCACAGATCAGATCGGCCGTTTCGCGGGTTTCAATACCTTCTGCGACAACGCGGTAGCCCAGATCATGGGACAGTGTGATCATCGTCTCGACAAGATGACGTTGCCGCGCATCCCGCGCGCAACTCGCGATGAATGATCGATCGATTTTGACGACATCGACTGGAAGTGCCTGAAGGTAGGACAGCGAGCTGTAGCCAGTCCCAAAATCGTCAATGGCGAGGCGAACGCCGATGGTCGAGAACTTGCGAAGCTGCGTCAGGGCATGTTCCGCATCCTCCATAACCGCACTCTCGGTCACCTCCAGCTCTAGAGATTGAGGGGGAACACCGTATTGCGCGAGCAGGCCGGCTACGCGCTCGACAAAGTCCGGTTCGCTCAGATTGGCTGCCGAAATGTTCACGGACAATATGAGACTGACGCCCTGGGCCAGCCAGGCGGCGAGCTGCGTCAGGGCAGCGTTCATGACCCAGCTTGTCGTCGGCTTCGCGAGGGTCGTACGTTCTACAAGGGGGATGAACTCGCCTGGAGAGACGCTGCCGAGGACGGGATGAATCCAACGCAGAAGCGCCTCCGCGCCAAGACATGCGCCGGTTGCCAGGTCAACGCGGGGTTGAAACACAAGCCGAAGTTGATCGGACTCGTCCAATGCCTGGCCGAACGCATTCAAAATCTCGAAACGGCGGCGATGCAGCGCATCCTGTTCGGACGAATAGAAGCTGACCTTGGCTTCGATCAGACGGGCGTCTTGAGCCGCGCAGTGAGCGAGGCGGAGAACATCGTTTGGATCTGTCCGGCCGTATTCCAATGATGCAACACCGATGGAAACGGTGGTGACGAAGCGCGAACTTGCATCCTTGCGGATCGCGCTGAGCGTGGTGCCGAGCAACCCGAGATATGTCTTTTCTTCTGCGTCCGGCGGGGCGAGAAAGACGATCTGGCTGGCTCCGACCATATAGGCGGTTCGAGCCGGACCCAATACGGTTCTGAGTATTTGAGCCGCATCTCTAACGATTTCGTCGAGAAAACTCGAGCCCATTACTCTGGAAACGTCATTGATTTCGCTGGGAGATGCCAGATCCACAAAGACGACAAGACGCCGAGCCCCTGGCGCTTCCGTTTTCGCGAGATCGAACATGTCCTCGACGAACTGGGTCCGGTTCGGAAATCCGCTTAGGGGATCGATGCGGCCATAGGCATGCTGGAGCTCGACCTGCGCCATAACCATGGCGGCGAGATCCTTGAGCATTGCCGTTTCGGCGTCCGAGAACTGCCGTGGCTCGCTGCCCGTCACACACAATGCGCCGATAGCAAGCCCGTCATGGGTGAGCAGGGGAGCGCCTGCGTAAAAGCGGGCGCCTGCCTGAGCCAGCGGTGTGTCGCGGTAATCGAGATCCTTATCGATATCGGGCAGAACCAGAACATCGCGCGTGTCGGTCACCTCGGCGCATGGCGCACCTTCGCGCGGCATCGATGCGACGTCTATTCCGACCGTGGATTTGAACCACTGCCGATCGCTGTCGGTCAGTGAAATGGCAGCGCCCGGAAGATCGAAGACCTGGCTGGCGATCCGCGTGATGCGGTCGAAACTCTCGCTTGCCGGGGTGTCCAGCAAACGAAGGTCCTGCAGGGTGGCGAGCCTCACCGCTTCGCGTTTTGCGGCCTCATCGAATGACGACGACATGAACAGGTTCCGGGAAGAGGGGATGCCGGTCGCGCGTTACGGGTACCGGTCCGCTACGATCATCTGCATTTGAGGCTCAGGCCGCCGCCGACGCTTTCCGGACTTTGACCGTCGAGCGATCGACCTGTTCGGCCGCCTGGGCGATCGCTTCCATGCCGCCGGCCAGGGCGCTGACGCCATGCGAGGCGGTCTGCATCGAATGCGACATCTCCTGTGTCACGGCCGACTGCTCTTCGACCGCGGCCGCGATCGTCGCCGCGACCTGGTCGAGCGTGCGGATGGTGCCCTGGATCGCGCCGATGGCGTCGACGGCCTGCCGGGTTGCACCCTGTGTCGCGCCAATCTGCTCCCGGATCGTCGCGGTCGCCTTACTGGTCTGCTCGGCGAGCTGTTTGACCTCCTGCGCGACGACCGCGAAGCCGCGCCCGGCTTCGCCGGCCCGCGCCGCCTCGATGGTAGCGTTCAGCGCCAGAAGGTTCGTCTGACTGGCGATCGCCTGAATAAGGGCGACGACCTCGCCGATGCGCATGGCCTGCTCGCTGAGACCCGCTACGATCGCGCCCGTCTGCTGCGCCTGTTCGACGGCTTGTCCGGCGATCTGGGAGGCGTGCTGAACCTGTTGGCTGATCTCCAACACGGAAGCCGATAGTTCTTCCGCTCCCGAGGCGACGGTCTGAATATCGCCGGACACCTGATGGACCGTGCCGGCGGCCGCCACTGTCTGCCTGGTCACGCCGCTCACAGCCTCGCTGATCGCGTTGAGGTCCATGCTGATGGCCCGCGCCTTTTCGGCCCGTTCCTGGCGTTCATGGACCTGCGCCGTCACGTCGGTAGCGAACTTCACCACTTTCACCAGCCGTCCGTCATCGTCTCGGATCGGATTGTAGGTGGCCTGGATGAAGATCTCGCGGCCGCCTTTCGCGAGGCGACAGAACTCCCCGGCCTGGTATTCACCCTGGCCGAGCGCCTGCCAAAAGCTGCGATAGGCTGCCGTATCGCGCTCGCTGGGATGAACGAACAGGCTGTGCTTGCGGCCCTGGATTTCGTGCAACTCGTAGCCGAGGGCGGTGAGAAAGTTGGCGTTGGCATCGACGATGGTGCCGTCGGGGGCAAAGGCGATCACGGCCTGCGAGCGGTGCAAGGCGGCGACCTGCCCGTTGGTATCGATGCTGCGCGCCTTCTGTGCCGTGATGTCGGATGCAAACACCACGATATGAGTGGGCCTGTCATTGCGGCCGAGCACGGGGTTGTAGGAGGCGAGGATCCAGATCTCGCGGCCGTCCTTGGTCAGGCGCTTGAATTCGCGCGTCTGTGGTTTGCCGGCCCGAAGGTCGGACCAGAATGCCTGCCCTTCCGCACCGTCACGCTCGGCCACCGGTGTCAGAACGCTGTGCGGCTTGCCGATCAGCTCCTCACGTGTGTAACCGACGAGGCTGAGAAAATTTGCATTGGCATTGCGGATGGTGCCGTCGAGATCGAGGTCGAGACAGCCGCGCGATCGATTGATGGCGGCTGTGAGCGCGCGAAGCCTGGTCCGAAACGAAAACATAGGCTTGCCCGATCAGCGATGACGGCAGCAGTGCTGCTAGTTCCGTCAGTTCGCTGGCCGCGCCTGAAATAAACGTTAAGTTCGTCCCATCTGCGATCACAATGGCTTAATCCGACCTTAAGCTGTAACAGCGGCGGCGAACCGGAAAAAGCGCGGATCTGAATGGTATTGTACAATGGTGCAAAAATCTTGAGTTTAGCACCGGCCTTTTTGCGCAATCTGCCGATCAGCGAACCAATGGCATAGGATAGTTCGGCCGACTAATCGTTCTTTCGCCAGATCTCCTCGGCGAGCAGCGTCGCGAACGATACCCAGGCCACCAATGGAATTCCGAGCTGGCCGGCGGTCTTATCGACCTGACTGGCCGTTGCTACATAACCGACTGCGCTTGCGCCTAGGGCAGCTGATGTGACGGTGGCCCATCCCGTTGACCGCTGACCGAAAAAGACTTCGCTCCACCCGGCAATACCAACTTGGTTCGCGGCCCAGAACGCCAAAGCCGCCGTCCGCTCAGGCGATCTCTCGGCGCGAAGCAGTCGATAACCGCCA
>NZ_JAKSYG010000261.1 GCF_022829725.1 Methylobacterium sp. E-005 | reverse complement strand
CAGTCAGCAACGTCGTCGGTTCGGTTGAGGAAGCTGAGACCAACGTGCCTGTGCTGGCAGCCCATAAGGCCGCTCGCAAGCCCGCGGCCCCGCACATCACGCACTGACCCACAAAAGCGTTGCCCCGAGTCGCATTATGGAAGGCTTCTCATGGACTATATCAGGCGCTACGGTTGTCGTCGTCGTCGGATGGGTGGTGAGCATCGTTCTGTTCACCTACAAGCGTGGGGCTTCTGAGTCAGCTACGGCCGAAAGCCTCAAAGCCGCACACAAAAAGCTTGACGACATTGACACGCAGTGGCGTCTCAACAAAACCGAGTTCGACAAGCACCTTCGCGAGCTTGAGCATGACCGCCAGAACTGGCGCGATGACATTGAGAAGGGCCTAGACCAGCGGTTGGCCGGCATCATCGGCCAGACTAACCTGCTCCGCGATCAGCTCTCCGAGGTGCGGGAGAACATCGCAAAAAACTACATGACCAAGCCGGAAATCTCAGCCATCGAGAGCCGGGTGACGGATGGTCAGGGCCGGATAATCGACCGGCTTGAGAAGTTCGAGGGCCGGCTCTCCGACATGCAGAAGAGCATCCTTGAGGCGATCCGAAAAAACGGGTCGTGACGGTCCTGCCCCGGGGCTGCTCGTCGGCAGGCTGCTCCGGTATTATGCAGCAACCTCACCCAAAAACGTTGAGGTGAACGTGCGACGACGCACAAGTGGGCATCTAGCTACCAAAGCGCAAGATTGCCACTCACGCAAAAACCTGTTGAAAAGGTGGAAACGCTCCCGATATGGGGGCGTTGGAAGGGTCTTAGTGGCTAGCAGCCTCTCGGCATCGCGGGGGATTGCGGCCACTATCCACATCGCGTTAACTGCTCAGTCAAGTCTCTACGGCCAAGATTGAAGCCGATCGAGTCTTGGAGTGCTGAACGTGCGTGATCCTGACAAGCATGGCGGGAGGCGGGCTAAAATGGGCGCTCTTAAGAAGGAGGCCGAGCGGTCGTTCACGGTCAGCGGTGCCAAGGGCAATCCTGACTCGAAGCTATTCGTCACCTATGCCTTGCCTGGCGGCGACACTCTCAAAGTGCTGGATCGTCGCGTCCTCAACGGCGCCTACGCGGCTGCCGGCTCCAGCATACAGGCCACTCTTAACAAAATTAAGCATGGCCAGCCGCTCGGACAGGGATTAAAGAAGCCTCAGGGAAATAAATAAACCTAGGCGAAATCCTCGTGAGCACTGGAAATCCGGCCCCGCCCACTGCCGAGCCGCTAGAGGATGGTTGGATTGGTCGCAGACCGATCTCTCCAAGCGCGCCAATATTGGACTGAGCACGATCCGGCAGTTTGAGAACGGCATCCGCACGCCGATCGCCAACAACATGCTGGCGATGCGGCGCGCGTTTGAGGAGGCCGGCATCACCCTTGCGGATGAGCCGGCCGGGATCAGTTACGCCGGGACGGGCGCAGCCTCAGACAAGAACGGCACAGGCGCCGCTCCCTGATGGGAAAGGCCGCGCACGATCTTAGAGACCGTGCCGCCGTTCGCACAGAAGTAATGGGAAGCCTTGCCCTGGCTCCAGCCGAGTTCGAATACGGCGTAGAGGATGTGGTAGGCCGTGAGATGGTCACAGGGAAACTCGGGCATAGTCGGTCCTTAACGCCGTTGGGGCGAATTGAAGGGGACCGGCTTGAACGAGACGACCAAAAGTGCGACTCTGAGCCTGCGGGGCTGTCGCTTTTGGTAGCTGTCCAAGCCGGATAGCAATTGAAGTGATGGTTCTGGCTTCGGCCGGTGTTAGCGCACCGGCCGAAGCCGTTGCCCTCTTCTGAGGGCATGGTTGTCGGCCATGACGTTCTCCTCTGTTAGCGCCGGACAGACGCGGGGTGGAACGGATAGGTCAGACGAGACGAAGCGCCCTCGGGCGCCCGTCATCATCCGACCCGGCATCTGAGCCGTTCGACGCGGGAACGTCGGACGGCTCATTCTCTTTTGAGACAAGCTTGTAGCAGCCAAGTCCGGTCCTCTCGATCACCCCTTGGCGAGCGAGGCGCTGAATAGCGCTGTAGCCATACTGCGGATTACCGGAGTGCTCGGCGTTCTTCGCTTCGGCCTGCGCGGAACTTAGATCCGGCGTGGTTAGCCGATGATCGCCCCAGCCGCCTTCGGGATAGTACATCAGCCCGGCGAACAGCGCGTACATTCGACCCTCCTAGCCCCTCTCCCCC